>OZ252258.1:2518000-3147500 GCA_965249945.1 Erythrobacter sp. | reverse complement strand
GCTTTTATGCAGGCCTGTCGTTGATGGTGTGGATTCTCAAGCGTGAGGTAAGAGCATTTGGTGGATGCCTTGGCATGTACAGGCGAAGAAGGACGTGGCACGCTGCGATAAGCGTCGGGGAGTTGTGAGCAAACTTTGATCCGGCGATTTCCGAATGGGGAAACCCACCTTCACCATTTCTTCCATCATCCGTTCGCGGGTTTTGGGAGAGGTGGATAAGGTATCACCTTAGTGAATATATAGCTTTGGTGAAGCAAACCCGGGGAACTGAAACATCTCAGTACCCGGAGGAAAAGACATCAACCGAGATTCCCGTAGTAGTGGCGAGCGAACCGGGACCAGGCCAGTGCCTTTTATTCAACTAGCAGAACACTCTGGAAAGTGTGGCCATAGCGGGTGACAGCCCCGTATGTGAAAGTGATGTAAAAGGACTTGAGTAGGGCGGGACACGTGAAATCCTGTCTGAACATGGGGGGACCACCCTCCAAGCCTAAATACTCGTACATGACCGATAGCGAACACAGTACCGTGAGGGAAAGGTGAAAAGCACCCCGATTAGGGGAGTGAAACAGTACCTGAAACCGGATGCTTACAAGCAGTTGGAGCCCCATAGGGGGTGACAGCGTACCTCTTGCATAATGGGTCAGTGACTTAATCTAGCATGCGAGCTTAAGCCGTTAGGTGTAGGCGAAGCGAAAGCGAGTCTGAATAGGGCGACTGAGTATGTTGGATTAGACCCGAACCCCGGCGATCTAGGCATGATCAGGTTGAAGGTGCAGTAACATGCACTGGAGGACCGAACCGTTGCATGTTGAAAAATGCTCGGATGAATTGTGTTTAGGGGTGAAAGGCCAATCAAGCCGGGAAATAGCTGGTTCTCCGCGAAATCTATTGAGGTAGAGCGTCAGATTTATGCCGATGGGGGTAGAGCACTGGATGGGCTAGGGCTGCGCGAGCGGTACCAAACCTAACCAAACTCCGAATACCATCGAGTCTTGTCTGGCAGACAGACGGCGGGTGCTAAGGTCCGTCGTCAAAAGGGAAACAGCCCTAACCTACAGCTAAGGTCCCCAAGTCATATCTAAGTGGGAAAGCATGTGGGAATCCCAAAACAACCAGGAGGTTGGCTTAGAAGCAGCCATCCTTTAAAGAAAGCGTAACAGCTCACTGGTCTAAATAAGGGTTCCTGCGGCGAAGATGTACCGGGGCTAAAGATATGCACCGAAGCTTAGGGTTGCAGTTTACTGCAGCGGTAGCGGAGCGTTCCGTAAGCGAGTGAAGGCGAAGGGTAACCGACGCTGGACGTATCGGAAGTGCGAATGCTGACATGAGTAGCGATAAAGAGGGTGAGATGCCCTCTCGCCGAAAGACCAAGGGTTCCTGCTCAACGCTAATCGGAGCAGGGTTAGCCGGCCCCTAAGACGAGCCCGAAGGGGGTAGTCGATGGGAACCACGTAAATATTCGTGGGCCTGGAGATGTGTGACGGATCATGGAAGTTGTTCATCCTTATTGGATTGGGTGGGCAGCCAAGTGGTTCCAGGAAATAGCCTCTCCGTATAGACCGTACCCGAAACCGACACAGGTGGTCAGGTAGAGTATACCAAGGCGCTTGAGAGAAGTATCCTGAAGGAACTCGGCAAATTGCCTCCGTACCTTCGGAAGAAGGAGGCCCCGTTAGAAGGCAACTTTTAGCGGGGGGCACAGGCCAGGGGGTAGCGACTGTTTATCAAAAACACAGGACTCTGCTAAGTCGGCTTCAAGACGACGTATAGGGTCTGACGCCTGCCCGGTGCTCGAAGGTTAAGAGGAGGAGTGCAAGCTCCGAATTGAAGCCCGAGTAAACGGCGGCCGTAACTATAACGGTCCTAAGGTAGCGAAATTCCTTGTCGGGTAAGTTCCGACCTGCACGAATGGCGTAACGACTTCCCCACTGTCTCCAGGATATGCTCAGCGAAATTGAATTCTCCGTGAAGATGCGGAGTACCCGCGGTTAGACGGAAAGACCCCGTGCACCTTTACTGCAGCTTCAGAGTGGCATTAGGAAAGAGTTGTGTAGCATAGGTGGGAGGCTTTGAAACTTGGGCGCCAGTCCAAGTGGAGCCATAGGTGAAATACCACCCTGCTGTTTTCTGATGTCTAACCAACTACCGTTATCCGGTAGTGGGACCCTCTGTGGCGGGTAGTTTGACTGGGGCGGTCGCCTCCTAAAGAGTAACGGAGGCGCGCGATGGTAGGCTCAGGCCGGTTGGAAACCGGCTGCGAGAGTGCAATGGCATAAGCCTGCCTGACTGCGAGACTGACGAGTCGAGCAGAGACGAAAGTCGGTCATAGTGATCCGGTGGTCCCTCGTGGAAGGGCCATCGCTCAACGGATAAAAGGTACGCCGGGGATAACAGGCTGATGATTCCCAAGAGCTCATATCGACGGAATCGTTTGGCACCTCGATGTCGGCTCATCACATCCTGGGGCTGGAGCAGGTCCCAAGGGTTTGGCTGTTCGCCAATTAAAGTGGTACGTGAGCTGGGTTCAGAACGTCGCGAGACAGTTTGGTCCCTATCTGCCGTGGGCGTCGATACTTGATAGGAGTTGCCCCTAGTACGAGAGGACCGGGGTGAACATGCCTCTGGTGTACCAGTCATCCTGCCAAGGGTGCCGCTGGGTAGCTATGCATGGACGGGATAACCGCTGAAAGCATCTAAGCGGGAAGCCTCCCTAAAGATAAGGTATCTTCGAACCGTCATAGACCATGACGTTGATAGGCCAGGTGTGGAAGCGCAGTAATGTGTGGAGCTAACTGGTCCTAATAGTTCTGATCGCGCTTGAGAGTTCGCACTATCAACGACAGTCCTGCCCAATGGGTCGGCTGTCTGCGATGGAGGAGTTCTCCAGCCAGATACGCCCTTTGCCAACCCCTTGAATTTCAAGTGGTTCATCGATTTAAACCCGCATCCGCTGGCTCCATTGCTTGGTGGCCATAGCGTCTGTGACCCACCCGATCCCATCTCGAACTCGGCCGTGAAACCAGACTGCGCCGATGGTACTATGTCTTAAGGCATGGAAGAGTAGGTCGTCGCCAGGCATTGCAGCCAGCGGATTGCGCGGTAAAAAACCCATTCACTTGTCAAAGGGCTGGCCTTCGGGTTGGCCCTTTTGGCGTCTTTAGGCTTCGCGCCTTGGATGCTGCCACGCTTGGTCATGTCTTGCGTGGTTCGGGCCAGGCCCCGAAATCCTCTGGATTTCGCAAGGGTGACTGCCCGTCGGCCGTAAGGCCGGAAGCCAAGCGAGCCGGATGGCTCGCGCCCGGCGCTTGTGGGCGCCAATATGCTGACGCGGGATGGAGCAGTCCGGTAGCTCGTCAGGCTCATAACCTGAAGGTCGTTGGTTCAAATCCAACTCCCGCAACCAGCAGAAAACGTTAGCGAATGAAATGAGCTTAGGTTTTCGCTGCCCCCGCGCAGGCGGGGGCCTGTCGCCCACCGGCGATCGATCCTTTGGATCGAATAACCTTCAGGCTCGGCTTGGTGTACTGCCCCCGGCAGCCCAGTCGCCTGCACTTGGTTCAAATCCAACTCCCGCAACCAGCATCCTACTGAGAACAATCAACAAAAAGGCCTCGCAGCTTCCAGCGGGGCCTTTTGTCGTTTAAACTTGAAGCAAATAGGAAGCAAGTGAAGCCGCATCACTGAGCAATGGCAGCTGTGCGCCGGGGCTCTTAATCACGGGCTCTGACGTGGCCTTTCGGGATTGGTTTGCTCACCAATCCAGCGGCTCGGCTATCCGAAGCCTGACGGTGTCTGTCCGTCCTGCCACCACACGGCTTGCATACAGTGCGGATCCATCAGGGGCGAAGCGTGGCCTCACGTAGGCCATTGACGTGCCTCCATTGTCGGTAAGACGCGTTAGATCGCTGCCGTCAGGCCGGACCATGAAGAGATCCGTCCTACCGCGAATGCTGGCGTGGCGGTCGGACGCGAAGACGATCCATTGCCCATCCGGAGACCAGTCAGGATTCGTATCATAGCCCAGGTGGTCTGACAGGTTTCGGCTGGCTCCAGTTTCAAGGTCGACGACAAAGACCTCATAATCACGGTCGTCTTTTTCGGTGACCGGCAGTGCACGGACCCAAGCCATCGACTTGCCGTCAGGGCTTGGCACCCCATACAAATCCCAGTGCGGATTGTCGGTCATTCGTATCGGCTCACGGCCGTCAAGCGAGACTTGGTAGACCTCGTAATCTTCTCGCTCACCAACTTTGCCGGCGGATTCGCGATTTCCATCAAAGAGGATTGAGCGCCCATCAGGCATGAACCGAGGGTGCTGTTCGCGATGGTCCGAGGTGTTTGTCAGATTCCTCTCGCCACTGCCGTCGGCGCGGATAAGCCAGATATCACGATTACCGCTTGGATCTTCGCGCTGAAACGCGATCCATTGCCCATCAGGCGACCAGCAGGCTGCGCTGTCCTCCCATTCATTATTGGTCAGTTGCACCACCTCGCCGCTCTCCAGATGACGGCGATAGAGATTGAGTGAGAAGCCCGTTCCAGCCGAGTAAAGCAGATAATGTCCATTGGGCGACAGATTGGGATAGGTCTGCTGCTGAGGTTCTACCGCTTCGACGCGGGGGAGAGTGTGAGCGGCTCCGCCCTCGATCGGAAGCACCAGCCCAGCAGCGATCCAAAGGAACACAATTGCCGGGCGCCAACGGGGCGCTTGCAAGCTCGCTAGATTCCTGTCTGTCGTCATCCCCTATCCCGCTCTGTCATATCCGAGCCTGAGGTAGCCCTTCACTTCGTCATCGAACTGCTCGACCTCGAACAATCTCACTCGGTGACTGCACATATCGTTATAGGTCTCAAGACGTTCGGAAGCCGCCTCGCCCTTGAGCGCCAAGCCAAGGTCAACTCGCTTTTGTGTAGCGGGCGTGACCCATGCGAATTGCGTCTTTCGGCGCAAGCTGACGCTACTCTTCTTGGGCGCCACCTTGACATCTTCACCCAATGCCAGAGCGAACTCGACGATCGCAAAGTAGATCGGCTGAAGCGGCGCTTTCATGCCCGAATACTGCGCTGCCACCAGGTCAATCGGCGTGTCTGACTTAAGAAATTCACTCGCTATCAGTCGGGCAAATCCGTGGCCAAGGGCATGCTCATTCTTCAATTGCGCAACAATCTGAGAGTGCTTCCTAAAACCGGTATCCTGGATGATCGCGAGCCATTCTGACAGCGGCCGCCCCGTTTTGGCTGGCATGTTCTCGATCATCTTGGCGGCATGTTGGTCGGGTGAAGTCATTTTGGAATTCCGCGCTATTTTGCTCATCCAAGGCTGCCGTACGGCTAGCTTTACAAGCCGTTCATTCCACCAATGATCGCCCCAAACAGTCCAAACTGAACCGTGTGATAGCCGCCGTTGATAAGCCACAAACCAACCGGCTTCTGTTCAAAGGCATAATTGATGGCAAAGGAGCCAGCGACCCAGAAGAAACCGGCTGTCAGACCCGCTGCTAATGCTGGGAGCAGCTCGGCCTCGCCAAGAAAGGCTGCAAAGGCGAAGGCGCTCAAGATGCTCCAGACCGCGCTGATTGCAATGATTTTGAGCTTGTTCGCTGTGGCAATGGCATGCTCGTTGAGACCCGAGTATCGCATCCACTTCTTGCCGAAGAGCGCTGGCGAATACCAGGCTGCTCCAAGCATGAATGTTGAGAGTGCTGCCAAGACGGCGCCGAAATAATTGATCTGCTGTTCCATTGATCCCCCTTAATGATGCGCAGCAATCGGACTTGCCAATGAGTTGCCACGCTCGAACGTTAGAACACGGTATTCGGGCTTCAGGTGGCCAGCGCTGATCATCGGATCTTCCGCAAGAATCTGTCTGACTTGCGCTTGCAGTTCTTCCGAAGGTGGCCCGAAAACCAAGATCCCTCGCACGCGGTGCTGGTTGGTGTCGCTGCTTATCGGGCCAGCCAGATAGAGCAGGCCCGCTTCTGCCATGGACCGGATGTTGGCGAGATGGCCTTGCTGAAGCTTGAGCAGCTCGGCGTGGTCGTCCGCCGATGCGTCAGTCCCCTCTAGGAAGACGACTAGCCGCTGGACATAGGGACTGGCGGAACCCGAACTCGTAGCGGGCTCGCCCGCCTTGCTAGCTTCTTTGACGAGCTCAATCTGCTGGTTTGCTGAGAGATTCACTCTCGTGCTTTTCGCGCCATCTGGCCAAAACACTTCGACCCGATCGACTTGGGCCGTCTGACCAATGCCAAAATGGGCGATGCTCCACGATTGGCTTCTTATGCCGTCACTACCGCCGATTATCCGGGTCTGCCGGACCTGCTTTCCGCCAATCTCAGCTTCCAGCACCACCCGCGCCCCAACGGCTTGAGGGTTGTCCTCGGTACCTGCCAATCGCACCTGGAACCAATTGCCGAGCTCTGAGCCTCTAGAGGAAAGCAAACGATTGTTCGAGCCAATCCAATGCGCGATGACGATATCGAGGTCCCCATCGCCATCCAAATCCGCCATTGCTGCTCCTGAAGCGCCTGAGCTTTCGCGCTCATTGACGTGCTTCTCGCGAACGAACTCTCCGCCATCGCCACCCAGATAGAGAGCGTCCGGCTTATCGAAACTCGTGACAAAGAGATCGAGGTGAGCGTCATTGTTATAGTCGCCCCAAACGCCGACCCAGCTTTGGCCTATATTCTCATTGGGAGAGGAGCCTGTCCGGTGGAATGCGCCGCCGATGTTCTCAAACAGAGCATTGGGGCCATTTAAGTTGGTCAAGAAGACATCTAGATCGCCGTCATTGTCATAGTCGGCCCAGCTTGCTCCAACCCACATTCCCTGCGCGCTTCCCAGGTCGCCAAGAGCTTCTTGATTAACTGAGGAGAGAGCTCCCCCATTGTTCAAAAAGAGTGAGGCCGGCGCTCCTGGATGGGTGACGAAAAGGTCGAGATCTCCATCAAGATCGACATCAACCCATGATGCTGCGCCGGAAGGCCTCGCCGCAATTCCATCGAGCTGGGTCTTGGCCAATTCAAAGGTCCCATCGCCGCTCGCAAGATAAAGGTCTATCCCTCCATTCAGATCAGTGACGACAAGATCCAGCTTGCCATCGCCGCTGTAGTCACCCAATCGGCAGTCATAGTTGTCGCCTCTTTCACGATCGGCAATGCTTGTCGGCAGCAGGGTCGTTGAACTGGCTGCGAACAGCTTATTCCGCTCACCATGCTGGTTGATAGCAACGCCTAGTGGCTGGCCAGTGGTGCCAATATGGGCCCGGCACAGCGCCGAGGTGCTATCTGCAGCGATGGTGAGGCTGTGGCCGTCGACGGGCTGCCATTCACCTTCAACATTTCGGAACAGCTGATTGGGATTTGATCGTGCGTTTGCGAACGCAATTTCGAAGGACGATGAACCGGGGATGGAGGTGATGGAAACGCCAGCGGCTGGGATTTCATCACCGATCCCGAAGCTTTCGGTACTCTCGCTCACTAGGGGTTGGGCCTCTTGCGCTGCCAAAGGAACTGCACCACTCACCCATGCGAACACAAAGAAGGAACGACAGATCGCGCTCACCGTTGAAATCCCCATCTGTTCTGTTCCCAAATCCCGAATGAAGGCCCAAGCCGACGTCTGTTTCGCGCTTGATGGGAGCTTGTCGGGAAATGGCTAAATGATGGTTTGATGATGAAACGCCATCATAATCCAATCTTGGGCTCTGCTCACTGAGCGGATTGGGCGTCGCCGAATTCAATTAGGATTTGCCTCAGCTCATTGAATGCGCTCGGCTTAAGTGAGTCCCACGCAGTGTAGAACTCCAAGTCAGCTTGACGGGCGCTCGCACTGACCAATGCCGAACCAGCTTGGGTCGTGGCAAAGTTGGCTCCAACCAGTTCAATTAGTCGATGCTCAAAAAGGGTCTGGTATGCCGTCGAACAGTTGGAAGGCGTCTGCATCCAAAACTCATAGGTTCGACACCAGTCCGGAGAGTTCCGACTGCCTCCTTCGATCCCGACCAAAATCTCGGCATCCAAGCTGTCTAGGATCGGAAACTCATGACCAAGGTCATGCGGCTTGTGAGATGTCACGTTCCTGAGGGCTATAAGGTCCAGGAGCGCATCGGCGATGAGGTCAGCATCGCTGGGCTGATCTTGGCTCAATCTGAGCGCCATGCTTCTCCGCGCTGCGAATGCCGATTCCGGGGTGTTATGATGATCGGCTGCGTCAACAATCCCCGTCAACAGTTGAGCAAGCCTTGCGACGCTCTCGGGCTCAAACTGGGTTAGATAACCGTCGACTTGTCTGCGGCTGGCGTCGAGCATGGCATTGACGAGATCCCGGCCTTCGGTCGTTACCACCCAAACGCCTGCTTCAGCCTGTACGACGAGCGCGTCATCGGCGAGTTGTTCGACCTGTTCTTTGATGCCTGATGGATTTCGATACGGGTGCCTTGCCAGTATGACGGCCTCGGTAAATCGATTGTATCCGAAGTTCGTCACAAGCCAAAACAGCAACTGTTGCCGTTCGTCCGTGATGACCGAATTGTCCTGCGAGATATCTCGATAAATCCGTGCGCGAAGCGGCCGACCAAGGTTCCGCCAGAGTAACAGCCATTGCTGAGACCTTATCGCGCACTCCGAAGGGTTTTCGTGATGCCTGCATGCCGCGCTCTGGACATCTGGCTCAATGATGTCGAGCGGCGCGGATCCAAAGAGGCTGAAGATGATCGCGACGTCAGCTAGCAAAGCCCTTCTCCCATACAGCTTGCCCCTTCTATCTTCTCTGGAAGGCTGTCTTTCTGGAAATGATGGATTGATGATGCGTCACGATCATCGTGGCCATTCCGTTAGCTTGATTGCGCTAGGAGCTCTCAAACCGAGCAAGGTACAGGTTTCCCTCAGCCTCTGAAACGGAGGAGAACAGGGCAAAATCGCCGGTGGGCGCGACAGAGAAGCCCCGAAGCTCATCAACGACAGCAATGTCGGTGAGGACGCGCGGTAAGCGATCAATCCGCCATTCGACCAATTCCAAACGTTCGCGTAGGGTTTCGTCATCGGTTTCAGGTGCTCGGACAAAGTAGATGCGGTCGCCGCGTGCCTCGATTTGATAGCAATGTGGAGCGCGGAGCTCGCCCACGGTCGCCGTCGAACGCCACGCCGCATCCTTGAGTTCGATGACCCCCGATCGACAATCAATCACAGCGTACCCGCCATTTGCCAGGGGCAGCACCCGGTCACTCAGTGAATTGCCTGCCCGCCTTCTTTCGCGAGTCTCAATGTTGAGCAGCCAGGGCTCCCACGCTCGTACCTTGTTTGACGTGAAGATCAGCCATTCGCCGTCGGGCGAGAATGCCGGGAACCGCATGATTTCATCGCTCGATTCCTCGAACAGCGTCTCTCCTGAGCTCGTATCAAAGACTACAATCGCTGATGTGCTGGGATAGGCAGCAGTGACGGCAAGGCGGGAGCTGTCAGGAGACCAACTGGGAACGCCAGCGTTACCGCCGTCCTCTCCAAATCGAGAGATCCGTCGGGCCGAGGCGCAGTTCAACGCGCAAAGATAGATCTCAAAGGCACCACTGCGTGAGGATCGAAAGGCTACGTGCTTCCCGTCAGGCGAAATAACTGGATGAAGATCGGGATAGGTTGATTGAAGCGCGCCTAGATCCGGTCGACCGACTTTCTGATCACCGAGAGCAACCAATTCCAGATCAAAGTCAACCGCCTGACTAATGCCGACGATGCGGTCATTGGATGCACTAGTAGAGAGGAAGGTGAAGCGATCATCGAGTTGGCCAATCCGCTCACGACTGCCTTCACGTGCCCCTTGCATTACAAGCTGTTCACTAAAGACCGTTGCATCATCGCGTTGCGTCACAATCAACGAGGAATTGCCGTCCCACCAATCCAGCCCTGTCACAGGATTGGGCAATTTGGCCTTTACTTCGGCATCAGCAGGCTGGCTCAGACTGAGCTGCCAGATCTCAGATTCGCGAGGATTGGACCTTGTGGCGAAGGCCAATGCCGAACCATCATGAGAAAACCTGGGTAGCAGCGCGAGCGGAAGCTCCTCGGTCGCTTCAAAAACGGTACGGCGTTCAGGGACCGAGCCGAAATCAATCAAATCGACTGTCGATGAAGTCCTGCCCGGTTGTAGCCAAGCCAAGGCCAACTGTTTCCGTTCGGGATGCCAATCGAGATGGGCAAACATTGAGATCCCGCAATCTGCAAGAAACGAACTGGTGTTGAGCGGTTTCGAGTACAGTTGGACGCTGCACCGTCTGCCGGGTCCATTCCCCTCGACTAAAGAGTAGGCAATAGAATCACCATCTGGCGAGTATGCGATGGCTAAAATCCGGCCTGGAATTGAGGTCAGAGCTTGCGCGGCCTGTTTCCCATAACCGGTCTCGAAAAGCTCGCTGCTACGGCTAACGGAATCATACCTCACGAAAGCCACCAAGCTGCCGTCCCTGGAAAGCCGCGGGAAACTCTCTTGTCCCTTTAGGGCTGAGCCTGGCTCGATTCTCACCTGATCAAAAGGCGACGGATCGATGCGTTGGTCCGGGGAAGAAAGTACGAACCCAAAGATGATCATGCCAACTGCGGCGAGGGCGGCGATGGGAAATCCAATTTTGGTGGCCAAACCGCTCCGGCGCTGCACTTGCGCCTCTGGCTTGGCTGACATTGCAATCTGCGCGCCATTCTCCGAAGGCAGTTCGGTCGCTGCAACGGTCAGTCGATAGCCCGATGACCGCAAAGTCTCGACGTATTCAATGTCATCACCTGCTTTGGAGAGTGCCTTGCGCAGCTCGTAGATAGACCTTGCTACAACCCCCTCAACAACATAGCGGCCGCCCCAAACTTCGGAGAGAAGGTCTTGCTTCGAGACAATTGACCCACCGCGCTCGATCAGAGCAACCAAGACAGCCATGACTTTTGGCTCAAGCGTGATGGTGGTGACATCGCTCGTGATCTGGTTGTTATCTGGCGCAACGATCCACGACCCTAGTGAGAATTGGGCGTTCCCATTTACCTCTCTTGCGCGGGAAGTTGCTTGCGAGTCAGTCATAGTCAGCAAACTCATCCATTCGGCGAACTCTTGCAACACTGGATGATGCATTGGCCTAGTTGCTAGAAATCTGCCCGCACGTTCTAGCTGCTGATTCCTCGGTCAATTTCTGTCGATCACGAAGCCGTGCCGATTCTGATCACAAAATATCATCGAACCAGAGCATTACCTGAGCGGCGCTATCAATCTGGCGGCGGGTTCAGATCAAAACGCGTTGGCCCTTTGTCGAAGCCTGTATCCTGCTAACCGAGTTGGCCTCCTCATCGACCAAGCACATGCTAGGCTCCAGCTTGAGAGGACTGCAACTTCAATATCGAGACGGCGAGTGCGGCCGCCGCGCACACAGGTTTGGCGGAAATGCATGGCGCCGGTCAGAAACCGGGAGGATGAGCCATGCAGCGCAAACACCTGAAGATATTCTTGGGCAGTGCAATGCTCTTGAGCGCGTCTGCGGTCAGCAGCCATACGCTCCAATTTGAGACCTCTGCGGATCCAGGTGGCTGCCTTATCGAGCATGTAGCGACCGATCCCGACATGGAGCAGTTTTACTATGATGGCGTGTCCAGTGACGGGAAACGTCTGGCGGTCGGCTGGAGACGCGGCGAGACTGAAAGCGGCCTCTATCTGTTCGATCTGAAGACGGGGAAGAAGAAGGAAATTCCCGGCCTCAACAATGGCGCGGTCTTCTCGCCCGATGGCAAGAAGCTGCTCAATATCCTTCCAACCGAGAACGGCCAGACAGACATCGTCGAATACGATCTGGTCACGGGTGATACGACAGAGATAGCACCCGACGATCAATGGGAATGGCTGGCAAGCTATTCGTCGGACGGAAGCCACATTCTCTTTAACTCCTATCGAACCGGCGCGTCAGACATCTATACCTATCGTGTTTCGGATGGAGAACTGAAGCGTTGGACCGATTTTGACGGCTATGAGGCGCATGGCCAGTTTTCGCCCGATGATTCCCAAATCCTGTTTCACCGGCAGGAAGACAGTAATGACTTCCAATCGGCTACGGATTTCAATCTCTACGTCATTGATGTTGCAAGCGGCGAGATTTCGCAATTGACCGATGAGCCATCGGAGGAGGGCTATGCAAGTTGGTCGCCAGATGGAAATGCGATCGTCTTTTCATCCGACCGGTATCAGGAATCGGGCGAGACCGATCTGTTCGTGATGGACGCGGACGGAACGGATGTTCGCCAAATAACCGACCATCCGGCCAAAGATGCGTACCCTTTCTTCTCTCCGGACGGGAAGTTCATCTATTTTGACTCACAGCGGGCACCCTCGGGGCTGTATCGAATTGCGCTTGATCAGAACCTCGAATGTCGGCGAGCATCGCAGCACTAGGCTGCTGCATCAGCTTTTCCTCCCTCATCGTGATCTAATGGGCCACATGCTGGTGCCTTGCGTCCCAGGCGCAATGATCGATATGGCTTCGCGCGATTGCCGGCCCGCGAGGAGATAACGATGAGCGTAGAAGACCGTTTCGCCCGCATGGCGCTGGACTGCATTCATCGCGAATACCCCAACAAGATCGCGCATGTGCTCTCTTCCGATGGAGATGTACGCCCGCCGCGCGAGCTGACCCCGGTATTCTATGGTTGCTTCGATTGGCATTCGTCAGTGCACGGCCATTGGCTGCTCACCCGGATGCTGACCACGCGACCCGAAACACCGTTGGCCAACGAGATCCGGGCCGCGCTGGCGCAGAGCTTCACAGAGCAGAATCTGGCGGCCGAACTATCCTATTACCAGGGCGAGGATCGCGGCTCGTTTGAGCGACCTTACGGCATCGCCTGGTACCTGCAATTGGTGCTCGAGCTGGACGAGAGTGAGGATCCGCAATTGGCCGAATGGCGCGAGATTTTGCGTCCGCTAGAAGACGCAATTGTCCGTGAGACTCTCGCCTGGCTCCCCAATCTGTCTTACCCAATCCGCACCGGAACCCACAATCAGACTGCCTTCGCATTCGGGTTGATGCTCGACTATGCGCGCGGCGTAGGTGACCAGGAATTCGAGCGCGCGCTGGTCGACAAAACACTCAAATTCCATGCGAACGATGTGAACTGCCCGCTCGCCTATGAACCTTCGGGAGAGGACTTTCTGTCGCCATGCCTTATGGAAGCGGACTTGATGCGAAGAGACCTGTCAAAGGCTGAGTTTGCTGCATGGCTGTCGCGTTTTCTGCCCCAGATTCCGACCGATGGCAGCGGCGATTGGCTCGAGCCCGGCGTGGTGCTCGACGCGACTGACGGCAAGCTGGTGCATCTCGACGGGGTTAATCTGAGCCGCGCCTGGGCGATGGAAGGCATCGCCAGCGCTTTGCCTGAAGATGACCTGCGCATCCCAGCGCTCGAAGCCTCGGCCAGTTTGCACAAGCAGATCGGGATCTCGGCTGTATCGGATGAGCATTATGCTGGCAGCCATTGGCTGGCGAGCTTTGCGACCTATCTCACCACGCGCCGGGGTATCACCGCATCCCCTCAAGCATAGCGCGTCACCTTATCATTATTGGAGCTTTCGGCGCTGCGGTCCGCGGCCTATTCCGAGCGCGCATTTGCAGTAAGACACGTTGGAACAGGATAAGAGCCGAACATGACCGCACTCTCGCCAGCCGCTATCGAAATCGCCGACCGAGTGGAGGCCTTCGTTCGCACCGATGTCGCGCCCTACGAGAGCGATCCGCGCTGCGACAGCCACGGCCCGACGGATGAATTGGCCAGCGAACTGCGCGAGCTGGCGCGCTCCAAGGGTCTGCTGACCCCGCATATTCGCGAGGATGGCTCGCACTTCAGCCATGCTGAGACCGCTCTGATCTTGCGCAAATCGGGACTGTCACCGCTTGGCCCGATCGCCTGCCATGTGATGGCACCGGACGAAGGCAATATGTACTTGCTCGGCAAGGTCGGCAGCGATGAGATCAAGCAGCGTTTCCTTGCGCCGCTGGTGGCTGGGGAAGGGCGCTCAGCCTTCTTCATGACCGAACCCGCCGAAGACGGCGGAGCTGGCTCTGACCCCTCGCTGATGCAGACGACCTGTCGGCGCGATGGCAACCACTGGGTGATCAATGGCCGCAAGGCATTCATCACCGGGGCTGAAGGCGCGATGGTCGGGATAGTCATGGCCAAATCGACCGAGCCCGACAGCGAGGGCGGCGCTTGCCTGTTTCTGGTCGACCTGCCCGATCCCGCGATAACGACCGAGCGGGTGCTGGAAACGATCGATAGCTCAATGCCCGGCGGCCATGCCGTGATCTCGATCGACAATCTTCGCGTACCGGCTGACCAAATGCTCGGCGAAGCGGGTGAGGGTTTCAAATACGCTCAGATCCGCCTGGCTCCCGCGCGCCTGACCCATTGCATGCGCTGGCTCGGCATGGCTGAGCGCGCGCAGGAGATCGCCACCGATTATGCCTGCAAGCGCACAGCGTTTGGCAAGCAGCTGATCGATCACGAAGGCGTAGGCTTCATGCTCGCGCAGAACAAGATTGATCTGCAGGCTTGCCGGCTGATGATCGATTGGTGCGCGGGCGTGCTCGACACCGGTGACCTTGGTACGACCGAAAGCTCCATGGCCAAGACCTTCGTCTCAGAGACACTGTTCCAGGTAGCCGATCGCTGCGTCCAAGCGATGGGAGGAACTGGCGTGACCGGCGACACCATCGTCGAGCAATTGTTCCGCGAAGTCCGCGCCTTCAGGATCTATGATGGCCCGACGGAGGTTCACAAATGGAGCCTGGCCAAGAAGATCAAGCGCGAATGGCGCGATCAGCAGGCCTAGCCAGTCCGCACACGCTGCAAGAACGCCGCAGCCTGCTCGCTGAGAATCGCTGCCTGCTGTTCGAGCTGACTGGCGCTGTCGACCACCTGGCTCGCGGCGGCCCCGGTTGAGAGCGACAGGTCACGGACATCATCCAGGTGCTCTGCGACCTTTTCGGTCCCACGTGCGGCCAGATCGATGCTGCGCGCGAGATCTTGTCCTGCGACTGATTGCTGATCGACCGCGCTGGCGATTGAGATCGAAGTCGATTCGAGTTCACCGACCTGGCCCGCGATCGCCCGGAGCGCGCTGACGCTCGCTCCGGTGGTGTTTTGCATGGCCTGGATCTGCTCCGCGACCTGCTCGGTTGCGCGACTGGTTTGCATCGCGAGTTCCTTGACCTCGCTTGCGACGACCGCAAATCCACGCCCGGCTTCGCCGCCGCGCGCGGCTTCGATCGAGGCGTTGAGCGCCAACAGATTGGTGCGCCGTGCGATCGATTGGATCAGCTCCACAATCTCACCGACCTGTTCTGCAGAAGCGCTCAATTCCGAAATGGTGGTGTCGGCCTGATGGGTGGCATCATTGGCCATGCGGGCCAACTCACTTGAGGACGACGCCTGGCGACTGATCTCGCCAATCGACATGGCGAATTCGTCGCTCGCTGCAGCCGCAGCGGTCGCTCCGGAATTCGCTTCGCGCATGTCGTGAGCGACCTGATCTGTGCGTTCGCTCGACTGTTCGGCCGTGGTCGCCATGCGCGAGGCGGTGGATTGCAGCTCAGTCGATGCTGTGGCAACGCCCTGCACGACTTCGCCGACAGTGTGTTCGAACTGAGCGGCAAGTTCCTCGACAAGCATGGCTTTGCGACTCTCCAATTCTTCGCGCTCGCGCTGGCGCTCTTGCTGGAGCTCGATCTCTGCCTCCGCCCTCTCGGAGCGTTCACGGGCCCATTCTTCCAGTTTGCGATTGGCGCGCTTGAACAAATCCAGCGCCTTGGCCATCTCGCCAATTTCATCCGAGCGCTCCTGGCCATTCACTGCAAAGTGACGATCGCCCCTTGCCAGGCGGCTCATCCCATTGGTGATATCGGTGATGTTGCGCGAATAATCGCGTGAAAGATAACGCAGGCCGAGGAACAGGATCACGCTCGCGAGCGCCACCAGCGCGGCCGAGAGTCCGACGACCGACATGAAGAATGACGTTGTGGCATCAAGCGAAGACTGCCGCACTTTGGCCAAGTCAGAGGTCAAGATCCGCGTATCGCTGATCAATTGGTCGCCCATCTCCGAAATCGAATAGGCAAGCTCGACCGCTCTTGTGCTGCGCCCATTGCGCTGCATTTCGCTGCGAACCTCATCAAAGGTCGCATTGTAGGTCTCAACTTCGGACCGCAATCGCGAAACAGCTGGAAGGAACGGGCGAAGATCGTCCGCTGCCACAGCTTCAATCGCATCAAGGTGCCCGAGAGCGGCTCGCACGGCTTCGCGTTGGCGCTCTAGAATCGCGGGCTCCTGCTCGAAAATATAGCGCGCCGTATTGTAGCGCAGGTCGCCTGCGACAGTGCGCAGTTCGACGGCTTCCAGCATTGCTGAATTGTTCTGCACGATGGTCATCGAGCGGGCATAGGTCTGGGCCAATCCCAGACCCAGAATCAGCACGATCGCAAAGATTATTCCGAAGAAGGTCCCGAAAATCGTCTGAATCTTGCCGCTCAGCTTGAGGTTTCGGAACCAACGAGATCGATCAAACAGGCTATGCCGTGCGTGCCCCACGCTCGCGTCAATCTGGTCGAGCTCGGAAAGCTCGTCACTCGACATATCCAGCTCAAAGTCAGGCACGGCCTGATCTTCAAACTGATCCTGTTGCGCTGGCTTGGTCATGTCCTGGCCTTCCCCCAAAGGGCGTTAACAACCAAGAGCTAAGCGACAGTGGTTAAGGTAACCTTCCCAAACCGCTGGAGTGTGGGTTCAAACCGCTAGGAATTGCGGACTTCTGCAAGGAAACCATTGACCTGCTCACGCAGGCTTGAGGCTTGCAGGTCGAGCTCGGTCGCGCTGTCGAGGACTTGGCGCGCCGCTGCCCCGGTTGAGAGCGACAATTCGCGCACGTCGACAATATGGGTGGCCACTCTCTCGGTTCCGCGCGCTGCCAGATCGATGCTGCGGGCTAGATCTTGCCCAGCAACCGACTGCTGATCGACCGCGCTGGCGATCGAGACCGCAGTGGTCTCCAACTGTTGGATCTGACCGGCGATTGATCGCAATGCGCTGACGCTGGCTCCGGTGCGATCCTGCATCGAACGGATCTGTTCGGCGACCTGTTCTGTCGCCCGACTGGTCTGCATAGCCAGCTCTTTAACTTCGCTCGCGACCACCGCAAATCCGCGGCCCGCTTCGCCGCCCCGGGCGGCCTCGATCGAAGCATTGAGGGCAAGCAGATTGGTCCGTTGAGCAATCGTCTGAATCAGTTCGACGATCTCGCCCACCTGATCCGCGGAATCGCTCAGCTGGGAGATGGTTGCATCGGCCTCGGTCGCGGCGTCTGTTGCCTGACGGGCAAGCTCGGCAGAGCTTGCAGCCTGGCGGCTGATCTCGCCAATCGACATGGCGAATTCATCGCTCGCTGCTGCTGCTGCGGTGGCGCCTGAATTGGCTACTTCCATGGAGGATGAGACTTCCGCGGTACGCTCGCTCGATTCCTCAGCGGTCGAGGCCATGCTGCGCGACGTTGTTTCGAGTTCGCTTGACGCGGCCGCAACACCGCTGACGACGTCGCCAATGGTCCGTTCGAATTGATCCGCCACCCGCGCAATGACGCGCTGCCGTTCAAGCCGGGCTTCCTCGGCAGCAAGCTGCACCTTGGTTTGCTCTTCCAGCTCAGCTTTGGCGCGTTCCGCGCGTTCGCGGCTCATCCGCTCCAACCGCAGTCCGGCACGGTGGAAGATTTCCATGGCGCGGGCCATGGCTCCGATCTCGTCCGAGCGATCCTGTCCGGTGATCTGAACATCCTTTTTGCCGCTCGCCAATTGAGTCATTTGTTCGGTCTTGTCGGCGATCGCTTCGCCGACATTGCGATTGAAATAGCGCTGGGCGATCAGTGTGAGCATCGTCAGGAAGGCGGCAAGGCCCACGAACACCAGCAGCAAAGTGCTGATATAGGATGATCCCGCATCTGCCGTGGCATCGGCGTCTGCTTCGAGCAATTGTGCCAACTCGCGACCTGACTCAAGCACAGCACCGCCGATAACCCGCACCTCATTGGCCCGGCTTTCGCTGCGGACGGAGTTGCGATTGGATGCGCCAGCATCGGCAATTTGGCGGCGGAAATCAGCCATCCCTTCTTCAATCAGCGCGAGGCGGTCAAACGCCTGGACATCACTGCCCGCAACCATTGAGCGAAGGGTAGCGGTCTTTTCAGTGGCTGAGGTCAACTCGGCCATTGCCGCTTGCGCGCGTTGTTGATCACCGGTTGCAATGAACATTTCAGCATGGCGTTGGGCCTCGCTCAGTTCGACCACCAATTGTTCGGCTGCCAGCGCATGATCGTGCCTATCGGCGATCGTCTCAGCACGATCGGCGAGCTGAAAATAGCCCACCACAACGAACAGGCCGGCCAGCAGAGCAAAGGCGAGATTGCCGTAGAAAACGACCTGGATCTTGCGACCTATGGTCAGTTTGCGAAACCACTCGAGCAATGCGAACCGCTTTGCGTCTTCGGTATGAGAGCTCTTGTCTTGCGAAACTTCTGAGTCCAAATCGACAGCAATGTCCTTCAGATCGGTCATGCGGCTTGCCCACCATTTGAAGATTTTGAATCGGAAAGAAGCGATTGGTCATGCACGATTTGCTGCGCGATCAATTGATCAACCTCTACGGCCGGCATGGCCTTGAAGTAGAGCCAACCCTGCAGTTGGTCGCAGCCCGCGCTGCGGACGAAATCGGCCTGCGCATTGGTTTCGACGCCTTCCGCGGTCACGTCCATCTTGAGCGCGCGCGCCATGGCGATGCTCGACAGCATCATGGCCCGGCTTCCATCATTCTCGCTGGCCTCGGTTACTAGGCTGCGATCAAGTTTGAGCTTTTCGAAGCGGAATTGGCGCAGGAAGCCGATCGAGGCGTAGCCGGTGCCAAAGTCATCAAGCGAGATATTGACCCCGAACCCTCGAATAATGCCAAGGCTGCGCTCCGCCACAATCGGATCGAGCACCAGGCAGGTTTCAGTGATCTCAAGCTCAAGCCGGTTTGCCGGGAAGCCGCTTTCTTCGAGTATCTGGCCGAGTTGGATTGGGAACTCGGGATTGCGCAATTGCGCCGCTGAAATGTTCACCGACAGGGTGATGTTGTCCCAAGTGAGCGCATCACGAACTGCCTGGCGTAGAACCCAATCGCCAATTGGATTGATCAGGCCTGATTCCTCTGCGACTGGAACGAACACGGCCGGGCTGACCTGCTCGCCATCGGCTCGTGTCCAGCGCAGCAGCGATTCCACCGCCACAACTCGTCCGCTGTCCGCATCGACCAGCGGCTGATAGGCGAGCTCAAATTCCCTGTTAGCGAGCGCGTCGCGCAA
Source organism: Erythrobacter sp. (assembly GCA_965249945.1). GTDB lineage: Bacteria > Pseudomonadota > Alphaproteobacteria > Sphingomonadales > Sphingomonadaceae > Erythrobacter. Next base: position 3,128,102 of record OZ252258.1, on the reverse strand, counting down.
TTCATCGTCGAGCTCACGCACTGCCTCGCGCCGACGGTCAAAGTTCTCGCTGTACCAAGTGCAGCGCATTTTCCCGCCGCGCTTTGACATCGACATTGCAATATCGCTGCGGCGGAGCAATTCGGATGAGCTCAGCGCTTCTGCTTCCGAGCTGCGCGACAAGCCAACGCTTGCGCCAATTGAAAGCCGCCGATCGCCGATTGCGATCGGCTTGGACAGCCGCTCAATGAACGACCGGCACATGCCCTCAAGAATGGTTCCGCCGACCGGGCCAATCATCACAGCCGCGAATTCGTCTCCGCCAAGGCGGTAGCAACGTGCCTCCGGCTCGCAATGGTTTCTGAGGGTATCGGCTGCCTCTTTGATCAACTGATCGCCAACAAAGTGGCCGTAGTGATCATTGACGGCCTTGAACCCATCGAGGTCAATCAAGGCAATGGCGATTTCGTCTCCGGGATTGCGATTTCGCTCGATATCCTGGTGCAGCGCACGGCGATTGGGGAGGTCGCAAAGGCTGTCTGTAATACCGTGAGATTCGAGCTCGCGGACCTCGGCAATGCTGTTCCGGCTGAGCAGAAAGACGGTTGCTCCGTAGATCGTAAATCCTGCGATCAGCAGCGCGGTCGGAGAAACCATTTCGATCCGGTCGCTCGCGACAACGGCCAAGGTGATCAGCGCAAACACGATCGACAGCACAGCCATAGGCATCAGCACCAGTTGGACTGGCGTTTTGCTCTTGGAGGTGCTCACTTGCGACACAGATTGTCCCCGGCTGCAAAAGGCGCAGCTAACGCCTTGCGAAGCGCGAGAAGTAAACGGAAATGCCTAAGCAAATGTAAATTCCCCCCGTGATTGAGGAGGGTTGAGACCATCATCTGAAATTGCTGCATGGCCTAACTGGCGACAGCCAAAGGCGCTTGCCGACCAAGTGAGAGTGGCTGGTATATGCTTGGCCGCCCTTCTGCGGGGGTGAAGGCCAAAGTCTGACCGACCACCGTCTCTCCGGCTCCGAGCATCAGAAAGCCGTCGGGCGCGAGCGCCGAATGCAGATTCTCGAACGCTGCCTCGCGGGTCAGTGGATCAAAATAGAGCAATACATTGCGGCACAGCACGAGGTCGAAGCGTTGCCTGTTTGGCGGGCTACTGAGAACGTTGTGCTGCTGGAAACGAACAAAACTGCGCGCCTCGCACGACACTTCCCAGCCTCCGGAGGTTTCGGTGAAGTGGCGCAGCATCTGCGTAACGCTGAGCCCGCGCTGGACTTCGAACTGGCTGTAGAGCCCGGTTCTCGCGGTCGCGATCGCGCGGTGCGAGATATCGGTGCCCAGAATGTCGATTGACCAATTGCGCCATTTCTCAGGCTGTTCTGCGAACATCATGGCGATCGAATAGACTTCCTGTCCGGTCGAGCAGCCCGCACACCAGATCGACAGCCGTCTGGCATCAGCGCGATGGCGTGCCATGACCGGTATGATATCTTCGGGCAATTGATCGAATGTCGGCTTGTCGCGGAAGAAATAGGTTTCATTATTGAGCAATGCTTCGACGACGTCGATTGCCAGGTCCGATTTTTGCGATTGCGCCAGCAGACACACCAATTGATCGACATTGCTGATGCCATGCTGTCGGAATACGCCAGACAGAGCTGTGCTGATCCGCCAACGGCGGCTTTCGGAGAGCGTTTGTCCAGTGTGAGACGACAGTAAGTCGGCTATGATCTGATGGGAGGCTTCGCTTACTTCCACGCCGGCGCACCGATCTGCGCTTGGATGGCGGCGCTCAATTCTTCAGGATTGCCGACAAGACTTGTCAGCTGCGCCTTGGTTACCGCGCCTGGCATGCCCCAAACGGCGCTGGTTTCGGCGTCTTGAGCGTAGACAGTGCCGCCCAGCTCGACCAGGTCCGAAGCGCCTTCGAGGCCGTCGCGCCCCATGCCTGACAGGATTACCGCCAGGACATGACCGTTGCAGGCCTTGGCCAGGCTGCTGAGCATCGGGTCGACCGATGGCAGACAGCCGCTTGATGCCGGCTTGTTGGTTGTCTTTGCAATCAGCCGCTCGCCAACCCGCCGCACTTCAAGGTGACCTTGTCCGGAGGCAATGGCGATTTCGCCAGGGCGAATTTCGGTCCCGTCGTCGGCGATCTGCGTGCGTCGACCGCTGACCATCTCAACCTGCCGCGCAAAGACAGGAATGAAGGAACTCGGCAGGTGCTGGGTAATCACGATCGGAAGATCGAAATCAGACGTCAGCGTCTTCAGGATCTGGTTGATCGCGTGGATTCCGCCCGTCGAAGCGCCAATCGCGACAACTTCGGGCCGCTTGCCAGCCCGGCTTCGCTGAGAGGCAGGGTTCCCGGCTTGATCCTGTATCGCTTGATCTGCGCCAGCGGCATTGTGGTTGTCCCTTGCGCCAAGCGCTGCGATTTTGTCGAGCAGCAGCGTGCGATATTCTTCGTTGAAGCCGCCTGGGCGTGGTTTTAGCATGGTGTCCGCGGCGCCCATCGATAGAGCAGCGACAGTGTGTTCGGCACCGTCTTCCGTAAGCGAGGATACCACCAGTACTTGCGCACCTTTGCCTTGCTTGAGGATTGCTGGAAGCGCCTCAAGACCACCCATGCCCGGCATTTCGAGGTCGAGCAGGATGACGTCAGTCTCGGTGGTTTGAAGGTCCTTGATCGCTTGCTCGGCCCGGCTTGCGGTGCCCACGATCTCCATTCCGCCATGGCCTTCAACCATGCGCTTGAGGATCGTTCTGACGGTCAGTGAATCATCGACGATCATCACCCGGATAGCCGGCTTTTCAACCTCAGGCGGGGTTGTCGCCTTGGCTCTGAATTCGGGCCGCAACAAAGGGCGCGAATGGCGCAGCGGCGCGGTCACGAAAACCCGACCAGTTGCAGCTTGATCTGCAGCGTCTCGTGGTCAAACGGCTTCATGACATATTCGTCCGCGCCAGCGCTGATCGCTTCGCGGATATGGGCGACATCGTTCTCAGTCGTGCAAAACACAACCTTGGGTTTTTCGCCACCAGGGCGCTTGCGCAGTTGAGTGAGGAATTCGATCCCGGTCATGACTGGCATGTTCCAGTCAAGCAGGACGACATCGGGCATGTTCTCGGTGCAGAGATCGAGGCCAATTTTGCCGTTTTCCGCCTCATCCACGGTGAAACCAAGCGTCTCGAGAATATGTCTCGAGACCTTTCTGATCACTCTTGAATCATCGACGATAAGGCACGTTTTCATGACAACCCCTGGTTCGAACGGCTCTGGCTTAGTCAAAAGCCGTAACTTTTGCCTTAAGCGGCATTGGCTTGCGCCTCTGGCCCACTGATGAGAATGGCGAGGTCGATCAGCAGCGCGGGACCGTTGGAGGTTTCGACCATTCCGGTCGCAACTCTGGACCAATTCTCTCCAAACCCGCCAACCACGTCGCCAGGCTCTGCCACCGCGGTGGTGATGTCCTCGATGTGATCGACCATCAGCGCATAGGAATGGCCGTCAATGCTGATCGCGGCTGCGCGTGTGTCGGTGGGATAATCGCTCGGATCCAGGCCCAGCGCCTTACGGCAATCAATCACCGTCAGAGCTTGGCTGCGCAGCGCAGTAATCCCGGCGATAAAATCAGGTGTACGGGGAACAGGCGTGATCGTGCCCAGCTCGATAACCGACTGGACATCGCGTGCATTGAGCGCGCAACGACGCCCTGCGATTGTGGCCATTACCAGCAGGTTGTTCATCCTCTACCTCCTGCTCCAGCATTGCGAAGCGCAGCGATCAGACCTTCGCGGTCATAGCGATAGATCGACCCGTCATCGTCCGGCGCATCGGGTTGACTGCGAAGACGGATGACATTGGCCGGCGTTTCGAAAGCCTCTGCCTGATCGTCGAGAATGATCGAAATGTCGCTCGCGGCGGCATGACCATCGTCGCCAGTGACGATGTCATAACCCGCGGCCTGGATCAGCGGGCCGAGGATCGTGCGGGCCCATTCACCATCTGGAACGTGGCAAAGCGGTTTGGAGGTCAGCTCGGGCGGCTCACCAAATCGGGCGAACAGCTCGTGCCCATCGACCAGCACGGTGCTCTGCCCATCGACCAGTGTGACTGCCTCAATCAAGGGATCATCGGCCACCGGCTTGAGCGGGTTCTCGAGTGGGACGGCATCGTCGATGTCCTTCACGGCATAAAGCAGCTCACAAGCATCGTCAGACAGCCGCAGCAGACGCAGGCGACCCTTCGGTTCGAATTCGTCGGGCAGGCCGATCAGCGGCAGGATCACTCCGTCGAGAACAGCTCGGGCCGCGCTGGAGCTCACGTCGACAGCGGAGCCGTCAACCGTTTCGATCCTTTGGACCAGCTCCAACCGCACGGCACTCCGCCGACCAGCGTGATCGGTGAACAGCATGGCATGTGCAATGTCGTTATCGTCGGCGACATTGTCGGATTTCTCGGCTCTCAGCACACGCGTGCGAGCGTCGGAAAGCAGTTCATATTGCGCCGCGATGTTGGTGACATCGAGCAGCAGGACTGGTTGACCGTCGTCCAGCAGAGTTGATCCAGCATAGAGCCCGCTGCGCATAACCCCTGGGGCGAGTGGCTTCACCACCAGGTCGCCATGGGCATGGATCCGATCCACTGCGATCGCGAACAGGTCGCCGCTGGCGAGGCGCAACATCACGAGAGAGTGATCGGCTTCGTCGAGCTCGCTTTCCGCAAGACCAAGTACTTCGGTCAGCTGCAGACAGGGAGTGCGTTCCCCTCGGAAGGTGACGAGAGCGGTTTCACCAACGCGGGTCAGATCCAGTGCCTTGGCAGAGGCGTGGACAATCTCTTCGACATAGCTTTGCGGGATCGCAAAGCGTTGATCATGTACCTCGACCGTCAAGCCAGCGATAATGCTGAGGGTCAGCGGAATCTGGAGGGTGAAGAGCGAACCGACACCAGGTGTGCTGGAGACTTTGATCGATCCGCCGACCTTCTCCAAATTGTCGCGCACAACATCCAGTCCGACCCCGCGGCCCGAGACGTTACTGACCGTCTCAGCGGTGGAGAAGCCCGGCTGGAAGATCAGCTGAAGGATCTTTTCGCGGGACATCTGACCCCGCTCAGCAGCGTTGAGCAAACCCATGGCGATCGCCTTTTCGGCGATCCGGTCTTCATCAAGTCCGCGACCGTCATCGCTGACCACGATCGAGATTGTATTGCCTGATTGACGCGCGGAGATCGACAACAGGCCAATCTCGCGCTTGCCTGACCTCAGCCGGTCAGAGGGGCGCTCTATTCCATGATCGATCGCATTGCGGATGATATGAGTGAGCGGATCGCGCACCATTTCAATCATCTCTCGATCCAGCTCGACATCGCCGCCTTCGAGGTCGATCATCACCTGCTTGCCGAGCTCGCCCGAAAGGTCGCGCACAAGACGGGGGAGGGCGCCGAACAGTGTCTCAATTCGCTGCATCCGCATCCGAGTGATCGCATCGCGGACATCCGACAGGATCGTGGTCAGGCGCTCAAATGGACCGTCAATGGTCGGTTGCGTACCAGCCTGACGCAGACGATGCGCCAGGTCGTTGCGCGCCAGAACCATGTCCGAAACACCACTCATGACCCGATCGAGCAGTTCGACCGGCAGGCGGATTGTCCGTTGCGTGGCTTGGGCTTCCGGTTTCTTCGGACTGGCGATGGCTTCGTCCTTGAGTGCCACTTTCTCCGCATCGGGCAGAGCCGCGATAGGCTCAGCCTCGGCAGGGTCGTCAACCACAAGATCCTCGGCTTCGTTTACCTGCAGCGCTTGGATCAGCTCGTCGTCGCCACCTTCAGGAAACTCGTCTCCGGCCTCAATGGCATCGACCATGAGGACGATGCGGTCGATAACCGCCAGGACGGCTGTGACAAGATCGCTGTCGGCCGTGCGGCGACCGGATCGGACATCTCCAAGTGCGTCTTCGGCGGCGTGACTCAGGCTGGCTAGTCGGGGGAAATCAAAGAAGCCACAATTGCCCTTTACGGTGTGAACAAAGCGGAAGATGGTATCGAGCCGCGCGCGATCGCTCGGGTCAGCTTCCCAGGCGATGATCTCACCCTCGCTGGCCTCCAGCATTTCGCGTGTTTCTGCGACGAAATCCGCCAGCAGGTCATCCATGGCGCACGAACCCCCAATTGCAATTGGGTTTACCTATGCGCGATGATGGTTAACGAATGGTCACCGCCCACCCTTGCTCGCCCGGCCTCTCCCGAGGATCCAATAGACCAGCAGCAAGGCGCCGACCCCGCCGAATAGATTGGCGGCGAGCTCCGCCGCATACATTCCGGCAGAGCCCCAGGCTGCACCAAGGAACCACGCAACCGGCAGCATGACAAAGAATACGCGGGCAAAGGATTGTACCAATGCGAATGTCGCCTTCCCGACAGCGTTGAGGATGCCATTGGCGACAATCAGCAAGCCGAAGCCAGCATAACCCCAGGCCGCAATCTCGAGATAGAGTGCGAATTGCGCGATCACCGCCGGTTCCTCGGTAAAGAAGTCAGCGAACCATTCGCCGGCGGCGACCATGGCGATCGCAATGATGAGGCCCCAGAGCACACAAAAGCCGAAGGCATAGAGCGCTGCCTCACGCGCCCGATCCATTTCTCTGGCGCCCCAGTTTTGGCCGACGATGGCACCTATCGCCCCCGACAGTGCCAGCAAGGGGACAACCGCGAAGCTCTGCAAGCGGCCTGCAGCGCCAAAGCCGGCCACTGCGGCCTGTCCTTCCAAGGCAACCAAAGCAGTCAGGACCGAAAGCCCGATCGGATTGATCGAGTTGGACAGGGCTGCTGGCACCCCAACCCGCAGGATCGCCCCCATAGGCTCAAGGATTTTGCCCTTTGTGATCAAGGATAGATCGAGCGGCAGTGATGTACCGCGCATCAGATAGAGCCCCATGCCGATACCAAACGCCCAGCCGATGATCGTCGCCAGAGCGGCGCCATAGATTCCCAGGCCGGGGTACCCACCGGCTCCGGTGATCAGTATCGGGTCGAGTATCCAATTGGCGGCGGCATAGGTCAGCGAGATATAACTGGTCTTGCGCGCTTCACCTTGACCGCGCAGCACACCATTGAGTCCCATGATCACCAGGATCAGCGGAAAGCCGAGCGCATAAGGCTGCATATAAGTCCGGATGATCGGGAGCAGCGCCGGATCGGCATTCATCAGTGCAAAGATCGGATCGAGCGTAAGGAACAGGGTCAGCCCCATGATTACGCCGCTCATCAATGCGAAGACCATTCCGAGGTTGGCGCGCCTTGCCGCCTTCTCATGGTCGCCTTCGCCCAAGGCCCGCGCCACCACTGAGTTGATCCCGACCATGACGCCCACGCCAAGGCTGGTCAGCGCGACCGAGATCGGAAAGATGAAGGCGATAGCGGCGAGCTCGTCGCTGCCCAGCTGTCCGATGAAGTAAGCATCGACCAGACCAATCGACATGATCGCGGCCACACCGATGATCATCGGCAGCGTCTGCGAGACCAGATGTCCTGGAATGCTGCCACGGATCAGCTTGGCATGGCTGCTGCTCGTCTCGGAGGCAGGGGATTTGGCGGGGTCGCTCATTATCTAGCGCGACTAGCCGCGCTCTCGGCTCATGGCAAAGCGAAATCCTTGAATGGTGCTCGGGAATCATGCGATACGGCTGTGGACTGAGATTCACACCCATGGAGGGGCGTAATGGCTACCCAACTCAAACCGACGATCGAATGCAGCAAGGAAGAATGGCAGGCACGGCTGGACCTGGCCGCATGCTATCGTATCTTTGACCACCTCGGCTGGTCGGAATCGATCTACAATCACATTTCGCTCAAAGTGCCGGGAGAGGAAGACACCTTTCTGATCAACCCGTTCGGCCTTCTGTATGACGAAGTGACCGCCTCGAACCTCGTGAAAATCGACGTCGAAGGCAACAATGTCGGCGGCTCGCCTTACATGGTGAACAAGGCAGGCTTCACCCAGCACGCTTACTTCCACAAGCATTTGGGTGAGCGCGCCAATGCGATCTGCCATGTGCACACCACGGCCACCATGGCGGTTTGCAGCCACAATGAAGGCCTGATGCCGACCAATTTCTATGCCTGCAACTTCCAGGACCAGATCGGCTATCACGATTTCGAAGGTGTGACGGTCCGCGCGGAAGAGGGTGAGCGGCTGGTCGAAAACCTCGGCGATCACACCATCCTGATGCTGCGCAATCACGGCCCGGTCGTGATGGACAAGGGCATCCAGGGCATGTTCGTCAAGATGTGGGCGCTGCAGCGCGCTTGCGAAATCCAGGTTGCAACGCTTGGCATGGGTAATCCAACGGTGGTTCCGCAAGAAGTGGTTGATGTGCACCAGCGCGATCTCTCGGTTATGCAAAGCCAAGGCGGTGCCGGCGTGTTCGATTTCGAAGCGTGGAAGCGTCGGGTCGACAAGATCGACGACAGCTGGCGGACATAATCCAACGCCGGTGACAGGCTTCCGCAAACGAAGCTGCAAATAGATGCCGCGCCTTACGGTCAATGAGCGTCCGGTCGAATTCGAGATGGATTCGGAGACACCGCTGCTGTGGGCGCTGCGTGACGCTGCCAATCTGACCGGTACCAAATATGGCTGCGACGACGGCAGTTGCGGGGCCTGCATGGTGCTGGTCGACGGTGCTTCTTTGCGCTCCTGCCTGATTACGCTCGCAGAAGCCGAGGGTCGATTTGTGAAAACGGTTGAGGGTTTGAGCCGCGATCGGTCGCATGCGGTGCAGCAGGCCCTGGTGGCCGAGCAGGCGATCCAATGCGGCTATTGCACGCCGGGCATTGCGATGGCGGCTGCGGCATTGCTGGCGAATAATCCCTCACCTTCTCAGGACGAGATTGAGGCGGCCGTTCCCAATCTCTGTCGGTGCGGGGTTTATCCACGGCTGGTGCGCGCGATCCAACGCGCTGGCCGAGTTGCGCGGCGGGTTGAAACAATCAGTGCAGCGCCAGCTCCTGGGATCAGCAACGCCGATGCGGTTCAGCGCGTCCCGGCGCTACGCGATCCTGATGCCGATTTGCCTCCTCAAAGCGAAACGGACGCCGACGAATAATCGCCAGCGTCCGTGTGCACCTCAGCTTGGGGGAGTGAGGATTTGTCTGTTGTCTAGAATCGCCCGGTCACGGCAAAACGCGCATTGATCGGCGCGCCGACGGTCGCCTGATGGATCGCGTGGGCATTGGGGAAATAGAGCTCGTCGGTCAGGTTCTCGACATTGACCTGCAAGCGAAGATTATCACTCACATCGAAAAAGGCCGAAGCGTCGATCCGCGTGTAAGCCGGCAGCACTGCAGTGTTTCCGTTGTTGATGAAGCTGTCGCCCTGATGCGTCAGGCCAAGTCCAAGGCCAAAGCGATCGCTGAGCTGGAAGTCATTCCAGATCGAGAACATATGCTCGGGCAGTTCGCGCGGGCGGAGGCCGGTTGGACCGGTGCGGCTGACCTGCTCTCCGTCGAGATAGCTATAGCCGGCCGAAACTGACCAGAAGTCGGTCACGGCGCCGACCAGCTGAATCTCGAACCCCTGGATCGTGGAATCGATCACATCGAGTGTCGATGGGTCATTGTCGTTCGGCTGGGGAGAGCTCTGCTCGATTTCGAACACCGCCGCGGTCAGGCTCAAGCCCTGATCGAAGTCGACTTTGATCCCGGCTTCGAGATTGGTGAAAGTATTGGGATCGAGCGCGTTGTTATTGCCATTGATATTGGCGAACTGCTCGCCTGATCGCGGCAGGAAACTCTCGCTATAGCTGGCATAGATCGAGATGTTCTCTTGCGGCTTGAGGATCACGCCCACGCGCGGGGAAAACTCTTCATCCTTGCGAGTGCGGGTTTCAGCGGCGGGGACATTGAGCACGGTGATGTCAAAGCTGTCGAAGCGCACGCCGAGCACAAGATTGAGCCACTCGGCGAGCTTGATCTCGTCCTGGATATAGGCGGAGAAGACATTGATATCGACTTGGGTGAAGTCGTTCAGGTCGGTGGTCAGATCGACAATGGTGGTCGCACCTGACGAATTGACCCCGACTCCACCGCGCAGGTTGAGCGGCCGCGCGATCGTGAAGATCTCATTGTCGTCATTGGTCTGATCCCAAACAGGATTGAAGCGATCCTGATCGGAAGACGTGTTGATGAACTCCGCCCCAACGATCAAAGTGTGGCCGATGTCGCCAGTCTTGAAATCGCTGACGATATTGCCCGCCAGGATGAGGTTCTGCCGCTGGGTTGTGTCGACATAGCCATCGGTGGTCACGACAGTCGGCGTGTTCGCCTGATCGTAACCCGAAGCGTAGAAGTTCGAATATATCTTGTCGTAGTCGCCATAGAATGCGCTGAAATTGCCTTTGACGTTGTCAGAGAACTCATGCTGCAGATTGGCCCGTAGCAGATGCGCTTCGAGCTTGTCGAAATTGAGCTCCGGATCGCCAAAGACGATATCTTCGAAGGCTTCGACCGGGCGACCGTCACTGCCGGTTGGAATGCCGCGATCGATAAACCGTTCATGATCGGCGAATTCGTAGGAGAGGTCGAGGGTGGTCGCTTGGCCCAGGGCGAAGCGGACGGTTGGATTGAAGCCAATCCGGTCACCATCGTAGAAATCGCGATGGTTGTTGAGGCTCTCATAGGCCGCGTTGACACGCACCGCGACATTCTCGCCTGCGGCGAGGTTGATGTCGCCCTGCACGCTGAACTCACCAAAGGTGTCGATCGCGATCTGGCCGCCACCAAAGGTGCTCCCGATCGTGCCCTTCTTGGTCACCCGGTTGAGGATGCCGCCGGTCCCGCCGCGCCCGAACAGCAGGGCGTTCGGCCCGCGCAGGATCTCGATCTGTTCAAGGTTATAGAGCGAGCGATAATACTGAACGTCGTCGCGCATGCCGTCGATGAAGAAATCTGCGGTTGAGCGCACGCCGCGGAAGACAATCGCATCGCGGTGGCCTTCGCCCTGCGACATGTTAACCCCGGGCGTGTAGTCGATGATCTGGGCAATGCTGGTGATGCCGCGATCGAGGATTTCATCTTCGGTGGTGATGCTGAGGCTTTGCGGAACATCGAGGATGCGCGTCGGGGTCTTAAGCGCGTTGACCTGGTTGGTGTAAAGCACCTTGCCTTCAACCACGATCCGGTCTGCCGACCAGCCTTCGCCAGCATCCTCCTCAGCCACTTCAGCCGCAGCAGGCATTGCCAACAGAGCGGCGCTTGCGAACAGCGCTGCGCGACTCAACCGAAAACCCATAAATCATCCTTCTTTCGATGCGGCGCGAACCGCTATTGCAAGTTACTCGCAAACGCAAGTGATTGAGAATAATTCTCACTTGCGAATGTGGCTGCGTGTCTTTTTGATCCCAATTGGAGCGAGACTCCGGGGAGTGCTGACCCTTGTTGCGAATCACTCTTAATTAAAGTGAGAATGATTCGCAACAACTCAATTGCTCTGTGGCGCGCGCCATCGGCATGATGTAGCGCCGCTTAAAAGCGCTGGAGGATTCTCTGGTGGGCAAGCTAAAAAGGGAAAACGAGCATGAAGGCAACCATCTGGCACAACCCCAAATGCGGGACCTCACGCAAGACGCTAGCGATCCTCGAGAACCTCAGCAAAGTCGATGTGACCGTGGTCGAATATCTCAAAGATCCGCCGTCCCGTGATAAGCTTGAACAGCTTTACGCCAGCGCAGGTATTACACCGCACGAAGGCCTGCGCCTGCGGGGCACCGATGCCGAGGAACGCGGCCTGCCCGATGCCGATGCTGACACCGTGCTCGAGGCGATGGCCGCCGATCCGATCCTGATCAATCGTCCCTTGGTCCAGACCGAAAAGGGCGTTCGCCTGTGCCGGCCTCAGGATATTGTGCTTGAGATTTTGTAAGTTGTTTTCATAGCCGAACCACCCACACTCAAGTCCGATCGCGGGTCAGCTCGCTGTCAGCCTGGAGGAAACGCCAGCCCGTAGCGAGCACCACCAAGCACAACACGATGATCAGGCCAAAGCCGAGCCAGTCGGATAGATCGTACAGCAGCACGCCCAGCGCCGGCGCATAGATAAAGCTCGCTCCGGCGACCGAAGCGACAATCCCCGAAGCCTGCCCCTGCTCGGCACGCGTAACCGCCAAGGATGTGCCTGCCGTGGTGCCTGGCCGAAACAGGCCGAAGCCGAGCGAAGCGATCGAATAGCCGAGCGCAATAGTGTGAAGCTGTTGAGCGGAGCCAAGGATCACAACCCCAAAAGCTGCCGTTGCAATGCCCGAAAGCGTCGCCGCCCGCGGACCGAGATTGAAGCGTGGGATCAGACCCCATTGCGCTAGCAGGGTGGCGAGCGCACCGCACATCAACACAATCCCAACCGGTCCCGCTCCGAGCTCCGGCGTGTCGCGCATGCCCAATCGATCAAGCACCAGGAAGCCCGAGATGCCAAGCACCATTGCCTGCGCGTGACCTCCGACCAACCCGGCGATCACCCAATGCCGCAGACGCGGTTCAAACCAACGCAGCTTGGGCGGCTCCTCATCCATGTCATCGTCGTCATCATGCCCAACAACGCTGTCCGCCGGAGCGCCCGATCCGCTGGCGTCAAATGCTCGGCCGCGCGCGGGAAACTGGGGCTCGTCATTGGGCAGACGCAACCGCAACAGGATCAGGGCCAGCAGCCCAATCAGCGCAAAACACAGGAACGGGCCCGTCAGCCCGATATCCATGAAGGGAAGCACCATCAGCGGCGCCAAAGCCGGGCCAATCACAGTGCCCACCCCGAAGCTCGAGGCAATCAGAGAAAGGGCCTTGGTCCGCTCGGAACGCGGTGTTCGCGAAGCGACATAGGCCTGGACCGCGGGCGGTGCTGCGCTGCCAAAGCCGCCAAACAGGCTGCGCGCTGCAGCAAACAGAAGCAATGTCCAAAATGCCGTGAGCGCGCCAAACAGACCGGCCCACAATACCATCCCGCACAGCGCCATGGAGACCACGAAACCGGTGAGGCCCAGCGCCATCATCGACTTGCGTCCGCGGCGGTCTGAGCGGCGCGCCCAGATCGGAGCGCAGAACACCCACAACAGCGCTGACCAGCTGTAGGCCAGGCTGATCCAGACGTCGTCAACCTCAAGCGCAGTGCCGATCGAAGGCATGACCGATTGCATCGCGGTGTTGCCCGCAGCGGTCACCAGCATCACCGTGAACAGCAATGCCATCCGCCCGGTCGGAATCGCCTGCGATCCTGCAGAAGAGACAGCAGGGTTGACGGCGGGCGTCTCGATTTCGTCATTGCCTTCAGTCATTGTTCCAGCGGGCTAAGCCAGGTCCAGCACGGTTGCAATCCGCTTCTCACACTGTCATTGCCAAGGTGTATTAGTTTGGTGGTACGGCCAAACCCAATGAGAGACCCTCCTATGCCCTCAGAACAACGTGTTGCCCGACTGACATCCCGCTGGCGGGAGCGCTGGCAGCGCTATGCTGCTCAATGCGCGGTATTTTTCCGTGGTTTCCTCGAACATCCGCGCATGGTCGGGTCGATTATCCCCTCGTCGCGTTTCACCATTCGCCGAATGCTCGAGCCCGTGGAATGGGGGCGGTGTGAGGTGTTCGTCGAATATGGACCGGGGGTTGGAACTTTCACCCGGCCGGTGCTCGAACGGCTGCGCGGAGACGCCACTTTGGTCGTGATCGACACCAACCCGCTCTACATCGAATATCTCGAACGGACGATCCGCGATCCCCGCTTTCGCGCGGTGCTGGGTTCGGCCGAGCAGGTTGAGTCGATCCTGCAGGAGCTGGGCCTCGCACAGGCCGACTATGTCCTGTCGGGTCTGCCTTTTTCAACGCTTCCCACCGGCGTTGGTCCGGCAATCGCGCGAGCAACCCACCGCGCTTTGAAGTCCGGAGGAGGGTTCCTGGCCTATCAATTCACCGACGCGGTCAAGCGGGTTTCAGAGCCTCATTTCGAGCGGATCGATTCCGACTTCGAATGGCTCAATATCCTCCCGACCAAGATGTATTGGGCGTGGAAACAGGCTGGCTAGGCTGCGGTCAGTTATCCGCCAGTAACTCGCCAGCTACTCAAACGTCTCGCTGACATCCGCCCCGTCCGGGCCTGACAACTGCCGGTGAACTGCAGCGACAGCAGCGAGCAGCACAACTGCGACTGCCGCGCTGACAGCGCTTTCGACAAAGCCGCCGCCAATTTGCTGTGCGGTGGAGCCGAGCGCGGCGAACACCACCCCAAATACCAGCGATACGAGCACGGCGATGACCATGGCAGCCAGAGTCAGCAGGAACAGGAAGAAGAACAGGCTGAGGCTGTTGCCCTTGGTCAGCTTCCAAGATCGTTTCATCGCAGAGATCGGATTCATCTCCTGCTCGATCGCGATGACCGCCGGTACGAGCGTGAATTTGACGAAGGCGTAGACCACCAACGGAATGGCAAGTAGCACCAGCAAGATGCCCAGAATACCGCCGCCGATCGCGCCCAAAATGCCCAGGGGCAGACCCAGCCCAATACTGATCCCGAGCACCAACAGAAGTTGGGCCAGCACATAAGGTATCAGGCCGCGTGCCCCAATCCCCATCGCATCACGCACGGTGGGTTTGCTGCGATCGGTCAGCAAGGCCATCAGCGCCAGCATTCCGAACCATTGCGCAAAGGTGATGATCAAAGTGACCCACCAGTAATTGGCGAGCTGCCCCATCATCTGAGCTTGCGCTGCTTCCATTATCACTTCGATGTCGGTGCCATCGGGTGGCGGAGCCTCTTGCGGCACCATTGCTTCAGGCAGCAGCAGGTAGAAGGCGAAGGCCGGCAGGAAGAAGAACAGGCCGGCGACTGCCAGGACGGCATCTCGGTTGCCAGAGATCAGACCAACGGCGTCTGTCCAGGCTTTTCCGCTATCAAGTTTCACGAATGATCCCCCATTTGGCCCAAGGCACAATGTTCTTATGCCTTGATAAGCGCGTTAAATGTCCCCACGCAATGATCTATGGCAAGCAATGCTCAAATCCATGACCTCGGCGCTACGTTAGAATGGCAGCGAGAGACACGCCAGGTGCCTTACACCGAGGCGCTTGAGACGATGGAGCTGCGCAATCGAGCGATCGCAGCTGGCGAAGCGAGTGAGCTGATCTGGATGCTCGAACATCCGCCGGTCTACACCGCCGGAACCAGCGCCGCCGATGATGAATTGCTCGATCCACGCTTCGAAGTGGTCAAAGCTGGCAGGGGTGGGCGGTACACTTATCATGGGCCTGGCCAGAGGGTCGGCTATGTCATGCTCGATCTCAACCAACGCGGCAAAGATGTGCGCTGCTTCGTCCACGCGATTGAGGGTTGGGTGATTGCCGCCCTATCCGATTTCGGTGTCGAAAGCTGGCGAGCCGACGGCCGCGTCGGGATCTGGACCAAGGACATAGACGGGCGTGAGGCCAAGATCGGTGCGATCGGGGTGAGAGTGCGGCGCTGGGTCACCATGCACGGCTTCTCGATCAATTTGGATCCCGATCTGTCGCATTTCACCGGGATCGTCCCGTGCGGGATTGATGAATTCGGTGTTACCAGTCTCAAGCGCTTGGGGCTCGAAATATCTCAAGAGCAGATGGATCAAGCCTTGATCGCTTATTCCGGGGAATTTCTTGCCACATTGGATGCAGCCGCCCAAAGAGCCTGCCGATGAATAACAAGCATTTCTCCGCGCTGTTGGCTGTTTCGCTGTTCGCGCTTGCGGCCTGCGGCGGCGAGGCCGAGGTTCCGGCGGAAAGCGACGATAGCGCCACCGCGACCGGCGATGTTCTGGGTGGTTCAATCAGCGACGCCATGCTGCCACTTGATGAAGTCCGTTCGCAATCTCCATCGGCACCTCGCCGAGTGACCGCCCCTGCATCGGAGGGCAGTGATCAAGCCGCCTCTGCTGCCGAAACGCCAGAGGCCGAAGCAGCACCTGCTGCTCCGGCCCCTGAAGTTGCGCCTCCGCCTCCGGCGGAGTGATCCGATGATCAGGCTGCGTTGGCGGCGGCCTGCTCTTCCTCCAGCGTCGGATAATCGACATAACCTTCGGGAATCGGGAAGTACCAGCTCTTGGGTACATCCTTGTTCGGGTTGAAATGCGCGCCCGCAGCGATGCGCTTTTCGAGATCCGGGTTGGAGATATACGGTCGGCCAAAGCTGATTGCGTCGGCCCGACCGCTTTCGACATCAGCCGCTGCTTCTTCCGCGCCATAGTCGGAGTTGAGAATAAGCGCGCCCGAATAGATCGAACGGATCAGCGCATCCTGCTTGGGTACATCGGTCTGCCCGAAAGTGCCATCCGGCCCCGGCTGGCGCAGTTCGAGATAGGCCAATCCAAGCTCTTCGATCACCTTGGCTGCAGCGCCAAAGGTCGCTGGCGGATTGCTGTCATCGGTGCCTTGGCTGTCACCATTGGGTGACAAGCGGATACCGACCCGGTCAGCGCCCCAGACGTCGACAATCGCCTCTAGCACCTCACGCATGAAACGGGTGCGGTTTTCAGGACTGCCACCATAATCGTCTTCACGCAGATTGGTTTTGTCGCGCAGGAATTGGTCGACCAGATAGCCATTGGCGCCGTGCAGCTGCACGCTGTCAAAGCCGGCCTTCTTGGCGTTCTCGGCAGCGCGACGATAATCGTCGATCGTGCGGTTGATGTCGTCCTGCGTCATCGCGCGGGCGACGGCGTAGTCCTGACGGCCCTCGGGCGTGTGCGCTTCACCGGGAGCCTTGGTCTCGCTGGCAGAGAACGGGCGCTCACCGCCAAGGAAATAGGGCGCGACGATCCGGCCCATGTGCCACAATTGCAGGGCGATCATCCCGCCCTCCTCATGCACGCCTTCGACGATCGGTTTCCAGGCTTCGGTCTGCTCGTCGCTCCAGATTCCCGGGGCTGACGGCCACCCGAGACCTTCGACACTGATTCCAGTAGCCTCGGTCAGGATCATCCCGGCGCCGGCACGCTGGCGGTAATAGGTCCCCATCAGGGCATTTGGAGTGAACATCGGGTCGGCGGCACGGCCGCGCGTCAGCGGCGCCATGAAGATACGGTTCTTGGCTTCGAGCGCGCCCATTTTGAGCGGCTGGAACAGAGCGTCATGCATTGGGGTAACTCCCTAGGTCAGTTTGTGATTGGGCAAGTGGCCTTTTCGAAGCTAGGGCGCAACCATGGAAAATGTTGGGGCCCGAGAAGAAAACGCTGGCGGCGGTTTGAAACAGCCGCACGCCTGGCTGCTGATTGCGGCGCTGCTCGGTGGCAATATCGCGCTAGCGACCGGGCCCTTGTTCGTACGCATGGCCGATACCGGCCCGGTCAGCGCAGCCTTCTGGCGGCTGTTCCTGGCGCTGCCCTTCGTGATTGTGTTTGCGCGGATGGCGGGACAGCGGATCCTGGGTATGCCGCGCAGGACCTTGGTGCTGGTGGCGATCGGCGCGCTGGCCTTCGCCAGCGATCTGGCGAGCTGGCATGTCGGAATCGAGCTGACGCGGCTCTCCAACGCGACCCTGTTCGGCAACGCCGGATCGATCATCCTGCTGTTCTGGGGCTTTATCGTCGCGCGGATGTTGCCCAAGGGGTTTGAGTGGCTGGCGATTGTCTGTGCACTTGGCGGTGCCGCGATCCTGCTCGGGCGCAGCTTGGAGATCTCGACCGAGACTTTCATCGGCGATCTGTTCTGCCTGACCGCAGGCGTGCTCTACGCGGTATATCTGCTGACCTTGCAAGGCGCGCGCGGAGCGTTCGGATCGTGGAGCCTGCTGGTGTGGGTCAGCCTGTTCGCCTGCCCGGCATTGCTGGCTTTGGCGCTGGCGCTGGGTGAGCCGGTGTGGCCAACCGATTGGACTCCGATCCTGGTCCTGTTCGTGACCAGCCAGCTGATCGGGCAGGGCCTGCTGGTCTATTCGCTCGGGCATTTCCCGCCGCTGATCATCGGGCTTGCGCTGCTGACGCAACCGGCGGTGGCGGCGATGATCGGCTATTCGGTGTTCGGCGAAGTGCTCACCCCGCTCGATCTGCTGGGGATGGTGCTGCTGGGCTCGGCGCTGGTTGTGGCTAGGGCGAGCCGGGGAGCGGGTTAACCTCGTCCCTGAATGGGAACGTCATGCCAGCTTAGGCTTGGACCTCGAGCTCCTCGCATTGGGCCCGAGACCCCAGCTTTCGCTGCGGTGACACAGTAGAGACCCACCATCCAAACTCGTCATGCCAGCGAAAGCTGGCATCTCTGGCGGCCACCTCTATTGTTATCGCATGATTAGAGGTGGTTACGACTACATTATGACGAACAAGCGCTATGGCGTCTTGTACACTGGCGTGACCAGCGACCTCGCTGCTCGCATATTACAGCATCGAACCGGGCGAGGTGGCAAGTTCTCCTCGAAGTACTGCTGCAGGCTTTTGGTCTACATTGAGGAATATCCCACGATCACAGAAGCCATCGCCCGCGAGAAAGCCGTCAAAGCGTGGCGGCGTGAATGGAAGATTGAAGCGATCGAGCAGCAGAATCCAACGTGGGATGATCTCTACCTCAAGCTGCTCGCATAGGGCCCGAGACCCCAGCTTTCGCTGGGGTGACGCGTCGGCGGACTGCCATTTAACACCGTCATGACAGCGAAAGCTGGCATCTTTGGCGGCAATGAGGGTCGGTGGCTCAGTTGAGCAATGTCACTGCAGGACAGACCGCCTCAGGAATCAAGCCCCATCAATCCGCCGAAAACGCCACCTTGCCCAAATCGCCCAAGCCGACCGTGCCGCCAGCCATGCCGAGCATCCGGTCTAGGCTTCTCTTGGCCTTCAGTCGCAGCTCTTCCTCGATCACGATTTGCGGCTCGAGATCGCGCAATGCGACATAGAGCTTCTCCATCGTGTTGAGCGCCATGTAGGGGCAGATGTTGCAAGCGCAATTGCCGTCCGCACCGGGCGCGCCGATGAAGTTCTTTTCGGGCAGGGCCTTTTCCATCTGGTGGATGATGTGCGGTTCGGTCGCGACGATCAAAGTGTCGCCGGTGAATTCCTTGGCGTATTTGAGGATGCCACTGGTCGATCCGACATAATCGGCGTGATCGATGATCGTCGGCGGGCACTCAGGGTGCGCTGCAATCGGCGCATCGGGGTGTTGTTCCTTGAGCTTGAGCAGCTCGGTCTCGCTGAAGGCTTCGTGGACGATGCAGACGCCCGGCCACAGCAGCATTTCTCGGTCGAACTTGCGCGCGAGATAGCCGCCCAGGTGACGGTCAGGCCCGAAGATGATCTTCTGATCCTTGGGGATCTGCTGCAGGATCGTCTCCGCGCTGGAGCTGGTGACGATCACGTCCGACAGCGCTTTCACCTCGGTCGAACAATTGATGTAGGTCAGCGCGATATGATCAGGGTGCGCTTCGCGGAAGGCCTTGAACTTCTCCGGCGGGCAGGAATCCTCAAGCGAGCAGCCCGCGTCCATATCCGGCAGGACCACGATCTTCTCGGGCGAGAGGATCTTGGCCGTATCGGCCATGAATTTGACCCCGCAGAAGGCGATCACATCGGCGTCGGTATCGGCTGCCAATTGCGAGAGCTGGAGCGAATCCCCGATGAAATCGGCAATGTCCTGGATATCCGGCGTCTGGTAATAATGCGCCAGGATAACGGCATTGCGCTCTTTGCGGAGCCGGTCGATTTCGGCGAGCAAATCGTCGCCAGAGGGGATTTTGGTCTCAATGCTCATGCTTGGGATCCCTTGGTCTGGATTGGAGGGGGCATGCTGTGCGCTCGATATAGGGTTTTTCGTGCGATTTGCGAGCGATTTGGCTAGGATAGCGGCGAGGGAGAAACAAGCATGTATCAGTTGGACCTGACGGAAGCCTATTGCCCGGCGCAAGCAGACACCGAATACAAGGAACGCAAGATTGCGGCCGTGTTGCGCGAACAGGCTGAGGCGCGGCCCAATGATTTGGCTTTGCGCGAATTGCTGGCTGATGGCAGCGCCGGGCGCGATTGGACCTATGCCGAGCTGCTGGCGGATTCGGAACGCGCCGGTCGGGCTTTGGCGGCGCGCCATCCGGCAGGCACGCGGATCGCGATCATGGGGGGCAATTGCCCCGAATGGGTGCTGACACAAATGGGTGCTGCGATGGCGGGCCTGACGATCGTCACGGTCAATCCCAGCTTCATTCCCCGCGAAGTGCGCTACGTTCTCGAGC
Organism: Erythrobacter sp.; assembly: GCA_965249945.1. Lineage (GTDB taxonomy): Bacteria > Pseudomonadota > Alphaproteobacteria > Sphingomonadales > Sphingomonadaceae > Erythrobacter. The sequence goes on along the minus strand of OZ252258.1, from coordinate 3,107,902 downwards.
AGTCTGGTTCCGCTGCTGTCTATTACCAGCCCAATGTCCGCGGCACCGCGCTGCGCCCGATCGTTGATGAGGCCGCCGCAGGTCTGCCGGCAGCGGACTACATCATCGATATCACCGATCATGGGGAGCTGTTCGCGGGCGAAAACGATGGCGAGCTGCGCGAAAGCGCGCCGCGCGATATCGTGATGATCCAATACACGTCGGGCACCACCGGATTCCCCAAGGGGGTCTTGCTGCATCAGCATGGCCTGGTCCAGTCAAACAAGGATGTGTTTGAACGGTGGGAGATCACCGCCGGCAAGAAAGTGATGTGTCCGTTCCCGTTGTTCCACACGGCAGGCAGCGCAGTGAACGTGCTCGGGACATTCTCGCAAGGCGGCAGCCTGTTGCTGGTATCGGTGTTTGATCCGGTGGCCGTTGCCAAGGCGATCGAGCGCGAACAACCCGAGGTGCTGGGCGGGGTCGCGACGATGATCTTCGCGATCATCGAAGCGGCCAAGGCTACGAATACAGATGTTTCGAGCGTGCAGACCGTGCTGAGCGGCGGCGCGATGGTCCCGCCAGAGCTCAATCGCGCGGCGCAAGCGATTTTCGGCGTGCCGATCCTTATCGTTTACGGACAGACCGAAACCTCGCCAGCGATCACGGCTGCCTGGCCGACTGACACGGGTGAGGAGCTGATGGAGACGATCGGTCAGCCGTGCTCACACATGGAAGTCTCGATCCGCAATCCGCAGGACAATACGGTCTGCGCGGTCGATGAGCAGGGCGAGATCTGCATGCGCGGATTCAATATGATGGTTGGCTATAACGACAATCCCGAAGCCACCGCCGAAACGATCGATCCGGAGGGATGGCTGCACACAGGCGACCTCGGAAGAATGAGTGCGCGCGGCTATGTGAAGATCACCGGGCGGGTCAAGGAGATGATCATCCGCGGTGGTGAGAACCTGTTCCCGGCCGAGATCGAAGCAGCCATGCTGGAGCATCCCGCGATTGCCGAAGTTGCTGTTGCTGGCGTGCCCGATCAGAAATGGGGTGAGATTGTCGCGTGCTTCATGCGCTTGGCGGAGGGCGCTGAGCGGCCATCCGACGATGATCTCAAGGCTTTCGTGCGCGAGCGGCTGTCTCCGCAAAAAACACCAGCGCATTGGGTCTGGATGCAAGAATTCCCGCTCACTGGCTCCGGCAAGATCCAGAAGTTCCAACTCGCTGAGAGCTTTGCCAAGGGCGAGCTGAGCTGAGCTTTTGCTGTAGCCTACATGCTGAAATCAGGCGGGAGGAAGGGCTCCATCGGGCGCTCTGCGCCAGGAGTCCCTTCGACCACCCATTCGGTCACTGACAGGCCGAACTCGCTGTAACCGATCACTCCTCCGGCAATGAAAGTCAGGACATATGCGCCGAGGCCCCACCAATAGGCCTTGTGCACGCCGCCGCGGGTGCGCCAATCGACGATCATGCCGATCACCGGCCAGATCATTGTCGTGAGCGTGATGATCACCCAGGCATTGGGAATGAACAGGGGTGCGGGCAGCAATCTGCCAAGCCCGGGCCCGGTCAGGATCGCCATGGCGCACAGCATCAGCCGACGGTGTGTTCCAGTGTAGCGTCGCGCCTGAAGCGCGGCGAAGACGAGCCCACCTGAGCACCACAGCACCATGATATTGGACCACAGAAACTCGCTCATATGAAAGAAGAATGGCCCGCCGTTCCGCTGGGCCACCACGATCGCAATATAGGTGCCCGCGGAAAGCATGGCCGGGACAAACAGATAGGCCAGGACGCCCATTCGGGCATACAAGGCGCGATTGCCGGTGTGGATCGTGAAGTGCTGGAGGAAGTAAAGTCCGACCCAGCCCATAAAGATCAGCCCATGGAGGTGATAGGGCAAGGGCACCGCGAAGCTCGACCGCCCAAAGCCGAGTTGAACCACAAACCCGCCGATGATTGAAAGACACATCAAGCATGCCATGATGAAAAAGAAGCGCGTGCTCTCGCCGCTGGATGCGCGATTCTGCGGCGTATCGGCCACTGTTGCCATGATCCTGTCTCCCCCCAACAGTTGTGCGAGTCTGCCGCCCCGCCGATGACGGGTCAAGGAGACAGCATTTGGGTGGATGCCTGTGCGCCTTTTGAGGCTCTAGGATTGCCCGAACAATGGCGCCGCGCCCGGGCTACCAACCAGCTCGGCCAGTTTCGCCTCGGCGCCGTCGATCGAATGACGTGCGTAGTCTGCTCCGACGTGTTCGGCGGTAACCAGCGCCTCAGCGAACAAACGCCCGCCGACCGAAACGACCAGCGGCTTGTCCGGCACTGCCTTACGGCATTGCTTGATCGTCTCGCGCAAACGCTTGACCTTGTCTTGCCGGGTCAATGCGTCTGACAGAGCCAGATCAATCGCATCAGGTTGCTGCTCGGCCACCTGCCTGGTGAGATCATCGAGGCTGGCCGGGAAAGCAATGTCCACCGCCCAGCCTGCATCGGCGAACTGATCGGCCAGCATCGAGGGGCCGAGATTGTGGGTCTCGCCCGGCGCTGGCGCCAGCAGAATGCTGCGGTTGGCGAAGGCCGCGCCATCGCCTGATGTTTTGTTGAAGCGCAGGGCATGGCTGGAAGTCTGCAGCACGCTGAGCCCCAAAGTCATGTCGAACTCGCTGCAATCATCGGCCAGCCAGGCATCGCCCAGGGCGCGCGCGGCCGGCTCGATCAAATGCTTGGCGATATCGCCGCCAGCCCAGCCCCGGACCCCAAGCCGTTCAAACAAGTCGACCAGATCCTGTTCGCGCGCATCCACCGCCCACTCGACAGTCTGCTTGAGATATTGCGCCAGCGGATGTTTGCGCCGCAGCTTCTCGAGCAGCGATTGCGGGGTTTGTTCCAGCTTTCGGTAGAGCAGCAGATCCCAGTCCGAAAACAGCCGTGCCGCGACCAGATGCTTGGTCAGAACTTCAATATCGGCATGGCGATCATCCCGGCGGATCGAGTTCCAAATCTGATCGAGCCCCTCGGTCGGACCTTCGAGTGTTTGCAGAAATCGGCCGCGCTCATACAGCAGCATGCCGGTCACGCCGACGCTGTGATTTCTTACCCGTGCTTTTGCTACGAGCGCATCGAGTTCGGCTTCTGACGGCAAAGTTGCGGCGCGGCTCTGATAGGTCAGGCAGCCGATCGTCGATCCGGCGTGTTCGCCGTCATCATAGAATTCCATGGCCATCGCCGTCCTCCCTCGCTGGAGCGGAGGCACGCACAGCTATTGAGAGAGCCAAATCGGCTGTTCGATCCCTCAACATCCTGCGGAAACCACCGTCCGCGGATCCCATCCCTCGATTACGCTTCTGCCTTGAGGTCACAGCGGCCACGTGAACCTTCTCGGCGCGATCCAAGCCGATGGTCCATTTTTGCGACCGCTCTCCGCTGGCAGGAGCGGGGCAGCGTCAGGCCGACTTGCCAAACGGCGAATCGATCCAAGTCCTTCAAACCTCACAGAGACTCGCGACTCCGTGCAATCGAGACCAATCCAATATCTGCTAGATAGTCTGGGTCGTCAAGTTGGGTTTACGCCGCAATTCGCTGGAAAACTTGACAGATGGGCGCGGACCCAGTCGCCAACCAATCACTCGTCGGCAAATCGGACGCTGATCCGGGCGCTGTCATACCCCGCCACTTGCAGTGGGACTGCCAGGTTCTGCTCAATCGCATGCTTGGCGGCGGCGCGGGCGAGGCTCAGGACTTCGGGGTTTTTGGCAAATGCTTCGGCCTTGCGTTCCGCCTGGACCGAGTTGTTCGCAGCCAAATCTCGCGCGGCCTCGCGGGTCACCCAAACCCCTTCTGTGAACACGCGGGCCTGCGCTTCATCGAGATTGGGGCGTGAAATCTGCAGCTGTGGAAGCGTGACATCGAGCGTTTCACTGTCCGGGTCCCAACGGAATTTGTCAGCGCCCATTTCCGACAGATCAAGCCGATACTCCACGCTCGCTGGAATGATCGCCGCCTGGCGCGATTCGAGCAGCTCGACGTTGAGAATCCCTCGCGTATCAATGCTCTCCGCGACCACTTCGAAGCGTGAGGAGAAGACCACCAGCGAGTTTTGTTTCTCGAATGCCAGCATGGCGCTGGCGACAGGATCGCCCTCCTCCTGGTGATAGAAGGCGCGCCAGCCAAGCCAAGCGCTGGCCACGATCAATGCCGCTACCAGCAGCCACAGCATGCGCTCCCCCTTGGATGAGAGCGAGCCACCATCATGGGCAGGTTTTTGCGCTGCCGGAGGAAGAACTTCGGCCTCGACCGCAGCCTGATCTAGGCTCTCTGAGGGCTTCAGATCGTCCGCCATGTCTCACCTTCTAGAGCCACCAGACCGCGCTTCTCGAGATCGATCAGATGTGCTGTCACGCTCATCTCAGCCGCCGGGATCAGACGTTCGTCCAGACCCTTGTACATGACCGGGATGAAAGCTGACACAGGACGGGCGGTTTCGCCCAGAAGGCGGATGATCTGATTCTCGCGCTGGCGGCGATGACCGATCATGCCGCGGACCAATTGCTGCGGCTTGGTGATCGCCGCCCCATGGGCAGAGTGGTATACTGTGTCGCCGCGCCGCATCAGCTTTTCGAGGCTTGCCATGTAATCGCCCATGTCGCCATCGGGTGGGATGACCACGCTGGTTGACCAACCCATCACATGATCGCCGGTGAACAGCGCGCCGCTTTCTTCAAGCGCGAAGCAGAGATGATTGGAGGTGTGCCCTGGTGTGGCGACGGCAGTCAGCGTCCAGCCTTCGCCGCGCATCTGTTCGCCATCTTCGAGCACGCGGTCGGGTGCATAGGTCGTGTCGAAGGCTTCATCGGCGCGTGGCAAATCGCTTTTGAGAACCAGCGGCGCGCAGCCGACCACCGGGGCGCCGGTCAGCTTTGCGAGTGGTGCGGCTGCTGGCGAATGGTCGCGGTGGGTGTGCGTGCACATGATCGCAACCACTTTGGCATCTCCGATTGCGGCCATGATCGCTGCAATATGGTCAGGCTCATCCGGACCGGGGTCGATCACCGCGACATCCGAATCGGCGCCGACAATATAGGTCTGTGTGCCTGTATAAGTGTAGGGTGATGGATTGGGCGCGAGCACGCGCTTGACCAGAGGCTCGACTTGTTCTGCCTCGCCTGTGGGCCAAGGTTTGGGAGGAATACCAGCCATTGCTTGCATATGCGATGATACCGTGCACATGTCACGCGGAACTGGAGAGGATCACCGATGGCCGACTATATACTCGTTCTCGACGAAGGCACCACGTCTACGCGCGCCATGCTGTTTGCCAGCGATGGCGCGTTGACTGCCAGCGCTCAGCAAGAGCTGACGCAGCACTATCCGCAAGCAGGCTGGGTGGAGCACGACGCTCAAGAGATCTGGGAGAAGACTCTCGCTTGCGCGCTGGAGGTCATTCCGAAGGCCGGAGGTGCTGCCTCAATCGCGGCGCTCGGCATCACCAATCAACGCGAGACTGTGGTTGCGTGGGACAAGAACAGCGGAGAGCCGTTGACCCGTGCGATCGTGTGGCAGGATCGCCGGACCGCAGATTTCTGCGCCCAATTGCGCGCTGGCGAGCATGAACCGGACGTGCAGCGCCGCACCGGGTTGCTGCTTGATCCCTATTTCTCCGGCACCAAGATGCGCTGGATGCTCGACAATGTGCCCGAGGTGAAGGCAGCAGCCGAGGCGGGCACTCTGGCCTTCGGCACCATCGAGAGCTGGCTGGTCTACAAGTTGACCGGCGGCGATCATGTTTCCGACGCCAGCAATGCGAGCCGGACCCTCCTGCTTGAACTAGCGGGAGCCGGCTTTGATCAGGGTCTTTGCGATCTATTCGGCGTTCCGCATGCGGCCTTGCCCTCCGTTATCGACATGTCGGGCGAGCTGGGCGTCACCGCGACCGAGCATTTTGGCCGCGCCATTCCGATCGCCGGCCTGGCGGGCGATCAGCAATCGGCTACAATCGGCCAAGCCTGTCTTGCTCCCGGCCAGACCAAATCGACCTATGGCACCGGCGCCTTCGTCCTGACCAATCAGGGAGATGGTATTCCGATCTCGACCAACCGGCTGCTCAGCACGGTCCTGACGCAGATTGGTGGGCAACGGAGCTATGCCATCGAAGGATCGGTGTTTGTCGCCGGTAGTCTGGTGCAATGGCTGCGCGATTCGCTCGGCATTGTCGACGTCGCAAGCCAGACTGAAGAACTTGCCCGGTCGATCGAGGATACCGGCGGGGTGACGATCGTTCCCGCACTGGCGGGTCTCGGCGCTCCGCACTGGCGAGCTGATGCCCGCGGAGTGATCTCCGGTCTCACTTTCGCCAGCGGGAAAGCTGAACTGGCGCGAGCCGCGCTCGAAGCGATGGCGCATCAGACCTATGACCTGGCCGAGGCATTTGCTGCCGATGGCACCGCTTGGGAAAGCTTGCGGATCGACGGCGGAATGTCGGCCAACAATTGGATGGCGCAGGACCTTGCAAATATGCTCAACATTCCGGTCGAGCGGCCCGATTTTGTTGAAACGACAGCATTGGGCGCGGCCATTCTCGCCGCTTCGGGCGTCGGCCTCTATGGCGATGTCGCGCAAGCAGCGGAGGCGATGCAGGGCGAATTGCAAAGGTTCGAGCCGGATATGGATGATGCTGTTCGCGAAGAGCGCCTGTCGCGTTGGCGCAAGGCTTTGGATGCTGCCTAGCGCGGCGTGCTAGCGCAGGTCGCGGACATTCTTGCCAATCCTGTCGAGCTTGGCGAACTCGCGGCCGATGCGATCCTGAAACGCCCGTGCTGGCGAGACGACTTCGAACCCTTCGCGCCAGGCCTGATCGAGCCGTGCGATGCGCTCATGCATGCGCTCGGTCTCGTCAATCAGAGCGCAGGTTTCTGGCTCCAGCAATGCCAATTGGCGCGGGTCAGACGGACGATCCTCTGGCAGGTCGCCATGCAGTCTGACCTGGTTTTCGGTGAGTTCACCCGAGAAGAAGGCGCGCTGATTGAGCAACCAGGCTAGGACATGCATCATTCGTGTGGTGGTCTTGAGGCCTTCGGTCGACAGGGCCAGCCGCACGCTCGAGCTTTCGCCGAGCTCCGGTTCCTTGGTCCCCAGCGCAAACACCGCTCTTACCTCATCCGCAAGCACCAGTGCCTCGGTATAGAGGGCCTCGATTATCGGGCGGGAAAGATTGTTGGCTCGAACCATGACAGTTCTATGGCGCTACGCCTGCAATCGAGGAAACGGAAGCGAAATGGTGGAATTATCCCGTCCATTCTCGATCCCGTCCCAGCCTGGCACACAAGATCGGCCCCATTAAGCTCAAGCGCTAAGCTTAGGCAATGATGTCGGGTAGCAAGGTGTCCTCAATCGCCGCAATTTGGTCCTTGAGCCGGAGCTTACGCTTTTTGAGCCGGGCGATCTGCAACTGATCGGCAAAGCCCGATTGCTGCGCCGCCTCGGTCAACGCTTCGATCGCCGCGTCGAGATCACGGTGTTCAGTCTTGAGCAGCTCCAATCGCTTGCGAAGCTCTTGCTCGTTCATGCGCGAATTGATCCCTTGGCTCGATCTTCTGACGACAACCCGAATGGCTCCAACCTTAGCGCGATTCATCGCGACTTCCTATCCAAAGATCGATTCATTCAATCGCAGGACTTTGCAAGATAGCTTTGGTGTGATTGAATGCAGTTCTGCGGCCCGTCCGCGTCCGGACGAGTCGCCTAACCGGGGGCATACCCCCACATCTTAGGAGATCGACTTATGGCATCGTCCGCGGGCTCAACTTCCAGCTCCACTCACATCAGCGCATTGGAAAGCAAACACGCTGGTCTTGAAGCACAGCTTCGTATCGAGATGGCGCGCCCTGTACCTGATGCTGCCACTGTCCAATCGCTCAAGAAGCAAAAGCTTAGATTGAAGGAAGAGATCGCCCGCACCTAGAAGGATAATCCCCCGTTAGGCGATCGCGCTGCCCGGTTGCGGCGTATTTTGCTTTTGTGCCCCAGCTTCTCTAGTCAGGTGGAGTATGTCTGCCGCTGCTTCCGCTCGCCAAATTCTAACACGCTTGCATGAGGTCATGGCCTCGCGCCTGCACGCGCAGGGCAAGCTCGATCAGGTCGTCGATACAATCGGCGAAAGCCTCAACAGCGAGGTATGCTCGATCTATTTGCTGCGTGAAGGCATATTGGAACTGTTCGCCACGAGAGGCCTCAACAAGGCTGCGGTTCACGTCACGCGGATGGCGATCGGCGAGGGGCTGACTGGCACGATCGCCGACAATGTCGAAACCTTGAATCTGGCGGAAGCCAAGGCACATCCCGACTTCCAATATCGTCCCGAAACCGGGGAGGAGAAGTTCCACTCCTTCGCCGGTGTTCCGATCGTCTATCGCGAACGGGCAGTCGGGGTGCTGTGCGTCCAACATGTCGATCCACGCCGCTATGAAGATGTCGAGATCGAAGCGCTGCAGACCACCGCGATGGTCTTGTCCGAACTGATCGCCAATGCGGAGTTGGTCGACGAGGAAGAGGCTCTGGGTCTCAATGAAGGACAGACTGGGACTCAGAAGATCGCAGGGCTCACCTTGGTCAAAGGTCTGGCGCTCGGTCAGGCGGTCTACCACCAACCCCGGGTTCAGATCACCCAGGTGATGGCCGATGATATCGAGGCCGAGCGCCAACGGGTCTATCGCGCGTTCGACAAGATGCGGGAGCAGATCGACAATCTTTCGAGCCAGGCCGAGTTCGGGGTCGGCGGTGAGCATGAAGAGGTGCTCGCGACCTACAAGATGTTTGCCTATGATGAAGGCTGGTCGCGCCGCATCAACGAGGCGATCGATTCCGGGCTGACTGCCGAGGCGGCGATCGAGCGGGTGCAACAGCGCACTCGGATGCGCATGCGCGAGATTGACGATCCCTTGTTGGCAGACCGGATGCACGATCTGGAGGATCTCGCCAACCGCTTGCTGCGGATCGTGTCCGGGCAATTGGGGACGGCCGCGAGCCAGGGACTCAGACGCGACACGATCCTAATCGCGCGCAATCTCGGTCCGGCTGAATTGCTCGAATATGATCGTCGGCGCCTCAAGGGTGTGGTGCTCGAAGAGGGCTCTCTCACCGCGCATGTGGTGATCGTCGCGCGCGCAATGGGGGTCCCGGTTCTGGGCCGCGCTCGGGGCATTCGCGGGATCGTCCGGGATGGCGACGAGATTCTGCTCGACGCCGACAATGGACAGGCAACGATACGGCCCAGCGCGCAGATTGCCGAGGCGTTTGACGCGCGTTTCGCCAAGAGCCGTGAGCGTCAGGCGGCCTATGCGGAACTGCGCGATGTCGAACCATTCACGCGCTGCGGCACCAGAATTCAGGTGATGATGAACGCCGGTCTGCGCGATGATATGAGCGCGCTGGCGATGACCGGGGCCGACGGCGTGGGCCTGTTCAGAACCGAGTTCCAATTCCTGGTCTCAGCCACCCTCCCACAACGCGAGCGGCAGACCCGGCTCTATCGCGATGTGTTGGAAGCGGCTGGTGACAAGCCGGTGATCTTCCGCACGGTCGATATCGGCGGCGACAAGGCGGTGCCTTATCTCGCTTCCGAAGAGGCCGAGAATGATGAGAATCCCGCCATGGGATGGCGCGCTTTGCGTCTGGCGCTGGAACGCGAAGGCCTGCTCAAGGCACAGGCGCGATCTCTGCTCGAAGCCTCGGCCGGGCGGGTCCTTAACGTCATGTTCCCGATGGTGTCCGAACCGTGGGAGTTCGACGCGGCCAAAACTGTGTTCGATGAGCAGCTCGCATTTCTGCATGGCAAGAAGCGCCCTATGCCCGAAGCGATCAATTTCGGGGCGATGCTCGAAGTCCCAGCGTTGGCCGAAGTACTCGACATTCTGATGCCCAAGCTCAGCTTCCTGTCGGTCGGGACCAATGACTTGACGCAATTCCTGTTTGCGGCGGATCGGGCCAACCCCAAGCTTGCGCAAAGGTATGACTGGCTGAGCCCTTCAATCCTTCGGTTTCTGCGCAGGGTTTGCCTGGCAACCAATGGTTCTGGCGTTGATCTTGGTATCTGCGGAGAGATGGGAGGGCGCCGACTGGAGGCGCTGGCCTTGCTTGGAATCGGATTCCGACGCTTGTCGATCACGCCGGCGGCGGTCGGACCGATCAAGGAATTGGTGCGCAAAGTTGATCTGGCCGAATTGAGCGAGGCTGTGAATGGCTGGCTGGCCGATCCTTCAGCCAATATTCGAGCGGAGCTCGCGGCCTGGGCGGCTGAACGCAAAATCGACGTCGACTAAGCGCGTGTTGAGCGCGAAGTCGAGGGCTTTGCGCAGCGGATAGACCGGGCTCAGGCTTCCATTCACCGCTCCCATTGGTCGCTCCGTAATTGATTGCTTGACAGCACGGCTCTGGAATGGACTGATGCGCACAACAAGCAAAGGGGCAAGGCTTGTCCCTCAGACTCGGCATTGACCGGCGGAACGGGCGCATGACTGACGAAGCAGAAGTTGACCAGCAGGAACTGGCTCTCCAGTCGGCTGGCGATCGTCTGCGTCAAGCTCGGGAGGAACAGCGGATGACCCTCGCCAATGTGGCGGGAGAGACACGCATTCCGATCCGTCATCTTGAAGCGATCGAAGCAGGCGATTTCGCCGGCCTGCCAGCGCGGACCTATGCGATCGGCTTTTCCCGAACCTATGCCCGGCTGCTCGGCCTGGAAGAGGAAGAGATTGTCGAGCTTGTGCGGAATGAGCTGGCCGACGGAGATTACGGCAGCGCTGCGGCCGGCGGCTCGATGGAGCCTGGCGATTCTGCCAAACTACCGTCCTCGGGCCTCGCCTGGTTTGGAGCGATTGCCGCTATCTTGTTGGTGGCAGGCCTGATGGCTTTCTACACGACCTATTATTCGGCTGGGGAAGGTCCTGCGTCCCTGCTCGAAGGCCTTGAGCAGGCTGTGGCAGAAGCCGAGCCTGATTCGGCGGCCGCCGAGCCAACCACCGAGGTCGCTGCAGTTGATCCCACCGGGGAGGTTATCTTTACCGCTTTGGAAGATGGAGTTTGGGTACGCTTCTATGACGCGGATGGCGAGCGGCTGTTCGAAAAGCAGATGGTGCGCGGGGAGCAGTTTGAAATTCCGCGCGACGCGCGGGAGCCAAGGATCAATACCGGGCGGCCAGACGCATTTGGGATCACGATAGGCGGGCGCGAAGTCCCGAAACTGGCGGAAGAGCCGATTACGGTTGGCGATGCGATTGTCTCCGCCGAAGCACTGCTGGCCCGCGCCGCTCAGCCCGCTGCCGCATCAGGTTCCTAGGCCAAGTTCGCGAAGTGACGCGTTTCCCACGGATTTTCGCCCCTCTCACCCTCGACTTAAGACTCTAGCGGTTGCACAGATTCGGACTGTATTCATACGCTGGCGTGCAGATTCCGCTTATTGACTGCAGCGGATAGACTGGAAGTCCCGCAAAGACTTGAACGAACAGCGCAAGGAGAGGGAGGCCGACGATATGCGCGCATTGATTGCTAAAACGACTCTCAAGCTGGTTTCAGTCACATTGGCGGGTGCGGTAATGGCCACCAGCCCAGTGCCGGCACTGGCTCAGGATGGTGCGTCAGAATCGCGCCTGCGCAAGATTGAGGCCGAAATTCGGGCGCTCCAGCGCACGGTTTTCCCTGGCGGCGATGGTCGCTTCTTTGAACCGCAGGTTTCGCCTGGAGAACGGGTGACAACAACCCGCGGTGTCCCTTCAACCACTGCCGTGACCGATATCCTCGCGCGGTTGGATGCACTGGAGCTCCAGATGCAACGGCTCACAGCGCTGAGCGAAGAGAACACCAATGCGCTCAATCAGATGGAGCTACGCTTGGCCGCGCTGGAAGCATTGCCGCAGACGCAAGGCCCGACCCTGTCCGAGGAAACCGGAGGACCAGAGGCGGTTGAGTTGGGCGGTGCAAACACCGACAATCTCGATGCGATGATGAATGCGCAGGCTGAAGAGCAAGCGGAAGAAGAGGTCGCTGGTCCGACAGCCGAACGGTTGGAAGCGGTCCAGGCTATCACCAAGCCGCAGACCGATGATCCAGCGGATGATGAATATTCCTACGGCTTCCGCCTGTGGAATGCTGGCTTCTATCCTGAAGCCCGTCAGCAATTGTCCAGCTTTGTGGAAGAGCATTCCTCGCACTGGCGAGCCACTTACGGCCGCAATCTTTTGGGTCGGGCCTATCTCGATGATGGTCTGCCAGAGGACGCCGCGCGCTGGTTCCTGGCCAATTATCGCGCCGATCGCCAGGCCGCCCGCGCGCCTGACAGTCTGCTGTTCCTGGCGGAATCGATGATCGCACTCGACGATGACAGTCGAGCTTGCATCGCCTTGTCTGAATTTGCCGAAACCTATCCAGCGGTTGCGACGGGTCGTTTGGCCGACCAATATGAATCGAACCGGCAGAAGGTGACGTGCAACAGCTGACGAAGCTGGGCGGAGGCGCTGATTGATAGAGCAATCGATCCCGAACTGACGGCTCGCTTCGCGGCTGAGCTCGACGCATTGTGGCCGGAGTCCGAACGCACCGGGCCATTGGGACTGGCCGTTTCGGGTGGACCTGACAGCCTTGCCTTGTTGCTTCTGGCGCATTCGGTCGCTCCCGATGCGATGATGGTCGCCAGCGTCAACCATGGATTGCGGGCCGAAGCGAGCGAAGAGGTCGCTCTGGTCGAGCAGCTCTGCCGTGAGCTCGACGTTTCGTTCTGTGCGCTGACCGTGATGGTGCAACCGGGGAATCTACAGGCACGGGCGCGCGAGGCACGCTATGCCGCACTGGCGCAATGGGCCGACCAAGCCGGTCTCGGTGCAGTCGCAACCGCGCATCACGCTGACGACCAGGCCGAGACGCTGCTGATGCGGCTCGCGCGGGGCAGCGGTCTGGCCGGATTGGCGGGGGTCCGGTCGGTGACTCATGTCCCGGGCAGCGACGTGCCGCTGTTGCGGCCGCTGCTGGACTGGACCAAGGCCGAATTGCATTCGGTTTTGGATGGTTGCGGAGTTGAGGCGGCGAAGGATCCCTCCAATTCTGATGAGAGGTTTGAGCGTGTCCGGGTGCGCAATCATCTGGCAGAGTATGACTGGCTCGATCCGGTGGCGCTGTCTCGATCCGCCGGCCATCTTGCGGACGCCTGGCGCGCAATCGAATGGTACGCTCAGATCGATTGGGAAGAGATGGTCCACCGCGAAGAAGGCCGAGCGGCGTTTCGATATTATGCGAATGTTCCGCGGGCCATTGCGATCGAGACGATCATCCGGATAATCAGGGAGCTAGGCGGTGTCGCCACGCGCAGCGAGGCCGGGCGTGCGTTCGATCGCTTGTGGCAAGAGGAGAACGCTTCGCTTGGCGGCGTGCTTATTGTTCCGGGCACGGAAGAGATTGAGCGAACCGGCGTGACGATGCGGGTCTGGAGTTTCACTCCCGAACCGCCGCGTTCAACGCACTAAGACGGCGCTCAAAGCAGTTTGTCGCCCATTCCGACGAGCTTGCCGCGGGTGATCACAACCTTGTCACCGCGGCTTGCAATCGCGAACAGCCGTTCGGCAAAGGGATCCGGCACGCCCACGCAGCCATGGCTGGCATAGCCATTGATCACTGGAGATCCGTGAATCGCGATCCCGTCCCAGGTCAGACGCAGCGTCCATGGCATCGGCGCATTGTTGTACTTTTCCGAGATATTGTCCTTCTCCTTGGTCAGGATCGGGAAGGTGCCGAGCGGCGTCGGGTGTTTCTGGGTTCCAAGCAGAGCAACCGCGGTGCCAATCTCATGACCGTCGCGGAACACGCTGATTACCCGCGCGTCGAGATCGACCGTGATCACCAACTTGCCTGAGGCTGGAGCGCGGCTCTCGTCCCAGAACCAGTCGCCATAGCGGATCGTGCCTTCGATCGGCAGGATGCTCTTGATCACAAAGGGGTCATTGCTGACCGGAATCTGCGGATTGACCGCGATTCTAGGCTCAGGCGGAAGGTCTTGCACCACCGGAGCTGACACCATCGGCACCTCGCGGGTAACCACCCTTGGAGCTGGCGGCAACGACGAATAGGTCTGCGGCGTCGACTCGGCCGGATATTCCTGCGTCACTGTGCGGCGCGTCTGCGTCGGCGCGGGGACCGACTGGACCACCGGATCCGAGATCATCCGCGACGCGCGGCGGCCATAAAGTGGATCGGTAGCGGGCGCTGATCCCAGCGTCGTTACATCATCGACCGAGCCTGGCTCATCCTGCAGCGGCGGAAGGCCTGGCTCGAAGGGTTCGAGCGCCAGCGGCTCAACAGTGATACCATAGGGCGTAGGAAGGCTTGGATCGACCACCAGCGAGCCCCGGCCTGTGGTCGGATCGATCCGTTCAATCTCTTCCTCGGCCGTCTGCGCAACCTGTTCAACGGTGTCGCTTGCCTGATTGGCTGAGATCAGCGGCAAGGGGCTAAAAGCATGCACGGCAGTGCTCGCCAGCGCGGCAAGCGCCAGCGTCCCCGCCAGACGAAGTCGAGTAATCGGCCGATTCATGCGTGCATTATGCGGTAAAACCATCTGAACAACCAGTGACTAACACCAAGCCGTCTCACTAAGGGACGCAGCCCTTTATTTGGTTAATGCCCGCAAGATTTTGCTGACCGTCCGATTTCCAGTCGCGAACCTTTCGTAAGATCTTAGCCGTGAGCGCCAAATTGGTTGGCAATTGTGACCGACAACCGCAGCATCAGCCTGTATGCGCGTTCGATCGGATCGATCAGATCGCGACCGATTTCGGCATAGCCCAGGCTGCCCTTTTCGGGATAATCCGCCGGGGCATTGATCGCGAAATCCGAGGTTTCCGGGAAATGGGTTGGGAAAGCCCGCCGCATCTGCGCCAGCGCATCATCAACTCGCAGGCTGAACACCATTTCGAGCACGTCCTCGCGGCTGATGTCATTGGCGCGGCTGAAGACCGGGACCGAAACCGCCTTGAGGAAGATGTGCTGCATCAGCGTCAGGCGCAAAGCCTGAGCGGCGCCGATGAAGCGGCGGGTCTCTTCGCGCTCTGGTGGAGGCGCCTCATCGGGAATCAGGTCGAGCAGGCGATAGAGTTTGAGCGCATCAACCCGCAGCCGCGAGGCGAGACGCCGGAACACCCCTGTGCGGTCATCCTTGGTGAGATATTCGGCCAAGGTTTCGCACGCCGCTGACAAGTGAGTCTCGGTTCCGCGATAGGGGCGACTGGCCCAATAGGCCGAATTGAACAACTCACCATGCGCTGCCACCGTCTTGATGCTCGCCAGCGCGTTGGAGGCGCGCGCAAGCCGGATCAGCTGACGTCCGCGATCGCTCTCGCCGAGGAGGGCGGCGACCTCTTCATAATTGCCGTCGGCCGCTGTGCCGATCCCGCTGATGACATTCACCGGGTAACCGAGCTGCTGCAGGATCGAATTGTGCGGGATTGCGCGAATCTGCCGCAGCGACATGTCGCGGTCGGCCGAAATATCCGACTGGCGGCGCGAGACGCGGCTGCCGGTGGAATTGAGCAGACCGAGACCGAATGCGGTGACAGCGCGCGAATAGGTCGCGCTGCGCAGATGCTGGCGCTGGTGCGCACGGATCGCGCGATAGAAGTCGAGGCTGACATCGGTCCTTGTGTAGAGCGGATCTTCCGCTGCCTGCTCGTTCGATTGCGGCTGGGTTGCGATCCGGGTCAGCGTCCCGCGCGCCAGTTCCGGCGTTGCGAAGAACAGATAGCCATCGCCGCCCTGGAAGCTGACTTCGGGCTCGAGCACGATCTGTTCGCTGTTGAAGCGATTGCGCGCCCAGGGGCTGAGCGGCCAGGCAAGGCGATCACCGAACCCGCCGGGATGTGCGCCGCGGCCCATGCTCTCGCCATGGGTGTTGAAGATCAGCGCTGTGACATCGGTTAGCCCATGTTTAGCCATGGCTCCGGCGAGGCGGCCCTGCAGTCGCTCGATCGCGAGGCTGGCCGGAATCTGCCCGACAAACCGGCCCGCGTCGGAGAAGCCGGTCTGAATGCATACCCGCCCGCGCGTCCGAGCATAGGCCTGGTATTCAGGCTCGGCGCAGAGGGCGTCGAGGAAGCGACCACCGTGCTCCAGCGCGCTTTCGGTTTCGAACAGCGGCGAGACATCCACGCGATCGTCTATTCCGAACAATTTGGCGAAGTAGAGCGCAGCAAGAATGGTCGATGGCTGTTCGCATTCGGCGATCAGCATGCGGATCGGAGTATCGGCATCGACATGCCCAAGGATCTGCGCCATCGCGAGGAATTGCCGGATTGCAGTTGAGCTTTCGATCGCAAGACTGGCAAAATTTGAGCGCAGCGGCTGCACTTCGCGCAACAGCTTGCGCAAGGTCGAGATTGCGCTCTTGCTCGACAAGTCGAGCTCACTGCCGCCCTCAATCCGGCTGCGGATTGCGTTGTGAAGCTGCTTGGCATTCACCCGGAAATGGATGTGCCCCATGCCCAGGCCATCGGCGCGCATCGCAGCGGCCACAGTCTTGAGTCCTATTGCCAGCGCGCGGTCATCTGAGGCCTTGGCGTCACTCTCCAATTGCTCGATCAGCGGTATGAGCGAGAGCAGCTTGGCTGGATCATCCGCGGTCAGGCGATTGGCGGCCAGCGAAAGCGCTTCTGGTGACGACAGGTCCGAGCCGAAATCGCGCGCGGCTGACTGAGCATGCCGCTGAGCGGCTCGCAATGTCGCGACCAATTCATGGTCGGGAGAGACCGCTTTCAGCTCATGCGCATAACGACCGAGCCGCTCAGCCTTTTCGGCCAGACGGAAACCGATCGACGTGTGCCACTTGATGTCGGTCCGACCATCCATGTCATAGCCGACCCAGGTCGCGAAGCGGAACGGAGTGGTCTGCAGGTCGAACCAGTCGCTCGGCCAGGTCTCGGCCGCATGCTCGAGCACCTGGCGAACTATCTCGCTGCGCGCATCCTGCGCATGTGCCAACGCGCGGAGGACGCGGCCATGCTCATACTCAAGCGTGATGTCGGGCCGCTCGGCGGTCCCGCTGCACATTTGCGGGCCGATCTCGCTGTCGCGGCTAGCGGCCTGAGCCACCGCTTCTGACTGGCCGGGCGTCAGGAGAAAAGTCGGGTGCGCGGTGAAGACCGCATGCAGCGAAGGATTTTCCCATTGCGCGCGATAACTGACGAAGTCCTGAGCGCTGTCGAGCTGACCCTGCAGCTCAGTGGCATTGGCATCGGGATCGACTGGCTCAACCAGGCGTCGCAGGCGCTTGGCGCGCGATTGCAGGCTGGCGCATTCCAGCTCCTCGACCAATGTCTCCAATGCATCGAGGTCGATCTCATTGCTTTCGAGGAGACGCGAAAGATCGAGCCCCAGCTGAAACACTGGGTTGAACAACGGAGTTTCTTGCGTGCGCTGATGCAGTTCCTGCAGGCGCTCGAGCAGATCGTCGATATGCTGCATAGGTTCTAGCTCTGCCCCAGCGCGGCGGCCTTGCGCGCCACCGATTCAACCTCTGCCGGATCGATCGGACCGCGCGGAGCGACCCAGCTTCCGCCGACACACAGCACTGAATCATACGCAAGCCATTCCGCTGCATTGTCGGCGCTTACCCCGCCGGTCGGGCAAAAGCGGACATTGCCAAAGGGACCGGCCAGAGCCTTGAGCGCGGGAAGACCGCCGGCTGCCATAGCCGGGAAGAATTTGAAATGGCGCAGGCCGAGATCGAGCCCGCGCATAATATCACCGGCATTGGCTACGCCGGGTAGGAACGGAACCTGATGGCGGATCGCTTGCCGCGCGAGCGGCTCGGTCAGCCCGGGAGAGACGACAAATTCCGCTCCGGCCTCGAGCACATCTTCGAGTTGCTCCTGATCGACCACGGTGCCAGCGCCGACAATTGCGCCTTTGACCTGCTTCATCGCAGCAATCGCAGGCAGCGCTGCAGCGGTGCGCAATGTCACCTCAAGCGTGCGCAATCCACCAGCGACCAGAGCCTCAGCCAGTGGCACGGCGTGACCGAGCTCTTCGACCACAATCACCGCCATCACGGGGGAGGTGCGCATTACGCTTTCGATATCGCTCATGACAAATGTTCCCTTGCAAAGGCAGTGGCCGCGCCGAGCAGGCCGGGTTGGGGGTGGCTGACGATCTTGACCGGAATGTCAGCCATCAATTGCTGATAGCGGCCTTTGTTCTGGAAGCGACCGGCAAAACCCGATGCGGCCAGCGTCTCGCGAATGCGATAGCCAAGGCCGCCGGAGATCACCACACCGCCAAAGCCGCCTTGCACCAGTGCTATGTCGCCTGCGACGCTGCCCAGGGCCATGCAGAAGCGATCGACAGCAGCGCTTGCCAAGCTGTCTTCTCCGCTGGTGCCTAGGGTCCAGATTTCGATGTCGGTGAGCTCCTCGACCGCGCGCTTCTCTAGCCCTGCGAGCGTGTGATAGATGTCGACGATCCCGGGGCCTGAGACGATCCGCTCGGCCGAAACTCTTGTGTGCAGCCGCCGCAGCCGCTCAAGGATCGCATCGTCAATCGTATCGACCGGCGCGTAATCGGTATGGCCGCCCTCGGTCGCCTGAACGCGAAACTCGCCGCCTTCGCCGCGCCAGAGATGCGCTACGCCCAAGCCGGTGCCCGGGCCTATCACGCTGATCGTGCCGGTCGCCGCGATAGGTTCTTCGGGGCCACTCAGGTGAATAAAGAACTCTTCGGGCAGTCTGGCGACCGCATAGGCCACCGCTTCGAAATCATTGACGATTGTGTAGCGGCTGGTCCCGAGCTTTTCGTTGATCAGCGCCGGGCGGATGATCCAGGGGTTATTGGTGAAGCGGATCACCTCGCCGGTGATTGGGCCCGCGACGGCGAGCGAGACATTGCCCGGCAGGGTTCCGCCTGAGAGCCGTGCATATTCCTCCCACGCCGTCTGAAAGCTGACGTGATCCTTGGACCGCAGCGTGGTCGGTTCGCCCAGCTCGATTACACCATCATCGGCTACATGGGCGATCGCAAAGCGGGCGTGCGTTCCGCCCAGATCGACCGCAACAATCTCGGTTCCTCCCGCCATCCCCTAAAGCCCTGCGCTCGCCAGCATCGCCGAAGCGCCTTGCTCGGCACCATCGGCCTGGTTTTGCAGCATGCGGAACAGCTCGCGGCCGACGCCCCATTGGGCAGCGGGATCAGAAGCGGGTTCGCGAGCGCCGAGATCGGCCGTGGTCGACAGCTCACCGGTTTCGGCGCAGACCTTGATCACGTCGCCGTCGCGCAGCTTGGCCAATGGGCCATCGCATTTGGCTTCGGGCGTGATGTGGATCGCAGCCGGGACCTTGCCAGAGGCGCCTGACATCCGGCCATCGGTGACCAAGGCAACGCGATAGCCGCGCTCCTGCAGCACCGCCAAGGCCGGGGTCAGCGCGTGCAGTTCCGGCATTCCATTGGCGCGTGGGCCCTGGAACCGAACTACCACCACTACATCGCGATCGAGCTCGCCCGCCTTGAACGCCGCGGTGACGTCTTTTTGGTCTTCGAACACCACGCACGGTGCCTCGACCGTCCAGCGCTCCTTCGCCACCGCAGAGGATTTGAAGCAGGCGCGTCCGAGATTGCCGGTCAGCAGTTTCATCCCACCATCGGGCTGGAATGGGTCGCTTGCCGGGCGCAGCATCTCAATGTCGCGGCTTTCGGTTAGCGGATCCCACTCCAGCGCGTCGTCCGCGCCCAGCACCGGCTCGCTGGTGTAGGCTTCGAGGCCGCCTTCAACCACGGTAAGAATATCGCCGTGAGCCAGCCCCTCGTCGAGCAGAGTGCGGATGACATAGGCCATGCCCCCGGCCTGATGGAAATGATTCACATCGCCAGAACCATTGGGATAGACCCGCGCCAGCAGTGGGACGACGCTCGACAATTCGGACAGGTCGGTCCAGTCGATCACCACGCCCGCTGCGCGCGCCATGGCCGGAATATGGATCGCGTGATTGGTCGATCCGCCGGTCGCCAGCAGGCCAATGGTCGCGTTGACGATGGCTTTCTCATCAACCACCTGCGCGAGCGTGCGCTCGGTCGTTCCGGCAAGCTCTGCAAGGCGATGCACCGCCGCGCGATCGAGCGCCTGGCGCAACTTCGTCCCCGGTTGGACAAAGGCCGCGCTGGGCAAGTGGAGACCCATCATCTCCATCATCATCTGGTTGGAATTTGCGGTGCCGTAGAAGGTGCAAGTGCCCGGCGAATGGTACGAGCCAAGCTCGCTCTCGAGCAATTGATCGCGGCCGATCTCGCCTTTGGCGTATTTCTGGCGGGTTTCCTGCTTCTGCTTGTTTGAGATCCCCGACGGCATCGGACCCGATGGGACGAACACCGCAGGCAAATGGCCGAATCGCAGCGCACCGATCATCAGGCCCGGGACGATCTTGTCGCAGATCCCCAGGCAGGCGATCCCGTCATACATCTGGTGGCTCAGTGCAACGCCGGTCGACAGCGCGATCACATCGCGGCTGAACAGCGACAGCTCCATCCCGTCCTCGCCCTGCGTGACGCCGTCGCACATCGCTGGCGTGCCACCTGCTACCTGCGCGGTCGCGCCGACCTCGCGGGCATAGACTTTCATCCGGTCGGGATAGCGACCATAGGGCTGATGCGCCGAGAGCATGTCGTTATAGGCGGTGACGATGCCGAGATTGGGACCGCGACGGTTCTTCATCGCGTCCTGGTCTTCCAGTGCGCCAGCAAAGGCATGCGCCAGATTGGAGCAGGCGATGTCCTTGTGCTCGGGCTTGCGATCACCCTCTCGCTGCATCAGTTCAAGATAGGCGCTGCGCGAGGCACGCGAATTGTCGATGATCCGCTGGGTTACGCGGTGGATCGTGTCGTTAAGATTAGTCATGCCATTTGACTCCGTCGCGTTCGACGAGTTCTTGCGCGAGGTCCGGACCCCATTCCCCGGCCGGGTAAGGAGCAGGCGTGATCCCGGCCTCTTCCCAAACTGCGCGGATTGAATCGACCCAGTGCCATTGGGCCTCAACTTCATCGCGGCGCACGAACAGGGTCTGTTCGCCGCCGATCAGATCAAGCAGCAGCCGCTCATAGGCGATCCGTCGGTGCTGACCGACGAAGGCATCGGGCATTGCGATGTCGAGCGGCACTTCGCGCAAACGCACACCATCCTGAGCAAGACCAGGTACCTTCGCCATCAGCGATAGGGTGATGTTCTCTTCCGGCTGGATCCCGATCACCAGACGATTGGGCTGCATTGCCGCGCCGATATCGCCAAAGATCGAATGCGGGACCGACCGGAAGTGGACGATAATCTCGGTCACCCGCTCGGGCATCCGTTTGCCGGTTCGCATATAGAAGGGCACACCCTTCCAGCGCCAATTGTCGACATGCGCCTTGATCGCGACAAAGGTTTCGGTGTTGGAATCGCGCCCCAGCTCGTCATCATAGCCCGGCACGTCCTGGTCGAGCACATGGCCGGCGCGGTATTGCCCGGTGACGGTCTCGCTCGGTTCGACCGTGCGCAAGGCGCGCAGCGCTTTGACCTTTTCGTCGCGGACGGCGGTCGCGTCAAAGCTGGTGGGCGGCTCCATTGCGACCAGCGCCAGCAATTGCAGCATGTGGTTCTGCATCATGTCGCGCAGTGCGCCAGCAGAATCGTAGAAGTCGACCCGGCCTTCCAGACCGACAGTCTCTCCAACGGTGATCTGCACATGCTCGATATAGTTTGAATTCCAGATCGGCTCGAACAGGACATTGGCGAACCGCAGCGCGAGCAGGTTCTGGACCGTTTCCTTGCCGAGATAGTGGTCAATCCGGAAGATCCGGTCTTCCGGAAAAGCGGCGGCCACGGCGTCATTGATCTCGCAGCTGGTCGCAAGATCGGTCCCGAGCGGCTTTTCAAGGCACATGCGGACATTCTCACCGGTCAAGCCGGCATGTTGCAGGCCGGCAATGGTCGGGCCGAACAGGCTCGGTGCGGTCGACAGGAAGATCGCCACTCCGCTCTTGCTTGGTCCAGCGTCTGTCACTTTGGCGGCGAGCGCGTCAAAGCCCTCCAGAGTGCTGGCGTCGAGCGCCTGATAGCTCAGCCGGTTGAGAAAGTCGGCGGTTCCACCCCCGCGTTCTTTAGGCAGGAAGGTTTCGAGCGCTTCCCGCGCCATCTGCCGAAACTCCTGATCGCTCAGCTCGCTGCGCGCGGTTCCTATGATCCGTAGGTTCTCGGGCAGCAGCCCATCGGCATGCAATGCGCATAGCGAGGGCAGCAACATCCGCCGTGAAAGGTCGCCGGTGGCACCGAACAGCAGCAGCCGATCTGCTTTCAGCAAAGGTGCGGTCATCGATTGGAGCTCCAAATTTTCGCAGAATATCTGCTGCCAGCATCCTAGCGCCAAGCCAGATTCTGGGCCATAGCGTTGCATAGCTATTCAACTGTGATCTCCCGCAGGGTCATTCGGGGGGAAGGGATCAAGCCATGGAGCCGCAGCGCAAACCCTTGCGGGTGACCAGCTTTGACGTGGCAGAACGGGCTGGTGTCAGCCAGTCGACCGTCTCTCGCGCGCTCTCTGGCGCTTCGGTGATCAGCGAGGCCACGCGCGATCGCGTACTCAGTGCTGCCCAGGAATTGGGCTATTTCGTTGACGAGCGCGCTGCCCGGCTGCGGCGCGGGCACACTGGCACTCTCGCGACTGTGGTGATCTGCAAACCCGGAGGGGGCGCGCGCGACGTCAATCCGTTTTCCTATGCATTGCTGGGCGGGATTTGCGCCGCTGCTGCTGAAAGGGGCCTGGAGGTGCTGGTTTCGCTCCAGGCCGACCAGGAGAAATTGTTCGGGCATTACGTCGAGCGTGGCCAGGCCGAAGGGCTGATCGTGATCGGCACCACCGCCAATCGCGATGCATGGGACTATTTCCGCAAGATCGGCGAGACCACCGATCCGGTTGCCTATTGGGGCTCCCCGCTGGGCGATCTCGACTGGGTTTCGTCAGACAATGATGTCGGCGCGCGGCTGGCGGCGGAGCATCTGGTTGAGCGTGGCTGCAAACGCTTGGCCTGCGTCGGTTCGACCGGCTCTCCCCAGCGCCAATTTGCTGAGCGGGTGGATGCTTTTCTGGCGCGGGCGAAGGAGCTTGGTGTCGCGGCTGAGCTGGTTGAAATCGAGCCGGGGGCGGAGCGCCGCGAGCAGGGGAGATTGGCTGCCGACCGCTTGCTGGAAAGCCCCGACAGCTTCGACGGGGTCTTCGCCGTTTGCGATGCCGTAGCCTTTGGAGTGATGGACGGCCTTCAGAACGCGGGGAAGAGCCTGCCTGACGACATCAGGCTGGTCGGGTTCGACGGAATCCCGGCGAGCGAGCTGACCAATCCGCCGCTGACCACGATTGAGCCTGATCTGGACCAGGCCGGGCGCATGCTGGTTGAGGCGGTGACAGGCGACGGGCCGCATCCCAGCGTTCGGCGCGTTCCGGTCAAGCTGACCATCCGCGGCAGCAGCTAATTCTTGGCGATGGAGACTATGATGATCAGACTGGGCCTCGCGGGAGCGCTGATGGTGATGGGCGCTGCCTGTTCCACGGAGACGCAGGACACTGAGGCGACTGCTGCCGGCGAGGGCACGCTGCATGACAGGCTGCTGACGCTCGACGCGCATTTGGATACACCGCTGCTGTTTCACCGCGATGTCTATGACTTCTCGGTCCGCGGTTCCTACGCCGAAGATCGCACCAATGTTGACCTGCCGCGGCTGCAGGAAGGACAGCTCGATGGGGGCTTTTGGGTGATCTACACCGCGCCTGGCCCGCTTAATGCCGAGGCCTATAAGGCCGCACGCACATCCGCGCTCCTGCGGCAAATGGCGATCCGCGAAATGGCGGCGAAATATGCCGACTCGGTTGAACTGGCTTTCGCAGCCGACGACGCCGAGCGGATCCATGATGCCGGCAAGATCGTAGTGTTCCAGAGTATGGAGAACGCCTATCCGATGGGGGAAGACATCTCCTTGCTGGAGGTGTTTTACACCGGCGGTCTGAGGATGCTCGGCTTGGTGCATTTTCGCTCCAATCAGTTTGCTGACAGTTCGACCGATGCCGCCGTGCATGGCGGTTTGAGCGAGCTTGGCAAGGACATGGTCCGCGAAGCCAATCGGCTCGGCATGATCGTCGATGCTTCGCATGCTTCGGACGAAGCCTTGCGCGATATGATGGCCGTTTCTTCGACTCCAGTGATCCTGTCGCACTCCGGTCCTGACGGGGTCTATGAGCACGCGCGCAATGTGCCTGATGAACTGCTGGTGCAGCTCGCCGAGAGCGGCGGAGTGGTGCATGTCAACGCTTTCCCCGGCTACCTTGAAGAGCTGGAGGAGAATCCCGAACGCGACGCTGCCCTGGCCAAGCTGCGCGAAGAATTCGGAACCAATTTCGCTGCGATGACCGACGAGCAGATCGCGGCTCTTCGTGCGGCTCAGCTCAAGGTCGATGCCGAATTTCCACCGGATCGTTCGAGCTTTGAGAAGTATCTCGAGCACCTGCTTTATACGATCGACCTGGTCGGGATTGATCATGTCGGGATTGGCGCTGACTGGGATGGCGGCGGCGGCGTGTCCGGGATGGAAGAAGTCTCACTCGTCCCCAAAATCACTCAGGCGTTGGTCGATGCCGGCTATAGCGAGGATGATATCGCCAAGGTATGGAGCGGCAATGTGCTGAGGCTGCTGCGCGAAGTCGAGGCGGCGGGGGCTGCAGCGTTGGAATCGCCTGATGTGCTGAATTAGTGCCATATGATCATTTTTTCCGAGGACCGCCAATCGTTGCACGCGCCATCGCGTGAACTCAACAATGGCGAGTGGGTGCCCTATGCCGAAACTCCGGCCAGGCTCGACCAGATCAAAGCGGTTCTGGGGCCGATTGCCGAGGTTCCAGACCACGGCCTCGACCCCATTCTGGCGGTGCACGATTCTGACTATGTCGGCTTTCTGCGCGAAGCACACGATCGCTGGCTGGCAGAGGGGCGCGATGGTGAAGCGCTGGGCTATGCCTTTCCGGTGATCGGACGGCGCAAGCTCGATCTCCAGCGGATCGATGCGGCTTTGGGCGCCTATGCGATGGACGCCGCGACACCGATCACGGCAGACACCTGGCAGGCGGCCTATTGGTCGGCGCAAACTGCCTTGAGTGGGATCGACGCTCTCGCCAGCGGAGAGCGCCGCGCTTTCGCTCTGTGTCGCCCGCCCGGTCATCATTCCGGAGCCGACTACATGGGCGGCTATTGCTATCTCAACAATGCTGCGATCGCCGCGCGCGAAGCAAGCAGTCGAGGGCTGGGGCCGGTCGCGATCCTCGACGTGGATTACCATCACGGCAATGGCACGCAGGACATCTTCTACCGCGATTCGGACGTGCTGTTCGCCTCAATCCATGCCGATCCCGTGACCGACTTTCCCTATTATTGGGGGCATGCCGACGAGGCGGGCGAGGGGCCGGGGAAGGGCACAACGCTCAATCTGCCGCTGCCGCGCGGCACGCAATGGCCGGCCTATGCGGCGGCGCTATCACGAGCGACTGACCGGATAGCAGAGTGGGGTGCCAAGACCCTGATCGTCTCCTTCGGAGCGGACACATTCTGCAACGATCCAATCTCGCATTTCCAACTCGAGACCGAAGACTATGGCCGGATGGGCCAAGCGATCAGCGCGCTTGGCCTGCCGACCCTGATTGTAATGGAAGGGGGCTATGACCTCGAGTCACTGGGCCACAACGTCGCGCGGTTCTGCAGCGGTTTTGAATGAGAAGGGAGTGCCTTGCGATGGCCGCTTATGGGGGTGAATGCGGACATTCCCTTTGCGATTGAGTTCGATCAGGTTTGCCGAAGGTATCTGGGTTACTCAAATGTGCCTAATTGACTGATAAAGCTCGACTTCTATCCATGTCTCCTCATCCACCTAAAGTAGGAGCATGGAGTGAAGTCAGCTAAGCGAATCCTGCTCAAGACCACGATTCCGCTAACCGAGGATGATTGGCACATTGGTCGTTTTTCCATTCTCAAACGGCGGCTTGAAAAGGGGGGGCACGAAGTGATTGCCGCTGATCGCCGCGAACTCGGCGGCGATGACAGCGATCTTGCATCGCTTGAAGACGACCAGATCGATCAGCTGTGGCTGTTCGCCGTTGATATCGTTGGCGCACTTAGCGAGGCTGATGCGATGGCTGTCGATGCCTTCCGCCGGCGCGGCGGCGGCCTGATGCTGACACGTGATCATCAGGATATGGGTGACTGCGTTTTGAAGCTTGGACTGCCAGGTTACGCGCACAATTTCCAAGCGCGCAATCCGGAGAGTGACAGCTCTCGCCACCAGATTGACGATATGGAGACCAGCTATGTTTCCTGGCCGAACTATCACTCAGGCGCCAATGGCGATTTTCAGAGAGTCACGGCCCCTGACCCTGATCACCCTCTGGTGCGAAGACATGACGGGACGGTGATCGAGCATTTGCCGGCGCACCCGCATGAGGGAGTGGTTTCGGTCCCCACAGGAGCGCAAGATTTCGCCAGTCTGGTCCTGGTCGGCTCCAGCAAGGTAAGCGGGAGATCCTTTGGCTGCGCCGTCGCAATTGAGGGCGAGCCATCAATGGATGGCGCTCCTCTGGGTCGTGCGGTTGCCCAGTCGACCTTCCATCACTTCGTCGATCCCAACCTCGATCCGGGCGCGCCGCTACCGAGTTTTGTGACTGAGAAATCGGGTTCGGGGATGCGCACCAATGTCGCCGCCCTCCAGGACAGCCTCCAATACATCGATAATCTGGCCGAATGGCTGAGCGCCTGAAGCGCGTAAGGAGGATGAAAATGCCAATCAACACCACGCGCACAAGCGTTCATCAAGCAGCCGCTGGATTGGCGTGCCTTGCGCTCTGGGCCTGCGCTCCGAAAGAAGAAACTCCAGCCAAACCGACCCCCAGCGCGCCCGACCCCTTTATGGTGATTGCCCCTGTCGATGAGCTCGTCTTTGAGAAAATTCGAGGAGGCGCGGCCGAAATGGCGGTGGTCTGGGGCGATCCCGAAGCTGGTCCCTCTTCGGTCTATCTCAAAATCCCAGCCAACTTCCCGATGGCCATGCACGCCCATTCGAGCAGCTATCACGCCATCGTGATCCAAGGCACGACCAAACACTGGGACACGGACGAGAGCGAAGAGGAAGCCAAACTTCTGAAACCTGGGGACTTCTTCTACCAGGGTGCGATCCGTCCCCATCAGGACAGCTATCCCAGCGAGCAGGATGTGGTGGTGTTTCTGCATTTTGAGGGGCCGATCGATTTCCTCGAAGTGACCCCGGAGCGCGATTGAGCGCTGCTTTCACAAAGTCTATCAAAGGAGCTGATCATGCAGACCGTTTTGCTAACGGGTGTCTCGGGATACATCGCGCTTCATTGCGCCGCCGAACTCCTTCGTGCCGGATACCAGGTTCGCGGCTCGGTTCGCTCGCAGCGCAAGGCCGAGAAGGTTCAGGCGTTACTTGCCGCTCACGGTGTCGACACAGGCAATCTGTCCTTTGTCGAAATCGATCTGGAGAGCGACGAAGGCTGGGCCGACGCGGCCCGCGGTTGTGACTACCTGATGCATGTCGCCTCTCCGCTTTCGGAGCAAAATCCCAAGGACGAGCAGACGGTCATCGGGCCCGCGGTCTTGGGAACGCTGCGAGCCATGCAAGCGGCCCATAAGGCCGGGGTGAAACGCGTCGTGGTGACCTCATCCACGCTCGCCATGTCTGCCCACATGAAAACCGGAAAGTTTGGGCCGGCTGATTGGACGGACCTCAAGTCCTCAAGAGTCAACACCTACGCCAAGAGTAAGACCATGGCCGAGATGGCCGCCAGAGATTTTCTCAAGGACATCGACCCCTCCGACCCAATGGAGCTGGTGACCGTTCACCCCAGCGCGGTCACCGGGCCACCGCTTGATCCGAAAGGCAGAGCGCCCTTTGTCTCTGAAATGCTTGCGGGGAAAATGCCGCTCGTCCCCAAGATGGACTATCCCTTTGTGGACGTACGAGACGTGGCGCAGCTGCATGTCCGCGCGATGGAGCACCCCGATGTTGCCGGCATGCGCATTATCGCCTCGCCGCCCGATCCGCAGAATTTTGTCACAATCGCTCAGATGCTCAACACGGCGGGTTACCCCAAGCCAAGCGCGCGCACCATGCCAACCTGGCTGATGCGTCTGATCGGACTGTTCGACCGCGAGATGAAAGGCATGCTCTCGCTTGAAGGCGCGCAGCTCAGCATCGACAACAGCGCAACAGTGAGCCTGTTCGATTGGCAACCCATCCCGTTTGCGACGACAGTGCTGGATGCCGCAAAGATCGTGGAGGCTGCCTAGCCGCTTCGCCTTCGAAGCAATTTTCGGTCAGTAGTCTTTGATAGTGTCGTAATTGATGCGCGACGTTTTCACCGCGTCGCAATGTTCGACGGCCCAACCGACCAGCGGCTTCAGGAACGTAAGCGCGTCGACGCCCCATTGCGTCAGCTCGTAGTGCACTTCGATCGTTTTGCGCTCGATGATTGTGCGGCTGAGATAGCCGTCGCGTTCGAGCTGCCGTAAATTCTCGGTCAAGACCCGCTGTGTGATGTCTCCGATCAATCGCTTGATTGCGGAGAAGCGCTGCGGGCCGTCTTCCAGTGAGAACAGGATCAGCGGCCTCCACTTACCGGTCAGAGGAACCACCACGTTGCGTATGGGGCAAGCGGCGAGTTCGATGTCGTTGGTCACGGTTATGGGAAGCATACCAGGTATCCTATTAGTGCGTTATTGTAACTAAGTTATTTTCCGATACCAGCAGCTCTAGGGAATGCAAAGGATGATCTGGAGTCGCCCTTGCCCGATCAGGAGGTGTTGGAGAAATGACCGATAACAAGCAGATCGTTCTGGACGCTTACTCGGCGCTCTTCTTGGAGTTCGACGTTGAAAAGGTCGCAGCGATGCTGACCGAGGATTACATTCAACATAATCCGGGCGTGCCTTCCGGGCGGGCTCCGATCCTGGAGGTCTTGCCGGTTCTGAAAGAAAGCGGGTTAAAGCCCACGATCCACCGGGTGATTGCCGAAGGGGACTTGGTCGCGCTGCATGTCACCTATGAGAACGCGCAATTCTTTGGCGCGCCAATTCTTGTAGGGTTTGACATCTTCCGGGTTGAAGATGGTCGGGTCGCAGAACACTGGGACAATCTTCAACCACCCCCTGCCGAGACGGCCTCTGGCCGATCCATGACCGATGGCCCAACGGACATTTTGGACTTGGATAAGACAGCCGAGAACAAGGCTGTGGTGACACACTTTGTTGAGGCGGTCTTTCTCGGAGGAGACTTGGGCAAGGCAGCCGAGCTGATCGTGTCGGCGCCGGGCGCGTATCTCCAACACAATCCGGGTGTTCCCGATGGTCTGGAATCCTTGGGCAAAGCGCTGATGGCGCTTGCCGAGGCCGGCCAGCCCTGGTCGTTCTCAAAGCTTCACATTGTGATCGCCCAAGGCAACTTTGTTCTGACCGTCACCGAGGGCAAGGCGGGCAAGGATCCAACCGCGTTCTATGACTTATGGCGCGTAGAGGATGGGCTGATCGTCGAGCACTGGGACGTAATCTCCGAAATTCCGGCTAAAATGGCGCACCCTAACGGCAAGTTTTAGGAGCCGGTTCCCCATGCAAAAATGGATTGTGAGCCCCGCAAGGGGCCTGCCCTCGCTCAGCCTAACCGACGCTGAGGAGCGCGCAATTGAACCGCACGAAGTCCGGATTGCGATCCGCGCCAACTCGATCAATGCCCGTGATTTGATGATCGCGGCGGGACACTCGCCTTTGCCGGTGGCTGAGACGCTCACCCCGCTCTCCGATGGAGCGGGCGTGGTTGTCGAGACCGGTTCTGTAGTCGAAGGGTTTGCAGCGGGCGACCGGGTGGTCGCTGCATTCAACCCGGCGCATATCCAAGGACCTTATCGGCCCGAAATGGAGGTGCATGCGCTGGGCGGCGTCGCACCAGGTCTGCTGGCCACCAGCGTCGTGCTCCCCGCCTCAGCGATTGTCCGCATCCCCGAAGGCATAACCTTTGAACAAGCGGCCTGCTTGCCATGCGCAGGCGTGGTGGCGTGGAACGCGCTGTTTGAAGCGGGTACGCTGCGGCCGGGCGAAATCGTGTTTGCGACGGGCATGGGATCCGTTTCGCTGATCGCTCTACAACTGGCCAAAGCGGCAGGCGCCGTATTCGGTCTGAGTTCCTCCAGCAATGCAAAGCTCACCTTGGCCAAGCAGATGGGTGCCGACTTCACGGCCAATTATGCGACCGAGCCCGAATGGGATGCGGCGGTGCGGCGCGAAACGCAAGGGACTGGCGCGCACGTTGTGCTTGAAAACGCAGGGCCGCCCTCAATAGCGGCATCGGTCCGCGCAGCTGCCCAAGGCGGGCGTGTTGCCCAGATCGGGTTCGCAGCGCCCGAGGGTCCACCGATCAGCGCGTTGGACTTGCTGGTCGGCGGCGTCAGCATCGATCCGGTTATGGTCGGCTCGCGCACCATGCTCGAACGTCTCGTCCGGGCCGTGGCCGCCAACTCCATCACCATCCCGATCGCGCAAAGGTTTGCTTTTGAGGAAGCGAACCTCGCCTTCGAAGCCGCGGCCCGGGGCGACCAACTCGGCAAAACCATCATAACACACGAAGAAGGGAACGATCCATGACAGCCCCCCTAAATGGCAAAACCGCGCTCGTAACCGGCGCCAGTCGCGGGATTGGAGCGGCGATTGCCCAAAGGCTCGCTTCGCAAGGAGCCAATGTTACGCTCACCTATGTTGGTTCAGCCGAGGCAGCCCAAAATGTGGCCGAAGGCATACGCGCAAAGGGAGGGACGGCCCACGCGGTGCAGGCCGATGCGATGGTGCCTGGCGCCGGCTTGAAAGCTGTCGAAACGGTAATTGCGGATCAGGGAAGCCTCGACATCCTCGTTTCCAACGCAGGAGTGAACATTTCAAAGCCGCTCGATGACATTCAGGCGAGCGACTACGACACCGTTTTTGGCGTCAATGTGCGCGCCAATCTTGAGCTTATCCAGGCCGCCTCAAAGCATATGCTGCCCGGTGGCAGAGTGATCCTCATCACTGCGACAATCGCCAACAGCTTTTTTGCTCCGGGCCTCGGTCTTTATGGCGCCAGCAAGGCTGCGGCCAACGCTTTTGTGCAAGGCTGGTCACGCGATTTGGGGCCCAAGGGGATCACGATCAATGCGGTCGTGCCCGGACCAATCGACACCGATATGAACCCGGGCAACACCGAGCTGGCAGATCACCTCCGCTCAATGGTTCCGCTTGGCCGTTATGGCACGCCCGACGAAGTTGCCGCCCTGACCGCCTTTCTAGCGGGGCCCGAGGCCGGCTTCATCAATGGCGCTCGCATGATCATCGATGGCGGCATGAACGTCTGATCCCGAAATCTCATTCTCAAGGAAACACACTATGAATTCAGACACGCAACAGATCGTCGACCTGCTCAAGACATACGAAACCGCCGCCAACAGCAGCGATCATGAAGCACTCGGCGCGATTTACACGAAGGACGCCGTCCTGTTCCCGGATCGTTTTGAGGCCTTTGAAGGCGCCGAAGCGATCATGGGCTTCTACCAGATGGCCTTCTCAGCACTGACGCTGAAAATCGAGTTTGCAATCGATCCAAAGCAAATCATCCTCGCAGGAGAAACCGCCTACGCGACCACAACCAGCATTGGCACGCGGTACATCATAGAGGCCGACCAAACCGTCCCGGAAATCAATCGCGAACTTTGGGTGTTCAACAAAGCCGCCAGCGAATGGAAGATCGCCCGCTATTGCTTCAACAAAAGCGAATAGACCTCGGCTAGCATTACGCTGAAGCCGTCTGTCCGTTGTCAGGTTGGCCTATGATACCACTGTAAGGCTGCTTCTGGGGGCGAAAGCGGACGCTACAGAGAAGAGTCTGGGACTCTCCGGTTGGAAGCAACAACTCGGTTACTTCGATGTGCCTTACTGCCATCTAGTCTGGCGGTGATACTTCCACATTTCAATGAGATGCTCAGCATAGGAAGTGCTAATATGATGAGATTTATGAAGATCGCCTTGACTGCATCATCGCTCTGGTTCGGTTGCGCCGTCAGTGCCAACGCGCAGCAGCATGCGGCGGACTCGACTGTGGCCGATGGTGCTTCGTTGATTGTCACAGCGCTACCCAACCCCAACGAAATTGCGGCAGTGCAGGCCTATTTCGATGGGGTTTTACCCTTGCTTTTGGGTGCTGATGGCGTCCTGGTGAAAAGGCTGAACGTTCAAAGTGTCATTCATGGCCGCCCCTCGGGGGTCGTTCTGGTGATGGACTTTCCGTCTGCTGAGGCCGTTGAAAGCGTATTTGAATCCGATTCCTACGGCAAGATGATCCGTGTCCGTGAGCGGGCGTTTCTTGAAATCAACATTCTGATCACGTCAGATATGTAGAGCTGTTTCTGCGCGCTTCTCATCGCCCCGGCGGGACCTGCTGAGTCAAGGCTGACCCCTGTCCCCGTCAGCAGATAATATGGTCCATCAAAAACGCTTTCGGCGAATGAAGAGCTTACAAAAGTTCGCCTTCGTACACGCCAACTTTCACAACCACTTTAGCTCCGACCGCCATCTCACCGACCGACAAACTTACAAGGCCACCCGCTCCGCTGCCATAGCGTAGTGGCAATCGCTCATGGCCTAAGCTGAGGTGAGGTAAGGCGCTCCATGCCTACCGGAGACGAGTTCGCGTTAGACTGACAGCACCGCCACCCACCCCCAGAACTGGTCTCAGCTCAAGAAGACTTCCCTGAATGTAGCGAGTTTTCGGGCGTTTGCGGCGAGCAAGCCGTCACATCCCACCGTCTCTGCGCGCAGATTTTCCCGTTTCCGGGCCGCTTTCGCGCGTCCGTCTCTTGACCAACCAAAGTAGGTTCGGTTTCCCTGATAAGGGGCGATTTACAGGGAAATTTTCCGGTTATCAGGCATTTCGCCCGTGAAACTACACGTCCTGAACGAACTGGTATTAAAAATGCTGATTTAGAACAATGCCCTGGACGACCTGAAAGACCGTTTCCCTGTTATGGGGCTAACAGGGAAGTTGTTTGCAATAACAGGGAATTCGCGCCCTCTTCGAAGAGCGCATTGTCTTAAGCTATGTAGCTAGTTCCCAAGCCAACCCAATGCCTCTTTCTGAGCATTCCAATCGAGCGGGATGGTTAGCTGAAGCAGCTTCTTCAGGTTCAAGGTGGGCGGTTGCAAGCCCCTCAAAATGTCACGCTGGATGTCAGGTGCGAGGAAAGCCAATCGCTGGATCTTGCGGTCATAGGGAGATGTCGGTGAGAGGTCGATCACGGGCAGCCCCCGTTCAGTACGCACCATGCTGTGGGCCTTTCGAAGCGCGCCGATCAGGGCTGCGTCTGGTCGAGGCTTTCGGTTGGAAGAAGATACGATCGTGCATCGCCCGCCGCGCCGTGGAAGGCTGATTGATACAGCTAGCCTTGTGGTCTCCTTGCTTTCGACCAGGATCTCCTCACCTGATCTTAGGTCAGAGATGGGGTGACTGGTCGCTTGAGTCGGCAGGTCGATCAGTATCCGATCCGAATGAAGATGGACGGCCTGCAGGTGCGTAATCGGGCTATTCGCTTCCTTGATAAATCGCTTCGCGACCTCTGAGACCACCCCTTCAATCTCACTAGCGGGCACGCGCTGCGTTATGTCTGGCGCTGGCTTGCCTCCTTGTTGAAGCGATGCGGAGACATAATAGCGATAATGCTTGCCTTTGCTTCCTCGCGAGAAGCTTGGCGTCATGGGCTCACCATTCGCGTCGAACAGCTTGCCGGTGAGCGGGGATTTCGCGACCCGTTTCTGGGGCGCGGCACGGTGGCGCCTTGCTTGTTCGTCCAGCTGGGTTTGAACCTGATCGAACAGCTCTCGATCCATGATTGGTTCGTGCTCGCCGGGATGGGTTTCGCTCTTATGCCGGATCAGACCAAGATAGACGGGGTTGCGCAGCAAGTGGAACAAAGCACCCCTGCTGAAGTGCTTGCCGCCCATCTCCTTTCCTCTGGATGAGATCCAGCGCTTTGAGAGTATGCCTTGTTCATTCAGCTCACGCTCCAGGGCATGGACTGAGCCAAGATTAAGATACCGGCGATAGATGTGCCGCACGGTTTGAGATTCGTCTTCGTTGACCACTAAAGTCCTGGTGTCGTCGGTTGGTGCATCATAGCCAAGCGGCAAATTGCCTCCCATCCATTTCCCCTTCGCCTTGGATGCAGCGATCTTATCTCGGATACGCTCGCCAGTGACCTCGCGCTCAAACTGCGCGAATGAGAGAAGGACGTTGAGCATCAAGCGTCCCATAGAGTTGGTAGTATTGAAGGCCTGGGTGACGCTGACAAAGCTGACCTCTCCTGCATCGAAGCGCTCCACGATCCGCGCGAAATCTGGAAGGGAGCGGGTCAGGCGATCGATCTTGTAGACCACCACCACATCGACGAGACCTGTATCGATGTCGGCAAGCAGACGCTGGAGGGCAGGGCGCTCCATCTTACCGCCAGAAAAGCCACCATCATCATAGGTGGTCGAGATGGCTTGCCAGCCTTCATGCGCCTGGCTTTTGATGTAGGCTTCGCCAGCCTCGCGCTGAGCGTCCAGACTGTTGAACTCCTGCTCCAACCCTTCGTCTGAACTCTTGCGGGTGTAGATCGCGCAGCGGACGATCCTTTTACTCATGACGCGTTCCTCAGCCCAAAGAACCGCGGTCCGTTCCAACGAGATCCCGCGATAGCGGTCGCTGCGGCGGAGAGGCTCGGGTAGAGCGTATCGCCCCACCTAAACCCGTCTTCTTCGACGATCACTTCGACCTCGCGGCCTTTCCAGACGCGCGTGAGCCTGGCTCCAACGCCAAGGTGCTTGCCTTCGGCTTCAGGTACTCCTGTCCTAGCAAGTGCTCTCTGCGTAAACTCGTCGAGACCTCCGAAGGACTCGGCCTGGATACGCCAAGCGAGCAGCATCCTCATGATGGGTTCCGAGCGTAGAGGTGGAGGGTCTCCGTAGCGTCTCGACCAAAGGCCTCTAAGCCCCTCCAGATCTGCTGTATCGAGACCCGCGACCAAGCTCGTTTCTTCCGAGCCGCTCACGAGGCTTTCTCAATACGGTAGCACCGAACGCCGCTGAGCTTCTCTGACGTGATTGTATTGCCGCGCTTCTTGAGCGCTCCTGCCAAAGCGCCGCGCACTGAGTGCGACTGCCAGCCGGTCGCCTCCATCATGTCTGATAGGCTGGCGCCTTTGGGGCGCTGCAGCAGCTTCTCTAGTTGCTCGAGTTTGGTCTGGGCTTTGGGTGTTGTCTTTGTCTTACTGGTCATGTGTCTGCTCCGGTTTGCGCGGCGGCAAGATGCCGCTACTACTGAGCAGAGCCCGGCTTGCCGGGCGCACAAGCACCAATGCTTGCAACACGAGTGAAGTCCAGTCGAAACACGTCCAATTACAAAATGATGGTCGTGGACTTCGGACCTACTCCATGGCTTCGTTGGGTCATGGACGAAGACCGAGCAGAGCTAATCAGACAATTGTGCGCGCGGGCCGCGATGATGATGGAAGACGCAGCCGCAATCGCGATCGATCTTGGCAATCCGAACCAAATACCGGATGTCGAAAAGATCGCCTCGGCCCGAGCGATACTGGAAGACGCCCTCAGCCTAATGGACGCAGCAAGCTCACTTAGGGAATGACGGCTTAGCGCCCTAGTCCAAGACGTAAGCATCTGAGATATTAGTCGCCGAAAGCGGACATTCTCTGAGGCCATTCCGGCCAAGGAGAATAGCAATGACGTATTCACATTTTGATCCTGCCGCTCAAAACCGAGTGCCTTGGAACTTCGGTGCTAAGGTCGGTCCCAAACGACCATTCAATCAAAAGCAGATCTGGGCGATCCGTTTCTTCCTAGATCGGGAGGAGCGGATCAGAGATCGAGCGCTGTTTGACCTAGCGATAGATAGCAAACTGCGAGGCTGTGATCTCGTTTAGTTGAAGATCGGCGACTTAGTCAGCGGCCCGGAAATCAGGACGCGCGCGACGATTACGCAGCGCAAGACTGGCCGACCTGTTCAGTTTGAGATTGCATCTGATGCGCGTGCAAGTCTGTTCGCATGGCTGGAGCTAAGAGGCGGTGACGTCGAGGACTTCGTCTTTCCTAGCCGAGCGGACCACACCCGTCATTTGAGCACGCGACAATACGCTCGGCTTGTCGATGAGTGGGTTGAAGCGATTGGCCTACGACCCGAAGAATACGGGACACATTCGCTTCGCCGCACCAAGGCTTCAATCATCTACAAAGCCACTGGAAACATCCGGGCAATCCAGATTTTGCTCGGCCACTCCAAGATCGAAAACACCGTGCGTTATCTTGGCGTCGACATAGAAGACGCTCTTGCCCTTGCAGAGAAGACCGAGATCTGACCGCTGACGGACGCCAGCCTCAGCTGGGCTGGCGTCTGCTTTTGGGGTTGGAAGCGTGCTTATCAGGTCCGCTCGGCTGTGATGTTGCTACTTCCCTTTTGTTGAGCACAAAGAGACTTCTTTGGTTTGCGCGGAATAGCTGGTTTCACAAGTTCAGTTTCAACAGATGTTACTCCCAAGATCGCAAAGAGACATCTACTTACCAAAAAATGCAAGCGCCGTTGTAACCATCTAGGCAATGTGATCGAATGCATTGTGTGATGAAAGATGAGTTGTCAGGGTATCACGATCAATCAGCAATCGACCTCGATGTCGTTGCAACCAGTTATCGCTTTGTCAGCGATGACGATGCTTTCTATGAACTCCTAACTGCTTGGGCCAAGAAGCTCGAGGGCGTTGAAAATGAGGACCACAGTTCCAGCATAGACGATCAGCGAGTTGTCAAAGATCACCTTGAACGTATCCGATCGATATTGGACAAGCACGGCGGAGCAGTCCAAAGCAGCGCAATCGAGGAGGCAGTTGACGAAATCGATGCCGCGGCAATGGTTCTGTCACCAAATGGTACAGTCACAACAATGAACGCGGCAGCAGCGACCCGCTTCGGCGCCACTCAGGGACAACGTCACGCATTTAACTGGCTTGATCCCGTTTCTTCAACAGAGTTCAGGGCCATTAGACACGCGGCCCGTCGCAAGGGCGCAAGTCTACATACCGTCCTCAGAACAGTCGACGATCAAGCGAACCGTGGACTAGCCGAGGCATTCACGATTGCCTCAAGTGACCATGATCAGTCCTTCGTGGCTATCCGTTCGCTTGAAACCACCTGGTCCGACAATGTCGACATAGCGTTGGAAAAGGCCTTCGGGCTGACAACTGCGGAACGAGAGATATGTCGAGCATTGTTCGAAACGCGAGATACGGCAGAAATCGCAGCTTCCCGCGGAACGACCCCAAACACTATTCGGACCCAAATTCGTGCAATCCTGGCCAAGACGGAAACTTCTTCGCAAATTGACTTGATTCGACTGGTTGGACTTCTGAACGCTCGCGCCAGCCATGGAAAGCGTTCTGAGCGCATGGCTTGGAAGGACCCGTGGGGGAATCAGCAGACGTTTCGAAGTTCGAATGGAGGTAAGATTGCATACAGTTGGACTGGTGACCGAGCCGGAATCCCAGCATTGCTCGTCCACGGGTCGATCCAAGGGTATCTCCTGGGGGAGAGAATTGAATCGCGGCTCAAGGAACAAGGGATCCGTCTGTACGCTTTGACCAGACCCGGATTCGGAGAATCCGAGCTAAGTTCCAGCAGCGATTATTGGTCGGTGCAAACTGACGCAATTTGTGAACTGATAGAGGAACTTCGTTCAGGCCCTCTTCCCGTCATTGGTATCGGTAACGGTTCCATACCGTTGTTCAGGGCCGCTGCGCGACGGCCTGATCTATTCAAGCGCCTCCTAGTAACCGGGTTGCTCCAGTCCTTTTCGAGAGCCTCTCTCGGTAGACTGACGCCGACCCAACGCATTTTGACGCGAATGCTACAATTTGCGCCAAGAACTTCTGAAACGCTGGTGCGTGCTGGGCACCGCTTTATCAAATCCAAAGGCGTTGACTGGTATCTCGAGCGCGGATGGGGTGATGTTCCAGAGGCGCAGCGGACTTTGAATGACCCAGAGATCATCCCGCTAATTCGCAACGCATGCGAGCTAATGCTTGCGGGTACGACGTGGGGATACGTGCAGGAGAATTTGGGTCAGTGGCGCATTGATGGCTCAATTTACAAGAAGATTGAATGCGAAGTGCATCATCTGTTTGGCGAGACAGACAGGTCCGTCGTACAAAAGGATGTCGATCAATGGCTACAATACTCGCACCGGTTTTCGAGCGAGTGTGTGCCCGATGCCGGGTACTTTATGATCTACGAGAAGCCGGACATTTTCGCGGATCGAATGATCGAAACGATCTTGAGCAGTTAGCTCATTCCTTCAGCTTTCATCTCGACCCGAGCCGTCGGCCTGATTGTGGATGCTTGGCCGTAGCCAGGCGCTCTTCTAAGAATCTCTTTGATTAGCGTCGATATCGGACTCGGTTGGCTAATATTCAGAGTATCGGGCTATTTTTGCCCTCCGTCGAACGACCAGAATGGTCTCGGCAGGTCCCCCAATCTACCGCACAAACTTATTGATCTCGATTCCTCGACAACACAGGCGACTGCCTTGGCTTGGATGAGTGAGTTTTGTCGCGGTGTTGTCCGAGAATGAGCCAAATTTTCTGCATACTCCACGTGGAGTATGCGGACCGCCAGAGCCTTCGGCATGTGTCGAACTGACGACAACCGGCGCAATGCAACTGAGCTGAAATCAATCACTCAATCACATTGCTGCCGCGACAAACGAGGGCGAACGAATGTCACGCACAAAGAGCACCTATCTTTTTTCGACAATTCTCACCACCAGCGCAGCGCTGGCAACCTTGGCCTTGACGCATACCACACCCGCGCATGCCGGCGGAGGTCCGGCGTGCATCCAAGTCCCTGGGCCAGATGGAATCTTAGGTAATGGAGATGATGGGACCGAATGCGGAGTGAACAGCAGCGCGCCCGGAGCAGATGCAACCGCAGTCGGCATCGAGACTGACGCCAACGGCACCAACTCAACAGCGGTCGGTCATGAGGCTCAAGCCACCGCGGACGATACCACGGCACTTGGTGAAAGCGCGAACGCATCCGGGCTAAGGTCGACCGCAATCGGTCAGGATGCGACTGCGAGCTCGATTGACACGCTCGCAGTTGGAGAATCGGCCACGGCAAGTGGATTAAGCTCGACAGCGATCGGCGCCCAGTCGACCGCTGCGGGACTTGGTTCCGTTGCGCTCGGCAGTTTTGCGCAGACCGGCGCTAATGGTGTCTTTGCAATTGCCATTGGTTCCGCGGCCAATGCAGCCGGGAACAGCTCGATTGTGATTGGCGCAATTTCTTCGGCAACCGCCAACAGCACAGTCGTGGTGGGTACAAGCGCCAATGCTGATCGCGAGGGCAACCTTGCACTGGGTTCGGGCGCCCAAGCGCTCAACGGTGAGTTTGCAACCGCCGTCGGGTTTAGCGCCGATGCATTGAGTCGACATTCGGTCGCACTCGGCGGCAATTCAATAGCGCGAGGCATCGGGGCGATTGCGATTGGTTCAGATGCGGATCGGGACGGAAACGGCGCTATCGCCGACGACCTTCGAGCGATTGCGATTGGCACAGATTCTTTCGCGGGGCGCGGTGCTATCGCGCTTGGCGGGCAGACGACCGCCACCGGAACCGATTCCACGGCGCTTGGACGAGTCTCAAGTGCCAGCGGAGAGCGTTCAGTAGCGATTGGCGCAGGCGCGAACGGCGCCGCGCTGGACAGCATAGCCATCGGCCGCCTTTCCAATAGCGCCACAGAGGGCTCGGTCGCCATTGGTGAGATGGCAACCGCCACAGGGATCAATACCCTTGCGGTTGGGCACGAGTCCGTCGCTTCGGCAGACAACGCCACGGCCACCGGCTTCAATGCATCCGCTATCGGCGCCCGCTCTTCCGCTTTTGGCAATTCGGCCAGTGCTGCGGCGAGCGACACCACGGCGATCGGCAACGGTGCCTCAGCGGCCGGCACCGCCTCGATCGCGATCGGGTCGGGAGCGAATGGTGCAGGGTCTGACTCTACTGCAGTCGGGACGGCTTCCGTCGCTGACAGCGAAAATTCTTCTGCATTTGGCAGCGGTGCCAATGCCGGCGCCGCATTCACAACTGCCGTGGGGGCCAACGCGGTGTCGTCGGCAACGGCAAGCTCGGCCTTTGGTCAAGCGGCCCTAGCTTCGGGACAGTCGGCCACTGCGATTGGGCGCAGCGCGGATGCGACTGGAACTACCGCCACCGCGGTGGGTAACGATGCACAAGCCACAGGTACTATAGGTTCGACCGCCATTGGTGCGGGCGCAAATGCGGCCGGCACATCCGCCTTTGCCGGTGGCGATTCCGCCAGCGCGGCGGGGGCCGCTGCGATCGCAATTGGTAGCGATTCGAACGCCGATATGGCGGGCGCAGTCGCTGTGGGTGATAATAGTGTAGCCGCCGCCACAAGCTCTGCCGCATTCGGTTCCGGCGCGGAAGCTCGTGGAGCCAGATCAACCGCATTGGGTGGCGGGGCGAATGCCTCAGGAACCGACTCGATTGCTGCCGGCCTGGGGGCCAGCGCGCAAGGGATTGACTCCACAGCGATCGGCGTCCTCTCATCTGCAAGCAACGTGAGAACAACCGCCTTGGGTTCTGACGCGCAGGCCACGGGCCCCGACGCGACGGCCCTCGGTCATGAGGCCGTGGCTTCAAGCAGTTTCACGACCGCAGTCGGACAAACTGCGGACGCCACCGGAGCGCGTTCGTCCGCATTTGGCGCCTTGGCAAACGCATCGGAGGAAAACGCGACAGCGGTCGGCACTCAGTCTGACGCAACTGCAGCGAACGCATCCGCATTTGGTTTCGGGGCGGGCGCGCTTGCCCAAGGCGCCACGGCCTTGGGGTTTGGATCGTTCGCCTCGGGTGCGCTGAGCACTGCAATTGGCCAGAACGCAAACGCGACGGGGGCTTCCAGCACCGCGATTGGCGACCAGGCCAATGCAGAAATGCAAGGCAGTGTGGCCATTGGCGCGCTTGCTGGATCGACAGAGGCCTTCTCGACCGCGATCGGATTTTTTGCGCAAAGCTCAGGTCGATCGGCCATAGCCGTGGGGAACCAGGCGAACAGCAGCGCATCGGACTCTGTAGCAATCGGCAACCTGGCGGTGAGCAGCGCTCAGGATTCTATCGCGCTTGGTCGGAGAGCCGACAGTAGCGCTGCCGGGGCTGTGGCGCTCGGCTCTGAGTCTGTCGCCAATGTTTCCAACACAGTGTCCGTGGGTAACGCGACACTTCAACGTCGGATCGTAAATGTGGCTGCCCCGATCAATGCGACTGACGCGGCGACCAAGGGCTATGTCGATAGCGAGATCGCGGGTTTTACCGGCAGCGACTACCTTACTATCAACTCGACCGCTTCGGCGGCTTCAGCCACGGGCGATGATGCGGTAGCTGTGGGCGGTGCGGCTGTGGCCTCAGGCACCGGCGCGATTGCAATTGGCGGGGATGCACCGGGCGATGATCCCGATGATACCGGCGCGCAGGCGATCGGGAACTTCTCGCTGGCGCTCGGCCCTAACGCGCAGAGTAACTCGGCAATCTCTTTTGCGATTGGTGCCGGATCGAGCGCGACCGGGAACTCTTCCTTTGCGATTGGCGCTTTGGCGAGCACCAATGGCACCGGCGCTCTGGCGCTGGGCACCCAGAGTTCTGCGACCGCGAACTTTGCCGCCGCGATTGGTCCGCTGGCGAGCTCGGCGTTCCAGAACTCGCTGGCTCTGGGGTTCCAGGCCGCGACCACGCGGGCCAACCAGATCGTGATCGGGACCACCACGCAGACGGTCACCCTGCCAGGTATTCCGCAAGCGATCGCGAACTCGGCGCAGTCAGGAACTCTGTTCTATGTCACGGTCGATGCTGATGGGAACCTGGGCTTTGCCGATATCCCCGCTGCTGCCAGCGCGGCAATTGCGGCACCTGTGCCTCAACCCATCGTGGTCACAGCACCTGAGCCTGCACCGACGCCCCTTGCGCCAGCTCAGCCGGCCAGCGCCCCTGCGGCTCCGGCTTTGGCTAGCGCTCCCGCCACATCGCCCGTGGTGGCGAGTGCGCCCGCTGCAGCACCAGTCGACGGCGCCCCGTTGTCTGGCGCTGCAGCGGGAACCCTCCCCAACCGCACCGCTGCTGTGCTGAGCTATGATCAGACCAGCGTGGATGGCGGACCCATTGGCGCTGCGGGTGAAGGCGTGATGACCGCCCAGGCACCGGCAACCTCCCCTGCATCTGCTGTCACGTCAGCACCTGCTCCGGTGACCCGCGAGGATCTGATGGCGGTCAATGGAACCGGCGATGGTTCGGCTTCCATGTCAGAGCGCCTGACGCCCGACACAGCACAAGTTGCGCCGCAGCCTGAGAGCGTGGTTCTGGCGGATAATAGCTCTGGCAACAGCTCCGGCAATCGCACTGCGCCTGACTTGGTGCAAGAGGGATCGGGCGATCGCGTAGTGCCTTCTCCCCTTGGCGAGAGCGACAACCCGGCTGAGGTGGCGATCTTCGAGGAAACTCAGAACATCCCCGAACCGCCGGCCAATGCGAACACCAGTGCTGGAACCCAACGCGTTGCGACCTCTGCCACTGGCAGTAACCCTGATGCGCTGATCCCCAACTCGGTTCCGGCGATCAGTCAGGTCACAGCCGCCGAGTTCAGCGCGCTCACAGATCGGGTCACCACGCTTGAAGGACAGGTCAACACTTTGTTCGACCTCAGCGCAACGGTTGATCGGGATGCGCGGCGCGGGATCGCTTCGATCGCAGCGCAAGCGCAACCTCACTTCCCCAGCGAAGCGGGCAAGACCAGCTACGCCTCCAACTTTGCGATCTATCGCGGCGAGATCGGGGTCTCGGCCGGAGTGATGCACCGCTTCGAAGGCGACTTCGCGATCACCGCGGGTGTGACCTACGCCGGCGGCAACTCAACCAGCGTGCGGGCCGGGGTCGCCGGCGAGTTCTGAGTGAACTCGCCTGCGCGACCTCACCGTCCCAACACATCATTATCACACAAGGATCAGCGACCATGAACAATCCAAATGACACCAAACCTGCTGCCAAGAAGGTCTGGACCACACCACAACTTACAACCTCCGGCAGCGATACCGGCGACATCGCACTTTTCAGCGGCATGAACACCGATGGGCCTTACGCTTCTACCAACGCCTCGTGAGAGAGCGGCGCGAGACTAGGGCCGCCACCTCGCACGGCGGCCCGAACCGCCACCAAGACAGGATCAAGCCTTCCTCTCTCAAATCACATCGGTGATCTGCCATGCGCTTCCGCTACAAACCCCCAAAGCGACGGCTTAGCAAACAAGCACGCAACACGCGCTTCGCCT
The DNA here is from genome assembly GCA_965249945.1 of Erythrobacter sp. Lineage (GTDB taxonomy): Bacteria > Pseudomonadota > Alphaproteobacteria > Sphingomonadales > Sphingomonadaceae > Erythrobacter. The sequence goes on along the minus strand of OZ252258.1, from coordinate 3,064,371 downwards.
ATCTTCCCAAGCGCCTCAGCAATGGAACCTGGATCTGGCTCGAAACTTATCATCGATACCAATCCTACTCAGGTGAGCCGAGCGGGTAGGCGGTTGGCGACAATGCACTTTTAGCCAAAGATGATGGGTTATCTAGATTTCCTCCGGAGACGTGTGCTCGATGAAGAGCATCCGCGCGATGGTGAATTCGCGAACGCTGATGGCGCTCAGATTCTCAATGAAATTGAGCAATCGGGTGTCGGAATGTTCTGGGCGTCAGATTCCAAGGATAACCTTGTATTTCTGTCAACTAAGGCCCTCGAATCTCTGGGCGATGTTGCGCATAGGATCATTGGATCAAACATTTGCCAGTTGTTTCGCGATCCGGCATTCAGCGAAGAACGCAGTCGAACACGTCCGATAGCCTTCAAATTCAACTCGAGATCTCACATCGACGACCGTGTCCTCGAAATCGAGGTGGATGACGAGAAGATCCCCGGTCTAAAGACGTCCTTCTTTTGGAACGTGTCAGCCAAGCCATTCTTCGATCTAGACGGAGAATTCATTGGCTACCGGGGCGTCGCAAACGACGTGACAGCCCAACTCAAGATGAACCAGGATTTGGCCCGACAATCTAAGTTCGACGAGCTAACTGGATTAGCAAACCGCCGCCATCTCGAGAGCATCCTGGCAGATTTCGTCAGAAGACTGACCGGCACGCAAAAAAATTGCGTCCTTATGATGCTCGATCTTGATCGATTCAAGCAAGTGAATGACACCATGGGCCATCCCGCTGGAGACGACCTCCTGAGGCAGGTTTCAGACCGGCTCAAAGGACTGATTCAAGATCGCGGTGAGGTTGGACGTCTCGGGGGAGATGAGTTTCAGATAATCCTCCCGGACATGAGGGATCATGAAGCTATCTCCGAACTGGCGAACCAAATCATCCAGGTAGTTTCTCAGCCATACAAAATTGACGGGCGCAGGGCTGTAATTGGTACGTCGATAGGCATCTCGATTGCTCCAACCGATGGCTCAAATGTCACTGAGCTAAATGGCGCGGTCGATCTTGCACTGTATGACGCAAAAGCCAAAGGCAGGGGCATTCATTGCTTCTACAGCTCGGGAATGAAGAGGAATGCGGCACAGGAAGCAACTGTGCAAGCGGATCTACGCGATGCGCTCGAGAAAGGGCAGCTTTCTTTAGTCTATCAGCCGTTGGTAGATCCGCGAAGCAAACAAATCGAAGCTGTCGAAGCGCTGATGCGTTGGGAACACCCGGAGAAGGGACAAATTTCTCCCGGTGTGTTCATTCCCATCGCTGAGCAGACAGACCTAGTCTTGAAACTTGGCGATTGGGCTATCCGTAGGGCTTGTGCCGATGCGGCAACTTGGCCTGGAGACTTGAGAGTTTCGGTGAACCTCTCGGCCCGTCATTTCGCAAATTCTGATGTGCCAGAGTTAGTGAGTTCTGCCCTTACATCCACCGGTCTGCACCCATCGAGGCTCGACTTGGAGGTGACTGAGAGCGTCTTCGTCGGCGACGTCAAAGGTGTAGACCACGCATGTAACGCAATCGACAAGATGGGCGTATCGCTTACAATGGACGACTTTGGGACGGGCTACTCTTCCTTGGGTTACTTGAAGCGCGTGCCATTCAAGAAAATCAAGATCGATCAGAGCTTCGTTAGGGGTTGCACTACATCGGGCGAAACTAACCCGGCCATTATTACTGCGATCGTGTCCCTTGCCAGTGCACTGGGAATGCAGACCGTGGCCGAAGGTGTCGAATCGATGGATGAATTGTATCTCGTGATCGAGCGAGGCGCAGACCTCGTACAGGGCTACATCTATTCCAAACCGTTAACAAACGACGACCTAGTAAGTCGATTGACCAAGAACCAATTTACTTTCGAACCTAAGGGCCCGGCGCGTTTTAGGGCTGAAAGAAAGAAGCTTTACCGCAAGATTACAGTGATTTATGGTGATAATTGCTACGAAGTTGTCTTGCGTAATCTATCCAGGACTGGTGCGCGCATTGAGGGACTCCAGGGCGTCGACCCAGGGGTGGAGATCGTCCTAGATCTAGGCAACGGTCAGCTAGTTGTAGCGCAAGTTGTATACTCAGAGAACAACGGCGCGGGGGTGCATTTCGAGACTCCGCTTATCGATGATGGGTGCGGAGAACTTAGAACTCCAAATCGAATTTCATCACGCACCTTGTCAGAAGCCGGACTTCCATCCAATGCCGTTGGAAGGAAGAAACACTCGACCTCATAAGTCGATTTTCTGCGTCCCCAGTTCGCTGCAATCGACGCGCGGCATCTAGCTGACGGTAATCCGAAGAGGGCTGTGAAGCCGACGTCGCACTATGGTATAACGAAAGCATGAAAGATCAGACCCTGGCAGCCGATGTAAACGCAATTGCTTCTCTTGAGGGTGAGTTTCGCCTTCGCTCTGGTCAGGTTTCCAACACCTACTTCGACAAATATCGTTTTGAAGCAGACCCCGACTTGCTCAGACGCGTAGCGAAAGAGATGATCCATCTGCTTCCCGCTGAAGCAGAGTGCTTAGCTGGGCTTGAACTTGGCGGAGTGCCAATCGCCACTGCAATTTCACTGGTAACCGGAAATCCAATCGTCTTTGTTCGCAAGAAGCCAAAGGATTATGGGACCTGCCTTGCAGTCGAGGGCGGTGATGTCAGCGGCAAAAGGGTGGCACTCATTGAAGATGTAATCACCACAGGTGGCGCTGTTGCGGATGCGGCAAACATGGTTCGTGAGGCAGGGGGAGATGTGGTCGGCGTGGTTTGCGCGATCTGGCGGGGCAATGGCGAACCCCATGTTGCGCGGATGCCCGAACTTCCAGTGGCCGCAGCAATGACCTTGGCGGACCTAAACGGGTAGACAACTATCGCAACTGGATTGAGAGCAGAATGGCAGCTTCCTAGCTGCGTTCAGTCATAAGCCGACAGTCCGCAATCGGCCCACTTCTAGCCCGGCGGCTTGGATAAGAGTAGGCTGTCTGCAAAGGGCCCCAAATCAACCGGAGAGGTTGATCCGCGCTATTGACGGAGAGGACTGCCGGTCCAGTCGGAGAGTTGCCCATTCGGGGGTGCTCGGAGGTAGGTCTGCGAAAGGATGTTCGGTCCGCACAGACTAATTGCTCAGACACACTAGTTTGGAGCACTTAGAATGAAAAAGATCACTCTTTGGGGAATTGGCTTGATCGTCGTTGGCGCTTGGGCCAGTCTGGTCATTGGTATGCAGCTGGAGATTGAAGACTCCACATGGTTCGCCTGGGTTGCGGGCGTGGCCATCCTTACCGAAATCGCCGTGTGGACCGTGGCGGCGGTACTGGGCGTCGCCATAGTTCAGGCGCGTCGAGACATCTGGAACTGGCTGAAACGACCCTTCAAGCGGACATCAGCCAGAGATTGAAGTGGACTCATCTTTTCTTGCTCGCCATCGTTTCACCGATGTCACGCAGTTTCGCGAGGCGCCTTCCAGCCCTTAAACCACTCGACAAGGACGTGATGGCCGCGAGCAAGAGAATGGCGCCGACCCCCGATATATATATGGGGGAAGCGGCGCTCCGGAAATTTGCTTGCGGAGTAAATGCAACAATCAGCAAGAATGCAAAGGCTGTGATGCAGATCGCAAGCCCCGCCCACCCGCTTCGCTGGGCCAATTGCAGCCTCCACTTGAGGCTCTGAGTTTCAGAAGTCACGGTCTTGAATGAAGATCGGAAAGCAGCCCCCCTACTCAACAACGATGCACACGCGCCAATCACGGAGAATGCAATGGCAGCCGGTCCAACTGCCCAATCCCCATTCACAAGGAGCCAGATGCCCACCACACCACCAGCGCATGCAATGAGCATCTCGATAATCAGGAAGATCCGAGTGTGAGTCTGGATCCGTCTAATTCCGGAGGCGACCTCATGTGCATCGGGCCCGGCATCAGAGCGCCAAGCACGGGTCAGTTTTTGGAAATCAGTCTCGTTCATGTGGGTCATCTTTAAACATATCCTTCAGGGCAGATTTTGCCCGCGTAAGGCGAATGGAAACCGCATTTGCTGAGATACCCAGCACATCGGCGATTTCCTTGGGATTGAACCCCTCCATTGTCAGGGTAACAGGTTGGCGCTGGTCGAGTGGCAATGACCGGATCGCCAGCTGCAGCTTCTCTGTCAGAACCGCGCTGGCCGCCAGGTCCTCCGGGCTCTTACCCTCTTGTACAAGATCGTCCTGTAGCTCCCGCGCCAGAGGGCGTCTCGTTTCTATCGAGACGTGGGCGATGGCCCGGTTATGGGCGATGCGAGCGATATAGGTCCGCAAGTTTGAAGCGCCCCGAAACCGAGGCAGTGCTCGCCAAACAGCCAAAAGCGTTTCTTGATGGAGATCGCGGCGCAGTTCGTAGTCGGCTTCGTAAGAGCCGCATATGCGCCAGACCATTCCGCCATAGGTCTCGACAAGTTGGTCAAAGTCGCGGTCGTTGGCCAGTTTCGTCTCCTGCCTTAGCCACCCCAATCCAGCAGTCTGCAGCGAGCGAGGATCCTTTCACAAATTTTTTGGGAAAGAGATTGTCGGTTTGGAGGACTGATCTTCCAATAGAAATCACCCCAAAAGGTGCTTTCGCCAGTCAACCACTAGCAGGAACTTCACCAATGCTTGGAAAGCTATTCGTCATTGCCGCCAGCTCGCTTTGCCTCACGGCTTGCACCCACGTCGCTCCGCCATCGTCCGCGACCGCTGCAGCCCAGACTAGGGCCGCTCCTGCGAAGCCCGCTATCTGGAAGATCGAAGACGAGGATAGCGAGCTTTGGATATTCGGATCATTCCACGTCCTGCCTTCCGACCTCGAATGGCGACCTGAGGAGTTGGATACAGCTCTTGAGAGCGTCGACACAATCTGGTTTGAGACAGATCTCTCTCCTGAGGGATTTGCCGAAACTGGGGCAGCCCTTGCAGCCGCGGGTAGGGGCAAGGGCAAGCTCCTCTCCCGGCTTCCGGACGACGTCGCGGCTCAACTAAAGGCCCTCGCGCAGGGAACCGGTTTTCCAGTTGCGATCCTTGACGCATCAACGGTCTGGTCGGCTGCGCTAACCGCTGTTCAGCTTGTATCGACAAAGAACGGAGAAGATCCCACGAGTGGTGTTGAACTTACGCTCGCCCGCGATGCAGTGCAGAGGGGCATTCCAATTCGTGGACTGGAAAGCACTGAGCAACACATCGGCCTGTTCACGGGGCTGAGCGAGAATGCTCAACTGGCAATGCTCGCCGGCGCATTGGAATCGCCCCCCAGCCTGATGTCTGATATGCGTCTTGCCTGGATGGGTCAGGATTTTGTTGCGCTCGAGCGTTACGGGGACAGATCATTTGGCGATACACATCCTGAACTTGGTGAGCGCATGATCGTTGCCAGAAATGTAGCTTGGGTTGATGCGATTTCTCAACGTCTGGCAGGCGAAGGACGCGACCTCGTCGTAGTGGGTGCTATTCATACGGTGGGTGAGGACGGCATCATCACTTTGCTGCGCGAACGAGGATTTAACGTTAGCGGGCCGACGATTCCATAGTACGCTCGGGTATCGGGTACGATTGAAAGGTGTGCTTTGCTCTGTAGAGCGCGGCAGCATCCGAGAGCTGACTGTCCGCTATCGGCCCAGTTTCAGCTATCGACTTATGACCGAAATTGGTGGGGGTGAAGGCGGACATTGCGGGTGGTTGAACTAATCCGGCCGCTGACACACAATAGGCCAAATCACGGGAGAGAACATGATGCCATTGACAAGTTGGAGGGTATGGCTCTTTGGATTTCTGACGTGGTTAATTCCGTTTGTCGTCGCAATTCCTTTCTTTGACCCCAGTGGTGCACTGGTCATTGCCGAACCATTGTTTAAGTCTCTGATGGTCGTGATCGCAGGGTTTGCTGGAGCGATGCTTCTTGTTGGGATCTATCGTCAGATCAAGCCATCACCGGTCGTCGGCCTATTGGTCGGCGGGCTTTGGTTGATCATTAATCTAGCGCTTGATTGGTTCATCCTGCTGCCGATTTCTGGCGACAGTTTTTCAGAATATTTCGCAGATATTGGTCTGAGATATTTGATGATACCTATCATGGCCACCGCTATGGGAATGGTGGCAATCCGGGAACATTGACTCATCAACATCGTATGCCGCTCGAAACAGCGGGTGGGCATTTGGGTAACGCGACAGACTGTCAGCTGGAAGATAATAGCTTTTGAAGTTTTCTGGCTCGTGCGCGCTCGGACGGCGCACCGTCATTCACTCCGTCATTGATCGTTTCGCGAGCGAAGGCCTCAAGGTCTTGGTGCTGAATTCCACACTGAAACAACGCATCTATGCTCCAGGCTCGCAGAAACGGCCTTTCGCTTTGCGTCAATGTAAGCGCCCAGTCCTTGAAACGAATAGCTTGCGCTCGATCCAGTTCCAACATGCCAACGCTTTGACAAATATGCAGCTTGGCTGCCCAGGTTGGAATGCAATTGAGCTTCACCGCCAGCCATTCTACTAAAAACACTTCGAGAGAATGCCCATCTTCCAATTCTGCCTTGAGCATCCAAGACGCACCGTCTGCGAAATTTGGCCGAGAATCGGTACACAATTCGACTAAAGACTGGTGAAAATCTGGGTCACCTCGACATTCAAATCTGGCCTCAGATAGGATGGAAATGGCAGTGGGTTCAAATTCGACCAACAATCTTTCTGGCTTGGTTCTCACGCTGCAATTCCTCCTAAGCCGGATTTGGCATCGTGCCCTAACTGGCCATGCAATGTTCGCAAACCATGAACTGTGCATAGTGCGCTGCGGATTGTCTCATGAATTTCCAGTGATTGCCGCAATAACGCAACTCTTCAGATGAGTCCGCAACTGGGTCGACAGCTGACTGTCCGCTTCCGGCTGGCATCGCGCTAAAGCCGTTTGTCCGTTGTCAGGTTGGCCTATGATACCGCTGAGAGGCTGCTTGTGGTAGGTGGAAGCTGACTAACCACGACGAGTTTGAGTTGGACTAAGGTTGCCTTAGTCCATTAGCGGCCCGAGTTGTTTTCGGAGTTCATTGTCGCGTCGAAGTCTTTCTGTAATCGGACTTCGAGGTCCTGGTCGCTAAGTTTGCGCATCGCAGCCTCGAGCTGGTCAACTGGAACAAGTAGTTCCGTCGTCTGACCGGAGTGGGACAAGCTGCCAGGCACCACTTCAATCCCGACGTCAGCAATCTGTTCGGCCAGTTGATTCTGCCATAGCTGGACCAAAAGCTTCCATTGATCGCGATCACGCGTTTTTGGACGCTCTTTCATTCGCGCAGTAAATCGTAGGCCGTTACGGCCATCTGAGAGCTTTTCGGTAAAGCCCTGGGCAATGCGCTTTTCAAATTCTGAATAGTCGATCTTTGGCATGGTTTCGCTTTCAGCGACTAGTAGACTGAGAGATCCAATCTACCCGCCCCGGCGATTGTAGCAGGATCGGCGGTTGCCGTCACTGTGCGCTGCAAAAGTGCTTGGCGGATGTCGCCGGGTTCCGTCGGCAGTCCCTGGGCGCGGCGATCTTCCATGATCAGCGCAGCCGCTCCTGTAACTATAGGTGTCGCCATAGAAGTGCCGCTTGAGGGAGCGAAGAGTTGACTTCGAGACGGCGCGTTTATCGGTCGGCCTGTAATGCCGCGCGGCACGGGTACAGTAGAATGGATATTGACGCCTGGTGCTGCAATATCAGGCTTGGACAAACCATATGAGGTCGGGCCATGGCTTGAAAAACTCGCTGGAGTAAACAGCCCTTTGGTCAACGCACCTACAGTGATCGCATCGCGCGCTTGTCCCGGACACCCAAGTTCGGTGTCGAAGCTGCTCCCGCGCCCGAGGTCACGCAATGCCTCTGCGCGACTGTGCTCGTTTCCGGCTGCGACCACCACCGTTTTGCCAAAGAAAACGGCGTTATCGACAGCAGAGCAGAGTTCGCATTCGCCGTCCGGACAACTCCATCCATGCCCATTGTGGGACCATGCCGGGAGGTGGTTGAACCCGAGACTCATCGACAAAATATCAGCATCTCGGTCGAGCGCTTCGTCAATGCCTCGCGTGATGAATGAGCTGTTGCCAGTGTTATTGGCGCGCAGCACCTTGACATTCAATAATGTGACATCAGGAGCGATGCCGCGAAATACAGCATCGCGCGATGCAACCGATCCCGCACAATGGGTGCCGTGTTGACCGGGAATGTCATCACTTTCATCACAAGTCGCGACAGAGTCCGCCACATTGAGGTGGGGATGCGCTTTGTCGACACCCGAATCCAGCACAGCCACACGCACGCCATCGCCGCGCAAATCACCATAAGTATCCCGAAACTGATCGAGGCCTACATCCTCAACCGCTTCGTCCATCATCGTTGCGTTGACCTCACGGTCCAGCTCAACACTGGAGACAAGATCTGTGTCTGCCATTGCTCGGATTTGCGATGGTTCCATCCGTGCAGAGATGGCATTTGCCAAATAGAGCGGTTGCCCGGTTTCTGCTGTTAGCACGCCGTTGGGACCGGCCAAGGCTTCGGCCACACGCTCTTTATACTCGGGCCAAGCCTCCCCTCTTATAGGTTGGACTTTGTCCACCTTCATCACGATCGGCAGCGTTCCCTGATTCGCCTCTGTATCAAGCGAATAAGCAATACTTTTTGCCATCCGCCATTCTTGAGCGCCCGCCATTAAAACTTCGGCGCCCTCCATGGCCGAAAGGACATCCTTCAGGAGTGGTCTGATCTCCGCCATAGTGCGCCCCCTACCTGGCCATCGCCGCGCGACGTTCCGCCGGCGCTTCTGACACTTTGTGCATGGTGTTGATCGAGATATGTGGCCACACGATCCGCCCTGGCAAGCCACTCGTGCGGGGATCAAAATCGAGCATAACGATCTGGAGGTATTGTAAGCGCAGCTTCTGATTGCCGTGCTCATCGACTTCGGCAAGCTCCTGAATCCAGAACGTCGAGCGCATCGAAGTGGTGTCCGCCTGACGCACGATAAACGGGATATTGTCGATGCCTCCGGAAAGCGATTGCGTGTCAACATCCAGCGTGGTTGTCCGCAAGATATCGACGCCCTCATTGGCCTCTTGCAACAATTGTGCAGGCCGGGTCGGGTCGAAAAGACCCAGGAAAGGGTTGTCGTGGAAGTGTTTGTACGGCGACAGATAAGGATGATCGAGATCATGCTCGACCTTCAGCGGGAGCCCGTTGACATCAGGAATCACCGGCGCGCCTGCGGTTGGTTCTGCGCTTTGACCCAAGGCCAAAGCCGAATTGCCGTGCGGAATGGTGCTCAACCGCGCGATGTTGAACCCTTCTGTCTCTTCATTGATCATGTGCAGCCAGAGGCCCGGCTCGTGGTGGATCGTATTGCCTGGGGCGGTCACCGGCCCGCGGGTCACAGCGTCACTTTCTGGGAAGTCGGCAACCGCGATCTGATCGGTGGACTGTTGGTAATCCAACGCCGAAACAACCTGATCGGCCTTTGTGCGGTTTGCCGTCAGGCCGCGATTGGGGACCCCCTTGCTCACCAGATCGAAAACCAGCGTTTCGTTGTACTGGTTCAGCAAGAGGCGATAATCCAGCGGACTGCCTGGACGTGTTTCAAAGGGCAGTGCAATGGCGTTCCAGCCGCGCCCTTCTAAGCCGCCCTCGTTCTTCCAGACACCGGGCAAGAGCTTGAGGGGGCCGAGCTCTTCATCGCCAGGCTCTGCTGAAGCAAGGATGCGTCCTCCCCCTTGGAGTTCCTTGAGGCGGCCTTGATCGATATCCATGTCTGCGTCTCCCATTTTTCCCAAATTGCAGAACTTACGAATAGTGTGCGGCGCAATCAGATACCTTCGACCATCAGGCGGGTATCTGGCAGCGTCTTGAGATGCGGAACTCCAATGTCAGGCCGGGCCAGACGGCTTACCGCGTTAAGCGCAGCGGCTATGGCTCCCTCTTGCCATCCCGGCAGCGAGGACAGCTGATCTCCGACGATGAAGAACACCGGATCCGAAATCGTGCCGTCCGCTTTGTAGACGCCTGACCCTTGCGTCAGATTATTGAAGTGTTCGGGCGCTTCGACTTCGTCACCGACGGCTTGCCAGACGGACCACCCGCCTTTGATGTAAGGCATGTTTTGCCACGCAATGGCCACGCCATGCCGCAGTCCCGAACCGAACTTCGCACCGAATTGCTCGGCACCTTCGCGAGCAATCTCGACTCGCTCTTCGGGCTCTTTGTGCCCCCAATCAAACGCGTTTTTGCCGAAATTGTATGCCCCCGTCAGGACGCCTTTCTCATCATGATAAGCATTCGAGGGATACCAGATCTGGACGATGTCATGCGAGGTCCAGCTGATACCACCGAAGATGGGTACCACGCCTCGCTCTTCGTCCGAAACGGCAGAGGTCGCGATGTTCAAATCGTTGTCCTGCCGACGGGTGATTGGCCTACCCTGCCAAAGGATGCGATCGGCCTGCCATCCGACTTTGGTTGTGGCCGCGAGAAACCTGCCCTGATACTTCCCATCGCTGTCGAAAGGGTCGCGATTTTGCGCCGCGAACACGGCCTTCAACCCATTCTTGAAGGGTGTCGCAAACCCTTCCCCTTCTGTCTCCGACAACAGCTCAGGTGCAAGGATGCGTTCAAGAAACGGCATCGCCATGTTTGTGAATACGAAATCGCAGCGATGCACCTCGGTTTCGTTGGTACCGATCTTGGCCACTTCGACGACGAATTCAGCCTTCGCCGCATCCCAACTGATCTTTGTGACCGGGCTATTGAGTTGAATTGTTCCTCCAAGTTCAGCGACTTTTCTAGCAAAAGCGCGCTGCACCTGATCCATCCCGCCAACGGGCTGAAACAGAGTGGGTTGCCACAGAAAATCGACAGGCTGGTAGAAGCGAGTCTGCTTCCAGAATTCAGAATTTAACAGCTCGTCGAATTTGAGCGCTTTTGCGATGACACCAGCTGCAACCCCTGGCAATTCATCGAACCCCGCACGGGCAATGGCATTTTCGAACCCATCTTGCCCGGCTGTTGGTGCGTAGCGACCGCTCTCATTAAGCTCCCCAAAGGTCTTCATCAGGCCTTTAAGCTTGGCGGAAAGGTCTGCCTGCTGGGCCTTGGGAATGCCCATCGATGCGTCCGCCAGCAATTCATCAGCCTTATCGTGAACCATCTGGGCCAACCAGCCGCGCAAATTGTGATCGATCTGTCGGTAGGGAATGGGCGCCCCGGACAAAGGCCCATCCTCCATATAGACGAGGTTGGACATGGAGTTCATCACGTATACTTCGACAGCGACGCCAAATTCACGAAGATAATTCAGCAACCGTTTGTGAGATGATGGAATTCGGCCCGGACCAGCGTTCAGATAAGGCTCGCTATCCCCCACTGGCCACTCAAACCGCACCGTCTGCGGCTTGCGCGGTTTGGCCCCGAACAGATCGGAATTCTCATCTTCGACAAGAGTATCACCGGTTCGCAAAGACAAGCACCGCCCGCCCGTCCGGTTTTGCGCTTCAAGAACAGTCACCTCTAGACCGACATCATGGGTCAAAAGTTCGTATGCTGACGCCAGACCGCCGATGCCAGCACCAAGGACCAAGGCCCGCTTCCCAGCCCATTTATCACCCTCTAGGTTGATCGGCCCAGCGACAAATTGCGCCTGCATTTCGGTTGCATCGGCCAGCTCGGCCCAAGCGCGTGCTTTGGGGTTCTCCTGAAAGTATTCTGCCCTGCTAAGCCTATCGGTCATGCCCTCTCCTTTAGTGAGCGCCGCACACGAAAGTTCCACAGCCGTCCGACTCTTGCCTCAGCAGCTTATCGCATGTGTTACGACCGATTCTTATCTTTTGTTATTCTTGAAATAGAACAGCTTTCATTGATTCTTGCAATGCCATTTGAAGACCTTTTTTGGTCTATTGAGTTCGGTAGCCCTTATCGATCAGAACAATTTCGAGTTTTTAATCTGGCCGCTGTGCAGTCAAAGCAATTGCTCTTTGACTAGTCTCAAAGCTCAAAACTGACTTGCGCTGTGACGATCCGGCCAGGAGCCGGGAAACCGACCGCATCCTGCCAATCCTCATCCAAGGCGTTTCGCATTGCCAAGGTGACCGCTATCGCGTCATTCACCTGCCAATTGGCCGCCAGGTCCAAAGCGACCCGCCCGTCCAATCTGACCACCCCCGTGGGGATACTGCTTTCCAGAAACGCATGGTTGAAGCCGATATCTGCGGAGAGCGACAATCGCTCATCCGCCCGCCACCGCAGGCCGGCATTGCCATAGAATTCGGGCCGCCCGCGCAAAGGGACCGCGCTTTGCGTGTCGAGCCAGCTGGCCGATGCAAACCATCCAACGCTTTCTGTCACCGTGCCATTGCCGGACAGCGTGACACCTTGGATCTGCACTTTGGAGCGATTCACAGTCGTGAAAAGGACCGGATCGAAATCAATCAGGTCCGCATAATCTGTTCGGAACGCGGTCGCCCTTAGCTCATTGGCGTTGCGGCGCCATTTGAGGCCGACTTCGTAGGCGTCACTGCGTTCTGGGCGAAGATTGGGATTGGCCGTCAGCGGAAATGCGAGGGCGAACAGGCTCGGCCGGTGAAACCCCTCAGCGTAACCCGCAAAGACTGTGAGCGGCCCGTGTCCTGGCGTAAATTCGACCGAAGCTTGAGCAGTCGTCTCGCTCCCAATCGAGTTGTCGAACCAATCCTGCCGAAGCGCGACCGACAGCTTTAGCGAAGGATCTGGGCGCCATTCAGCTTCAGCAAACGCGGAAAGTTGATTGCGTTCGATGGCAAAACCGGTTGGCAAGAGGACACCAAAGTCGATTGTGCCTATGCTGGCGGCATTTTCCGACAGATAACCACTGCCCACCACCACATCGATCGTGTCGGCGAACCGCAGTGAGAAATCCAGTGTAGCCTCTAACCTATCGAAATCGGTAACACTGAAAAGCGCGGGAACCGGAGCAAATGTACCCGGGAAAATCGCGGGCGTATCGGCGCGCACATTGTCATCATAGTAGCCGATCATTAGCCGCGGGCGGATGAAGCCTTCCGGGTTGGCCGAAATCGTGGCGCCCGCAGCGAAAAACCTGGTGTCGCGAGTTTCCTGAGCGCGATTTGCGGCCAGGAGCGGGCCACCGCTGCCTTCGGGAAAGGCTTCACGCTCGGTTTCGCCATAAAGAACAGTCGCGTCAAACCGAACCGAGCCGATTTGCTGGCTGAAGCTGCCCAGCAATTGTTGACGCTCAATGTCGGAACCCAGAGTCAGATCACCGCTATCGCTGGCGCTGGCAGCTATGACGGCTCCGGATTGAGCATCCCCCAAACTCGCACGGGCTCGCACAATGTAGCCCTCTTCGGAAGGCCCCGTAAGGCTTCCTGCGACGCCAGGGGTATCGCCACCAGCCGACAAGAGTTGAACAGCCAACATCCCAGAAAGCGCGTCACTGCCGTAAATGGCGCTGCGGCTTGCAGGAACGACCTGAATGCTTTCGATAAGTCCGGGGTCGAGCTGGGCAAAATCAAATCCGCCGCCTGCGCTGCTCGATGGGTTGGAGACCCGCACACCATTGATGAGGATTTGTGCGAAATTGGGTTCGCCTCCACGAATGGAGACAAAACTCGTTCCGCCCGCGCCCGCCGTCGACACGGCGCGCACATCCGGCAAGCGGTTAATCAGATCGAGAGTATCGACGGGGAGTGTCGCATCAAGGTCCGGCGGGCTTTCGATTACGCCTGCGGGTTGTGAGATGCGTGACCCTGTGACTTCGATAGGAGATGGATCAGGTTCGTCATCAACTATGCTGGTTTGAGGCGCGCGCGCACTTGCACTTGCCTCTTGGGGCGCTAGAGTTTCTATACTTGGCGAACTCGTCGCTAATTCCAGAATAACTGCAAACAAATCCCGCTCCTGATCACGCTAAAGGCACTATCGATCATGATGACAATCAAAGCAGCGCGTATGGCCCTTTACACCGCGTTGTTTCTGTCCCTTTTCATTGTTCCGTTCTTGTTTTTTGGAGCCTCACTAGAGGCGTATTCGGTCGCGTTCTTCACCACTGACGCACAGGCAGAAGCAGCCATGGCTGTTTCATTCGTCCTGCTTGCGGGTGACCCGGTTTTGCCCACGCCATCCAGCGTGATTGCGACATTGCTCGCCGGAAAAGTCGGATTTGGAATGGCAGCTTTGATCAATGCCATAGCGCTCTCTTTGGCGAGCGTAATCGGGTACGGTCTTGGCCGATCGGGTGGTAAGGCTTTGCACCGTGTAGGGCGTGGATTGCCAAAGGGCTTTGTGGACTGGATCGAGCGCAATGGACTGATTGCGGTCTTACTATGCCGCCCGGTTCCGGTTTTGTCTGAGGCTTCCCTCGTTATCGCAGGCGCTGCGCGATACCCGGCCCGTTCCCTTCTGATCTGGTGCTGTGTCTTGCAATCACTTCTGGGCATTGCATATGCCTTTGCCGGATCTGGATGGGGGCGCCATGAATGGGACAGCGTCGCTGTGTTGGCGGGGTCGGTTGGTCTGCCAATGGCAGGAGCTTTCATCGTTGTGTTCGCCGCTAGGGGCGCCCGCCACTAACACCGTCGCATGAGACCTTTAATCGGGCGAGCGGTGAGATCGGCTCAAGCGGTCCATTTCCGTTGGCGGGGCCACCTGATCCACAGGCTCTAATCCGGCAGTCACGGAATAATCCGCAGCAGCGACACTCAATTCCGCCGTCGCTTCAGCCGTTTCCCCGTCGAGGAAACGATACAGCAAAGTCCTCATTCCCTGAGTCAAATCGCGCGTCACCGGCATGTAGCGGAAGTCTTCAAAGCTTTCCTTCGCGGTCAGCTTTTTGATCAGCGGGGCGTAGGCTTTGACCTGTTCTTCATCACCAAGCCGCAACCAGTTATCCATGCACGGGGCCATGGCCTCCCAATTGGCCAGCACATGTCCGTGTACGTTTGCCCAAGTCGGGTCCATGGCTGCAATGTCATCATCAGCAGGAAGCACCCGGTGGTACATATATGTCCAGGTCATCGGGTTGAACGCATTGCCGACCGGCAAGGTCGGCTGCTTGCTGGGATCGGGTTGCGCCTGAAAGACGTACCCTGTCACCGAACCGGTTGTGTTGGGGAGGCTAAAGGACACCCATCCCTTTGCATCAGTTTGCAAGGTCGCATGAACGCTACTGGCCGCTGACATCGGCGAGATAACAACATTCTCGCCTGCGCCAGCCGGTTTGCCGCGAACATAGAGCCGCGCTCTGGTTGACGCGGAAGCGCCTGCGTCCGTGTAGAAATTGGGATCGAGAGGCAGGACGCGATATGGGTCCTCTTGAACGATCGCGACGTTTTGGGCTGTAACGATTGAGATATCGAAATCGGCGATGGTGGCAGCCATTCCCGGATCAAGCGGAACATCCACGATTCCAGCCGAATTTTCATACGCAGTCTGGGAGTAGGCAGCGCTGTTGATCACGCCGACCGTGGTCGTTTGCGACGCATCATCTGGATCGGTTGCGACTATCGTAAGTGGCCCGAGGTCCACCTTGCTTGATGCGTCATCAGCACTCCAGGGAATGCAGTTCGACATATCGATGGACAGGGCCTGTTCGTGAACCTGTGCAAAGGCCGTTCCGCAAGCAGTTCTTGGGGCTCCAGAAGCGCTCGACACAGGAAATGGCGCCCCTGTTGCTGCCAGTGCCCTCTCGCTTGCTTCGCTCAGGCAATCGTCCTTGGACCAAAGTCCGACAGTCCCGACCAGCTTGCTTCGGGCGGGATTGGGCTGAAAGCCGCCCGAATTCAGTTCGGCGACGAGCTTATCCCTCGCAGCGGTCAAAGCAGCCGCGTTATTGAGCGGGTCGGCCACGTCATAATAGATCGTTCGATACGTCACGAACCGCACCATGACACCGAGCACATCATCGCTCGCCATGCTGTCAGCCATGGCAGCAAGAGTGGCGCTGTCAAAAGCATCGATCTGCAAGTGCGTGTCTTTGGGGAAGCAGGTTTGCCAAACAACAGCGGCACCGCCTGCGATGAAACCGTTCAGCGGGTTAGCGCCAAAATTTATGAAACGGTCGGTGAAGTGGACGGCCCTTTTGCCGTAGATGCGACACCCCCCACGAATGCCAAAGCTAATATCATCAAAGAAGAGCTGCGAGGAATACGCGCCATAAGGTTCGGCGTCGACTAGCATTCCGGTAAAGGAAACGGGCGCGCCAAACATCGCATCGTCAGTGGTGTGGCCGGAACCGCCATCAACGCCAGAAATTGTCGTTTCGAAGAAAGGGGATCGGTAAGTCCCATCGGGGTTCCAATTACCATTGCCGTTATTAACACCGTCAATCGCGGCGCTGCGGAAACCGGTCACGTCGCTGGCAGTAACCGGCTGTCTGTTAAGCACGGATTCGCAGTCATTCTCATCATAGGCTGCGGCAGCGCTGCTCGGAGTGTAGTTGTTTGTCGTTACTGGATCCCAGGCGATCTGGCCGTTGAAATAGACGCGCGGAAACTGAAGAATGCTCATGATGCGTCTCCCGTTGCGGTACCTGTGTAGGCAAATGCAGGCCCGGCAACCGATGTACCATCTGCCAGCGGGGTAGAAAGCGCCTTGATTGCAGCCATCCGCAAATCAAACATTGCGCGCACCGCTTGGCCCAAACCTCCGGTCCCCCCAGTGAAGGCCGCAGTAAGACCGTCTACCATCGCATCGTAGGCGGCATCGCATGCCTTTTGCGCTTCTTGCGCCTCGGGTGGTTCCCCCGAGAAATCATGCAGTCGTGGATTGGAAATTGCTGGGTACACTCCGCCCCAATCAACGCCGAGTTCACCGCCCCATTGCCATTGTTCGGTTGGAGCACCGTCCGGATTTTTCTCAAGCACCCGGTTTTTGCTGATCTCCCAGAAACGGTAATAGTGGGCCAGGTCACCTTCGAAATCCAGCGGAGTGCCTGGATTAATATGAGTGACGGGCGTGCCCTCGCCCTCGGTCACAATTTCATGAATAGCGCGCGCCGCGTCATCGTAAGAATTCACAGCGAAGATCTGA
Organism: Erythrobacter sp.; assembly: GCA_965249945.1. Taxonomy (GTDB): domain Bacteria; phylum Pseudomonadota; class Alphaproteobacteria; order Sphingomonadales; family Sphingomonadaceae; genus Erythrobacter. The sequence goes on along the minus strand of OZ252258.1, from coordinate 3,047,314 downwards.
CCTTGGAAGAACTGCGCATCATCGATCTGGTTACGACCGGCATGCCACTCGGAGGGATCCAGGCTTTGCAAAGCGGCTCGGACGAGTTCGTAATATTGTCCGATGGTCACAATATTCTCGTTATCGACCCCAGTCGCTAGTAGCGGTTCGATGCGCGTTTCCGGTTCCTCAATCGCCATTCCCTGATCCACTGCATCAGGCGAGAACGGAAGAAGATTGAACGAACGATCATGCGCCAGACCGCCAGGTAAGGGGCTCGGGAAAGTCGGCGGTTGAATCTTCACCGTCCCGCCGATCGCATTCATGATATTGCAAGCGAGGCACATATGGATCATCTCTTCCCCGACAATCGAGTTGTAGAGCGAAAGCGCCACCGGATTACGCTCCGGGATGAGCGTCATCTTGGCATAGAGATAGATTGGCAGCGTCGCGTATTCGAGGTCGATCGCCTTCTGAACTCTATCGCGCACATCTTCGATTGTTGCAGGCGCGTTCCAAGTCATTTTTATCATCTTGATTCCCCAAAAATGCTCACGCTCAGGCAAATTCACCAACATTAATATAGTCGTAGATAAAATTCACAAACTATAAATAGAACTTTACTCTGGATGGGCCAATTTTAGGATACACAATTTTTCGCCACTTCGACAAAATTTCATGTGTCGACTGCTTCAGACAACAGAAAGCCAATCACACTATCAATGGTTGATTCAGTGAATGTTGCCGATCATGGTCCTAGCCACGATGGGGCGAACGTAAGGATTAAAAGTCGGAATCACTAGCTTGGTGGTGGCGACATATGGGTCGTATCCAGCCGGTCCGCTTGCGGCCATGTGTCCAAAAGAGCTGTCCGCCCGCTCGTATGAGGTAACCGCAACACTAAGATGGCCGGCTCACGGGGATGAGTGCGGACGTAGTTACCGACCGGCTGAACAAACAGCCTTCGATGACGTTGTGGAGAATTATCGACAATCGAATTCGGCCATATCGCTGGGGAGCTTTCCATTCGTTCGTGACCGCCTTAGAAATGGTCGCGATAATGTGACGGGTTCACGGTCAAGGGGCGACTTATGCGGAAGGTTCTAGTAACTGGTTCATCCGGTCGGATCGGACAGGCATTCTTCGCCGCGTATCAGGACCGCTATGAGTTTGTGCTAACCGATTTGAGGGAACCAACGCACCCCATCGTTGGCTCAAATCGCTTCGTGCAATCTGATCTTTCCGATCCTAGCGCCGCAGGTGCATTGTGCAATGGCGTGGACGCCATAGTGCATCTTGCTGGCATCCCTGACCCAGGAGCTCAATTTGATGACCTGCTGCCCGCGAATATATTGGCTACAACTTACTTGATTGAGGCTGCCCATAAAGCACAGGTTAGTCGTTTCGTTTTTGCAAGCAGTGCGCAAACCATCGAAGGATATCCGGTAGACCGACAGGTCGTGCCAGGGATGGCTGTCGCGCCGGCCAATCTCTACGGAGCCTCTAAGTGCTATGGGGAGGCTTTGTGCTCACTCTACGCAACACAGCACGGAATGTCATGCGTCGCGCTTCGGATTGGAGCGTTCGAGCCAGTTGACGGCCCACCACTTGAAACCATGCGTGACCTCTCCGCCTGGCTTAGTTATCGCGACGCAACGCACCTGATTGATCGTGCCATCCAAGCCGAGATCGACGGTAACTTTATCGCGCACGGTATCTCCGACAATCGGTTCAAGCGACTTGATTTGACTGAAACCCGCAGAGTTCTGGGATATGCACCTCAGGACGATGCGTTTTCAACCTTTCCGATACCCTCGACTTAGCCAACACTCATACACATCGCAGGGGCGGGCGGGTTGCGCTCAAAGCGAGAAACGTCCGCAATTGGGTCGTGAGCAGACTGTCGGGTTTTGAATGCAGTGCTGACTAAGCGGACAGACCGCTTGCAGTACGCGAGAACACTGACGGGATCGTCAGTTTATGGGGGTGGAAGCTGACGACAGAGTAGACCCGTAATCTTGCTCTAAAGTATCAATTTTCGTCGGCTTTCGATCGTCTCTGTGAGGCAGCTGGATAGAACTCTTCAGGGACAAATCGAGCGAACTCCAAGAACTTTTGGCGAAGGCCAGAATGTTCTCTTACAAGATCACGTGGTTTTCGCAGAACAGAGGACGTCTCAAACAGATTCATCGCGCCATGTTGTAAGTCAGTAACTAGAACACGCCGGGTCGTCTCGTTATCTAATGCCCTGGTCAAAAGCAGAGCTGCCTCGTCATCGAATCCCAGACAAAGCAAGCCTTCTGCCAAAATTGCTGGCCTATCCTCAGCTTCCAGGCGCAATTGGTCTAACAACGTGCGGGATTCATTCTCACGGCCAAGCGACTTGAGCGCACAGATTCTATCTCTTAGCGTAAGTGATCGCGCGTAGGCGTTGCCGCGAGATTCCGCCATCGTCCAGGCAGCCTCTGCGGCAGCCAGACCTTGTTCCCATTTCCCATGACCCACCAGCCGAGCCGCACGATTGATCAAAAAGCTTGGGCCTAGTTCCTGACGAATCTCTGAGCTGGCCGCCAGTAACTCAAACACCTCGTCTGCTTCCGAAGCCCTTCCTAAAGCGTCAAGAGCGTATCCTTTCAGGTTCAACGACCAAGCTTCGTCTATCTGTATGGTGGACACAATGTCGTCGCGAGTGATTGCCGCATCCACTGCATCTACGACAGCTTCAAAGTCGCCATCGTAATGCAATGCACGCACGTAAGAGTGGAGTGACTCTAAGTCTTCGCGGTTTCGATCAAACTTTTTGAGTGTATCGGCACGAAACTCTTCCGTTATCGCTGTGAAGTTCTTTCCAACACGCTCTTCGATGGCTGGCCAGATAGGTTCATATTCTCGGGCGCTCAGCAGTCGAACAAAGGAATTAGGTCTGTAAACCGATTTCAATGCCTCCTGCACGAGCCGAGCGTCTCCCTGAAGCCCAGCGCTCTTGAGCGCGGACCTTGCCAAATCGGAGCCTAGCTCTCGATCGAGGTGTTTAAGCGCGCCTTCTCGAACGGCCTCCTCGCTCACTTTATCTAACTCTGATGAAATTCCGTCTCGCCGTGCCAAACGCTCGACTCTCCAGAATGCGTCGTTTCGAAGGCTGGCAAGTTTCTCAGCATCTCCTGACATGAGTATGCGTTCGATTAGATCGACACTCCTTTCGGCACTGTCAGTTCTGCGTGCGAGATAGAGACCGTAATTCGGGGAAAGTCCAAATCCTTTGTCCTCAAGCCTCAGGTAGTACTCCAGAGCTTCGCCAAATGATTCCCGATTCGCAGCGCATCTAAGCTCGGACAGCAACAAGAAATCTCCGAGTTCAACCAGTTCGGGGCGTCGAGCGATCGCTTCCCGCAGAAGCGGCGCGTTCACTGAGCATGGATCGGAATCATCGCTTAGAGCAAGTAATTCTTCCTGCAGCTCCTGTTCCGACAGTGAGCTGTAATCTTTGGCTGGTGCAGGCATCGGCTGCTGGGCGAATGCCGAAGCTTGTGAGCAGATAATGGCAAATGCAAAGATTTGCGCAAACACACCCAGCGAAATCAGCTTGTATACTCGCAACTAAAGTCTCCCAATTCCGAAGTCCCAAAACATGGGGATTAAACAATCGACTTGGACCATACTTTATCTTGGTGGGCGAAGTCAGCAATGGCCTTGAAGACCTCCTCCCTATGACTGCAACTGGGTCGCGAGCGGCATGTCAGCTTTTCTATCCTGTTGGCCACGAAACCGACGTTCCGAAATCGGCCCACAAGCAGACAGTCCGCTTCTGATGCTGTGGACGGCTCTCCAACCACCTGCGGTATGCTCTGCGGGATGAGCTGGAAGGAGAGCTGAGATGGAAGAGGTTGTTACGATTGGTTTGGATATCGCGAAGTCGGTTTTTCAGGTGCATGGGGTGAACAGCGCGGGCGATGCGGTGCTTCGCCGTCAGTTGAAGCGAGCGCGGATGCTGCCATTCTTCGCGAAGCTGCCGCCGTGTCTGATCGGGATCGAGGCCTGTAACAAGTCGCACTACTGGGCCCGCGAGTTGAGCGCGCTCGGTCACGATGTGAAGCTGATGCCGGCGCAATACGTGAAGCCCTACGTCAAGCGACAGAAGAGCGATGCGGCCGATGCTGAAGCGATCTGCGAGGCGGTCACCAGACCGACCATGCGCTTTGTCGCAGTGAAGAGTCCGGAACAGCAAAGCCTGATGATGCTGCACAGGGTAAGGCTGATGCTGAACCGGCAGCGCACGCAAATCTCGAACGCGATCAGGGCGCATATGTCCGAGTTCGGAGTGGTGGCCCCTGTTGGCAGGCTTGGTGTCGAGCGACTGCTCGAGATCGTCGAAGATGAGGATGACGATCGCATCCCCGAAGACGCGCGACTGTGCCTCAAGATGCTGATGGCTCAGCTGGCGGTGGTGAAGCGGCAGGTCTTGGAGAACGATCGCCGAGTGCTGGCGAGCGCCAGACGAACCGAGCTTGGTCGCAGGCTGATGGAGATCCCTGGTGTTGGTCCACTTCTCGCTAGCGCCTTCGTTGCGAGCGTTGCGGACCCAACGGTGTTCAAAACAGGAAGAGACCTAGCTGCCTGGATCGGTCTGGTGCCTAAACAGAACTCGTCAGGCGGAAAGGATCGGCTCGGAGGTATCACCCGAGCGGGCAATCGATACCTGCGGCAGATGCTGGTGGTCGGTGCGATGGCGGTTATTCGGTATGCTGAGAGGCATGGCACCAACCGACCGTGGCTCGTGCAGCTGCTCGCGCGCCGACCGGCGAAGGTTGCTGCAGTCGCATTGGCAAACAAAAGCGCCCGCATGGTCTGGGCGCTGATGACAAGTGGAGAGCGCTACCGCGAACCGCAGGTGATGACGGGATAGAGATTAAGCGCGGAGCGGCCGCGCTAAAGAGGTTGGAAAGGGCAATGAGGAGTTGATGCGCAAAGCAGGTTGAAACCGCCGGATCGGGAAAACCCATTCTGGGCCGTGGCGCTTCGAGCGCGTGCTATAGGTCGGGACCCGGTTCGCGCGAAAGGCATCGTGGCCAGTGGCGCATGTCAAAGCCGCAACAACAGGCCGAACACATGGCCGCCTCAACCAGCGGAAACGTCAACACCAAGAAATCCCTTGCCAACGGAGGGCCGTCCACACACGGCCCACACCCTGCCATCACGTCGCGTCTGAAAATGGGGTGGGAGCGGACGTTACGACAAAGCAACCAGTCAGTTGGCCTTACGGATCTAAGTGGGGTAAACGCATTTGATAAATAGGCAATATTGTATTTGGTTGCAAACGCTCCTGCGACTTATCCGCGCCAATTGACAAACTGACAACCGCAATCGTCTCAATCAAATTCGGAATGAAAGCTCGTTATACTCTATTGTATTATTGCTTTCTTCATATATAAGAATTGATATCTGTTATGGGGGTATCGAAATGGGGCGCCTTTCATCGTTCTTCATGCTGGTTGCTTTGACTGGATGTGCAGGGACAGTGGAGACATCGCGTCTAGATTATCGCTACTCATCCGATATTGCGCTTAATGGCGTGTCTTACGCTTTGCCGATGCTGCAATATGAGGTCACGGTAACTCATACACTTACCGGGTGCGGACCAACCCTCGACGCAAAAAAAGTTGTCAAATCTGACTCGCTCACATTCGACACAAAGGTTGAGCCGAAGGCGCGGTATATTCCAGGTGAGCGCTACAATGTTGACTACCGCAAACTCTCAGGTCTTTTCCGCACCTCGAATTTTACGATCGAATACTTCCCAAATGGTACGATTAAGTCGATCGGCGCCGGGGCCGAGGACAAAACTGGTGACGCGCTCAAGAGCGCGGCCAAGTTGGCTGGCGGTGTCATCGCACTCACGGCCGGTGCACCCTCTCCAATCGTAGACCTTGTCTCGCCGACGGGCGATTTACCACCCGAGGAAAGCATGAAAGAAGCTGAGGCTTGGGGATGTAGCGAGAAAGCCGAAATGGCTCTTGAAGATCTTGAGGATGCGAAGGCCAAGCTAAAGACGGCCAGGGAGAATTTGGAGAGTGCAAATAACCTTGTCGAAGGTTTGAGCCAACGTTTCTCACTCAAGGTGTCCTCGGAAGGAGACGTGAAGAAATGGGATGAAGCGATTCAAGATCAGCTCAACAAAAAGAGAGCGTTGGAAACGGCCAAGAAGACATTTGACAATTCAAAGGCCAAACTCAGCGTCAGCGCAGTGATCAACTGGCCGGACTTCGGCCCAGGCACGGAGGACCTCATCGCCGCGTCACAGCCGAAAAGCACCGAAGAAACATTCCAAAGACATTTCGTGGAGTCCGCTGGACATAGCGTACCGAAAGCCTGGAAGGATTTTTTCGTAAGTAAGAAATACAAATATTCGGAGCTTGGTGATGTCGCTATGATCCCAGCCTGTTCAGTAACAGGTAGGCAGACACCAAGCTTGGCCGAATGCCTAGCTCAACACCTCAACCTCACCTTTGACTTTGCCCACGACTGGCCGATCGAAAAACCTATCGATTACGACGCGAAGCAAAAGAAAAACATCCCTGCTTTCGAGGCTGGGACGGCGACGCATAACGGCTTTTTCTATCGCGAACCTGCGCAAGGTGGCGTGGTGATTTGCCACTCTAGGAATGCCAGCAATAAGTGTAAAAGTAAGTCGCTTGCCAAACCGAAGATGGTCAATTTCCCTCAGGCCGGACAGCTGCGTTTTATTCCATTCAAAGTTCTGGCATTCCAAGGCAAGACTCAGACTCTGACATTTACCGAAGACGGCTATCCAGCGAAGATCGAACTCAAATCCACCAAAGCCGCCGGTGCGCAGGCTTTGGCAGCCGGAGCGGATGCCGTTTCGACGATCGCGACTGAAATTGAAAAGCGCGAGGAAGAACGGCGTAGCGACGCCAAGGCGCAGCGTGACGAAGTCATCGCCGGCCTGCAATTCGAGATCGACCTGCTTGAGAAACGTAAGAAGATCGCCGAGGAGACCGCGACGCCTTCCGCCCCTAGCGCCGAAAGCGTCCATCTTGCTGAAATCAACAGCGACATCGAATTGAAACGAGCTGAATTGCTCCAGCAACTCCTGGTCAACGGTCTCGACACCGGTTCGATAGATCCGGTGGTTCTTTTTGGACCTCAAAGTTGATGCTTTAGCGAATCGGGAGCGGACATGAGGGTTAGCACGCCAAGAGAACGGAGAGGTTGATGAAGTCTATTCTGGTCACAGCCTTTCTAATGCTGGGTGCGGTAGCTGTGCAGGCACAAGGGGTGCTTCAACCTGCTCCGGAAGCGCTTGATCTGACGCCTGAGCAAGAAGCGATCCTCGAACGGATTAGAAGCAAAGATAGCTCCGACTCGGTTACAGTCGTTGAGATCGACAGCGAAACGTTGAAAGACCGAGATATCCTGTCATTTGCCATGTCCCCCTACGATGTCCTGCTGCTTGAGAAAGAGGAGCTGATAGTGCGGTCTGATGTAGACTATTCGTGGACAGGCAAAAGTAAAGATGACCTAGTTGCTATGGGAAGCTCGCTTGAGGGCGCTGGGTACTTCTCAGTCACCGGAGATGACGTCACTGCCACGGTTTCCACCCCAATTGGCACTCGCCAAATTTTGCCAATCGGTGGTGGGTTGCACGCCTACATTGAGACCGATTTGCGAGATCTCCCGCCTGAACATCCGCCAGAGGGGGCCAGTCGCTCGGTTGCGAACGAGGCTGAAGACAATGAAGAGCAAGATGTCAATCCGTCGGGTGATGCTGCCCCACCTAGAGTCTCTCTTCTCGTTCTCTATTCCAACGAAGCCTCCTTGCTAATTCGCCGACCGCGCGACTTCGCGCTCAATGCGATCCGACAAACGAACAAGTCCTTCGAAAACTCCAATATCTCGGGGCGCGTGCGGCTTGCTGCAGCGCAAGCGATCGATTTCGAGGAATCCGGTAGTCACGAAAGTGACATCGCCCAAATCTCCGATCCGTCTACCACTGTCGGAAAGAAGGTCGCGCAACTCAGAGATGAACATAGGGCCGATATCGTTGTCCTGATCAACGACAATGACAATTTTTGCGGCATGGCTGACGAGATTTACGCCGACGCTAACAGTGCCTTTGCCACGGTCTATCATACTTGCGCGGTATCCAACGTCTCGTTTGCGCATGAAATAGGGCACCTCTTGGGCGCCTGCCATGATCCGCGCGTAGCGAGCCGGTGCCTGCCCTACGCTTTCGGACATGGCTTTGTCCGGAAAAAAGAAAAGATGCGTAGCGTGATGGCGTATGACTGTGTCGAGGGTGGCTGCAGACGACAGGAACAATGGTCAAGGCCCACCGAATGGGGCACGACCGAGACAAACCATAATTCAAAGGTCCTCAACCGGACTATGAGACGTGCAAGCTGGTTTCGCTAAGTAGAACAGGAATGGAAAGGCATGGTTCGTGGAATCTGGTCGAGCCTGGCATGGGCTCTAGTCTTATGCTGGTCCGGGCCCTTGACCGCTCAAGAAATGGACTTGCCTGACCTCGCTCGCCAATGGGTTGAACAGGGAGCAGCGGTAACCGGGTGGGACAGTCAGATCGCCTATGCGGCCCCAACTTATCTTGCCGGCTCCAAGTTTGATCAGCGGCTCCGCATCAATATGCCAATCCGCAAAGGCTACGCGCACTTCTTCACGATCGAGCGATCGGCGCTTGCGGCCACTTACCCCGCTGCGCTTTGCAATTGTATCTATGTTAGAGAGTACGACACGATTGTCTGCGACGATCAATTCGTCGCCCAGTTCATCACTTCCATGCAAGTCGGCGGAGAAGACCTGGAAGTCATGATTTCCTCGTTGAACGAAGGCTTTCTGATCAACTGGCTCGTCGGCCATGAGATTGGCCATATCCTCCTTCACTCGGAAGAAAACCCGAGCGACGAGTTTGCCGTTGCAAACTACGATGATGCATTTGGTGACTTGGGATCCGCTCGTGAGCGAGAGGCGGACACCTATATGATCTCCAGATTGAGCGATCGGCCGGAGATCCAAGCGCTCGGTTACACAGCTCTGAATGGCTTCATAAAACGGAATTTTTCCGATATTGCACGCCAGCAGCATCCGGACTTTATCGATGTTTCGCAGACTAGCTTCGACTTTCCGAAGATTGAGGTTTTGGTCCGGGAAGACCGGCACCCACCGGCTCTGTTGCGAGGGCTTTCTCTTTGGCGACATCTCATCGACATTTACCCCGCAATGATCGACACAACCGGCTACTTCGAGGCTATGGCTGCCAGTATTGAGATTGAGCGACATTCCGGCGCTGGTCGAAGAGACTGGACCTGTGGACGCCCACTCTATTTGGATGAGAACCCAGTCTCGTCGCCCCGGCGACCAGTGGAAGAGTTTTTGCTTGTTAATCGCTTGATAGAAGAAGCCGAATTTACTCTCGCGAAGACGCGGATGGCAAAACTGCTGTCAATGTCCACCTATAAAGAAGGCAAATCAACTGAGGTGATAACCGAATTCGGTCGCATCTTTGATCTTTATATCGATCAACGCGCTGGTGCCTCTGCCGATATGCTCATTTCAGAAATGGAAACAGGTTGGGCCGAACGGACGCATCTAAGAGACCTGGATCTCGGAGTTCTGGTAGCGACCGGCCTGTTAATCGCGCAAGCCCCTCAGTCCGATCTGCGATCGGCGCGCCTGTCAGAAATCTCGAGTTCTATCCAGGCACGCTTGCAAAAAGGTGTAACACTCGCTGACCTGTCAATCCCGGCCACGCCAGCTTATTGGCACCGTGCTATCTTCGAAATTGATAGCGCACTTTACGGTCTAGGCAGCGAGCCGTCGAATCAGTCGCTCATCGAATTCGATCGCCAAGTTCCTAAAGTGAACTTTCCTTTGGAGTATCAGCACTTCATGAATGCTTGGGGGCGGTTGATCGACAACGCCTGCAGCAGAGGTTCTATGTCTTGTTTGAATGCGCGAACCGCACAATTTCACTTTTTGCAGCTCGACGGCAACCATATTCAAGCTGCCGAATCTGGTGAAAAGCTCATTGCTCTTATCGATGAGACTGATCCCGCTCCGCCCGTAGAATTGCGTGGCTTCTGGAATGACCGGGTCGGGTATACATTCCTCCAACTAGGTCTCTATGATCAGGCCATCGAGCGTTACAAGTTCGCTCTGAATTCTTATGAGCGCGCGCTTGGATCAGAAGGTCGGTTTGAAGACCCTTCCCAACGCGAGGCTGTGAAGAACTGGCAGGCATTGGCGCTCAATCAACTTGGTTTCTTGCAAGTACGCTCGTCCAAGTATGAAGCGGCCATCCAAAGCCTCACCAGCGCCCTCGAGAAGCAATCAATGCTAAAAGAACCATCTCGCGCTGAAGAATCTGCTACGCTCCTTAACTTAGCTCAATCTCTAATCGCCAGCGGTGAATACGACCTTGGGATTGAGCACACGCGAGCGGTCATGAAAATCCGTGAGGAGATAGAAGCTCCTCCGACCTCGATCGAGGATGCGCGTATTACTCTCGCTGCGGGTCTCTATATGCTTGGCCGCAAGGAAGAAGCAAAGTCCATCGCATCGCGATGGAAGGAAAACATTGTGCATATTCAAGGTACGGCCTTTGCGATTGACCGCAATCAGGCAATCCTTGTCAAAGATGGCCCCTTATTCATCTCCGAAATCCTGAACGAAGAGTCTGCCCCGGTCGAACCTGCGTCCGTTTTGATGAATCGGGTTTTTTCTGATGGCGCTGACCAATTAGAGGAGCTGTTTTCCAACTGAAACTTCAGATTAGATCTTCCGCAGTTGGGTCGTAAGGAGACAGACTGCTTTCCAGTGCTTCGCTCCTGAAAGCGAACGGTCGGCAAACGGCCCATTCTCGGACCCTACCGCACGACTTCAATCAAGTTAGTCTTTTCAGCGTCTTCGCCGGTTCGAAATGACGTGCCGGTGAAGCGCTCGATCAAATCGATTGCCGTGCGCGTGTGCTGGCTGATCTTGACCGTGCTGAAGGCACCGGCACGCGCAAGCGCAAATGGCAGCAGCAATTGATCCTGCAAGTAGGGGCCGGCAAATGCCCCGCTTGCAAGATAGCCGGCCATCCTTTTGGCTGCGGTCTTACCGATCTTCTCAGCCGGGATACCGATCTTTCCGAAGCCTGACATGACCTCTGTCACCTGCTCGAATTCGGCGGTGATCAACAAGGCATTGCCCGGGCCCTCATCGGCCGGGAGTTGACGCGGCTTGAAGGATTCTTCGCTCCATTCACCCAGCACCTTGCGCATCGCCGTGAGCTCACGCTCGGCAATGTCGAACTGGATGCCTGCGACCACAGCCTCTGCTTTGGTCGACAGCAATTCTCCGCGATCGAGACACTCGATTGGCCGCAAGGGGGCGGGATCGAAATCGACCACGATCCGGCCTCCGCCACGGGGGAAGAAGCCGTGCCGCTCAAGCTTGGCCGAAACCTGCGGACCCATCTGCTGGACAATCGGAAGCAGCGTCTGCGCAATGAACTCAAACGGCGGAGCCGAGGCGGCATGAGTCCCACCTTCGATCACCACGCGCGAAGGCGCGTCGGCCAGCATCAGCGGCACCAGGATCGTCTGCAGTACCAATCCGGTGCTGCCAGCCGTGCCCACTGCAAAGTGATATTCGCCCGGCGTGATTGAGCCCGGCCGGAAAGCAATTCGGTCCGATCCCACCGACAATCCGCTTACCTCTGCATTGCCGATCGCAGAAGCGGCCTCGAGCGCAGTCACATGCTGTCGCATCATGCCTGGCTTGGCCCGCCCGCCACGAATGTTCTCAATGGTGAAAGGCTCTCCGGTGATCAGCGAAAGCGCAGCTGCGTAACGCAGCACCTGCCCTCCGCCTTCACCTTCGGAGCCGTCGATAGTGATCATTGGTCTTCTCTAGTGAATTTGGCGGAGGCGTGAAGGGTGCTAGCCCTTCACGCACACCACCTGCTTAAGCGTGTGAACGATCTCGACAAGGTCAGACTGTGCAGCCATGACCTTTTCGATCGGCTTGTAGGCCTTGGGCGTTTCATCAAGAACGCCTTCGTCCTTCCGGCATTCGACCCCGGCCGTGTCAGCGATGTGCTCGTCGAGCGACACCAGCTTCTTGGCCTCGGTCCGGCTCATCACCCGGCCTGCACCATGCGAGCAGCTTTCAAAACTATCCGCATTGCCCAGTCCGCGCACGATGAAGCTCTTCGCTCCCATCGAGCCCGGGATAATGCCGAGCGTGCCTTTCGCTGCCCGCACCGCGCCCTTCCGGGTCACCAGCACGTTTTCGCCAAAGTGGTGTTCCCGCGTCACATAGTTGTGATGGCAGTTCACCGCTTCGCATTCGGCATCGAACGGCTTGGTGATCTGGGTCCGCAGCGCATCAAGCGCATGGGTCATCATCACCCGCCGGTTGAGCGCAGCGAAATCCTGCGCCCATTCGACCGCCTCGACATAATCGTCGAAATGCTCGGTCCCTTCCGGGAAGTAAGCCAAATCCTCGTCAGGCAGGTTGATATGCCAGGTCCGCATGTCCTTCTTCGCAAGTTCGATGAAGAACCGGCCAATCGCGTTACCAACCCCCCGCGAACCCGAGTGCAGCATGACCCACACCCGCTGTTCGGTATCGAGGCACAGTTCAAGGAAGTGGTTCCCTGTTCCGAGTGTACCGAGATGGACGACGTGGTTGACGTTGCTCAGCCGCGGATATTTGGCGGCGATCTTGCCGAACCGCGTTGCAAGGGTTGCCCAGGCATCGACCACGCTCTTCGGTGGCTCGCCCCAGGCGCCCTTGTCCCGCGACGGTCCGCCCCGCCGTCGGCCCGAAGACCGACCATGCGGAACCGCGGCTTCAAAGGCCGACCGGATTCCAGCGAGATTGTCTGGCAGATCGCTCGCCATCAGCGAGGTCCGTGCGGCCATCATGCCGCAACCGATGTCGACCCCGACCGCAGCCGGGATCACAGCGCCCTTGGTCGGAATCACCGATCCAACAGTCGCACCGATCCCGACATGAACGTCGGGCATGGCAGCCACGTGCTTGAAGATGAACGGCATCTTCGCAGCGAGCGCCATCTGCTTCTTGGCCTTTTCGTCAACCGGAACACCGCGCGTCCAGGACTTGATCGGAGCGCCGCCTTCCACATGCGTGTATTCGTATTTTGTCTCGGTCATGACGACCTCCTTGATTGTTTGGTCTCGGCGACAAGAAGTGGAGAGACAACCCCGAATTGTTCAATCCGGGCGCGGATTCGAACCCGCTCGGCTCAAGGCCTTTTCCAATGTAGTCCCTTCCGCATTCGCCGAGAGGTGAATTCGGGTGCCGGCGGCGAGCATTGGCGAGACGTTCTTTGCTGAGCTACTCCGGTTCCCCGGGGGTGGGTTCGAACCACCGTCCTCCTGCCAAAGCAGGCGCTCTTACCCATGTAGTCCCGCCGGCATCCGCCAGCGTTGTCTGTATACTTTGGCCCAGCCACCCGCTCCCTCCACCCTTCCACCCGGATCGTAACCCGGTGTGATCATCCGGGTGGAAGGGTGGAGGGAGCGGGTGGGCCCGGCCCCAAGAGAATTAAAGTCCACGGCGACCAGTGTATTGCGAAAGACGTTACCTGCTCTATCCAGCTGAGCTACAGGCCCGCATCTGGTGGGCCTGGCGGGATTCGAACCCGCGACCTGGGGAGTTGAAGTCCATGTAGTCCTACGCGGCATTCGCCGTGGATTTGAAGAACACTGGGACGACCAGTCTTGGTGAGACGGCGGCCCTTAAGCTACGTTCGTGCGACGGGATTCGAACCCGCATCTCCTCAATACCATTGCTGGCTGTGAGGCGCTTTACTCGTCGGGCCTATCAGTCGGAGATGTAGTCCCACCGGCATTCGTCCCAGCATTTTCCAAATCGGTTTCACTCTCGTTTGATCAAAGGTCACGGCGACGACAATTGGACAAGACAACCCCCGAAGGGACGATGCTCTACCCAGCTGAGCTACCATCGCTGGGGCGATGAGAGGGATTCGAACCCTCGACACTCGTATCCTGAATGTAGTCCTGCCCGGCATTCGCCGTGACCTTTTTCGTTTCCTTTCTGCGCTGCTGCGAGGCAGCATGAGCGCGTCTTACAGTTCAATCTCGTCGATGATCTCGACCCAATCTTTCGAGCCTGCCTTGGCAAACCGAGCCATTGCGCCGAACACCGCATCGGTGAAACCACCGACGTTCATGATGTCCTTGCGGTCTTTCGCCTGGGTCGTGCCGTATGGCTGGATGTCGATGCAGATCAGCTTCGCGCCCGGATTGCGGGCCTTCAGCGTCTTCCACTCCTTCATCACCTGCGTCGGACCGTAGTAATTGTTGTCGATCCAGGACTGGTTGTCCGAAACGATCACAATCACATCGACTGGCGCGCGCTCGCGATTGAGCTTGGCCAGCGGCGCCGAGACATTGGTCCCGCCACCCCAGATCCCGGCCAGCTTTTCCGCATTCGCCGAAAGCCGGGCGTAGGGATCTAGCTTCACATCTAGCACGCGCTCCGCAAACGGGAACACACGCGCCGTCCGATTGGTCCGCAGCACGGCCGCGGCGACCAGAGCCGCCACATCGATGCACCGCACGACCGAAGTCGCGCCTTTGCGATACCCCGTTGCCGGAGAATGCATCGAACCCGATACGTCGGGACAGACCACGACCTTGCCTTTCAGCTTTGGCACCTTCGAAACCGAGGCTTCGAGGGCAGTTTCGAGCGCAGCCTGCACCTCCCGCGGGACACCTTCACCGACTTGCGTCAATGCGGTCATCAATTGGTATGGTGCCGGCTTGACCCGGGCCATTGCATCGCGATCAGCCAAACGATCTGCGACCGTCTTGGTGACTCCTTTCACGCGAAACGCGCCGTTGCGAGCGAGCGTGTTGAGGTTCATACGCAGCGCCTGCCAACCCATTCGGCCAGCGAGCACACCCCATTGCTTTGCGGTCAGCTCAAATGACGTCAGCCATTCGAACGGCACCTGCGGCAGTGGACGCGACTTGTCCTTCTTCCACGCTTCGAACGCGGCGATATCCGCAGGCAAGGCTTCGACATCATAAGGTTTGCCAATCAGCCAGCCATAGAATGCGCGACGCTGTGCATCTTGCGGAGCCGGGTGGACCATCTTGACGGTATCCGCCAGGCTCGGATCATTCCCGGTCGCCGCATGCATAAGCTGCTTGTACGAAGCGCGCGCAAGCCATTCGCGGACAAGCCGCTTTGGGCGCGAGCCGAGCGAGGTACGACCAGTCTGGCCCGAACGCATGATCTGCACGAAATTGCGCAGCATCCGTCCGTTATCGATCACTCGATCGAAGACCGTGACCGACAGGTCCGGATCCGCCGTGGTCAGCACGGCCGTCAGCAGAGCTGGCATATCCTTCATCGCACCCGACTGACGGGCATAGATCGCACATTTGGCAACCCATTCCGGGTCGACCTTGGATGCGGTATCAAGCACGTCGGCAAGCTGCGCCTGGGCTCCTGCATAGAAGCCATCGGAAAGCGTTCCGGTCGCGGCAAGCTGTGCCAGCTTTGCTTCGGGGCCATAGGCATAGGCGATTGCGCCAGCCTCATTGATCACTTCAGTGCGCGGCGCGAACTTCGCGAGGGCGCTGGTAAACAGATTCTTGTTGGCCATAGTCCAACTCCACAAAATTCTTCCTCCGGGTCCTGGGCGGTCGGCCCATTCCGACCGCCCGTTTCCCGGCTGCTGCGTCGAGTGTTCGACTTACTCGACGCCAGTGGTTCTGCAGGTGGTGTGCCAAACTCGCCCAGGAGGGCTGGGTGTGAGTTCAAATATCTGTATTTAAATATATTTTTCTACCACTCCCTCGAATCCGAAGGGAGGGTTAGGCCAGCTCAAGCAATCCTGTTGTATAAATTTTTATCTTCCTGTATATTTCTTGCTATGAAACCGCTCACCGTCATCGGCTTTCTGGGATCCACCCTGGATGCGGCCAAATGGGGCCCGGAACGCTGGAACAAATGGCGTCCGACGGTCAGCATCTGCATGCAGGAAGATCTGCGGGTGGATCGCTTCGTCCTCCTTCACGGGACGACCCACCAGCGGCTGGCCGACACGGTGATCGGCGACATTGCAGACGTCTCTCCCGAGACTGAGGTCGACGAGCGCGTGCTGGGTTTCGACGATCCCTGGGACTTTGAAGAGGTCTACACAAAGCTGCTCGACTTCGCGCGCAATTATCCGTTCGATCCGGACAATAACGACTACCTCATTCACATCACCACCGGCACGCACGTGGTCCAGATCTGCCTGTTCCTACTGACTGAAGCGCGGTTCCTGCCGGGCAAGCTGTTGCAGACCCAGCCGCAGCGCGGTGCGCCTCAGGTAGTGGGTGTCTGGAACGCGATTGACCTTGATCTCTCACGCTACGATTCGATTGCCACGCGATTTGCCGAAACCTCGGCAGAAAGCGCCGACTTTCTCAAGAGTGGGATCGAAACTCGAAATCCCGGGTTCAACCGAATGATCGAGGAGATCGAGCAAGTCGCCATGCGCAGCAGGGCTCCGATGCTGCTGATGGGGCCGACAGGAGCGGGCAAGAGCCAATTGGCGCGCAAAGTCTTCGAGCTGAAGAAGCTGCGCCATCAAGTGTCTGGTCCGTTTGTCGAAGTAAACTGCGCGACCCTCAAGGGCGATAGCGCGATGTCGGCGCTGTTCGGGCACAAGAAGGGGGCGTTCACGGGCGCCGCCAGCGAGCGGGCCGGACTGCTCAAAAGTGCTGACAAGGGCGTCTTGTTCCTCGATGAGATCGGCGAGCTTGGCCTCGACGAGCAGGCGATGATCTTGCGCGCCATCGAAGAGGGGCGCTTTCTGCCGGTCGGCTCTGACCGCGAAGCTGAAAGCGACTTTCAATTGATCGCAGGCACAAACCGTGATCTGGTCTCTGAGGTCTCGGCCGGGCGGTTTCGCGAAGATCTGTTCGCGCGCCTCAATCTCTGGACATTCGCGCTTCCAGGGCTCGCGCAACGAAGGGAAGATATTGCGCCCAATTTGGACTACGAGCTCCAGCGCTTTGCCGAGCAAGAAGGCGAGCAAGTCACCTTCAACACCGAAGCTCGCGCAGCCTATTTGACCTTCGCCGAGGGGCCCCGGGCGAAATGGTCTGGCAATTTTCGCGATCTCGCGGCGAGCGTAACTCGGATGGCGACATTATGCCCCGGTGGGCGGATCGACCGCCAAGCGGTCGACAAGGAGCTCACTCGTCTCCAAACGCTGTGGGACGGCGAATCCTCGTTCACAAACGGCTCGCCGGCTAAGCTCGACAACTTGCTCAGTGCGGAGCAGATTGCGTCGATCGATCCGTTTGATCGGGTGCAACTCGAGCTTGTTGTGGCCACTTGCCGGCAATCACGTAGCCTCTCAGACGCCGGACGCTCCCTCTTCGCTCATTCGCGAACGTTGAGAAAGTCCACAAATGATGCTGACCGGCTCCGAAAATACCTCGGACGGTTTGATCTCAATTGGGGTCAGGTTTCTGGTCGCAGCTGATGTCCGGTTACACCCCGATGCCGAACAAATTTTGCCCCGGTTTTTGAGCCGAATAAGTCGAGGCACGGCTGAGGTAAGTCCATCGGCTCTCGCCTGATGTACGTACAAGCCATTGAAACAATGGTGGGCCGGATCACGAAATTCTAGAACAGATTTTCGAGGAACTTCGCGACTGGGAAATCCAGCTCAAACACGCCGATATTGACTGGGACGAACTCGAAGATCCGGGCTTAGATGAGCCTGACCTGGGATTGTGAGGTGCGTAATGGAAGAACGCAGGCTCTCAATCCGACTTACCTTTGAGCAATATGCTGTCTTAGAAGCGAGGGCCGGCCGCAAGACAGTATCTCAGTATGTCCGTGAAGAGCTGGGCCTGACCGAGAACGCACGCCCCAAAGCCTCTCGTAAGCCTCGCAATGATGAATTGCTGCTAGCGCGCATACTTGCGGCTCTTGGCTCATCGGACATGCCTCGCTCCATGCGTGATATTGCCGATGCTGCACGCAACGGTGCTTTGCCGGAATCCCCTGATACGCTGCTGACATTGCAAGCCGCTTGCCTAACGATTGAGAAAATCCGTCATGACTTGATTAAAGCGCTTGGCATCAAGCCTGATGGTCCAGCCCCATGATCTTAGAGGGCAACAGCCGTGGCGGTGCCAAGAACTTAGCTGATCACCTCATGAGCCATGAGAATGATCATGTGACCGTGCATGACCTGCGCGGTTTTGCAGCGGATGATCTACATGGCGCACTCAATGAGACCTACGCCATCAGCCGAGCAACGCAGTGCAAGCAGTTCCTCTATTCGCTTTCGCTCAACCCGCCACCGGATGCACGGGTAAGCTCTGAAGAGTTTGAGGCTGCTATTGATCGCGCCGAAGAGAGTCTGGGCCTTAGTGGCCAACCTCGCGCCATAGTCATTCACGAAAAAGAGGGTCCCGGCGGGATGCGTCGCCATGCGCATGCCGTGTGGAGCCGAATTGATGGTGAAACCATGACGGCGCGTAACATGAGCTTTGATCGCGAGAAATTGCAGGAGGTCAGCCGCGAGCTGTACCGCGAGCATGGCTGGCGAATGCCCGAAGGCTTTGCCGACCGCTCAAAGCGTGATCCAAGAAACTACAATCTGGCCGAGTGGCAACAGGCAAAACGGCATGAAAAACACCCTGACGAGGTGCGAGAGGCCATATCCGATAGCTGGGCGATCTCCGACAGCGTCCAGACCTTCTCACACGCTCTGAAAGAACGCGGCTTCTATCTCGCTCAAGGTGACAGGCGCGGTTTTGTCGCTGTCGATACCGATGGCGAAGTGCATTCAATAGCGCGGCGCGCTGGTATCAAGACCAAACAGGTCAATGAGCGCTTGGGCGATCCCAGCAGCTTGCCCAATGTAGACTCTGCAAGAGATGCGATGGCGCAAGACATGAGCCAGATGCTTGACCGTGTCAGCGATGAACAAGCGGCGCAAGCTCAAGCTGAGAAAGAGCACCGTAACGCCGAGAAACAGAGGATCGTCGAAGAGCAACGTGCTGAACGGCAGCGCTTTGATCAAGAGCAGCAACAAAGGCAGCTCCAAGAGCAAGCTGAGCGACAAGAGCGTTTCAGGCGCGGTATTCTGGGACTCTGGGACCGGATTACAGGTGAACACAGGCGAATTGCCGAACGAAACAGGCGGGAAACCGAACACGCGCAAAAGCGCGATCAGGAAGCTCGCGATATGCGCGTCTTTGAGCAGAACGAACAGCGTCAAGCTTTGATTGAGCAAAACCGCTCACGGCAAAACGAGTTCAATCGTCAGGCTCAAGAGCTACAGGCCGATAAGGAGCGCTTTCTTGCGATGCGCCGGGAAGAAGCTGAACGCAGCGAGCCAGAGAGATCGCAACCACAGCAACAGCCGCAACCACCACCGGAACAATCGCAATCGCGCCTTGCGGATGAGGCCGAGGAAGCTAAGCGACAATTCATCGAACAAAGGCAGCGCGAAGCTGAACAGGATCGCTCTGAGCCATCCCGTGATGGCCCGGAGCTAGAGAGATGATGGAGCCCGCTTGCCAGCGGGTCCATCATCCTATTCCCAATCTCAGTTTTCCTTAGGCGCTCTCAGAACAATTCGACCATCAATAGGCGTGCTTTCCAGAATGAGGGTCATGCCTCTGTTGTCGCGATGATCCCATGACGCACCAATGCGGTGCCAATAGCTATTCTCACCCTTTTCGCTGACATGCCAAGCAATTAGGCTTGGTGCCTTGGGTTCTGACTGACGTGACTGTTCAAACATGCTCATGGGAGTTCTTCCTTTCCACTGAATGGCAACGGCAGGTTGCAAGCTGCTGCTGCAACCTCTGCCTCGTGGCGAACAGCGGGTGTGCAAGCGGAATAGGCAAATTGATGGCGGGCGCAGCGAAGCGAGCCTCGGGCTCCGCTCATTTGCCTTGAAGCGCGCTGAGGGACAGCGTCCCTAAGAAATGCATCAGGGATGGAAGCCGCATGGCCAAGACGGACCTGCTCCGGCTTGGTTCACGACAGCCCGCCCGGATGCCAATTCAATATCAAGTGTCGCGTTTGCGCCCTAATTCCGGACATTGATTCTGATTAGGTCAATGTCCAGAAGCGGTCACTGTTAGCATTTCAAATGCTCAGATAAAGCTCCAAGCTGGCGGCGTGAAACGGCCTAGATTGGGCAGGGCGGCGTTGATCTCCGACATGTTCAGCCCAAACCACCGGCCAAGCTGCGCTGCATATTGATCGACGGCGAGGCTAGGGAGTAATCGGCCTCCGCCCACTTCCTGTGCGTGGCCGATGACCGGTGGGGGGACATTGCCGTAGATTTCGCGTCCATTGACGGCGCCGCCCACAACAAAGTGGTGGCTCCCCCAGCCATGGTCAGTGCCATCTCCATTGACCGCAAGGGTCCGGCCAAAGTCTGATGCTGTGAACATGGTGACTGCATCACCTAGGCCAAGCGCATTCATCGCTCCGGCAAAGGCGCCCACAGCGCCGTCCAGTTCACTCAACAATGCGGGCAAATCCGCTGCTTGCGCAGAATGGGTG
Source organism: Erythrobacter sp. (assembly GCA_965249945.1). Lineage (GTDB taxonomy): Bacteria > Pseudomonadota > Alphaproteobacteria > Sphingomonadales > Sphingomonadaceae > Erythrobacter. Next base: position 3,026,725 of record OZ252258.1, on the reverse strand, counting down.
TCAAACCCTCCAAGTCCAACAAAGAAGATCTGACGGCGGGCAACCAACCGATCGCGGATCGCAATCGTTCGGGCCACGGCTCTTAGCTGGGACCCGAGCGGTCCATCTGAGAAGCCAGCAAGATCAGGAGCGCCTTGAGCAAGAGCTCGCCCATAGATCTCATTGGTCTCCAGCCCTTCACCAAATCGCGCGGCGATGTCGCTTTCGATGATGTGGTTTTGGCTGAACTGGGCCGCGGCCAGTTGGTCGCGCACCGCGGAAGCGGCTGAGCTTTCATTGCCAATGATATCCTCAATGACTTGCAATTCGGCAGCGCCTTCAACGCCCACTCGGTAGGGACTGGCCCGCCTACCGGTTAGGAAAGGGCCCACTTCATCGGTTGCGATAGTGGTGAATTGTTCGCGATTGCCATTGGCACCAGTGGCAAGGATGGCGTCTGCAAACAGACCGCCCCAACCATATTGAGCGCCTTCCGGAGCGCCTGCCTGCCATACGACTTGCTGGTCGTTGTGGCTGAACAAGCGCGGCGGGACGCGCGCTGCGCTTGCTTCAAAAGCTTGACGCGTAACCGGTTCGACCAATGGGCCAACATTGGCGACGACCGCCGCATTGCCTGCATCATAAAGGGCTTTCAATTGTGGCATTTCAGGCGGAAGCGCGAATTGCGGGCCAGTGGGGTTAGGCTCGCTTACTCGGCTCAGTGGCTGCAACGAACCGCGATCGCGTGTGCTGCCCTGCCGCGCGACGAATGAACGGCGAATGTTGCGCCAACTGTTATAGCTTGTCGGGTCATAGGGGATCAGGACATCATGGCTGTCCATCCCGCCATACAGAAACACACAGACTAGCGCCTTATAGCCCGATGTGTCGGCAGCATGGCTGGTGAACATGCCGGGGGCTGCTCCCAAAGCGGCTCCAGCAATAGTTCCCGCGCCCAATGCGCGAACGAAGTTTCGACGGTTGAGTTCAGAATACCGCACTGCAATGGCTCCTTAACGCTGGACGAGAAAGTCAGGGGAAGAGAGGACCAGAAGCACAGCCAGAGAGACCCGAAGGCGTTGGTCTTCCTCATCCGTTCCATCGAAAGGAATTTCTCCGACTGTGCTTGCAATCTGAGCTTTGGTATCTGCAGACATGCTCGAATAAGCGAGTTTGCGATCAAGCAGATCGACCAAAGCAGCAGGGTCACCTGCCAAGGCAAGCTCGCGAGTGTAATTGGGCCGCCAAGCGCGTGCCAGCTCAGACGCGACCACCGGCACACCAAGCTCGCGCAGCTCTGCGGTCAATTCACGTTGGTCCTGCTGCCCAATCCCTCCAAACGCCCAATAAGTCATGTAGTTAATGTAGCCGCTGACAGAGGTGGCATTCACGATCTGAAGCTCGGGCACGGTCATCTCTTGCGCGCCGCTTTGCGTTGCAGGAGCCACATGGCCAGGACGGTAAAAGTTGAAGACACTGCGCGCGCGATGCGGGTGTTGATTGAGCCAGCTGACGTCGCTCGTGTCATAGAGCTCCAGAGCATATTCCGGCCGCGATCCATCGACTCCAAATGCTCTCGCCCAATTGGTGAAACGGATTACCGGCTCGCGGATCTTGCCAAAGCGCGGGTCGCTCAAATCGGTGTCGCGTCTTGCATGAGGATCAAACAGTATCGCCGCCAAAGTAGCCGCCAGATCGCCTTTGCGACCTTCGCCAACAGTCCGGCCATCGGGCAAGGTCGCTGTGCCTGTATCAAATGCTCTCGCGACGCGCTCGACATAGCCGGGATCGGGGTCACTGGTGGTGAAACGCTGGATCAATTGCCGTGCAACAAATGGCCCCACATTGGGATGCGCCATGATACAGTCGAGCGCCTGATTGATGCTGTCGAGTGTCTGCGTGCCCGAAGCTATCGAACAGTTGAGGAACCGCTTCTTTTCCTGCGAATGCAGCGCATCATTGTAGCTCATCGGAAGGAAGAAGGACTCGGGCAAACCTTCGTCTTCGAAAAGAGCCTCTTCCAAGACCGGGAAACGGTTGCGATCGATCCCCTGCATATCGAGCCCGGTGAAGACCCGCGCGAGACCAGTCACGTCAGAATTATCGTAGAGCTCAACCGGCTGGCCGCCGACAAGGCGCGGCTCTCCATTGGGCTGCAGTTCAACCAGGCCCACTGTGAAGAGTTGGAGCAATTCGCGCGCATAGTTCTCATCAGGAACCCGCCCGCTAGCATCAGCCTTTTGATTGCCAATGAAGGTGAGCCACTCTCCCATCGCTGCGTTGAAGGTGATGTCCTGAAGCAAGTCGCGGTAATTGCCGAAAGCGCGATTTCGCAGGATGTCTTGATAGGCGATCATGGCTTGCGGATGATCGGCGAGGATCTCACCGCCGGTGTCCGACACAACAAGCAATTGCGACAGCGCAAACGCCATGCGCAGCCGTAGCTGATCAGGTGCCTCGATAGCGTGCTTCCAAAATATCGCAGTCGGCGAAACGAGGATCAGAGACGCCTCCTCGGTTTCGGCGCCGATCGAGCGTTCATCATACTCGTCATATTCGGGCCGGGCGAGTGTCGGCTCCATCGTGATCTGAGCGACGAACCATGCGGAGTCTGAGGTGCCCAACAGACCATCGATCTGCTCAGGTTTCGGCCCAAACGTAGCTTGATTAAGAAAGCGCGCGACGCCTCCTTCAGTAGCAAATGCTCCTGGGTGTTGAGCCGAAGGAGGCGCAGGAGACGGTTCGGACACAAGCGGCGACGCGTCACTTCCACCCGCTGATCCGCCGCATCCTGCCACCACCAATGCCAATGCCATCGCAATGGCACTTGACCCAGCCTTCATAGAGAATTCACCGCGTTTTCTTTGAAGAAACGGCTCACAATCTCTTTGGACACCCATTTCCGTTCGCTCCCAATCGACTGATCTCGACAGTTAGACGGATGGGGTTGGAGTTTATTCCCAGCGGTAAGCCGAGTTCTCCATCTTCAGTGGTTTTTCGGCTATTTGTGGCTCACCTTTGATTGTGAGTTGCACACCCGGAGTTGGGTCGTGAACCGAATGTCAGCTTCGCTACTGCGATCAATCAGAACCGGACATTCCGCTCACGGCCCATACTGGGTCTTTAGGGCATGAATCTTAAATTTCCGCTCCCACCTCCAGTTCCAGTCATTAAGCGATGGCTCAAACTGGGCCGGTAGCAGACAGTCTGGTTATAGGGCCGCGCTGGAGAGAAACCGACACTCAGCTTTCGACCCAATTGCGGGGCTCCTTTCAGCGGCGCACATGAATATGCGGTTGTCGTTGCTTTGCGTCCTAGGATCGAAGATCTGAGTTCAGCAGCGCGCTTTTTCTGGGGCTAAGGACACTGCTTTATCGCGCTTATTCAAGGTCCTTCACCTCGGCTGACCGCCGCTGCCCCACTCACTTCTGCTTCTTACGGTAACTATTCATGTCGATTTTGTGGCGGTTGATCTTGTCGTAGAAGGTCTTGCGCGGAATTTTCAGCACTTCGAGTGCCTGCCTGACTTCACCGCGAGTCATTTCAAGCGCAGAGCATATCGTGCTAGCTTCAAACCGTTCCACTCTCTCCGGCAAGGACAGTTCTTCGCCACGTGAAGGACTCTCCAATGACTCGATGCCCAGCACCACCGCCTCTGCAAAATTTTTCAATTCTCGAACATTGCCCGGCCAGTCATGTTCGGTGAGGCGGTGCCTTGCATTGAGGCCAACCTTAGGCACTTTCTTGCCAAATCTATCTGCCGCTTGTGCAAGGAAATGCGCAAAGAGCAGCGGTATGTCGTCCTTGCGTTCACGCAGCGGAGGGATTCTGAGCCTGATCGTGTTTAACCGGTAAAATAGGTCATCACGAAATTCCTGATTGGCCACTGCTGAGAACAGATCAACTTTTGCCGTGGCGATGATCCTCAAATCAAGCGCTTCTGACTTAACACCACCCACACGCGTTACCCGCCGGTCCTCAAGCACTGGCAGGAGTTGACTTTGGGTCGAATGCGGAAGGCTTTCGATCTCATCGAGAAAGATTGTCCCCTTGTCCGAGGATTCTATCCTGCCGATCTTATCCGACCGCGTTGCAGTACCGGCTTCACTGGCTTGGCCGAATAGCTCGATTTCCGCTATGTTTTCAGGCAAAGCCGCGCAATTGACTTCTTCGAGTTTACGGTTGCTGCGGTTGCTCCATTTGTGGATCAGTTTGGCGACCAACTCTTTGCCGGTTCCGGTTTCTCCTTCGATCAGAATATCCACATCGGTCGAGGCAACCTGTCTGATCGTTTGCCTTAACCCTTCGATGGCTTGGCTTTCGCCGATCAGTCCCGACCCCGAATCCGCTCTGTCGATGAGGGACTGAAGCTGTCTGTTCTCAAGCACGAGGCGCCGCGTTTGCATCGCTCTGCGCGCGCTTGCAATCAGGTGCTCGGAATCGATAGGTTTGGCGAGGAAATCAAAGGCTCCATCGCGCATGGTCTTGAGCACCATAGGCACGTCGGCGTGCCCGGTTATAAAGGTAACAGGTATTTCCGGATCGATCTTCTTGACCTTCTCGAAGAGGGCGAAGCCGTCAATCTTGGGCATACGGACGTCCGTCACGATCACGCCGGGAAAATCATCGGTGATGCGCTCTAGCAATTCCTGTGGGCTGGCAGTCGGGATCACATCGATATCTTCCAACTCGTAAATCTGCGTGATCGCCTGAAGCAGAACTTCATCGTCATCGACAAGGTGAAGTCGGATGTTGGGGTGGTCGTCGGTCATGATTTCAAGAGCCTCATCTCAAAGCTTGCTCCACCAATCTCTGGCTTGACCAGTGAGAGCGTGCCGCCGAACTCGCCAACGATATCCTTCGCAATACCGAGGCCAATGCCCAGGCCCTTTGGCTTGGATGTAAAGAAAGGGTCAAAAATCTCGGACTGAATGCCAGCGTCGACGCCCGGTCCATTATCGGACACACGGAAGACAACATGGGTAAGATCTTCAAAGATCGATAACTCGATCACACCATCTTCGGTTTCTTCCAGAGCCTCACTGGCATTCTGAATCAGGTTGACGAGCACCTGTTCGACCCGAACTTTGCCTGCCTTGATGTCCGGCAACGGTTTTTCACGCAGGCTGATCTCAAAACTCACCGAATTGTTGCGCAGGCGGTCACCCACCAGCAACTCGACACCGTCAACCACATCTTGAATGGAGACCGGGCCAATAGTTTCTGTGCCGCGCCGCGCATAATCGCGCAAATCGGTGGTGATCCGGCCAATCTTGCTGGTCAACTCGACAATCGAAGACAGGTTTTGATCGGCTCGATCAAAGTCTTTTCGCGCAAGCAACTTGGTGGTGTTTTCCGCGAACGCCTGAATCGCCGCAACGGGTTGGTTAACCTCATGCGCTACGCGGGTCGTAATGGCTCCGATCGACCCAAGGCGATTAGCCAGTGCTAGATCCTCTCGTGCGTTGCGGAACCGCTTGCTGAGCTGTTCGCGCTTATGAATTTCTTCAGCAAGCTGGGTGTTGGTCTCGGAAAGTGCTCTGGTTTGTCGAGCGACCTCTGACTCCAGCCACTTTGTGGTCCTCGCTCTTTGTCTGTCCAACCAAATTCGCCATATCAACAACAGAAAGACCCCCACAATCGCGACCCCGATACTCAACAACCGAAGTTGGATGCGAGAGTCTGCCGCGCGAAGAGCAGGCGCAATCCTCTCGGTGCGATAAATTCTCCAGCCCGTTTCCGAAAGGTCCAACGCTGCGGCTTGAATGTCCTCGCCTTGTGCGTCTGAACCCAGAAGGTCGCTTCCGATCGTGATCGGTGTTGGGCCAAGCTGTTCGTCGCCAAATTGCATCGAACTGCGAATTGAAGCCCTGCGGCTTTGGCTCAAAGGTTGTACAGCTTTGTAGTTGAGCGCTGGCTCGCTCGAAAACAGCACGATGTTATCGGGGTTGGTAACAAATGTCGTCGATGTGCCCGATTCCCACACCGAAGTGAGCTCCTCGAACTCAACTTTCACCACCACTACGCCCATATTCCGATCGCCGACATCGATCCGTTGAGCGAGAAACAGGCCCGATTTTCCAGTCAATTCTCCTTTGGCGAAATAGCTAGCCGAACCATTCGCTAGCGCCTCTTGGAAGTAGGGGCGGAAGGCATAGTCGCGTCCGACAAAGCTATCTTCTCTCGCATGATTGGACGCCGCTACTGTGACGCCTTCGGGATTTATCACATAGACGTAAGGCGCCAGCGTTCGCTCCGCCAAGGTTGAGAGTTTCGCGTTGAGGCTGGCTATGCTTGAAGGCGTGGACGAGAGGAGAGCCTGTCGCACATCAGAATTCTCCGCGAGAGTGAGGGGGAGCACTGAGAACTTCTGAAGTTCGATTTCGAGTGCACGCGCCTGTTCTTGCAGAGCTGTATTCGTCTCAATTTGAAGTACGCGAAGCGAATTTTCATGCTCAAAATCGCGATAGGCCGCGGCTAATACGACGAAGGTCACCACGGCAAATGCTGCCGCAATGACCGCACTCCAGATCAGCGTTTTGCTTGACAAGCCGATTCGCAACATGTGTATGGATTATCGCACAAGTAGATGTAAGTCTATGCGGAAAATAGCACATACAGTGACGCGGCTGGCACCCCTCTCAATATAAAAACATTATATTATAATAACTTGGAGATTTCTTGGCGCCGGTCTTTGCGCAAATGAGATTATGTCATAACCTCATTCCCAACTTGGCCTGTTCGCCGGTGCCGTGCGGATATCTGCATTGCCTTCCGTTGGCGAACGATTGAGTCGAGATAACAGAGGGAGAGTTACAGATGACTAGGGGTATACGCCCACAAGCAGGTGGACTGCGCAATCAAGGGGCCGCGTCGATCTTGGCAATAGCGGTATGCGCGCTCGCGAGCTCGCCTGCTCTGGCGCAGTCTGACCAAGTCTCAGTTGCCAGCGACCAACAGGCGGATGACACCGCAAGCTCGACGGAGATTGTTGTTACGGGCTCCAATATCCGAACGCGGCGTCCAGACTATCAGGCACCTTCGCCGGTCCAAACGGTTGGCGAAGCAGAAATCGCCGATACTGGAGCTGTCCAGGTGCAGGACATTTTCAAAGGCATCACATCCAACTCTGGCTCGCAGCTTTTGCAGGACGTTACCAACCTGCAAGGTACTTCGCAGTTTTCGTTGCGCGGCCTGGGTGTAGGTTCAACGCTCACGCTCATTAATGGTCGCCGAGCTGGTCTTGCCCCGGTTGTCGACAATTCTGGCCAGCTGTTTACTGATTCCAACCAGTATCCAATCAACATGATTGAGCGGGTCGAAGTCCTGACCGACGGTGCGTCATCGACATACGGATCAGAGGCAGTTGCCGGCGTGGTCAACATCTTCACCCGCGACGACTTCGATGGGTTCGAACTCGGCGCGGAGTTCCGTGATGCGACAAATCAGTCGTTTCAAGTCAACGGTGCATTTGGCGTACAGGGCGATCGCGGCGGGATCGCGATCTTCGCAAACTACTATAAACAAAACAGCGCAACGCGCTCAGACTTTCCCAACATTGCTGACGGCAACCTGTTGTCAGACGGCATCGCTGGTGGGTTCGATTCTGTCACAGGCTCGCCTGGCCGCTTCAACCTTGCCATTCCGGACGCCAGCGTAGCCGGTGGCTTTCGGCGCGCAGGCGGTCCGTCAACGCCCGACCCAGATTGCGTGGAGGCAGGTGGGCTTCTTGACGAGGCTGCGGGCAATTGCCGCTATCACTTCCTGGACCAACGTCGCATCTTCCCAGAGGAAGATCGGATACAGGTTTTCGCCACTGCCAATTACGACGTCAACGACAGACTGAATGTGTTTGGTGAGTTCGGGTTCTCACGCAACGATATCCGTGATGGCAACGGGGGCCTTTTGACCCGCGTATTCACAAATGACGGTGGCTTCCTTGTGCCGGGTGATCACCCCTTCAACTTCTTCGTTTCTGATGGAGCAGGCGGGATCACCTATGCAGGGCCGGACGCCTTTGTTGCGGATCCCACCCTTCAAGCGGTCCCTGTTATCTATCGCGGTCGTCCACGCGGCAGCGATGCTGACGGACCCAATCAGGCTGACATCAGCACGATCTTCACCAATACGCGCATCGTAGCCGGATTTGACTGGGAGTTTGCTGACAACTGGCTGCTCTATGGTTCCTATGTTTGGGCAAACTCCGACTTCTCCCGTAGTGCGCCGCGCGAGTGGGATATTCCCACCTTTGCAGCTCTGATCCAGAGCGGCGACTGGAACCCGTTCGGCACCCGGATCGTCTCGCCGGATTTGGTGTCTCCCAAGGATGGTGTTTCGGTTGCCGGCAACAGAGAAACCGTCGAATCGCAGTTTAGCTTGTTCCGCAACGATCTTGCCCGCGTAAGGCAGGCCGTCTTCGAAGGATCGCTGAGCGGTGACACCGGCATTCAGTTGCCAGGCGGCTCAATTTCGCTGGCCATTGGCGGTCAGTATCGTGACGTCCTTCTCGAAGATGTGCCGGACGGTCGCTATCAGACTGGCAACAACCGGTTGAATGAGACCATTCCAGCTGTCTTTGGTGAGCAGGACGTTTACTCCGTCTTCGGCGAGCTGAACCTGCCGTTGTTTGACTGGCTCGAGGTCCAAACCGCGTTGCGCTTTGAGGACTACGGTGATCAGGGTGGCGACACGCTTGACCCCAAGATCGCACTTCGCGCCGAAGTCACAGACACTCTTGCGCTTCGTTTCTCTTACGGAACTTCATTCCAGGCGCCTTCGATCCGTCAAATCGCTGGTATCACTGGCGCTGGCACGATCACCGATCCTGGTCCGGCTCCCGGAGAAACCTTCGGACTGGGAAGTGTGGGTGACAATGTCATCGTGACAATCATTACCAGAGGTTCAGAAGATCTCGTCCCGCAGTCTGCCGAAAACTTCAATGTTGGGCTGGTCTGGCAATCTGATTTCGGCCTGAACATGTCGCTCGACTTTTTCTACTACGACTACTCTGATCTGATCCTGCAGGATTTCTCGGCGCAGACGGTCTATGATCTAGTTGCAGCAGGTCAGATTGACTCAAGCAGAGCTATCCGCAGCCCAGATGGTCAGGCTGCAACCGCAATTTCGAACTTCGTTAATGGCGGAAACGCGCAGATATCAGGCTTGGATTTTGTTGCTGCCTACCGGACCTTCCTGGGCGATGCGCAACTGACCTTCGATCTGAAGAGCACGGTTCTGGTCCAGTTCGACTCCTCGGAGTTTGGTGACATTCTTGGGAACCGTAACTTTACCAACGGCTTCGGGTCGACGCCGGATTTCCGAGTAAACGGCGGTGTGACTTTCGAAACAGGACCGCATCTGTTTAACATTTCGACACGCTATATCGGCTCCTATACGGATGATCAGAGCGGCGCGGCAGTCGACAGCAATATCACACTCGACCTGCGTTACGACGTCCAATTGGACGAGTTTATCGGCGGTCAAGGCACGACACTTAGTGTGGGTGCGGTGAATGTGTTCGATCAGATTGCACCGCGCTTAGAGGACAGGCCGTTCTTCGATACCGAAGTGCATGATCCTCGCGGGCGTCAGCTCTATGTGAGCTTCAAACAGAGCTTCTGACCCAACCCCGCTTAATCGGTCGATGAGGAGTGCGGTCTAATGCTAAAAAGCATACCGCGCTCCTCTTCCCTAAATGGCCTTGCCATCCGTCCATACATCCTGGTCGTCCTTGCTTGCCCAAGCGTCGCTTAGAAAGAGCATCAAGTAAGGACAGCGTTGAATAGGATGCTGCTGTTTGTCTGATCAGGAAAATGTCTGAGCCAATGAAGCTTCAAAATGCACGGTCGGCCAATCCAGTAGCGAAGATCGGATTGTTTGCCGGTCCCGCGCTCGCGCTGCTGATCTTGTTGGCAGGTGCTCCAGCTGGCTTGGCTGACGGCAGCCAACTGGCTCCCGCCTGGACAACCCTTGCGCTGTTGATCTGGATGGCTGTTTGGTGGGTCACAGAGGCGATCCCGATCCCCGTGACCTCGCTGCTTCCGCTGGTGGTTTTGCCAATAGCTGGTGTAGCCTCGATTAAAGACGTTGCGGCGCCTTACATGCACCCCATCGTCGTGCTTTTGCTCGGAGGATTTGTCTTCGCAAAGGCGATTGAGCGATGGGGCTTGCACGAACGCATTGCGCTTAATGTCGTAGGCCGTAGCGGCGGTAGCCCTGCAGGTCTTGTGGGAGGCTTCATGTTGGCTTCCGCACTGCTCTCAATGTGGATTTCCAACTCGGCCACAGCCATCATGATGGTGCCTATTGCCTTGTCGGTAGCTGCAGCTTTGCGCAACGGCAATGAGGAGCGGCACCGCGACCTTACATATGCGCTCTTGCTTGGCATTGCTTATGCCTGTTCGATCGGTGGTTTGGGTACGCCCATCGGAACGCCGACCAATCTTATCGTGATCGGGTATCTGAACGATCAGGCAGGTCGCTCGATAGATTTTGCGCAATGGGCAATGCTCGGAATTCCCGCAGTTGCATTGTTGCTGCCGTTGGCTTGGCTTGCACTGACGCGGCTTGCATTCACTTTGCCCGAACTCAACATGACGATTGCCAAAGAGAGAGTTGCCGAGAAGCTGGAGTCTTTGGGGCGATTTTCCAGGCCCGAGATGCGCACTTCGATGATATTTGCAGTCATCGCGTCTCTCTGGGCTTTCCGCAGGCCGATCAACGATATCGAATTTAGCGTCAATGGTGAGGTTTTGGCCCCGTTTGCTGGCCTGACAGACCATGTGACAGCCATCATAGCGGTCTTGCTCTGCTTCCTTGTCCCGGCAGGTTGCCGAAAGAATCAGGGTAAGCGGATTCTGGATTGGAAGGCAGCAGAGCAGATTCCGTGGGGTGTGCTGTTGCTGTTCGGAGGAGGGATGTCACTAGCCCAAGCAATCTCTTCTACTGGCCTTAGCACCTATATCGGTGAAAGCCTGGCGTTCGTCGGCGAGCTACCCGTGCCTGTTTTGGTCCTCATAGTGTGCGGTGCAGTCCTCCTTTTGACAGAGGTTACAAGCAATATTGCAACCGCATCCGCTCTTATGCCGGTGCTGGGAGCAGTGGCCTTGGAAACCGGCGTACCAATTGAAGTCGTGGCGGCCCCAGTCGCCTTGGCAGCAAGTTGCGCCTTCATGCTACCCATGGCGACAGGACCCAATGCAGTGGTATTCGCGACCGACAAAGTCCCGTTGAGCGTGATGGCTCGGGCTGGAGCAAGGCTAAATCTCGCTGCCTTGCTCGTGGTGTCATTGCTGGCCTATCTGATGGCCCCGCTGGCGCTTGCTTAAGCGTTGAGCCATGCCGCTACGAAGATTTTGAACAATCTCGTGACCCCGCACGTAACCCAGGTCAGCTCTCACCCCCAGAAGCGGACGCTGGGTCTTTCGACGCCAACGTCCAACTCCAGTCAGATCTCCGTCTTCTCAGCGAGGGTTAGAGCGTCTTCGATGTCAACGCCTAGGTAGCGGACAGTGTTCTCGATCTTGGAATGACCGAGCAATATCTGGATCGCTCGGATGTTGCCTGTTGCTTTGTAGATGATCGAGGCCTTGGTTCGACGAAGCGAGTGGGTTCCGTATTCCTCCGGGCGCAGGCCAATAGCCACAACCCACTCATCAACTAGTCGAGCGTATTGTCGCGTGCTCAAGTGACGGGTGTGATCCACTCGACTTGGAAAGACAAAGTCCTCGACGTCACCTCCTCTTAGCTCAAACCATGCAAACAGGCTTGCTCGCGCGTCAGCCGCTATCTCGAACTGAACGGGGCGTCCTGTCTTACGCTGCGTGATGGTTGCGCGCGTCCTGATTTCCGGACCACTCACTAGGTCACCAATCTTCAGCTCAACGAGATCACAGCCTCGCAGTTTGCTATCGATCGCCAAATCAAACAGCGCTCGATCTCGAATGCGCTCTTCGCGGTCTAGAAAGAAGCGGATCGCCCAGATCTGTTTCTGATTGAATGGGCGTTTGGGACCGATCTTCGCCCCAAAGTTCCAAGGCACTCGGTGCTGAGCCGCCGGATCAAAGTGTGAGTAGGTCATTGTCATTCTCCTTGGCCGGAATGGCCTCAGAGAATGTCCGCTTTTGGGAACTAAGATCCCGGATGCTTACGTCTTAAATTAGGGCGCAAAGCAGACGGCAGCGTTTATGTCCGCAATTGGGTCGAGAGCGGAATGTCCGCTTCTGTTTCCCCTGTCGCGAAAGCGGGCGCTTGCCTTGAAGATGGTCGATGCAAACAGGCCCGATGCTTGTGCTGTGATTGATCGGAAGGAACGATCTTTCGAGCGAAGCTCGGTTTAGCCGGAGGGGATGCAACGGGGAGCGCGCCAGCGGGCTCCCTTTGCCGAGCCAGCAGCTTTAGCTGCGCTAGCGAGACAAGCGGTACTGGGTGTCACCCAGTACACAGCTTGCGTAAGTCAGACTACTACCCTTTCATCAGCGCAGCTGGCCGGAATGACATCCAATTGCCACCAATGCTCGGGGCCAAAAGGTTAAGACACCAGCAAACGACGCACCGGTGATTTGGCTGATTGTTGAGATGCCGAAGCATTCTCTTACCTTAACCTAAAGTTTGGACATTCCTATTCCTTCAAAGAGCGGGCTTTTCGTATCGGTTTATTGTTGTATTGGTTAGCAATCATTGTACCAACCAGTTGATTTGTTAGACTCGAATTCAAGTGGCAGCACAGTTTGGACCCTTCTTGAGTAGGCTTACGTTCCACGGGAAACCGATTTTGGGGCAGGATTCGTATATGCGTTTACTTGACGATAAGCAGATTAGAACAGTTGCTCTTGAAGTGTTGTATCCGCACTTGGGAGAGCGTCTCCCATATGATCACGGACTATTCTTCAGAGGCATTGAAGAATCCGATGTCGTAGACGTTCCGCTTGATGAACTAATTTGGGACCATTTCTTGTTGGATAGCGTGAAAAACGCATACGCAAGAATGTCTGCGGCCCAACGAGGAGAAATTGATCGGCGCGAGCCCCTTGCGCTCAGCAAATACGACCGACGATCCTACCTAATTCTAGACGGTAACTCGACAGCGGCCATAGCCTGGTTCAGCGGTTGGCCCGATGTGCCTGCAAGAGTAAACCTATGAACTCAAATTTGGAGCATGAAGGCGAATTGCCAGATCGCAGGCCAGTGATTGATGTGCGTAGTCCTGCTTTGAATTTGGACCTGGCTCTAACTGCTGCTGAACAAATATACCAACGCATAAATTTTCTTCTGAGTGCAACGATCCCTAACTTTGGACAGGATGTTTTCTATACAAGGTCAAGGGTGAAGACGAGACAGAGTATATTTGAGAAAGAGGGTCGCAAGAGACGACAAGGCAAGTCATCAAAACAACAGTTTTACTCCTATCGGGATATGACTGATATCGTCGGGGTGAGAGTTGTAACACTGTACGATGTCGGTCTCTATGGTGTGCAGAATCTGATCCTTGCGTTGGTGGAAGCTGGATCGGCAAAGCCCGATCCACTTTTCGATAATCTTAATACTGCGAGGACGTTTATCGAGGCCGAATACTACTGCCGGGCGCAGAAGGACATATATAGCCGATGTAGATCGGAGTTGGCAGATAAACTTCAAGATAAACTTGCAGTCCCTGACCCGTCCGAGGGCCAATTCAACGATGATCAAGCCAAAGCATTTCTTGAAAAAAATTTGAAGTTAGATTCTGATTTAGGAAACCCTTATTCGTCCGCACACTTTATCTTCGTGGCAAATGCCTATGTAGAGGAAAAGATCATAAAGCTCCCAATTGAGATCCAAATGCGTGTCTCAATCGAAGATGTGTGGGCGGAGATTAATCACAAAGCTCTGTACAAGCTTCAGTCTGACCCGGCCTGGAGCGGTGCTTTCTCTACAACCCTGGGGCGGCTTGAGGATCGATCCGAGAGCTTAAAAGAGGGGTTTGATTTGATGCTGAAGTCAATGACCAAGCTTGGGGCCGCAGCAGCAGAAGCTAAGCAGGAACTTGCAGCCTTTAAGATTGTGCCAGGGGACGTCTTCAAGAGCGAAGGCCGGATGGGACTTTATTACAAGAGTTCCTTTATTTCCTATCATTTTTTTCAGATGGGCTCGAGTGATTTTGAAGACAGGTTCGGAGGGCTTTTTCAGGAGTATGCCAAACACTGTGAGGGGCTCCGAATTGGTTCGGAAATCAGTTTCCGACAGGCGATTAAGGATTGTCTTGGCGTACTTGGACAGCTTGCTGACGAGATTAGTGCTACCGAAAATGAGCTTTTTGGCGATGATAGTGCCAGAAGGCTGCGCGCAATCTACAAGCAGATTGATGAGCCGCCAGATGATGAATTTCATGAGGCCTCAAGCAAAGAACTTCTAAACGCCGAACTAATACGGCAGAGAAAATTCATGGTGGAGTTTGAGAACCTCAGGCTGAAAGCTCTGGATTTTCTGGTGGGCCCTGATGGTAAGGTCGAAACAAATAGACATTCTCTCGACGAGAGCCAGTACGGCGGACTGGAGGCAGTTTTCACTAAATTCTGCGAATTGACCGAGCTCGCAGCATTTAAGGTCAAGTCGATGACTGTGGTATATTATTGGAAGTATCTGATGCTAGCCCCAATCGACAGGGAAACGGCGCTCGAGTTCCTTTCGAGGGCGTACGAGGCACTAGAAACAGACCCATCGTTGGCCGAGCGCTCGATATATCGTGTGCTTGTGCCGCGATCATTATCCGACGAAAACCACGAAAGCTGCCATAGAATTGTCACAATCTTCCTGCCAGGCACTGTGCCGAGAGAAAGCGCCTTCACAAAGACCCGCGCTCTACCCAATAATCTACGTATTAGGGCGTATGGGCATCTTGAGAAGGCGTTTGCCTACTCTCTTGAAGCATGGAATGCCAAAATGGAGAACGGATTTGATAATGGTGACCTGTGTTTCGGTTTTAAGGAAGAGGATTTGTTCATCGACGTTCAGAGTTGCGCAAAAATGAGGCAGTACTGCAATAATTTTCTAGATATAAAATTATTTGATCAAAATCAGTACTTTAAGGAAAATTTTTCTTTACTTGTTCCTAAAAATATGTCGTTAATAAGGGAATATAGAAAGATCAACCCTCCCCAGGTGACCAAAAATGAAGACGAAATTTGATGCCTCTGTGAAAGAGTCAGAGCCTCCATCGCAGGATTGCGATGATAACCCATTTGCCAAAGACCCAGTATTAGCTGAGTTGTTTGAGCACTACAAAAGCAGAGTGCCAAACTGGCCTGCACCGTGCAGAGCTCATAGTTACTACAGGAACCTTTCCCTCACGAAGTAAGAGACGAAAGTCCTCGGGTCCGTGCCCCGGTCAGATATCGATATAGGGTCGACCTGCCGATCCCAAGCTGGAGAGCTGTGTCGGAGACAGATTGGCCGTTGCCAACCAGAAACATCGCTTCAACCAGCTCTTCACCATTAAGAACTGGCGCTCTTCCAAACCTCACTCCACGCGCTTTAGCTGCAGCAATTCCAGCACGTGTCCGTTCAACGATAAGGGCACGCTCGAAATGCGCCACAGCGCTCAGGATATGCAGCACGAATTCGCCATAGGCTGAGCTTATGTCGATGTGTTCACAGATTGATTGGAATCCAATTCCTCGATTGTGCAGGACTGTGATGGTGTCGGTTAGATCGCGCATGGAACGCGCTAAGCGGTCCAAGCGCCATACCACTAAGGTATCGTCTGGCTGTAAGGCCTTCATGACGTCTACGTAGCCGTCACGGTCGGACTTCATGCCGCTGGCATGATCTTCGAATATCTTATCGCATCCAGCCTTTCGTAGCGCATTGAGCTGCAAATCTATGTTCTGTTCTGTGGTTGATACGCGCGCATAGCCAATCTGCATGGGACCTCTCATCGTCGTTTCCGGTTGTTGTCAAAATGGCTCTCAGCGGGCGCTTTGGCGTCTCAAAAGGGTTCCCTTTCGAGACAGCGACAATCCGGCGCACGCAGCTGACGCAACCCCAGCATTTCCGTGCCATTTTGGTTCTGTGACCACACTAACCCAATCTGTCTCTCGACGGAAGGTTTGTGAGACTTTTGAATACGATAGTGTGTTTGGGAATGCTCGCCACGGCGTTCCCATTGGCATTTAGTCAGACGCAAGCACGGCAAGGCTTAGGCATTGAGTTCTTGCCGGATGCCGGATTGCCAGCCCAGCTGTGGGTGCGCGAAAACCCACGAAAGATTGCAGTCTCTGTCCGGCTTGGCAACGCGACGCTTGTCCCACCCGAACGGATTGAACAAGCGCTCAGAGCAGACTTCGCGGCTAACGGGGTCAACGATATCCAATTCTTCTGGGAACGTGGCAGTGCGGACGGATCAGCTGTCGCGTTTCATACGCGAAACCGTGTTTTTGGCCCCTTCGGACTCGCGGATTCTCGAAATCAAGTGCAGGAAACAGCCGAGCAGTTCCTCTTCGAGCTAGAGCGCGGGCTAAACTGAACAGTTAGATAGAGAAGGCGTCGGCCTCAGCGTCCGAGCTAGAAGCCACACGGTCATAGTCTCGATTGTCGCGGTCTTGATAGGCTTCTGAGTGGACGCCGGCCTCGGCGAGGCCGGCTTGAATTTGGCGCATCTCATTCCCGATACTGCTGTTAGCGACCTCAGCATCCAACTTGGCGCGTTGTTCATCAGTGAGCGACGGATCGCCACGCTTTGCAATGTAAACGTCAGCCTCACGCTTTTGATGCTGCGCCTGCGCCCATTCAGCATAGCGCTGAATATCTGGATCATCGTTGTTGGCGTATTCTGGCTTTACCCGACCTGTCGTGGGATCGATCATCGTCACAATCAGCACGGTCTCTAGTCTCTCCCGATAGTCCTTCATGCTCTCGCCGGGACGACGCTCTGGGATATCGTTCGGCTCCATGATCCTGTTGGTAATCTGCTCGCGCCAGGCATCGCCCATGTCCGCTTCAAAGGCTGCTTCCATGGCGGCGATCTGCCTCGCCAAGCGCTCGGAGAGCTGGCGCGCTTGTTCCAAAAATGTGAGATGCAGTTGATGGCGTTCATCGCGCTTGCGCTTGCTGTTTTCGCCCACGGCAGCGGATTGTTCACTTTGCTGTGGGCTCGGCAGGATGAAGCCTGTGGCTCCGCCATTTTCAGCAGCGACTGCTGCATGGAGCAAATGTCGATCTGAGTTGCTCAGCGAGAAATCGTCCGTTTCAGAATTATCACTAGCAGTCCTGGTATCAGGCGCGTGCCACGCGCCATCGGCGCCCCGAGCTTTATGGTCGCGCGCACCCGAGAATTCGCTTTTCAGATTGATCGTAGTCTTCGTTGTTTGCCCTTTTTCCGTCATGCTCCCTCAAGGCAGCGCCATCTTTGGCTTCTGCCCAGTCATTATCTCATGCGCCGGGTGAAAAAATGGTTAAGATTTCGTAAACTACCGCTCCTAAAGGGGTTAGGGCGTGTGGCTGGTTGCCTCCAGAATCCTTTGCCCATGCGGGCCTTCTTTGTCCGTTTTAGATCACCTGCCTTTTGCATGGCTTCAAGCGCGCACTGCGCTAGCGCTGCTTCTCTTTGTTACGCCCCTTATTGGGTGAAGCCGCAAGGCTGATGCTCGTTTTCAAACCGTGGCCAGAAAGGCCGCGATGGGCGCGGCCTCCTACATAGGAGGCAAAGATGCACACCACATTCAATTCCGCTTCGCTGGCGAAGCTCTCAAAATCTCAGCTTTACGCGCTGCTCGCTGAGCAACGGGGGCTGCTCGCCCGCGAGACGCAAGCCGACCGACGGGTCAAAATCCAGGCATCGATCAGCGCAATTCAATCTGCGCTGAAGCTGGCACCATGAGCTAGTGCCAGCCATTCGGCTGCCGGACTAGACTTCTGGTCGCTTTAGGCCCAGAAGCGTGTGCAGCTCGGCGATCGCATAGGTTGAGCCGATTACGATCTCTTGCGCGACCTCGTTGAACTCATCTTGCAGAAGCCGTTGCAATTGGGCAGTCCTCTCACTGGCAGGAGGATGCGATCCACCACTCAGATCGGCACCTTGCGCAGTCAGCCAAGCCTCAAACAACTCAAGGATCATCGTAAAAACAATCGGCGCGCACATTATCTTTGGATCAATGTGAATGTGATCGCAGCGCTCGGCCTGACCCTTGGCAACGACACGCTTGAACATACTCGCTGCTGCGCGGTCGGCTTCCAACTCCTGTTCGGGAATGGCCGCGCTGTCGTGATGCTTCAGCTGTCCGTGCGCAAGTTCATGGCACATGACGAACACCAAGCTGGCCCGTCCCATGAGATTGGTCAGGCGGATGATCTCAGCATAGTTTGGGGCGAGCACGTAATAGCTGATCGGCTCGCGCACGCGGCGATAGTCGCGCGAATCTTGAAACAGCGCGAACAGGCGCTGCATGTCGTTGGCGATACGGCGCTGTTCGTCTTCGCTTGGCACACTGAAAGTGCATACTCCCACTATGTGATGGAGCGAGGCGATCCAATAATCGAACACCATATCGAGCGCTATCACTTGCCGTCCATCGCTCGTTAGTGCGGCGAATGCGCGAGCAGAAGGATAGATGCCTGAATGAAAATCAGGCGGGTCCTGATTCAGCTCCAAGACCTCGATCAACTCAGCGAACATGATTTCGTAAAGGTTCGAGCCCAACCGTTCGGTCGCCGCTCGATCGAATGGCAGACCCTGGACCTTCGCAATTTGTTCAGCGAAGTCGAGTGATTGTGCGCTAGGCGAGTATCGGCCCACCGGAATTGATGCGTTTCTGGCCATGGAGCGAAGCTAAGCGCGGGTTGCCTACGGGACAAGTCATAGAAATAGAGACTTAAGGCACTGGCTCAGGCGGCGGCTTCAACTGCATGCTTAGGCCCTGCCGCATTTCTTCGGCGTGCAAGACTTCGAATGCGAGCTTATACCGTTCAATCACGTCTTCAAAAATGGTCGAACCGGCAAGTCTGCGGACCATCACGCCAGCGTGATAACTTGGCGGTAGCCCACGACCATCGAGTTCAATCACACATCGTCCGGTTGCAAGAAGAACCTCAATGAAGTCCGGCCATCCTCCTTTCGCGCAATCGAGCAAAATCGGCGTGCCGTCTTCAAACCTGGCATTGGGATCAGCGCCGAGACTGAGCGCTTCCTTGAAGAGAGCAATGTCCTGCAAGCGATTGGCGATAAAGAGCTTATCGTCAGGCGTCTTGCCCTGCTCCCATTCCTGTCGCCTAACTGTGTCACGATCGGTTCCTATCGCAGCCCCACCATCAAAGAAAAATCTGTTATCTTGCGATGATTTTGGCCTGGGCGGTCTGGGAAAGGCCAACTTTTCAGTCAGATCATGGGCATGATATTGTGGATCACTCAAAAGCTGACGCAGAGCTGAGACGCTGGTCGTAGCATGAGTCAAGGGTTTGGCCAGTTTGAGCTCTCCTGGAAACCGGGAACCCCACCCCGCATTGCGGTGCCCCTGCAATTGGTGGATCTCTTCGTTCGAATCGTACTCCAGCTCAGAAATCGCCACGATGCCGTCGAAGCCCTTAGAGTCGCTCGCCTTCAAGAATAGCGAGATCAACCCTGCCTTTGCGAGAACCGTTCCGGTCGCGGTGAACTCCATTTCGCGGCTCTCCAAGATGACTTGCTTTGCTCGCTTTGGATCGTTGAAGAGCGCAAGCTTCTCGTCAGGCCGATAAAGCGCGAGCGTTTCGGTGGCACTCAGAGTTCCGTGCGCGCGATTGAAAGCAAGGTGCAAACGTGCCGTCGCGATGAAGGGGCCGCGTTCGACTTGAACATGATATTCTCCCGCCAGCTCCCGATAGAAGCCCCGCTGCGCGTCCGTATCTGGAACATCAAAAAAGCGCTCAAGCGCTAGCCCAGAGCGGACTGATATCTCAGCCTTCGTCCAATCGAGTTCACGTGGCTGAACATAGCCGAAGTGCAGTAGGAAGCGGATCAGGGCCAAGAGGTTGTCGGGCTCTAGCGCCTGGTCATGCTCGGCGCTCAAGAAGCGCCCAAGGGTGGTCGGTGATAGGTACCCTTCAATCTTGTCCGAGCCGGATATGTACTCGGCGATCCTCCTGCGGGACCACGGCTTTAGCGCATAGCTTTCAAACTCGATCACTTCGAGAATGCGGTTGGCCACAAACTGCGCCACCGCAGGCGTTTCCACCCAAAATTTTTGTCGATCGCTCAAGTCCATGAAGCTGAGTCCCGATGAACGGGCCGGCTTGTCAAGCCCATCGCGCGCAAATCGCGCGCGATGGGCCCCACGATTCGACCGGCCATAGGCTCGAAATGAGCTGCGCCTCTTGCAGCAGGTTTCAGGAGCGCTGAGCGTGGTCAAGCTTGCAGGATCGATTGCCGACAAATTCCAGCAGGAGGGTGTGCAGATCGATGATATGTATGCAATCGCACTTGAAAATCACGCTCACGAGCAAGCTTCCCTCATCCTTCGGATCGAGGCAGCCAATGCCTACGATACCTCCCTGCTTGAGCCCATCGCGGACGACTATGCAAACAATGCGGTGGCGAGCCTCGAACGGGTCGGTGATGAAGCGGAGGCGCTGATCGATGCCGTTGCAGACCGGCGGCTTGATCTTGCCGTACATCTTCGCCACTTCATGGTCGAAGAGGGCATTACGCGTCCAGCGCGCAAATCCAGCCCCGTTGCCACAGCTGCAAAACTGCAATGCTTCCTTCTGCTAGAGGCAGGCGCAGCCGCCACCGCTCTAGCTGCCGATGGCCATATGACTATTACTGCCGCGCTGCTGACGGGAACGGTCCTTTCGGGCGTTAATATTGCGCTGGGCGTTGCGACCGGGTTCTTCGGACTGCGCGGATCGCGCTATCGAGCAGAGGCTCCGCAACCCAAACGCTGGGATCGCGCAATCCGCATGGCATCGGCTGGCTTCGCCGCTCTTGGCTTTGTCACCATGGGGACCATGCACTTTCTCGCAGCACGCGTCCGTCTGATAGGCGATCATGCTGGGATTTGGGACTGGGGCAAGGCCTCGTTCCTTACGACCTTCAATGATTACAATGCCGTGGCACTCATCCTTATTGGCGCTCTATCCAGTCTCGTCGCCGTGCGCGAAGGCTGGAGCCAGCTAGCTGATCCGATCTGGGGTTATTCGCGGGTCACCAGAGAGACAGAACGCCAAATCTCAGTGGCTATCGACAACGCCTGTGAAGATGGTGCGCAGCGCCTCGAAGCCGCGTTCGAACGCTCCCTCGCCATTGTGGAAGGTGCAGTGGCTGATGGCGAAGATTCCAGCGCAGGTAGGTGCGCTGATCTTCAGGACCTGCGCGAAGACGTTGGGCGGTTCAACACCGATCTCAAGTTGACGCTGGCACGCCTCAAGACCGCAAAAGCAAAAGAGGAAAAGCTTCGGCAGTATCTGGCGGGTGTCGGCCGGAAGTCTGAACCGGTCACACTCGATTTTGCGGCGCTCAAAGCGCTGAAGATCGATCCGTCAAAGATCCCCGCCGATCCAAACCCTTTGCCAACATCGGACGATCCGGCGCTTCGCCTCGAAGACGCGTTCGAAGAGGCCAGCGCAAGGCTCGATGCCGCGCACGCTTCGGCGAGCAGTTTCATCACCCGTCCCTTCTTTTGACCCCAGGCAGAAAGGAGAAATCAATAATGTTGAGTTTCGGCAAAGACCACGCGCGCAAGTCAACAAACGGTAGATCGCATCGTCACCGTCTGCAGCGCTGGCGTCCCGAAGGCCGCAAGCGCCGGACCCAGAAGTCTAGCTCTGGCAAGACCGCACAGCTTGCGGCTGCGATTGCCCTTCCGGTCATGCTGTTCGGTGCGGCAAGCTATGGCGTGATCGCCCTTCTGCAAGGTGAGGAGCGCGACGGTAACTTCTGCTACTCTCGCCCCGATCAGCACCAGGCTGTCATTTTCGTCGACAATTCACTCGAAGGAGAGTCCGGCTCACAGCTGCGCGACTACCGCACGGGATTGATGCGTGTGTGGGACAATGCGCCCGCAAACGCGCGGATCCGGGTTGCCTCAACCAACCGTGCTGAGGGGAGCTCGTTTGCCGAGCCGCTCTTTACCATCTGCAAGCCTGCTGCGACCCCTGAAGAGCAGGAAGGTATCGGCGCGCCCGAACAATCAGCGCCCATGCTGGCGCGGGTCCATAGCGAAGCACGCGAGGCCTATGCCGAGATGGTCGAGACAGTGATCGCGGATGCCACCGATCCGGCAAAGCAGGCCATCGACAGCCCGATCTTCGAGCAATTGCAGGCGATCTCACGCTATGATGGTTTTGAAGGCAACAATCGCTCGTTGACCGTCCTGACTGACGGCATCTCCAACTCCGAAGCGGGGCGCTTTTGCGTCGAGCTTGGGGCCTTAATCCCATTCGAACGCTTCAAAGACCAGCGACGTTACCGCGATGTCGAACCGCGCTCGTTCGATGGGCTGGACGTTACATTCCTGATGGTCGAGTTCGGTCAATTCCCAGCAACAAGCGCGCCCTATTGCAGCAATGAAGAGCTGCGCGATTTCTGGCCGGAATACTTCAAGGCCAACGGTGCAACTTCAGTGGATCTTCGCCGCCTTCGTTATTGGGAGGACAGCTGAGATGGAGCAATCCGAAGACCCCAACAACGCGCGAGGCAATCGTATTGAGCCAGTCCCGGCAGAGGAAGGCAATGGGCTTGGATTAAACGTGCTGGTCGGCGCCATCGCATGGTTTCTCCTGCAGAAACTCGGACCGCTTAGCTTTGATCCGCATATCAATTGGTCCGCCGCCTTTGCTGGCGGGGTGTTACTGATTTGCGCGATCAATGTGTCCGTGGTCGTTCTCAAGGCCATTGCAGGACTACTCGATAGAACGGGCGCAAAAATCCCGCGGGGCAATCAAGGAAGCGCTGGCTGGGCGACGAGCCTGCGGGAGTTCGGGAACGATATCAAGAAACGAGGCTGGGGTCCCTATTGGGGCACCTTTGCCGAAGGCTGGCCCAATGTAGGCTCACGCGGCAAAGAGGTGATCGCAGAATATCCATCTTCCGCATGTTCATTTGGCACTGCTGGGTCGGGAAAAGGCGCTGGCGTGCTTTTGCCGGGCGCGTTGGCAATCCATGGCCCCAAGATTCTGACCTGCTTCAAGGGCGTCAACACCTGCGCCTTGATGGAGCCGCTTACAAAGCGGGGTGAGAAATTCTTCGCCATCAATCTGGGCAATGTCTTTCCTGAGATCATCGGCAAAAGCGCCCAGTACAATCCTCTTGATGTGATCGCCGATGATTTTGAGCGTCCCGGTGGTCTGTCAGATGTAACGGCGGATTGCGTCGAGCTCTCCTTGCAGCTTTACCCCGAACCCGATCAGACCCAGGGCGACAGCGTCTTCTGGCACGGCGGTACGATCGATTTCATTTCCATGGCCGTGCAGCAAACCGTGCTCGTTCATGGCCGAGGCGCGAATCTCGGGCTGGTCAATCAGCTCCTCATGAACCGCGACGGATTTCTTTATGAAATGCTCTGGGCCGCTGGCCGCCTGAAAGGCCAGGCGAAAGAGGGAGAAGAAGCGCCGCTCCTGCCTCCTATGCCAATCGAGGGCTGCGAATGGGTCAAGAACCACGCCCGCTCTGAGGTGGCTGATTTCATCAGCTACTACCGCACTAAGGCTGGTGAGATCGCGGAGCTCTTGGCCGACAGGGACTCTAAAATTGCGGGGAGCTTCCTGCGCGGTGCGGTCACAGCTTTCCGTCCTTACAACATTACCTCGCGCGCGCATAAGGTCATGTCGCGCTCGAGCTTCCGGTTTCGCGATCTGCGTGAAAGCGATGAGACGATCAATGTTTCGATTGTCATCGATGCCTCCAGGAAAGAAGCGCAAACCCCAATTGCTGGCCTCATTCAATGGGCGGCGATGACTGAACTCAAGCGCTGCGGGAATAAGGACAAGAAGGTCTACTTCCTGTGTGATGAGACGACCAACTTCCATATTCACGATTTGCCGGGTTTTCTGACCTGGGGCCGGGAATATGGCCTGGTCATCCACCTCTTCATCCAATCCTTGGCAGCCTTCCGAAATGTGTACGGCTCGGATGCGGTGAACACGCTGCTTTCAGAAACCCATATCAAGCAGTTCCTGCCCGGTCAGCGCGACCCTGAGATGCTCGAACTGATCGAAGGCCTTCTCGGGGATGCCTCTTACATCGCACGCTCCAGCAACAGCTCTCAAAATGAGTTTGGGATTGATGGCACCAATTTCAGTGAGGACAGCAAACCGCTGATGACCCGCGATGAAATTCGCAGGACTGACAAAGCCATCCTCTTTATCGGCAACAACCGCCCAGCACTGACCAAGCTACCGCCTTATGCAGCCATTGCACCCTTTCGCGATCAGATGGGCATCAACCCGTTCTTTGGGAAGCCGTGGAAGCTGCCTGTGAAACTGCGGCTGCACCACCGCGATGACCATCTCTTGGCTCGGCTCTGGAAGCATCTGAATGCAAAAGGAGCCGGCAAATGAGTCATATCCATAACGCGATCGCGGCCCTCTCGGCTGCTGTAGACTTAGTCGCTCAGATCTTGAGCTATTGGCGCTTCATCCTCATCGTCTGGCTCATTTTCGGCCACATCCAACCGCATATGCGCTGGTCGGATGACTATGCGGTCATCATCGGTGAACGCGAGCCTGTGATCTGTGAATACCTCGGTCTCTATGGCCGGGTTCAAACCGACTATGAGACATGCCCTGCCATCCGCTTGCTGCGCGTTGATCCGTGGTGGAGCGTATGAGCGAGCAAGCAGAAACTGGCGCAGGCGAAGCGACTTATGGCGATCCCAGCCATGCGGACTTCAATGAGCAATTGAATGCTCCTAGCGAGCCAACCTACGACGCACTGACGTCGCCTTGGATCACCCCTGATCAATATCCGGCGATGCACCAGGAGTTCGCCGATAACAGCGATCCCACAATGCAAGCTCAGCGCCTTGCGATGGAGCAGACGGAAGCTGAACGCCGACGGGAACAGATTGGGGAATCCGGCAGCAGCGGCGGCGAGAGCGTTAGTCCATTTCATCAACGCGGTTCGCATATGGTGGAAACCGATCACATTGAGCCAGCGCTAAGACCATCGCACGAACTGCGCGGCGCCATCGATGCTCAGAGCTTCGATCAACGCTGGATGATTGAAAGACGCGAAGCAGCGCTCGCTGCTGCCGATCTCAGCGCCTCATTGCCTGAGCAATCACACAATTACGCGCAAACTCACACGCAAGGATCAGCCTATGGTCCGTCAATGTGACCAAAACCTCAACCACCGAAAAGGAGATGATCATGACACCTCAAAACGAAGATAGCGCCGATGCAGCCTCGCAATCGCCAGAAAAGAACAAGGGGCCAATCCAGACATTCCGCCACCGGGGGGCCTTTATCAAACTGTGGGAACAGGAAGGCGAGAACGGATCATTCGTAACCGCTTCGATTGGCAACACCTACAAGGACAAAGAAACAGGCGAGTTTAGGGACGGCTACTCGCTCAGCGAAAACGACATGGGCAATATCGATTTTCTGATGCCTGAGGCGCGCAAAGAAATGGCGCAATGGCAGGACCAGTATCGTCAGCAGCAGTTTGAAACGGAAGCGCTTCAAAATGCTCAAGAGCAGCAAGTCGAAGAGCAGGAGGCTAAGGCCCACATGGAGCCTGAAGCCCCTGCTCAAGACGCACAAGAAATCCAGTCTGATATGGCTGCATCGCGTGATCAGGCTTTGGAACAAGCCGCCCCCGATCAATCTGAGCCAAGCGAGACCATGGATCACGAGCCCGCGTCGGGAATCGAACAATAAGTACAGTGGCATATCCCCGTATGCAATTTGTGCCCGGCGGATCTTTCATGGGACAATTTACATAGAGCCTGATGGCCAATGGGAGACTTTGCCGGGTCAGCATCAACCAACTGTTACGCAGAAAGGACAGGAACGATGACTGGCACAAACCAACCGATACGAATACGCGAACGCGGGCTGACGCTTAAGATCTTTGCCAACGAAACCGAGCATGGCACGCGCTACGCGACTGAGTTTTGCCGATCCTACCGTGATACGGACGGCAATTGGCAGCGCACCCATGTGATGCGCGAGCGCGATCAATTGGTCGTGGCGAGCCTGGCAACGCGCGCTCACCAATTCATCCAAGAAATGAAGCAAGGGGATGCGTCAAAAGCAAGGGCCGAAGCAGACTTCGAAGCTGCCAGCGCTCCTGAACCTGCAGACGCGTGATGCCAATCAAGATTGAGTTGGCCGCAACAGGTCAACCCACAAGCTCAACCGCTAAGCAGAAAGTGGGAACGTACATGACCGAAACTATCGAACCTAAAATCAGCGAGGGATTTGCTCTGAGCAGTCAATGCGAGTTGCCTCACGATCTCGATCTATCCGCCGAGGTGGATGATGACATTCTCAGGGTCGAGAGCATTGTGGCAGCAATGCTGAGCGACAAATACAATCTCAGCGCGGAGGAACTGGCTGCCTTTGAAGAGCTGCTCGATGCGCCCGACATAGATCCAACTAAGCGGCATGAGCTGCTGCAAACGCTTTGGAATATCGCAGTTTGCCTTATCGATTATCAGTGGGAGAATGCAGCCACTTCAATGCCTCCAAATAGCTGTGGATCAATATCTTATGAGCGCGGCGGCGCTGCGTCTGGCTCAGATGATGTGGTAAGATCATTAGATCAAGATCTAAACCAGGATGAGCATGAGGCCGCCATTGATGGACCGGGCCAGAAAGGATCGCCATGACAACACAAAAGAAGCAAGCGGTGCTTTATTGCCGAATTTCGGACAAGGGCCAGACGGGGCTGGGCAGTCAGGAGCACCGCTGCCGTCAATATGCTGAGGCCAAAGACTACGAAGTCGCCGCTATCTTCTATCACAAGTTCACAGGCGGCGCAGACTTTATGCGTCGCGAGGGCATGGTGGAGCTCCTGAAGTTCCTCGATGACAACCCGCAAACCAACTATGTTGTGATCTTTGATGATCTCAAGCGGTACGCTCGGAACACCTATTTCCATCTTGGCCTGCGTCTCGAGATGGAAAAGCGCAACGCCACTCGCGAATGCCTCAACTTCAACTTTGAAGACACACCTGAAGGCCGATTCAACGAAACCATCAACGCTGCTGTCAGCGAGCTCGATCGCGAAACCATCGCGCGCCAGTCGCGCCAAAAGATCATAGCGAGGTTGGAAAACGGGTATTCCGTGATCAGCCGCCCGCCCGTTGGCTTCAAATATGAGAGGGCTAGAGGCGGTGGCAAAGTGTTGGTGCGCGATGAGCCTAACGCGTCGATTATCGCTGAGGCACTAGAAGGTTATGCATCGGGCAGGTTCGTCTCACAAAACGAAGTCGCACGCTTTCTCGAAAATCACCCAAGCTTTCCCAAGCACTATCAAGCGGGCAAGCGAATGGAGCGCAAGGTCGCCGATATCCTTCGCCAACCACTCTACGCAGGTTATGTCGGTTCAAAGACCTACGGTGTTTCCTTGCGCGATGCGCAGCACGAAGGGCTGATCAGCAAAGCCACATTCCAAAGGATAAAGGAGCGCATGGAAGGCCGTGCCAATGCGCCTGCAAGAAAAGACCTTCATCGCGACTTTCCTTTGCGCGGAGCTGTGACGTGCTCTGGATGCGGCAATCATCTGACAGCGAGCTGGTCTAAGGGAAGCAAGAAGCACTATCCCTACTACCTTTGCCAAACCAGAGACTGTGACCATTACGGCAAGTCGATCCCTAGAGCGAAGATTGAGGGACAGTTTGAAGAGCTCCTGAAAGGCATTCAGCCGAGCCCAAGCCTCGTCAAAACCATGTTCGCAATGTGCCGCGTGTACCGTGAGATGAAAACGGGCCGTGCAGAGGCAAATAAGAAGGCTCTGGAGGCCCAAATGCAAGAGACCGAGGACAAGATCGGAAAACTCGTCAATCGCATTGTAGAGGCTTCAAATGACCGCGCTATCTCAGCGCTTGAAAACAAGATTGGTGAGCTCGAACAGCAAAAGCTCATTCTGGCGGAAAAAGCAGCAAAATCGGCCAATCCTGCGCCAACCCTGAACGACAATCTAGAACTCGCTTGGGGCTTTCTCGCAAACCCTTACAATATATGGCAAAAAGGCGTGTTCGACCTCAAGCGACTAGTGCTCAAATTAGTGCTTTCTGAGCCTTTGGCTTATAATCGAAATGAGGGATATAGAACACCCCGCACTGCATTAGTTTTCAGTGCTTTAGTTGGGAACTCTGGTCAAAATTTCGCCGATTTGGGAAATGGTGGGCGCGGCAAGGATTGAACTTGCGACCCCACCCGTGTGAAGGGTGTGCTCTACCACTGAGCTACGCGCCCGTCCGTCGCAGGACAGGCGCGGGCCATTACGCGGCGCGGCGAAGCTTGGCAAGCGATGTTGTCGGGTCAGCGCGCGAACAGCGACTGCATCGCATCGATCAAGGGACCGGCAGATCTGTCCAATGTTGCGGCACGCGACTCGACCGGGCAATCCGCGCAATAGGCCTGGACCCCGGGCGTCCCCGTCAGCAATTGCACGTCCGCCATCAATCGCGCCGACAGACCGCGCTGTTGCTGCGCCACCAGGCCGAACAAGTCACCGCGCTGTCTGGCGTCGCTCTCCGAGCCCATCACCAATTGGCGGATCAGCGAATCATAGCTGTCCATCTGGCGTCCAAGAAACTTTGCGTGCCATTCGCCTTCGCCGAGGTTGGCCTTCTCCGCCACCCAGCCAAGCGCCTCTTCAAGGCCGCCGAACTGGTCGACCAAGCCGTTTTGACGGGCGGTGCCGCCGTCCCAGACCTGACCCTGGCCGATCGCATCGACCTGTTCGAGCGTCTTGCCACGACCCTCGCCGACGATGGTCATGAAGTCGCGATAGGAATCCTCCACGCCCGATTGCAGGATTGCATCGAGTTCTGGCGTGAAGCCATCGATCAGGTCGGGCTGTCCCGACAGCGGAGTGGTTCGGATGCCATCAGCATTGACGCCAATCTCAGCCGCAAGCCCTTCAAAGGTGGGAATGACAGCGAAGACGCCGATAGAGCCGGTAACGGTTTCAGGTTGCGCGAAAATGCGATCGGCCGATGTCGCAACCCAATATCCACCGCTCGCGGCGACATTCGCGAAAGACACCGCGACGGGGATGTCATTGGCCTGATGCCGCCCAATCGCCCGGCGGATCACTTCAGAAGCGATTGCCGAACCACCAGGCGAATCCACCCGTATGACTAATCCGGCCAAGTCATCGTCGAGCGCATTGTCCAGGATTTCGGCGATCCGGTCCCCACCGGCTGTGCCAGGGCCTGCCTCACCGTCGACAATCGTGCCGGCAATAGTGACGATGCCAATGGCCCGGCCATCACTTGAGGGGATTGTGTCAGCCAGATAGGGCGCCAGTTCGGTCTGAGCGTAGCTCCCCGGAGCATCACTCCAGGCGTCTTCACCTGCCAATTCAGCAACACGCGCGCCAAATTCCACTCGGCTGCCGAGCTTGTCCACGAGGCCCGCGTCGAGTGCGGCCTCGGCCAGATCACCTTGCGAGGCGTGAATCCAGGCAACCGGATCGCTGACGACGCGGTCGATATCAAGGCCGGGGCGAGCTTTCGCGACATTGGCCTGCCATTCTTCCCACAGCGCTGCGTAGACTGCACCAATATTCTGCCGTGCCGCATCAGACATCGAATTGTCGGAATAGGGCTCTGTCGCCGCTTTGTAGGTGCCGACCTTGTAGATCCGCGCGTTGATATTGAGCCGATCGAGCAGATCGCCGTAATAGAGATTGGATCCCCCCGGGCCAGCGATCAGGGCACCGCCCATCGGATCAACCCAGACCTCGCTGGCATGGGCGGCCAGATGCATGTGGTCGTCGCCATATCCCAAGGAATAGGTCAGCACCGGCTTCTCTGCCTTGCGTACGCGATCCATTGCCTCGCCGAGCGCTTGCATATGAACCTGTCCGCCGCCGATAAAGCGGGTCAGGTCCAGCACCACTGCCTTGATCCGTTCATCGCCCGCCGCAGCCTCAATCGCACGAACAAGGTCATGCACATTGTGCTCCTTGGTCGGAGCCTGACCAGAGATCAGCACGTCGATCGGGTCGACCACCGCGGCTTCTTCAACCACAAATCCATCCAAATCGATGAACAATGCGCCATCGCGCACCTGGCCGGGGCTGGGCCGCGCAGACAGCACGGCGAACAGGCCCATGAAGAACAGCAGCATAAAGATCAGGACCAAGCCGTCCTTGATACCAACCAGCAGTTTCCAGACTTTACCAGCGAAGCTCATAGCGGGTTTTCAATCCTCTCGGCCCGAATTCGGGGGTTTGGTGACGATCCTGTCTCCTTCATAAACTAAGGCGAGATACGCAAAGTTCCATGGGAAACACGCAATCAATGGGTTGAGCGACTGAATGCGCTCGTCTAACGGCTTGGCTTTAATGACTTCGACGGACTCTTTGACGACGGACGGCCGCTTCCCTGCGGGCCGTCTGGCTTTCCCGCATCGTGATTTGACCGGCATTGGTCGGCTGGAGCGGCATGAGATCCTTTATTTGCTCGATCAAGCCGAGCAATGGGTCGAACTCAATCGCCAG
This sequence comes from Erythrobacter sp., assembly GCA_965249945.1. GTDB lineage: Bacteria > Pseudomonadota > Alphaproteobacteria > Sphingomonadales > Sphingomonadaceae > Erythrobacter. Next base: position 2,996,121 of record OZ252258.1, on the reverse strand, counting down.
AGTTCGAAACATTCGGATCTTCTGGCGGGCCTGACGATCATCAATGCCTTCTTTGAAAACTCGACCCGAACCCTGTTGAGCTTTGAGATCGCCGGTAAACGCCTGGGCGCGGATGTCGTCAATATGCACGCGGCGCAAAGCTCGGTGAAGAAAGGGGAGACGCTGATCGATACTGCGATCACGCTCAACGCCATGCGACCGGACGCGATTGTGATACGGCATGGGTCTTCAGGAGCGACCCAATTGATCGCGGAAAAGGTCGATTGCCCCGTATTGAACGCCGGGGATGGGCAGCATGAACATCCCACGCAAGCTCTGCTCGATGCATTGGCACTGCGGCACGCTCTGAAGCGTCGGGGCGAGACTGCAGAAGACTTCACAGGCCTAACGATCACGATTTGTGGTGACATTCTGCACAGCCGCGTGGCTCGATCGAACGTGCTTTGCCTGCAGGCGCTTGGTGCAAGCGTCCGGCTTTGCGCGCCGCCTGCGTTGATGCCAGCCGGGGTGGAGGCGATTGGAGCCACGCCATTCGTCAATTTCGACGAAGCGCTGGATGGCAGCGATGTGGTCATGATGCTGCGGCTTCAGAATGAGCGTATGCAGGGGCAGTTCATTCCATCCGCCCGCGAATATCACCACCTCTATGGACTGACCAAAGCGCGGCTAGCGAAAGCAGCGCCCGATGCTTTGGTGATGCATCCCGGCCCGATGAACCGCGGCGTCGAGATCGATAGCGAAGTCGCAGATATGCTCGATCGCTCTATCATCACCGCTCAGGTTGAAATGGGTGTGGCAATTCGCATGGCCTGTCTGGACATTCTCACCCGCAGCAAGCGCGGCATTGAGGGCTGGGAGGTGACGCCATGAAGCAGCTCACGCCTCTCACGATTACCGACGGCCAGTTGGTCACACCGGACGGCCTTCAGCCTGGTGCCATTCGAATGGTCGATGGGTTGATTGAGGCGATTGGTCCGGATGTCACGCCGCAACAGGGTGACGAACAGGTCAATGCCAAGGGCATGCTGGTCGCGCCCGGTCTGGTCGATCTGGGCGTTTTCGCGGTCGATAAGCCGGCGTTTCATTTTGGCGGAATTACCCGGACAGCCTTAATGCCGGATCAATCACCACCGCTCGATTATCCCAGCAGGGTCAATTATATCGCCAAGAGCGGGAAGCCCGACCTCTGGGTCCATCCTCTGGCGGCGGCGACGCGGGGCTTGGAAGGTAATAAGCTGGCTGAGCTCGCGCTGATGCGCGAAGCCGGGGCCCGCGGCATCGCCACCGGTCGCCGTTGGATCCAGGACAGCGGGGTCATGCTGCGGTTGCTGCAATATGCCGCCATGCTCGATCTGGTGGTTGTGGCCCATGCCGAGGATGCCGGACTGGCAGGGGAGGCAGCAGCGACAGCGGGTGAATATGCCACGCGGCTCGGGCTGCCAAGCGCCCCTGCTGAGGCCGAGGCGCTGGCACTCGCTCGTGATATTGCCTTAGCCGAAATTACCGGGGCGAGGGTGCATTTCCGCCAGGTGACGACCGCTGCGGGGCTGGATCTTATCCGGGCTGCCAAAGCACGCGGCGCTCCGATCACCTGCGGCGTCTCACCGGCCCATTTCATGCTGTCAGCTCTGGCGACAATCGACTTCAAGACTTTCGCTCGTCTTTCGCCGCCCTTGCGCTCTGAAGCGGACCGCAAGGCTGTGGTTGCCGCACTGGGTGAGGGTTTGATCGACGTGATCTCCTCTGGCCATGATCCGCGCGGTCCGGAAGACAAGCGTTTGCCGTTCTCGGATGCTGAGCCAGGCATGGCTGGCGCGGAGACTGTCCTGGCCATGACGCTGGGCCTGGCGCGGGACGGCGTGTTTGAAACTCGGAGGGCGTTTGAGCTGTTGGCGAGCAATCCGGCGCGGGTACTGAACGTGCCTGCTGGTACCCTGGAAGTCGGGCTAGAGGCCGATATCGCGGTGATCGATCCGGACGCCCCTTGGATAGTGGATCGTCGCAAAATGGAGGCGACCGCAGACAACACGCCGTTCGACCGTCAGGGCGCACAAGGCCGTGTGCGACAACTCTACAAAGGCGGTGTCGCGGTGGGCTAGGCGTACCAGCCTACCCTGGCGCCAAGAAAATGCTCCCGATGGCAAGCCCCCGGGAGCAGTCTCGCTGAAACAGTTGACTGGGTTAGCGTGTGCGCGCTGCAATCCGCACGCCACGATCAACCGCACCCGCTGGCGGATTGGTCTTGGCATAGGCAAAGCAACCGCCGCCTGCGCGCTTTACCGCGCTGCACATCGAAAGTGCACTGCTCTTGCCAAAACCTGCTGCTGCGACGCGGTAATAGGTCTTGCCTTTCACCTCAGCGCGCGTGATCACAACGTCGTGGCTGGAAAGCTGCGGGTATTTCTTCTGGAAGTTTGTCCAGGCGCGCTTCGCATCGGCATTGCTGGTGTAGCTGCCCAGTTGAACCATATGCGTGTCGGCCGTGTTGTTGCTGGCGACCGCCATGCGGCGTTGCGAGTTGCCAGCGGCGACTGCACCGCGCGAATTGCTGCTTGCAACGCGGCGAGGAGCGGCTGGAACCTTTTGCACCACCGGGTTCGAAACGAACTTGGGTGCGCTCGACTTAGGAGCCTGAGCGACGGAAGGAGCCGGGCTCGGCGCCTGCTTTGGTGCCTGTGGTTTTGCCGAGGTGGCTGCAAGAATTCGTGAGACTTGCGAAGAGTCCATCTTCTCGACTGGCTTGGGTTCTTGAGCAACTGCCTCAACGTTTTGCGCTGCGGCCACTTGAACTGGTTCGTCGGCTTCAGTCGCTGGGACTGGAGCCGAAGCTTGCTCGGCGGCCTCTGCGAACATCGCAGCGTCACTCGGGAAATTGCCGAGTGCGAGATGCTGTGGCTGTCCGCTATCAGAAACCGGGGACACGCCCAGCAAATTGGCGACCCGAACCTGGTAATCTTCGCTTTTGGCAGTGTTTGCCCAATCGCTCAGGCGAGCATCCAGCTGACCAGCCGGAACGTCTTCAGCGGCCATCACCCGAGCACCGCGCCAATTGCCTGCGAGGGCATAGGTGTAAGCCAGGTTCTGACGGATCTTGGCATTGTTGTGTCCCGCGCGAACAGCATTGGTCAGGACGTGAACCCCACGCTCGGGAGCACCAGCCAATGCAAGGGCCAGACCGAGGTCAGCCGGATTGATGCTGCGTTCGTGATCGGAGAGAGCCTCGATTGCCGGCTGGTTTTCGCCGATCGCAGTCTTGGCAAGCGCGAAGCTCAAAACCGTGCGCGGATCAGTGTCACCCAGCTCGAGAGCATCGTCAAAGCTGGTGGCCGCCGAAGCGAAGCGCCCTGCTTCAAGGTATGCGGCACCCAGCATGGCGCGATATTCGGCATTGCGGGGGTTGGCGAGCACGGCAGCCTCCGCGTGGGAAACCGCCTTGCTGGTTTCGCCCTTCTCAAGTGCGACCTGCGCCTTGTTGAAGGAGACGTCAGCGCGCGGACCAGCTGAGGTTGTGCATCCAGCCAGCGCCACACTGGCAAGCGCGGTGCCCATGATCAGACCGATCTTGGGGCCGGTCATCCGTTTGGTTTCACTGCGGTCCATGGTCGTCTTCCTCTTTCGAAATCGGGTCGATTGGCGGCTGTTTGCCAGTTGCTGGTTAGGTTCTGCTCATGCGCTCAACGAGCGCATCGAGATCGGGAATCTGGGCGAAAGTCTGGTCCAAAGCTTCGGTCACCAAGGCCTGCGCGCTCTTGCCTTGCATGGTCGCGGCGAGGCGCAGCTTGAGGTGTCGGTCGCTGTCGAGCCGGAGCGTAAACGCGGCGCGGCGACCAGCGGGTTTGGTCGGCTTAGAGGATTTCTTGGTCGATTTTGGGCGAGTGGGAACGGGCTCTGGCTGAGCGAGAAGCGAGGCATCATCAACCTCAGCGCTATGCGCTTCGACTTGTTCTTCGACATCATCAGCTTCGAAGTCTTCATTTGCGACTGCCGGAGTCAGATGCAGAACCTCGGCGCTCTTGGACGAAGACGCTTCGGATTCCGCGCCCATGTCATTCCAGCCCAGGTCCTCTAGCCGAGAGGAATCAACCTTCTCGGTTTCAAGCTTCTCAGGAAGCGAATGCAACTGCGGACGCATGGCTGGCTTGGCGCCGCCTTTGCGTGCCAACAGAGTTGGATTCAGGGAGGCAAAGCTGGCTTCGTTCATAACGAGCTCCACCTCTTACTGAGCCACCCGGCGACCAAAGCCACCTGCAGGACGGTTCATGCCTGGCGCAGAAGTCTGGCCATTGGGAGCCGCAAAGACAGTGCGGCGGAAATTCTTTTCGAGACGATCGGAAATATACTTCCACAGGGCCGTGATTTCTGCGGCGCTGCGGCTTTCCGGATCGACTTCCATCACTGTGCGCCCGTCAATCATCGAGGCGGCAAAGTCAGTGCGATGGTGGAGGGTGATCGGAGCAACCGTGCCGTGCTGCGACAGCGCGACAGCGGCTTCCGAGGTAATCTTGGCTTTCGGCGTCGCCGCATTGACGACAAACACCAGCGGCTTGCCAGCGCGCTCGCACAGATCGACAGTGGCACCTACCGCGCGGAGATCATGCGGGCTGGGACGGGTCGGCACGACAATCAATTCGGCTACACCGATCACCGACTGAATAGCCATGGTGATTGCCGGTGGCGTATCGATGACGGCCAGCTTGAAGCCCTGCTGACGCAAAACCTGCAGGTCATTGGCCAGTCGCGACACCGTGGTCTGAGCGAAGGCAGGATATTCTGCTTCGCGCTCATTCCACCAATCGGCCAGCGATCCTTGAGGATCAATGTCGATCAGTACGACCGGGCCTGCGCCTGCGCGCTGCGCCTGGACGGCAAGATGTCCCGACAAAGTGGTTTTGCCGGATCCGCCTTTTTGCGATGCCAATGCAAGTACTCGCAACGCCTGGGTCCCCCTGGATTAGACCAAATCGCCGCCCAATTGCGGCTGGTTCACGAGTGGGATCGCAGGATACCCCTAATTTTGAGTTAACAGCGCTGAAGTTGCAGCCTTTAGTTGGAACAGCTGACAGCAACGATTTACTAACGGCTCGTTCACTATAAAACAGGCACACACGGAAAGGCGCGCCGCATTGGGACCAATTTGGCGCGGACACTCAAAGTGCAAGGAATTGGATAGATCATGACCCTTCCAACCACACGCTCTTCTTCTCGCCTGGCAGGCCTTGTTCTCGCAGGCATTATGACATTTGCATCAGTTCCGGTGCTGGCCGACGTCAAGGCTGGTGTCGACGCCTGGAGCGCTGGCAACTTCGAGGCTGCTGTCAATGAATGGAAGGGGCCGGCTGAGGCCGGCGATGCCGACGCGATGTTCAATCTCGCGCAGGCCTATCGTCTTGGCCGCGGCGTGCCAGCGGATCTTGAGCGCGCCAAGGAGTTGTACGCTCAGGCTGCGCTGAAGGGCCATGTCAAGGCGGCGGACAATTATGGTCTATTGCTCTTTCAGCAGGGAAATCAGGCAGAGGCTATGCCCTTGATCAAGGCTGCAGCCGATCGCGGTGACCCACGCGCGCAATATGTCCTTGGTCTCGCTCACTTCAATGCGGACTATGCAGAGAAGGATTGGGTTCGCGCCTATGCTCTTCTGACGCTGGCGCAATCCGCCGGTCTGTCTCAAGCAACCACTGCGTTGGGTCAGATGGACCAATACGTCCCGATGGAGCAGCGCCAAGCTGCGCAGGCCGTGGCGCGTGATCTGGATATTCAGGCTGAGCGTCTGCGCGCAGCTCAAGCGGCCAGCGTGGAATTGTCGCAGCCCTCTACGGCTACGGTAGCAGCTGCTCCTGCGCCGGCCCCCACTCCGACATCCGCACCCGCTCCAGTCAGAGAAGCTCCGCCGCCGCGTGTTGCCCAGGTGTCGCAACCGGCAGTGGCCCCGGCCATAACACAGCCCACACCGGCGGCGCCGCTGCCACGGGCGCAGATTACAACGTCTGGGTCTGACGGACCTTGGCGCGTCCAGCTGGGCGCTTTCGGGGTCGCAGGCAATGCCGATCGGCTGTGGAACCGGCTGTCCGGCACTGCCGCATTGGCGGGTAAGCGCAGGTTTATGGTCCCTGCAGGCAATATTACCCGTCTCCAGGCGGGTGGCTTCGCCACTCGGGCCGAGGCTCAGCGAGCCTGCAACGCACTCAAGAGCAGCGGGCAGGCCTGTCTCGTAACAAGAAGCTAACACTGCTTCGTTCAATCTAGCCATTGCTGATCGGGCGTCGTCCTCGTTTCGTCAATTAGGTCTTTCGCTTGATAGCACCCCTGCTAGCATGCAGCCTCGATTGCGGCGTGACGGGGGATCAGGTCATGAATGATGGCGCAGAAGTCGGCCGAGAGGCAGACACGCCCGAAAATCTGGCTCCGGCCAAATCGGCAGAGCGGATCGCAAGTCTCGATTTCATTCGGGGCTTGGCGGTGATGGGGATACTGGGCGCGAATATTGTCGCCTTCGGTCAGCCATTCTCAGCCTATATGTTCCCTGAGGCATTCCTAGTGCCCAATGGTGACCCTGGAGGATGGCAGTGGGTTGCGCAATTCGTTCTGATTGACGGCAAGATGCGCGGGCTGTTCACGCTCCTGTTTGGAGCCGGGCTGTATCTGTTCATGGAGCGCGCCTGGTCGCGCGGCGCTTCGCGCTGGCTCCAGGCGCGGCGATTGTGCTTTCTTTTGATCTTCGGTCTGATCCACTTCTTCCTGATCTGGCGGGGAGACATCTTGATGTATTACGCGATGGCGGGGCTGATTGCGCTTCCGCTCTTGCGCCTGGCAGCCAAGACACAACTCATGATCGGTGTGGTCGGATACATTATCGGTGCGATCGCCTATGCTGCGATGATGGCGCCCTTGCCGTTTGTCGCAGACACAGCCTTGGGCGAAGATCCGCAATTCGTCGAGTTTAGACAAGGCCTGGAGGAATCGCAGCAAGCAGCGCTGGCTGATGATGCGATCGTCACTGAGTTCAAACAGCAAGGGGATTATGTGGCGCTGGTCGAGCATCGATTGACCGAATACACTTTTGAACCGCTCACCAATTTCTTGCTGTTTGTGTTGGAGACGCTGCCGCTCGTTTTCATTGGGATCGCGATCAATCGGCTGGGCTTCTTCTCCGGCGAGATCAATCGCAGCAGCATGATGCGATGGGGCTGGATTGGCCTGATTGTCGGTGCGTTGCTCCATCTCGCTATCGCGCTGTGGACCAAAGGCAATGGCTTTACCTATTACGGGACACTGGCCGCCTTTATGGGCTTCAGCGTTTTGCCGCGTCTGATCATGGTGCTCGGTCTGGCTGCTCTATTGGTGGTCTATTCGCCTGGTTGGAGCGGATGGCTTGGTCAGCGCGTAGCAGCGGCCGGACGCGCGGCCTTCACCAATTATCTCGGCACTTCGATTGTGATGATGCTGGTCTTCCACGGCTGGGCGCTGGGACTGTTTGGCGAACTCAATCGACCGCAATTGTATCTGGTGATGGCGCTGACCTGGGCACTGATGCTGACATGGTCCAAGCCGTGGCTTGAGCGTTATCGCTATGGGCCGCTCGAATGGCTGTGGCGCTGCTTGACCTATGGGCGGCTGTTTCCGCTCAGACGATGAGCGGGACATGTCGCAGTTGCGATGGAGATTTCGTGCCAACTCCAGTTCGCACAATCCACGCTCAAGAACCTCATCAATCATTGGGCTGAGGAAAGGCTTCAAGCGCTAGAGCATTGTAAGGAGAATTGGGGAAGCTCGCCCAAATCGCAAAAAATTTGCCCCAGGGGTTGCTATTGAGAATAATTCGCATATTTTGCTGTTGCGAGTGCTTCTCAGGAGTGATTCTGGACTGCCATGTACGTCTGTATTTGCAATGCGATCCGCGAAAGCGACCTTCGGGCCACGGCCTCGACCGCCGATGGCTGTGCAATTACGGCCTATGAGAAGATGGGCAAGATGCCCAATTGCGGCCAATGCCTTCAAAAAGCTGCGCAAATTCTCGACGAAGAGATTGCGGCTGCGAAATCCGGCGCTTCTTGCAAGGAACTCGCAATCTGAACTGGAATCACGCTATTGCGAACGGATCGCAAGCCTCTGATTCCAAACAAAAATTTGTCATCAGCCCCCTTGAATCCCGCGGTTTTCCGCGCATATAATCGCGCATCACCACCACCGCATTCTGTTTTCTGAAAGAGGGCTGACGCCATGAAGGGCGACGCAAAAGTAATCGAATTCCTCAACAAGGCGCTCACCAATGAGCTGACCGCCATCAACCAATATTGGCTCCACTATCGCGTGCTTGACGATTGGGGCGTGGCCAAACTTGCCGCTTACGAGCGCAAGGAATCGATCGAAGAGATGGAGCACGCCGACAAGCTGGCTGAGCGTGTGCTGTTCCTCAACGGGCTGCCGAACTTCCAGGCGATGCACAATCTTCGGGTCGGCGAAACGGTCGAGGAAATTCTCAAGGCTGATATGGCGCTGGAAGAAGATGCCATTCCTCTCCTGCGCGATGCGATTGAATATTGCGAAAGCGTGCGTGACTATGTCAGCCGCGATCTGTTCGCGCATATCCTCGACAATGAGGAAGAGCATGTCGATTTCCTGGAAACCCAGTTCGACATGATCGAGCGGATGGGACTTGAGAACTACGTCCAGCTGCAAAGCAAGGCCGCTGGCGAGGGCGAGTAAGCCACCTTTCCGTCGAAAACACTGATCAAGGGGCGGAGCAGCGATGCTCGGCCCCTTTCTCGTCCCGAACTCAGGTCTGTCGCGTTTCTACAAACGCCTCTGCTAATTGATTGACTTGCATGGATTCCGCAGCCAGCTTCCGTTCCGGGAGCGGGAAACCGAGACAAAACACAGATAGTCGCACACTCGAATCCGAGTCGCACGCCTTCCAATTCGTTGGGTCGCGAACCAATGAATACTGGGGGTTTGACTATGAACTTTTTGACCAAATCGATCACTCTGTCGGCAGCAGCGGCGAGCCTCGCATTGGCCTCACCGGGCGCCGCGCAGATGGAAGTCTACGAAAACTACGAACCATCTGATGCGGTGATCGAACTGACCTTCGTCAAAGTCGATGAGGGCCAGTTTGAGACCTATCTTGAAGGTCTCAAAAGCACTTGGGTCGCAGCCAATGAGATCCAGAAGGAACTTGGCTATATCTCGAGCTATGGGATCTATGGCGTCCCCTATGGCGAGAACCACTTCAACATGGTCCTGCGGATCTCATTCCCTAGCACCGAGATGATTGGCCCAAGCAAGGAGCGCTATCTGGCTTTCCTTGAAGCTTATGGTCAGGCCAATATCGATCAGGGCGATCAGACCGTGCGCGAACTCTACAACAAGATCCGCAAGATTCAGGCGACCTATATGCTCCGTCCAATCAACCTGATTGACGACGAGTGATTTGACCCTTGTGATTGAGGAAAATAGGGGCGGGGCATCTGGGGATGCTCCGCCTCAATTCAATCTCCGCTTGCGATGCTCGTAACCCCGCGCCGCAATCCTGGTCTCCTGCAGGAAGCACACCAGCGCAGTGATCAGCACCGCCATGGTCAGAACCCACAGCACCGCGATCACGGTCCCGATCTTGGCTTCGATGTAAGTCGAGACGAACAGCAGCGCGATCACGACGCTGATCACCATGGCCGCGGCGGATGACAGCATCATCGCCAGCCTAGCATGATGGCGGCGCGCGCAGAGCCAGGCTAGCTCAGCCTCGTCGCTTTCGCGCTCATCGGGCTCCATCCGTTCTTCCAACCGCTCGATCCGGCCGGCGATCCAGTTGAGCCGCGCCATCATGACGTTCATGATCCCGCCAATCCCGACCAGCAGGAAGGCCGGCGTCAGGCTTGAAGCCACTGCTGCGACAACGCCGGGCGTGCTGGCAGTGCGTTCGATCAGATCCGATGCGATGCTGGGGGAGGCAGTGAGAAGCTCGAGCAGCATTCTTTACCGCTCCCCGCTGTAATTTCCGCCGCCGCCCTGATTGGCATTATAGGGATTCTTCGAGCTCTTGAGCACGACCCGCACCGGCACTGCCTCAAACCCCAACTTGGCGCGAATGCCATTGACCAGATAGCGCTCATAGCTCTTGGGAAGGTCATCGAGGCGTGATCCGAACACGACAAAGCGCGGAGGGCGAGTGCCTGCCTGGGTAATGTAGCGCAATTTGATCCGCCGCCCGCCCGGAGCCGGTGGAGGGTTGGCATCGAGGGCATCGTCAAACCAGCGGTTGAGCGCTGCGGTCGGAACCCGCTTCGACCAACTCTCGCGGATCTCGAACGCGGCGCCCAGCATCGCATCGAGGCCCTTGCCGGTCTTGGCCGAGACCGCGAACAGCGGCAGGCCGCGCACTTGCGCGAGGCCGTCATCCAGCGCGGCACGAATGCCATTGAACAGGCTGCTGGGATCCTCCGCGATATCCCACTTGTTGATCGCGATCATCAGCGCGCGCCCTTCCTCGAGCACCATGCTGGCAATCTTGAGATCCTGATGTTCCAGGCCCTGGGTCGCGTCGAGCAACAGCACAACAACCTCGGCGAAGTCCACCGCGCGCCGGGCATCGGCGACCGAGAGCTTTTCAAGCTTCTCGGTGACATTGCGCTTCTTGCGCATGCCAGCGGTGTCGATCAGGCGGATCTCGCGGATCTCGCCGGACTTGGGGTCATCCCATTCCCAGTCGATCGCAATCGAATCGCGAGTGATCCCGGCCTCAGGGCCGGTCAGCAGTCGGTCCTCGTCGAGCAGCCGGTTGATCAGCGTTGATTTGCCCGCATTTGGCCGTCCTACAATCGCCAGTTTAAGCGGCCCGAGTGGTGCCTCCTCGTCTTCGCTGGCCGCGAATTCCGCAGCGGCCTCTGCCGCTTCAGCCTTGTCACCGATGATCGGCCAGAGCGCGCTGAACAGGTCCGCCACGCCTTCGCCATGCTCGGCCGAGAGCGGGACCGGATCGCCAAACCCGAGTGAGTAGCTTTCCAGCACGCCGGATTCGCCCGCCCTGCCTTCAGCCTTGTTGGCGACCAGTACGATCGGGACGTCGTGCTCGCGAAGATAGCGCGCAATTTCTTCATCGAGCGGGGTCAGGCCGGCGCGCGCGTCGATCACAAACAGCGCTGCGTCTGCGCCTTCAAGGCTGGCCTCGGTCTGTTTGCGCATTCGCCCCGGCAATGTGGCGGCGGATTCGTCTTCCCAGCCCGCGGTGTCGACGATGGTAAAAGCCAGGCCCGCGAGCTCGGCATCGCCCATACGGCGGTCGCGCGTCACCCCTGGCTGGTCGTCGACCAACGCAAGCTTCTTGCCGACCAGCCGATTGAACAGCGTCGACTTGCCGACATTGGGACGGCCAATGATGATGACTTGCGGTTTCATGGTGGATCAGCAAGTGGCCCCTATCCTGCCGCTTGGCAAGTTTCTCGGGATGCCGGCGCGGATGGCTCAGCTCGCTAAAAGATCAGCCCTTCTTGGCCACCGGAGGATTCTCGCCGAGATCCTCAAACCAAGCCTCGACCGGGCCGGTCAGCTTGATGGTCAGCGGTTGGCCCTTGCGATCGACCGTCTTGCCGGCCTGGACCCGGACCCAGCCTTCAGAGATCGAATATTCCTCGATATCGGTGCGAATCCGATCCTTGAATCGGATGCCGACCCCGCGCTGAAGGATTTCAGCATCGAAATGCTTGTTGCGGGGATTCACCGAAAGGTGATCGGGCGGAACGTCGTTGGCTTGGTTTTCTGACATGCGCGGCCCCATAATCGCGTGAAGCGCAGGAAACAAGCGCGTTCCGCTTGCCCTTTTGTCCGCTCGGCATTAGAGGGCTCCCCAACGCGCGCGGGGACCTAGCGGTTTCCCGCGCGGCTTCGTTCGGGTTGCGGGCGTGGCGAAATTGGTAGACGCGCCAGATTTAGGTTCTGGTATCGAGAGATGTGGGGGTTCGAGTCCCTTCGCCCGCACCAACCGCCGCCCCCGGTTTAAGACCGTTGAATAGTCTAAAGAAGGTTTTTGAGTTTAATCCCATGCAGACCAAGCAAACCACAAATGAGGGGCTCAAGCGCGCCTATCTGATCACCATCACTGCAGCTGAAGTTGCTGAGAAGGTCGATGGCGAAATCAAGCGGATCGCGCCCCAGGTGAAGATGCCCGGGTTCCGCCCAGGCAAGGTTCCGGCCAATCTGGTCAAGAAGATGCATGGCGAACAGCTGCACGCTGAGGTCGTCAACAACACCATCCGCGATTCGGTTGATCAGCTGATCAAGGACGAAGATTTGCGTCCCGCGATGCAGCCGCAGGTCCAGCTTGGTGACGGCTATGAGGAAGGCAAGGACGCCGAAATCACGGTCGAGCTTGAGATTCTGCCCGAAGTCGAGGCGCCAAGCGTCGATGGCCTCAAGCTCGAAAAGCTGATGGTCCCGGTCAGCGATGAGCAGGTTGACGAAGCGCTGCAAGGCCTCGCTGGCCAGAACAAGAGCTACAAGGACGCCCCCAAGTCGAAGAAGGCCGCTGACGGCGACCAGCTGATTATCGACTTTGTTGGCAAGCTCGACGGGGTTGAGTTCGAAGGTGGTGCGGCTGACGACGCTCCGCTGGTGATCGGCTCAGGCACCTTCATTCCCGGCTTTGAAGAGCAATTGGTCGGCGCGAAGACCGGCGATGAAAAGACCATCACCGTGACCTTCCCTGAGCAGTATCAAGCGGAAAACCTGGCCGGTAAGGAAGCGACCTTCGACACCACCGTCAAGCAGGTGAAGGTTGAAACCGACACGTCGATCGATGACGATTTTGCCAAGAACCTCGGCCTCGACGATCTCGATGCGCTCAAGGGCATCATGCGTGGTCAGCTGGAACAGCAGACCGCTGGCCTGACTCGCACGCAGATGAAGCGCGCACTGCTCGATCAACTGGCTGCTGGCCACGATTTTGCAGTCCCGCAGAACATGGTCGACGCCGAGTTCCAGCAGATATGGGCTCAGCTCCAGGACGAAGCGCAGAAGGATGAAGATCCGGCTGCAGCGCTCAAGGAAATCACCGACGAGAAGGACGACTACCGCGGCATCGCAGAACGCCGCGTCCGTCTCGGCCTGCTGCTGTCAGAGATTGGTCAGGCCAATGGGGTCGAAGTGACCAGCCAGGAAATGCAGATGCTGATCCAGCAGGCTGCTGCGCAATATCGCGAGGAAGATCGCGAGCGGTTCGTTCAGTACATCCAGCAAGAGCCAATGGCCGCCGCCCAGCTGCGCGCACCGCTCTATGAAGACAAGGTCGTCGACTTCCTGTTCGACAAGGCCGAAGTCACTGAGCGTGAAGTGACCCAGGAAGAGCTGCAGGCTGCGATCGAAGCAGACGAAGGCGCCGAAGCTGAAGCAGCCAAGAAGCCAGCTGCCAAGAAGAAGGTTCCGGCCAAGAAAGCAGCTGCGAAGAAAGCACCGGCTAAGAAGGCTGCTGCCAAGAAAGCTCCGGCTAAGAAGGCAGCCAAGAAGGCGCCCGCCAAGAAGGCTGCGAAAAAGGCTCCGGCCAAGAAGGCCAAGTAGTCAGGACCTCGCGGCGGATTATTGCTCCGCCGGTTGCCAAGGTTTGAAAGAAGGCTCGGGCAGCTCGGCTGTCCGAGCCTTTTCATATGCGCGGCCGAGCTTGAGCACGTCATGATCGGCCCATTTCGCCCCGAAGAAACTGATACCCACAGGCAGGCCCTCGACCGCTCCCATCGGGACGGTCAGATGCGGATAACCAGCAATCGCCGCCGGGCTGCCGAAGCCAATCGGCCCCGCAAAATGATCGCCATTGACCAGATCGGTGGTCCAGGCTGGGCCTTCGGTCGGTGCGACCAGAAATTGCACATCATGTTCGGCCATAATCGCATCGAGCGTCTCGCTGCCCGCGATCCGCAAGGCGTTTGCGCGCGCCTCTTCGTATTTCTCGCGATCGGTCTCAGCCTCGGCTTCGATAAAGGTTTCCTGGCCAAACCAGCGCAGTTCGCGCGCCGCATTGGCTTCATTGAAAGCGATCAGATCGGCCAGGCTGCGCGGCGTGTCGACGCCGCTTATTGCGGGAATGGAGCGCAAATATTTGCCCATTTCCTCGCGCAGTTCGTATTTGAGCACGGTGAAGCTATCGCGGAACATCTCGCGATTGAGGTCATGCTCGATCTCGATCAGCACCGCGCCTTGTGCTTCGAGATCTTCCAGCGCTTTGCCGAAAACTGTGCGCAGGTTTTTTCGATCGCCGAGCTGGTTGACCATCACGCCGATGCGAACCCCGCGCAGCGAGAAATCATCAAGCCCCGCAGCGTAGTCGGCCACGCGAGGCACGCCGATTGTGGCAGGGTCAGCCGGGTCTTCGCCGGCCAGGGCACTCAACAGCATCGCAGCCGCCGTGACAGAGCGTGTCATCGGTCCGGCGGTGTCCTGGGTCGAGCTGATTGGGATCACATGGGTACGACTGATAATCCCTACGCTTGGTTTGAAGCCGACCACGCCATTGACCGAAGCAGGGCAAGTGATCGAGCCATTGGTCTCGGTCCCGATCGCCGCCCAGGCAAAGCCTGCTGCAACTGCTGCACCGCTGCCTGAAGAGGATCCGCAGGCGTTACGGTCGGTCGCATGCGGATTGCGGGTTAGTCCGCCGACCGCACTCCATCCGCTGGTCGAATTGTCGCCGCGGATATTGGCCCATTCGGACAGGTTGGTCTTGCCCAGAACCATGCCGCCAGCCTGGCGCAGATTGGCAATCATCGGTGCGTCCCGGCGGGTGAAATTGTACTGCAACGCGAGGCTTCCTGCGGTGGTCGCAAACTCCTCGGTCTCGATATTGTCTTTGACCAGCACGGTGCGGCCCTTGAGCGGTTCGACATCCTGCAGGGCGCGCGCCTTAAAGGCGGCGGTCTTGGAATAGATGATCACCGAATTGATGCCATCAGGGCCAGAATCGTAGGTTTCGATCCGTTTTACCCGTTCGGCGGCATGGCGCTCTGCGATGCTCGTCCTGTCCGCTTCTTCCTGGGCGTAGACAAGATCAGCTGAAAAGGCGGTCAAGGTGAGCGAGCCGAGGGCGGCGAAAGTCAGGAAGCTTGGTCTCATGGCAGGGAGGGATCGCGCTTTTGTCCGAACAGCGCAAGAGGCGGAGCATTAACTTTTGACCGTCCCACGTTTCATTTTCGAACGCGCATTAACCGAGCGTTTGAACTCCCGCGATAGGCGGGGAACATACAGGTCAAATCACAATCTAGCCCCCTAAGGATTGCTCGAGAAATCGCCATGCAAACAGGTATGACGTCTCCCGCCAAGCGTAAGCATTATCACGACATTGATGGCGCGCGCTCTGTACTCATGTTTCTCTCTGTCGCGCTGCACGCCGGCACCGTCTACGCACCCGCACGCCCTTGGATCACCGGCAACGTCGAGCGGCACGATTTCTTCGACTGGCTGATCTTTGGCTTTCACCTGTTTGTGACCCCGACCTTCTTCTTTGTCGGAGGGTTCTTTGCGGTCTTGCTGCTCACGCGCCGCACCGCCGGTGATTTTCTTTGGAACCGCTTTCTGCGGACCGCGATCCCGCTGATCACCATCGCGCTGACCTTCAACATGATTGAGCATTATCTGCGTTGGCTCGACAGCGGCGCGACCGGATCGGTCATGGCATGGATTACCAGTCCCGCCTTTGCTCAGGTCTGGGCCACGGGCGAATGGCAATTGCATCTGTGGTTCCTGGTCAGCCTGATCCCGATGTTCATGCTGGCCGCGTTGATCCATGTCATCCTGCCGGAGAACTCAGGTCCGCGCCGATGGTCGGTTGCGATCTCCGATTTTGTCGCGCGGCGCATCTCGGGCAGCTTCTGGTTTGCCTTTGGCTTGATTGCCTTCGCCTTGGCTAGCACCGCCAATTACGCCGCCGCCAGCATAGTGCCAGGCGCTTACGAGGTGCTCTTTCCGGGCTTCCAGAGCTGGTACAAGCTGGTCGCGGAATTCCCCTTTTTCGTGATCGGGGTGATGGCTGCGCTGTCACCGCGCCTGCTCACAGCGCTGACCGAATGGCGCCCGTGGATGCCTGCGGCCGCCGCCGCCGCGCTGTTCTTCCAGCCTTACGGCTTCCCGCATCACGGCCCAATCGAGGGCTGGGTGATGCTGTTCCTCAATCAGCTGGCAATTTGGGTCCTGGTGTTGTTCATCCTGCAATTCTTCCATCGCTACTTCAGCGCTGGCGGGCCACGCACCGCCTGGCTCGCTGATTGTGCGCTGTCGATGTATCTGTTCCACCACTGTTTCGTGTACATCTATGGGAGGATGCTGGTTGGGGTCGAATGGCCGATCGCGGTCGAGTTTACCGTGCTGATTTTGGCCGCGGCGGGCACTGTGATTGCGATCCAGGAATTGCTCGTCCGGCGGTTGCCGCTGGTTCGCCTGCTGTTCAACGGCAAGACCGATATTGCGCAGATCCGGCGGGCACCGACCTTTTTCGGCGCCTTCGCCCCCAACCGCGCCGCCTGAGCTTTTCCCACATCCAAAAGTTAAGACCCTTGAACATTTCGGGCGTCCATCCGACATAGTTCATCCAAGACGGAGAAGGACCCCAAATGATCAATCTGTTCGGCGATTCTGGAGAGACCCACGGCGCACAAGGCCAATTCACGCGTGACCCTCTGACGGGAGCGCTCGTGCCCGTCGTGGTCGAACAGACCAGTCGGGGCGAACGCAGCTTTGACATTTTCTCGCGCCTGCTGCGCGAACGGATCGTTTTCGTGACCGGCCAGGTCGAAGACGGGATGGCGTCATTGATCACCGCTCAGCTGCTGTTTCTTGAGAGCGAAAACCCGTCCAAGCCGATCAGCATGTATATCAACTCGCCCGGCGGCGTGGTGACCGCTGGCATGGCGATCCACGATACGATGCAATACATCAAACCGCGTGTTTCGACCGTCTGCATGGGTCAGGCAGCCTCGATGGGTAGTTTCCTGTTGGCCGCCGGTGAGCCCGGGATGCGGGTTGCGCTGCCAAACGCGCGGATCATGATCCACCAGCCTTCGGGCGGCGCTCGCGGTATGGCCTCGGATATCGAGATCCAGGCGCGCGAGATTCTGCGGATCAAGGCGCGGATGAACGATCTCTATGTCAAGTACACCGGCCAGAGCCTTAAGGACATAGAGAAGGCGATGGATCGCGACACCTTCCTCGAAGCCGAAGAGGCGATGAAGTTTGGTCTGGTCGACAAAGTGTTCGAGACTCGTCCCGAAACCGAAGAGGGCAGTGACGAATCAGGCTCAGGCGGCGCGCCTGAGTAAGCACTTTTACCACTTACCTTTGGCCGCACTCTCGCTCCATAGCGGGACGTGCGGCTAATGAGATCATGCGCTTACGCCACGGAATCGCTCGCAAAAGCGAAAAAGCGGGCCCTAAGCGTTGATTCATACACTGTCGTATATATTGTCGACGAATCCGCGTGGCTGTGTCTGCGCTGAGCAATGGGCAGGGCCCCGGATGATTAGGAATGACTGAATTGAGCGGATCTGACAGCAAAAGTACCCTCTATTGCAGCTTCTGCGGGAAGTCGCAGCATGAGGTGCGCAAGCTTATTGCCGGACCCACGGTGTTCATTTGCGATGAATGTGTCGAGCTTTGCAACGACATCATTCGCGAAGAGACCAAGCAGGGCATTGCCGGCAAGAAAGAAGGCGAGGTTCCGACCCCGCAGGATATCTGCAACACGCTCAATGATTATGTGATCGGCCAGGATCGCGCCAAGCGCGTGCTCTCGGTTGCTGTTCACAACCACTACAAGCGCTTGAAGCACAGCGGCAAGGCTGGCGATGTTGAGCTGGCCAAGTCGAACATCCTGCTGGTTGGCCCGACTGGATCGGGCAAGACGCTGCTGGCGCAAACGCTGGCGCGGACCTTCGACGTTCCCTTCACCATGGCTGACGCGACCACGCTGACCGAAGCCGGCTATGTCGGTGAAGATGTCGAGAACATCATTCTCAAACTGCTTCAGTCGAGCGACTACAACGTCGACAAGGCGCAGCACGGGATCGTCTATATTGACGAGATCGACAAGATCACCCGCAAGGCCGAGAATCCCTCGATCACCCGCGATGTGTCGGGTGAGGGTGTTCAGCAGGCGCTGCTCAAGCTGATGGAAGGCACCACGGCGAGTGTTCCTCCGCAGGGCGGTCGCAAGCATCCGCAACAGGAATTCCTGCAGGTCGATACGACCAACATCCTGTTCATCTGCGGCGGCGCTTTCGCAGGTCTCGACAAGATTATCGCGGATCGGCTGCAGAAGCGTTCGATCGGATTCGGCGCGCATGTCGCAGATCCGGACAAGCGCAAGGTTGGCGAACTGCTTGAGAAGAGCGAGCCTGAAGATCTTCTCAAATTCGGTCTGATCCCAGAATTCGTTGGCCGTCTGCCGGTTATCGCCACGTTGCACGATCTTGACGTCGATGCGCTGGTGACGATCCTGCAAGAGCCGAAGAACGCGATCGTCAAACAATATCGCAAGCTGTTTGAGCTTGAGGATGTTGAGCTGACCTTCACCGATGAAGCGCTCAAGGCCATCGCCGAAAAGGCGATCCTGCGCAAAACCGGTGCGCGTGGTCTACGCTCGATCGTCGAAGGCATCCTGCTCGATACGATGTTCGACCTGCCCGATATGGACGGTGTCGCCGAGATCGTGATCGATGACGAGGTTGTTGCAGGCAATAAGGAACCGATCCGGGTCCATGCCGAGAAGGAAGAAGCGGCTTAAGCAGCCGCTCCGCCAAACCGAGGGCTAGAGCAGATCCTCCCCATCAAAGATGGGGAGGTGGCAGCCTCTTGGGCTGACGGAGGGGCTGTGGCTTTCGCAAAACGTTCAACTGTCGTCAGGGCGCGGAGACACCGCAGGACCATGTCGTTGCCAGAGGTGCTTCTCTGGCGGGAACTCCGAAACTCTGGTTTGAAGTTCCGCCGCCAGCATCCCGTCGGAGACTGGGTGGTTGACTTCTACTGTGCTGCGGCAAAGACCGCGATCGCAGTCGACGGCATCGTACACGACATGGGTCGGCAAGCCGCCCGCGATCACAAGAAGGCAGAATTTCTCCAATCAAAGGGTATTGCTCTTCTGCGTATCAGCGCCAAGGATGTGTTGGCAGATTGCGGCGTGGCCGCAGAGGAGATTGTTAGGGCATGTACTCGGAAGAACTGACACCTCCACCGCGCTACGCGCGGTCCCCCTCCCCTTGACGAGGGGAGGATGAAAGCTTGTGCTGACCCTCGCTCTCCCATTTGCCGTAGCTCTGCTCCTTTCCGGAGTCTGGGCGCATCGTCGCTTCGACGGCTACAGCCAGCTTCCGAGCCATTTCAACATACGCGGGGAGGCCGATCGTTTCGCTCCGCGCGGCGTCATGGTGTGGCTGCTCCCGGTGATGTTCTCAATGATGCTGCTCGGTATCGCAGCGGCGTTTGAGTATATCCCACAAGAGATGCAGAACGGTGATCCGAGCACCGGCGTGCTGATAACCGGTTTCACTGTGCTCGGCGGGCAGGCTCTGGTTCTGTGGTTGACCGTGCGCTGGGCGCGAGGTGAAAGCTGACTCCCAAGAATTTCCTTTTCGTCTGCAGCCAAAATCGCTGGCGCAGCCCCACCGCGGAGCAAATCTTCGCTGGTAGGAGGGGGATCAATGTTCTGTCTGCGGGAACCCATCGCCATGCTCAAGAACCACTGAGCAACGAATTGATCGAATGGGCTGACACGATCTTTGCCATGGAGGGCATTCATCGCAGTAGGATCCAGCGAGACTACCGATCTGTGCTCAACGACACGCCGATAGTGGTGCTTGGTATTCGAGATCAGTATCGTTTTATGGACCCGGCCCTGGTGAAATTGTTGAAATCAAAGATGCAAAGGTGGCTCCCATGACCACGCCCATGAAAACCATCGGGATCATTGGAGGAATGAGCTGGGAGAGCTCGGCGCAATATTACGCGCTGATCAATCGGGCTGTACGGGACCGGCTGGGCTCTCCGCATTCAGCACAAATCCTGATGCACAGCCTCGATTTCGGGCCGATTGCTTCGCTCCAAGCCGAGGGCGACTGGGATCAGCTCAGCGAGCTGCTGGTCGACAGCGCACAGGCCCTCGAGGCAGCTGGAGCTGATTGCCTGCTGCTCGCCACCAATACGATGCACAAATGCGCCGACGCGATTGAAGGCGCGAGCGACCTGCCATTCTTGCACATTGCCGATGCGGCCGCCGATGCGATTTGCGCCGAAGGCATCACGCGGGTTGCCTTGCTGGGCACGGCCTTCACCATGGAGCAGGACTTCTATCGCGAGCGGCTTGAGGAGCACCACGGTCTTGATGTTGTGATCCCAGACGCTGAAGGCCGCGCCGAGATCCACCGGATCATCTACGAAGAGCTGATCGCGGGTGAGATCAACGATGGCTCGCGCGAAGCATATCGCGCAATCATCGCAGGTCTGGCCGAGGACGGCGCACAGGGCGTGATCCTTGGCTGCACCGAGATTGGCCTACTTATCAGCCAGGATGACAGTCCCGTACCAATCTTCGACACGACGGCTCTGCACGCCCAAGCCGCCGTCGATTTCGCGCTGAGTGATTGAATTCTAGCCCTCCCTATCGGCGGCGCAGCCGCCGCAAGGCCAAGCGGCCGCCCGCAGCGATGCGATCTCCGATCGCGTGAGCGAGGAAGCCGCAGCCCTGATGGGCTGCGGAAACAGAAACGTAAAACCCCACCCGGTCGTTGGAGGGCGACCGAGCGGGGTCAGGAAACGCTGCCCCTAAGGGGGAGGGGGGAACGGTGGAGCAGCGTTAGCGGGGTGCTTGGTGAACTTAGGCGGGGAGGAACACTCCGTCGGTCACGTGGATCGTGCCGTTAGAGGTAGCGACATCAGCCTGAGTGACGGCGGTCGCGCGACCGGCGCCATCGGTGATGACGATCTTGTCGCCCGACAGGCGCGCGGTCAGCGTGCCGCCCGCAACGGTGGTGATATTGGCTTCACCGCCCGAGCGGTTGATCAGCTTGACCAGATCGCTGCTGGTCACGTTTCCGGCAACCGCGTGATAGGTCAGAATGTTGGTGAGGGTGCCCTTGTTCTTGGGCATCACCAGCGTTTCGACAGTGCCTTCGGGCAGCTTGGCGAAGCCGGTGTCGGTCGGTGCGAAAACCGTGAAAGGGCCAGGGCTCGACAGCGTGTCGACCAGATCAGCGGCCTGGACAGCGGCGACCAGAGTGGTGTGAACGCCGGTGCTGACAGCGGTTTCGACAATGTTCGGGGTCTGGGCCTGAGCGGCGCGGTGGTGCGCCAGCGCGGGGGCAGTGGCGACGGCTGCGAAACCAGTGGTGGCAGCGATGGCAGCCAGAGCTGCGGCCTTGAAGTTAGGGGTTAGAGGCATTGGTATTCTCCTTTGTCTGCAAGCCTCCCGAACTTGCACACAGAGCTACGCAGGCCCGCTAATTGCGGATGCGAAAAAATAGCAATAATTTGAGAAGTGGCTGTTAAGCCTGTGAAAAAGTACCTTGGGCCACCACTGGACCGGCGTCCTGATTGACCGGTTTGCCGCCCAAGGGCTCGCGCGTCAGCAGCAGCTCGACCCCATTGTCGAGGTTACGGACAATGTCGGTAGGCAGCTCCATCGCGCGGGCTTCGCCAGGCACAACGACACCAAGCGATTGCAGCGCCGAGCCATCCGCAGGGACAAGCCACAATTCGTGATCGTGCACACCGTCGGGCTCAAGCCCGTAGGCGGTGACGAGCATTTGCTCATCGCTCGGCATATAGGTGACATTGAGGCGTAGCTGAGTTTCGCCAATCGGAATTGTCGCCACCAGCGGCGAGGTCGCAGCGAATGTCGGCGCCGGGCCAGGAGCAGGGTCTCCACCACCTGGCAACGCAACAAACGCCAGCGCGATCGCGGCCGCGACCGAGGTCAGCCCGGCGGTCCATTGCCAGCGTCGCACGCGCTGCTCAAGCGCGACCACGCGGCCGTCTCCGGCATTGGCCATTGCGTCCACCTGGGCATCAATCTTCTGCCACAGGTCACTGCCTGGCTCGGCCCCGTCGACTTGGTCAGACAGCGGTACAAACCAATTGTCCCACCATTCCTTGCGCCAGGCAAAATCTGGATCGATCGCTGCCTTGCCGCGCGCGGCGAGCAGTTCCTCACCTTCGAGCAGGCCAAGTGAATACTCGGCGGCGATCATCGGATCGTCGCGCTGAATCTCTTCATCTTTGGGCGTGTCAGCGCTCATTCGCTCGCCTCCAGACAGGCGCGAAGCTTTTGCAAGCCGCGGCGGATCCAGCTCTTCATCGTGCCCAGCGGGACATCGGCGCTCTCGGCCAATTGGGCGTAGGTCTTGCCGTCAAAGAAGGCGGCCTTGATGTGCGATTGCGTGCGCTCGTCCAGCCCTTTGAGACAGGTGTGGATCTGCGCAGTCTGTTCCGCATCAACCAGCAGCATATCGGCCAGAGGCGCCTCATCGGGCAGCGGAGCGGCTTCTTCGACCGGGACTGCGCCGCCGCGAACCTTGCCCGTGCGCAGGCGATCGATCGCGCGATTGCGCGCGAACGTGGCCAGCCATGATATTGGGCTGGCGCGCTCCGGATCATACCGATCCGCGCGTTGCCAAAGATTCACATAGACGTCCTGCAAGGCGTCCTCGGCCTCCTTTCGATCACCTAAGATACGAAAGCAGATGCCGAACAGTTTCACGCGGGTGGCGCGATAAATTTCCTTGAGAGCGGAACGATCGCCCTCGCCAAGCCGCACCATGGCGGCGCGCAGAGCCTCGCGTGATTCAGCGCTGGCAGGCTGCATCAGAATACGCCTCGCTCCGTTTCAACAAAACAATCAGTCTATTGCGCAATGCCTGCCCCTCGATTGTGTTCCAATGCCGACACAGCCGAAGCGCGTCAACATGGGCCAAAAGAGGCGGGGCTTATTGATAGACGCAATTGTCGAGGCCTTCCCGCCGGACGATCCCGGTCCGCGCCTCGATCGTATTGCCGTGACGGCGCAGCCAGCCTTGCGGATTGATCACTTCGCGCTGCTTGGGAAGGGGCAGGGCCGCCGCCATGCGTGAAGCTTCGTCAGGACTGAGCTGGGCGGCGGACTTGTTGAAATAGCGCTGCGCGCCCGCTTCGGCGCCATAGGTCCCAATCCCGGTCTCTGCGACATTGAGATAGACCTCCATGATCCGCCTCTTGCCCCAGACCTTTTCGATCCAAAAGGCGAACCAGGTTTCAAGACCTTTGCGAAAATAGCCGCCGCCTTGCCACAGGAAGACGTTCTTGGCGGTCTGCTGGGTGATCGTCGAACCGCCGCGCAGCCGCTTGCCCTGGGCATTGTTGAGCGCCGCGGCTGCGATCGCTTCGGGATCGAAGCCGTCATGCTCGCAGAATTTGGAATCCTCGGACGCGATCACCGCGGCCACGAGGTCACGATCGATATTGGACAGGCTTTCCCAATCTTTGGTGATGCTGTGTTCGTCCATCAGCATGGTGGCAGTGACAGGGACAGGCACAAATTTGAACAGGATGATCAGCGCAAAGCTGATCCCGATGAACCACAGGATGGTTTTGGCCAGAAAGCGCAGGACGAAGGAGAGAGCGGCGGTCATTAGACTATGGACCTAGGGTTGGGGCGTAGATTGCGCAATCGGCCTTTTCTTGCGCCTTTCGCTCGACCGTGCTTGGTAAGGGCGAAGGCGTGTTTGAGGGAGATCTTTATGCGCATCTATCGCACCGCATTCGCCACCTTGGCCTTGGCCACCATGACAGCACCAATGCCACTCGTCGCGGATGACCACGATCTCAAAGGCATGGTTGCGCGGGATTACGACAGCTATCTCGAGCCGCTGTTTGTCCACTTCCACAAGAACCCTGAGTTGTCGTTCTTCGAA
This sequence comes from Erythrobacter sp., assembly GCA_965249945.1. Taxonomy (GTDB): domain Bacteria; phylum Pseudomonadota; class Alphaproteobacteria; order Sphingomonadales; family Sphingomonadaceae; genus Erythrobacter. The sequence goes on along the minus strand of OZ252258.1, from coordinate 2,972,215 downwards.
ACGGCGACTGCCGCGCGCATGGCATCGGAGCTCCGCGCTGCCGGGCTCGAGGTGACCGAAGGTGTTGGAGGCACGGGCGTCGTCGGGATTATGCGCAATGGCGATGGGCCCCTGATCCTGCTGAGAGCCGATATGGACGGCCTCCCAGTGCTAGAGAAATCAGGCTTGGACTATGCTTCGACCGCGATGCAGATCGGCGAGGATGGCAAGGAATATCCCGTCATGCATGCCTGCGGACACGATGTGCATATTACATCCATGGTCGGCACCGCGCGGCTGCTTGCTGGAATGAAAGACCAGTGGCGCGGCACACTGATGTTCGTTGTCCAGCCTGCCGAAGAGCGGCTAGGCGGGGCCAAGGCGATGCTCGAAGACGGCCTTTATGAGCGGTTCGGCACGCCGGACTACGCGTTAGCGTTCCATGTTACGTCAGTGCTGCCGACCGGGAAGGTCTCGGCATCCGAAGGGATTCAGTATTCGAGTTCGGACTCGCTCAATATCACGGTCCCGGGGGTGGGTGCACATGGGGCAAGCCCGCATATGGGGCGCGATCCGGTCTATATTGCTTCGCAGATCGTCACCGCACTGCAATCGGTTGTGAGCCGCGAAGTGATGCCCCTGCAACCTGCTGTGATTACTGTCGGCTCGTTCCACGCTGGCTCGAAGCACAATATCATTTCGGACCAAGCCGATTTGCAATTGACGGTTCGTTCGAACGACGAAGCAACCAGAGCCCAATTGCTGGCCTCGATCAAACGGATCGCAGTCAATGTGGGTGAGGCCCACGGCCTGCCGGAAGACCTGCCGGTAAAGGTCGAAGTGATAGCGGGCACGCCGGTGACCAACAACGATCCGGAGCTGGCACGACGCCTCAACAATGTGATGAAACGCCAATTGGGCGACGATGCCTTCATCACGTTTGAACAGCGCGGAATGGGAGCGGAAGACTTCGCCTATCTCGTGGCGGAACAATATGGCGTTCCTGGCTATTACTTCGCGGTCGGTGGGACCCCGCAGGCGGCGTTCGATGCGGCGGCTAATGGTGGTCCGCCTGTGCCAAGCCACCACTCGCCCTTGTTCAAGATCGCACCGCGTGAATCGGTCACTGTGGGCACAGAGGCGATGATCGCTGCGGTGCTCGACCTGGCGCCGGCGGAGTAGGCTGTTGCATTATGATCATCGTGGCCGAGGGGATCAGTGCGGCTGGCAAGACGACCTATGCGGGCCAGTTCGGCGATGGGTATTGGGTTCCTGAAATCCCGGTGAAGGGTGAATTGCCCGGTGCCGATGCCAGTCTCGATGAGCACGCCGATTTCTGGGCCGAGCACAATGTGCGGAAGTTTCAGATGGCGTTGGAGGTCGAGCGCAAGCACGGTTTTGTGATTTGCGACACCGATCCGATGAAGATCCACTTTTCGTGGTGCATGGAACGGGCAGGTTTCCATTGGCCCGACAAATTTGCGCATGCGCGACAATTCGTCCGCAAGGCAATTGCCGCAGGCAGGCTGGGTTTTGCCGACCTCTACCTAGTCAAGAAGATCAAACCGAAGGTTGTAAGGGCACAAAAGGAAGGGGACGCCACTCGCAGACGCGGAAACTTCGACCAGCACCTTGCACTCCAACCGCACCTGAATGCTTGGTTCGAGACGATGGAGCAGGTCTTTCCTGGCCGCGTCCGTTGGAGTTTCCCCGAGCGCGAGCAGTTGCTGCTGAAATTCCAAAACAAAACGCCGGAGGCGAACCCCCGGCGTTTCGATGTTTCTGCATTTGACGCTCTAATCGAGCATTTGCCGAACTAGCTCTTAAGCGGCGCCGGGCAGCAGTCGCTCGCCCGCGATCCGCTGCATCGCTTTCTGCAGCTTCTCAAACGCGCGCACTTCGATTTGACGGATCCGCTCACGCGAAACGTCATAGACCTGGCTGAGCTCTTCAAGCGTTTGCGGCTTTTCGGTCAGACGACGCTCGGTCAGGATGTGCTTCTCGCGATCGTTGAGGCTGTCCATCGCTTCGACCAGCATTTCGTGCCGGACCTGCGCTTCTTCAGCTTCAGCCACCGTTTCATCCTGCAGCGGACGATCATCGGTCAGCCAATCCTGCCATTCGCCTGAGCCGTCTTCACCATTGCGCATCGGCGTGTTGAGCGAGCCATCGCCGCCCATCATCATCCGACGGTTCATATTGATCACTTCCTGCTCGGGCACGCCGAGGTCGGTTGCAATCTTGGTGACGTCCTCTGGCGAGAGGTCGGTATCCTCATAGGCTTCGAGCTGCTTCTTCATCCGGCGAAGGTTGAAGAACAGCTTCTTCTGCGCGGCGGTGGTGCCCATTTTCACGAGCGACCAGCTGCGCAGAATGAATTCCTGCATCGAGGCCTTGATCCACCACATCGCATAGGTCGCGAGGCGGAAGCCGCGATCGGGTTCGAATTTCTTGACACCCTGCATCAGGCCGACATTGCCTTCGGAAATCAGATCCGAAACCGGCAGACCGTAACCGCGATAGCCCATGGCGATCTTGGCGACGAGCCGCAGGTGGCTCGACACCAGCTGCGCCGCAGCTTCGGGGTCTTCATGTTCCTGATAGCGCTTGGCGAGCATATATTCCTGCTCTGCGGTCAGCACCGGGTATTTTTTGATCTCAGTCAGATAGCGGTTGAGGCTTTGCTCACCACTGAGTGCTGGGACCGATGGGTTTTTCGTTTTACTCACTTCTTCCCTAACCTTTCTGTCGTCAACCCAGCGTGTCGGACCCCTAATGGGCATCCGTCGATTTGGGCCACACGGTTACATATACGCGAGAATTGCGCGTTTTGTTGCGCTTTTCATCGATTACAACGCATAAGTTCGTCGATTAGTTCCCGCATATCGTCGGGCAATTCGGCTTCAAACCTCAGATTTTCCTTAGAAATAGGGTGAACAAAGCCCAATTCGGCGGCGTGGAGTGCCTGTCGCGCGAATCGGAGCCGAGTCAGTAAGGATTTCAGTGGTTTGGGCGTCCTGCCATAGAGTGGATCTCCTAATAGAGCATGGCCAATTGATGCGCAGTGAACGCGGACCTGGTGAGTTCTACCGGTTTCGAGCCGGCATTCCAGGAGAGCGGCCTCTGCGTATCGTTCTTGCACGCTATAATGGGTAATCGCGTGTTTGCCGCGTGAGGAATTCTTTTCGAGCACCGCCATTTTCTTTCGATTGGCGTCGGATCTCCCCAATCGCGTCTCGATAGTGCCCTCGGCGGGATTGGGATGCCCGCCGCAAACAGCGAGGTAGCGGCGATGGATCGAATGATCGGCGAATTGCGTTGCAAGGCCTTCGTGCGCGAAATCGCTCTTGGCGACGACCAGCAGGCCTGATGTGTCCTTGTCGATCCGGTGGACGATGCCCGGGCGAGCGACCCCGCCAATGCCTGAGAGTTGGCCCGCACAATGGTGCAGCAAGGCGTTGACCAAGGTGCCGTCGGGATTGCCCGCAGCGGGGTGTACGACCATGCTGGCCGGTTTGTTGACGACGATCAGATGGCCATCCTCAAACACCACATCGAGCGGAATGTTCTGCGGCTGCGCTTCGGCTTCGGCAGCGGGTGGGATGCGGATTTCGAAATTGTCGCCCTCGGAGACCTTGGCGGAAGGTGAGGATGTGGGCACGCCATTTATCGCAACCCTACCGTCGGCGATCAGCGCCTGAACCCGAGCGCGCGACAAATCACTCGCTTCGGCCAGCGCCTTGTCGAGCCGGGCGGGTGCCTGAATGACCCCGTTGATGATTTCGTCCGCAGACATGGGTATGGCCATGCGTCATGACCCTCGAAGTCTCAAGTGCCGTTCTTACTCTGATGCGCGCGGAAGCTATGTATCATGCGCCGCGAGAGGCATGTGGCGTCTTGCTGGGGAGGGACAATCGGATCGAACAATGCCTCCCGACAATCAATGTCCACCCACAGCCATTGAGTCACTTTGAGATTGATCCGCGTGCCTTGATCGCGTGCCACAAGGCCGCGCGCGAAGGTGGGCTGCAGGTGATCGGCTATTACCATTCTCACCCCAACGGAGCCGCCGAACCCTCAGCCATCGACCAGCAAATGGCCGCGCGAGATCAATCCTATTGGGCGATCGTCGCGCATGAAGATGGTTTGAACGCGCACATCCACAACGAAGTGCGTTTCTATAGGGATTGCGAGAATGGATTTGAGCCGGTCGATCCGGTTGAGATCGATTTGGAGCGTGAAGAAGAGATCGAAATGGTGTTCCGCCAAATGAGAGCACAGAGCGATGGGATGGGCGATCTCGCAAGCTCACTCAAGGCGCTGCTCGAATGCAACCGGCCAAAGCCGGTCGAGATCTGGACGTCTCCGATCAATCTCCACGGCGCCTATCTCACCATATTTGTCCGCTGGGACCGCGATATGGCAATGATCGAACCGAGGCGGGAAGCGATCATGGAACACGCCAGGACTTGGCTCGCCGCGCAGCGCGGTGTTGCGCCCCATGCGATTGAGATCAAGCTGGAATTCGATAGCCAAGAGGCCGTCGACAGGGATTATGGCGGAAGCTGGTTCGCCAGGGGGCGCTGAATGCGCGTTCGATCGTGCGGCAAGTGCTTTCCTAAGCTTGAATCGCGGGCTAGCCTGCCTTGATGAAATCCGTAATCGCCCCCTCTCGACAGCTTTTCACAGGCGCGGCTGGCAGCGCGCTGGATTTAAGATTAGACAGTGTTCCATGTGTTCCATCCTGTAGGAATTCGAGCGACCAATGACGTCTCAGACCGACCTTGCCAGCCTGCTTTGTTCGCGCTTGTGCCATGACTTGCTCTCGCCGGTTGGGGCGCTCTCCAACGGGCTGGAATTGCTGGCCGATGAGAACGATCCGGAGATGCGCGCGCGCTGCCTCGAACTGCTTGAACAGAGCGCCAAGATCAGCACAGACAAGCTCAAATTCTTTCGCCTGGCGTTTGGCGCGGCCGGCGGATTTGGCGATGCCGTGCCGGTCGAAGAGGCGCATGATGTCATCGCTGCACTGGCCTCCGACGCGAAAGCGGTTGAGCTCAATTGGGCGGTAGAAGGGAATTCATTGCCCAAGCCGGCGGTAAAGGTCATGCTCAATCTCGCGCAGATTGGGCTTGATGCTCTGATCCGCGGGGGGACGATGGATGTTGGCGCTGAAATGCGCGATGGCAATGTTGAGATTGTGGTCCGCTCAAATGGTGATCGGATCGCCTTTGATGAGACGATTGGTCAGGCACTTCAGGGGGATCTTCCGGCGTCAGAGCTGTCCAGCCGAACGGCAGCTGCGCATATGATCTGCTTGGTCGCGGAGGAATTGGGCGGTGGCTTGCAATACAAGCTGACCGACAATGCTCTGGTGATGGGGGCTGTGCTGCCGCAACCGAGCGGGATGATCGGATAAGGCCGCGGATTATGGAGAAGTCCGAACTCGTTCATCACATTCGGCCTTCTCCCAATTTCAACGACCGCGCCGCGCCCATCAGTATGCTGGTGGTGCACTACACCGAGATGAAGCCGATCGAGACCGCGCTCGACCGGCTAACTGATCCGGAAGCGCAAGTGAGCGCGCATTATTTGATCAGCGAGGAGGGCGAGGTCACCCAGCTCGTTTCTGAAGACAAGCGCGCCTGGCACGCTGGTCAGTCCTATTGGCGCGGACACAAGGATGTGAACTCGGCCAGCATCGGGATCGAGCTCGATCATCCCGGGCATGCCAATGGCTATCGCGCGTTTGCTGACACCCAATTCGAAGCCTTGGTCCCGCTGGTGGCGCGGATCGTCAAGCAATACGACATTCCGCGTGCCAATGTCATTGGCCATTCGGATGTGGCTCCCGCGCGCAAGGTCGATCCCGGTGAGCTCTTCCCATGGGATCGGCTGGCCGAATACGGCCTGTGTCTGCCCAAGCCCAAGAGCCTCGAATATGGCGATCCCTTCCACAATGACGGAGCCTTCATGCTCGCGCTCGAGCGGTTCGGCTATGACATCACCGATGGCGACAAGGCGGTTGAGGCGTTCCAGCGGCGCTGGCGACCGGAGCTGATCGACGGGCAGATCGATCAGCAGATCAGCGCGATCCTGTGGCAATTGCTGCTCGACCGCGACCGGGGTGCGGCGCGCTAGGCTGCGCGGTAAGCTTCCCTACAGCAATGCTTTGCTATAGAGGCGCTCGTGCCAGGGGGCTGGGCAGCCGCGAGCGATTTCGTTCGAGGAAAGTCCGGGCTCCACGAAGCAAGGGTGGCGGGTAACGCCCGCCGGGTAAGGGCTTTCGGGCCCGAGCTCAGGGAAAGTGCCACAGAGAGTATACCGCCGATGGACCCTAAAGGTCACAGGCAAGGGTGAAAGGGTGCGGCAAGAGCGCACCGGGGCGCTGGTAACAGGGTCCGCATGGCAAACCCCACCCGGAGCAAGGCCAAATAGGGGTCTCGCGCCCGTCTTTGGACAGGGCAGGAGGGTTTCGCTCCGAGAGACCCGGGTTGGCTGCTTGAGCGGCGCAGCAATGCGTCGCCTAGATGAATGGCTGCCGCCGCGGCTTGGTCCGAAAGGATACCGGTTGCGGAGACAGAACCCGGCTTACAGGCCCCCTGGTATTGATTTCTTGGCCCCTCAAGCCGCCCTGACCGTCGGATAGAGCTCATCCAGTGGGCGCGAGCGTCCATCGGCGCAGACCAGACGGACATGATAGCGTTTGAGCTGGCGCGGGTTTTCGACCCCGCAGGAATGCGCAATGATCCCGACTTCCTTGCGCATCTGCTCCACGAAGCTTGCGACCCGCACGGCCTTGTTGGTCGGATCGAGCCCGCGCTGAAGCCGCGGATCATGCGTGGTGATGCCGGTCGGGCAGGTGTTCTTGTTGCACTTCATTGCCTGGATGCAGCCCAATGCGAACATGAAGCCACGCGCAGAGATCACGAAGTCGGCCCCGGCACAAAGCGCCCAAGCAACCTCTCCGGGTGTGACGGCCTTGCCCGAAGCGACAATCCTGATGCGGTCCTTGAGGCCAGCCTTGTCGCGTAGATCGACCAGCATCGGCAAAGCCTCGTGCAGGGTTAGGCCGACATTGTCGATCAGGGGCAGTGGCGCGGCGCCGGTCCCGCCATCGCCGCTGTCGACGGTGATGAAGTCCGGTGCGCTTTCAGGACCACGCTCGTTGATCAGATCGAACAGGGTCTCGAGCCAGCCATAGGCGCCGATCACGGTTTTGAAACCGACCGGCTTGCCGGTGACTTCGCGAATATGCGCGATCAGATCGAGTAGGTCTTCACAACTGCCAATCTCCGGATGGCGGTTGGGTGAGATTGATGCCTGGCCGATTGGGATCCCGCGGATCGAAGCGATCTCGTCATTGACCTTTTCGGCCGGCAGAATGCCGCCTTTGCCCGGCTTGGCTCCTTGCGAGAGCTTGAGCTCGAACATCTTGACCTGTTCGTGCGCAGCCACTTCGCGGAGCTTGTCATCGCTGAGATTGCCGTCGTGATCGCGAACGCCATATTTCGCGGTACCAATCTGGAAGACGATGTCACAACCGCCTTCGAGGTGGTAAGGCGAGAGGCCACCTTCTCCTGTGTTCATCCAGCATCCTGCTTTGGCTGCGCCGTGTGACAGCGCTCGCACCGCTGGCGTCGACAAGGCGCCATAGCTCATGCCCGAAATGTTGTAGAGCGAGGGTGCATCATAAGGATATCGCGCCGCGCCGCCTCCGATCGTCATAGGTGCGGCGCGCGCACCATCGCTCTCAAGAGTGGGCCAAGGGCAATTGATAAAGATCGGAGTCCCGACCGGATCGAGATTGCGGGTCGAACCGAAGGCGACATTGGTCGACTTGCCCAGGGCTGCATCATAGACCCAATCGCGCTGAGCGCGGTTGAAGGGCATTTCCTCACGATCCATTGCGAAGAAATACTGCCGGAAGAATTCCCCAAGCTCTGAAAAGACATAGCGAAGGCGCCCAATAACCGGATAGTTGCGGCGCACAGCGTCCGCTGTCTGCGTCCGATCGATCACGAACAGGATCACCACCACGGCAGCGCCCAATCCGATCAGGAACACAAATATCGTCGAAAGCCATTCCAACGCCAATGCCATGGCGGTCCTCCCATTGTAGCCTGCCTAGCCAGGGTTCGTTTGGCTATGGCGGGAGGTTACAATGATCTGATCTGGCCGTTCGGTCTAGCGCTTCGCTATGCTCTTCCGACGGAGTGGTATTCGAAGCCCTGGTTTCGGATATCGTCAGGGTTGTAGATGTTTCTGAGGTCGACCATGACGGGAGCGTTGGCGAGTTGCTTTACGCGGTCTAGATCGAGCGCACGGAAGGCATCCCATTCGGTCGCGATTACGATAACGTCAGCGCCGGTGATGGCGTCATAGGTGTCATCGCACATGTTGACCTCTGGCATCATCGGAGCGGCCAGTTCCATGCCTTCAGGATCATGGGCGCTCACGTCTACTCCAGCATCCGAAAGAGTCTGGGCTATGGCGATTGCCGGGCTGTCGCGCATATCGTCAGTGTTGGGCTTGAAGGTCAGGCCCAGCAGGGCGGCCTTCTTGCCGCGTGCAGCCTCGGCTCCGCCCAGTGCATCGAGCACTTTGCGACCCATCGCGCGCTTACGGCTGTCATTGATCTTGACCACCGCCTCAACGATCCGCGTGGGACTGTCGTAATCCTCGCTGGTCTTGAGCAGCGCCAGAGTGTCCTTGGGGAAGCACGAGCCGCCATAGCCGGGCCCGGCATTGAGGAACTTTGGCCCGATCCGATTGTCCATCCCGATCCCGCGCGAGACGTCCTGGACATTGGCACCAACCTTCTCGCACAGATCAGCCATCTCGTTGATGAAGGTGATCTTGGTGGCAAGGAAGGCATTGGCCGCGTACTTGATCAGCTCGCTGGTGCGGCGCGAGGTAAACAGGATCGGCGATTCATTGAGGAACAAGGGCCGGTAGACCTCGTGCATCACATCGCGGCCGAACTCATCTTCTGCCCCGATCACGATTCGGTCAGGGCGCTTGAAGTCACCAATCGCAGCACCCTCTCGCAAAAACTCGGGGTTCGACACAACCGACACTTTGTGAGACGTGCCAGTTGCAGCAATAATCCGCTCAACCTCGTCACCGGTCCCAACAGGAACCGTCGACTTGGTCACGACCACAGCGTCATTCGCCAGCTTCTCACCAACCTCTTGCGCAACCGCATAGACAAAGGTCAGATCGGCATGGCCATCACCCCGGCGGCTCGGCGTGCCAACCGCAATGAAGATCGCATCCGCACCCGCAATTCCCTCCGCAAGGCTCGTCGTGAACGACAAACGTCCCGCCTTCACATTGCTCTCTACCAAGGCATCGAGACCGGGCTCGTATATTGGCATGATGCCCTGATGGAGCCGGTCAATCTTCAGCTGATCCTTGTCAATGCAAACCACATCGTGACCAAAATCAGCAAAACAGGCTCCAGAAACCAGGCCAACATAGCCCGATCCAACCATTGCTATCTTCATTGTGACTAGTCCCCGTTGACTATTTGGATTTGGCCATCCTGTGCGATGGCTTTGATAGTGCTCTTTTGGCTTCCATCGATAACAAGGCTCGTTAGAACGCCAGATCTAAACGCGCCAGTGTCGATGCCTATCCGATTCCCACAATCGACCACATCGTCGAAGATCGTATGCCCATGCACGACGACTTTATCGAGTGGCCCCTTGTATCCAAGGAATCGATCTCGAATCCAAAGCAAGTCCTTGCGTTTTTGCTCGTCCAACGGAAGGCTGGGATCGATCCCGGCATGGACGAAGAGAAAGTCGCCGGCCACGATCATGTCTTCGAAAGAGGCAATGTACTCGCGCTCTTGCTGATTGACCAATTGCGGGATCCGATCAAATAGCTCCTCGACCGTAAGCGCACCAAACTGCTTCTTTGAAAGGCCATAACTCATGATGGTCTCGCGGCCACCATGCTTCAGAAAGTGGCGCAGGACATCGACATCATCAAACGATTTGAGAAACATTTCCTCATGATTGCCAGCAAGGACGCGAACCTTCCTGCGCGCTTGCCATTCGCGGGTTCGTTCAACGACTGCGGCGCTGTCGGGACCCCGGTCGACCAAATCGCCGAGCAGCACGATGGTTGTGTCCGCTTCAGGACGACCCGCATCATCAGCCTCAATCGCGCGGATCATCGCTTCGTAAAGGTCGAGACGACCGTGAATATCGCCAACCGCATAGTAGCGTGTGCCAGCGGGAACGGCCGGGGGAGGGGCCTCTGGGGCTTTGGAAAGGAGGCGGCGCAGCGCTTGAAGCATAGTCTCGGTCGCAGGGCGCTCCGACAAAACAGGGGGGATTCGGAGCTTGAAATTCTGCCCCGCTTTAGTCGTCCCCAATCTGAACGGCAACTGAGCGCTTAGGCATGGCCCGCTGTGATGCAAAATCTCCACACTGGAAAAGGTTTGGCGGCAATTGCGCAATTTCTCTTGTGCAGTGCGGCAATTTTCGGCACGAAAGTTTCGTCTCTGGCAGAGATCGCCCGAAAAGAGGTGGCCTGGCAGACACGCAGGTGGGACGAAGCAACAACAAATATAAGGAAGTTGTAATGCTCACGTCCATCCGCGGCCTTACCGCCGCAACTCTCTCGACGGGTCTCCTCCTCTCAGCGGCGCCCGCACTCGCAAATGAAACCGAAGCTGACGTCGAACTGCTCGAAAGCGCAGAAGCCGTCGATCTTGCAGACGTCGAAACTGTCAAGGTCGCTCGCTCGGCTGAGCCAGTTGAGGTCGATTCGGTCAACTACGGCGCCGGTGAAGGCGGCTTTGAATTTTCAGGCAATGTTGCTCTGGTCAGCGAATATCGCTTCCGCGGTGTCGATCTGTCAGGTGGCGATATCGCCGTTCAGGGTGGTGTAGACCTGGCTCATAGCTCAGGCATTTACATCGGTACCTGGGGCTCTTCGCTTGACGAAGACACCGTTGGCTTTGGCCACACCGAGCTTGATATTTATGGCGGTTGGAGCGGCGACCTTGGTGGCGTTTCTGCCGATGTCGGTGTGATCGCCTATCTCTATCCGAACGCCGGTGCTGGTGATTTCGATTATATCGAATTCTACGGCTCGCTCGGCTTTGGTCTTGGCCCGGCAGAAGTGACCGTCGGCGTTGCCTACGCACCTGATCAGGATTCGCTCGGCAGCACGGACAACCTGTATTTCTACACTGACGTAGGTGTGGGCATTCCGGACACGCCGATCAGTCTGTCAGCCCACCTTGGTTACACTGACGGCTTCCTGACCTTCACCAATGACAGCAAGGCGTTCGACTATTCGTTCGGCATTGATGTTGCGGTTGCAGGACCTGTCAGCGTGGGCGTCTCCTATGTTGGCGCAGAGGGTGACATTGTTGCTCCGGCCTATGACTTCACCGATGACGCCATCGTCTTCACGATCGGAGCCAGCATCTGATCGGTTGAAAACTCGCACATAACGCGGGCAGGAACAGGGCGCGGGACGATGGTCTCGCGCCCTTTTCTGTGTGGCCTTTGGGTTTCCGTTACCGCCCGCACCCTCCACCCTTCCACCCGGAGCCTACCGGGACACTATCCGGGGGGAAGGCCTTCCCGGGGGAAGCAGTCCCCCGGACTCCTTCCTCTTCCGAAAGCAGGGTGCGGGTCGCGCGGCTCACATTGAGCCCTCAATCCAACGAGAAGTTGACCGTCGTCACTACGCGCACCTTTTTGTACGGGCTGTCCGACACGCCCCAGCCTCCGCCGTCGCCATCGCGGGCTTCGATCGAGAAGTAGCCTTGGGTTGCGCTTTTGATCGCGCCCACATCAGCGCCTGAATCATTGGCAAATTGTTCTGCTGATGCGCGCGCATTGCGGGTCGCCTCAGCCACCATTTCCGGTTTGATGTCGTTGAGCTTGGTGAAGGTGTAGCTCATGCTCGAACCCTCCTCGAGAAACACCCCCCGACCAACCAGATCGAATTGCTGCGCGACCGCTCTCTGCGCGAGCTCGATATTGGTTGTGCGCAGCGACAGCCGCTGGCGCACGGTAAATGTGGTCACGCCTTGCGAGGTGTAGCTTGAGACATTGGCTCCGGTTGGCTGCAGGGCGTCATCCGGAAATCCCAAGCCTTCGAAAAACCCTTCAATTGAATTGGTGTCTTCGCGCACCTTGGCTTGGGCTTGGGCGAGGTTGGTGGAGCTCGCCGAATAGGAGATTGTCCAGGTTGCAAGATCTGCGGTGACATCACGCTCCGCAAGCCCGCGGACCGTCACCGATCGTTCCGCCTCTTTGGCTCGCAGCAGCCCGTCACCGAGCAAATAGCCGCCAAGGGTCAAGCCGATGGCAGCGATCGCAGCGGTACCGAACCAGCGAAAGGTCGGCCCACTCGGGTCAAACGCCCCGGGTTGTTGTTTTTCTGGATTGCTTTCTGGCGCCCCATTCTCCACCTCACTCATAACACCCTCCTTGCAGTGTGACCCTGCGACGAGTTGTGCATTCATGTCGATGAACCGTTTTTGAACCGGAGTGTTATCTTATGGTCAAGTATCTGCATTCGATGATCCGGATCACCGATCCCGATGCGACAGTCGACTTCTTCAAGCTGATCGGACTGGAAGAGGTCCGCCGGTTCGAAGTTGAAGCGGGACGATTCACGCTGATCTTTCTGGCGGCTCCGGGACAGGAAGAGGTCGCCGAAGTTGAGCTGACCTATAATTGGCCGCCCGAAGATGGCAGCGCACCGGAGGAGTACGACGGTGGCCGCAACTTCGGTCATCTCGCCTATCGCGTCGAGAATATCTATGAGACCTGTCAGCGTCTGGCTGATGCAGGACACACAATCCATCGTCCGCCGCGCGATGGCCACATGGCGTTTGTGAAGTCGCCTGACGGGATTTCTGTCGAACTGCTGCAGGACGGTCGGCTTGAGCCCCAAGAGCCTTGGGCGAGTATGGAGAATACCGGCAGCTGGTAGACCCAAAGTTGACCGTTCAGGATATCAGGACTGGATCGGTTCAGGCCCGCGATCATCGCAGTCTTCGGGCGGATGCGAGGTTGTCAGGCGCAGAATCACGAACCCGAGGATCGCGCTGATGGCCGTGCCGGTCAGGATCCCGATCTTGGCCTCTTCAATCAGGAATGGGCTGCCAGGGAAGGCCAGTCCGCCGATGAACAGGCTCATGGTGAATCCGATGCCGCACAGGATTGAGACGCCCCAGATCTCCGGCCATGAAGCATTTTCGGGGCGTGGGGCGAATCCGGTCTTCTCGGCAATCCAAACGGTGCTGAAGATGCCAACCTGCTTGCCCACGACCAGACCGGCAGCGATGGCGAAGGGGAGGGGGTCAAGCAGCGATTCAAGCCCCATGCCTTCAAACGATACGCCCGCATTGGCAAAGCCGAACACGGGTACAACCAGATAGGCGCTCCATGGCGCCAGTCCATGCTCCAGACGCTCAAGCATCGAGTTGCCATCGGGACGTTGCAACGGGATGGTTAGGGCTGCCAAGACGCCTGCGATGGTCGCATGAACCCCGGTGTTGAGCACGCAATACCATAGCACCAGGGCGAGCAGGATGTAGGGCCAGAACTGGCCGACCCGCATCCGGTTGAGACCAATCATCAAGGCGAAGACAACCGCCGATGCGACAAGCCACATCATCTTGATCGTGGGTGTGTAGAAGATTGCGATCACCAGCACTGCGCCAATATCATCGACGATCGCCACGGTCAGCAGGAACAGCCGCAAGGAGGCCGGAACACGATTGCCCAACAGGCCCAAGACTCCCATTGCGAATGCGATGTCGGTGGCGGCCGGGATCGCCCATCCGCTGGTGTATTGACCACCGCCGGATACGATCATGAAGACGATTGCAGGCGCCGCCATGCCCGCTGCGGCAGCCACCATCGGCAAGCGCCGCGCGGCCGGATCCGATAGCTGACCCGAAATAAGCTCGCGCTTCACCTCCAATCCAACGACGAAGAAGAATATCGCCATCAAGCCATCGTTGATCCAGAGGTGCAGATCATCGAGCTTGGGGATCGGCGTCCACGCCAGATCGCCATAGAAAAGGTCGCGATACTCCCCCGAAAGCGGCGAGTTGGCCGCCAGCATGGCGGCAGCTGCAACAAGAATCAGCAGGACGCCGGCCGAGGCATCGCTGACGAAAAGTGCTCGGACCGGTGCAAATATGCGACTGATCGGACCTGCGGGAGAGGAGTTGGTGCTAGTCATTGCGCGCCCTCCTTTTCGAAAAGTACGCCCGGTTGCAAGAGCTAAGACGCCGGGTTAGGCTCCAATCGCGTAAAACGAAGGGGTCGCACCTTGGCTTTTACTGATTTTGGGCTGTGGCATTGGCTTGTGCTGCTCGAGCACGAGCTGTTCCTGTTTGCCGCGATCATCTTCGTCATCGGCGCGTTCGATGACGGAGCGATCGACTGTGTCTGGCTGTGGCTGCGGCTAACTGGAAGAGGCTCGACAGCGATTGTTGATGCACAAAGCCTTGCTGGAGAGCAGCTCGGGGGCAGGGCCGCTGTGCTGATCCCCGCTTGGCAAGAGCACAAGGTCATCGCCGCAACGATAGAGCACGCCCTGGCTGCCTGGCCGCAGACAGAGATGCGGCTTTATGTCGGCTGCTACCGGAATGATCCCGCCACAATCTCCGCAGTCGGTAGCGCGGTCTCGGATGATTGGCGCCTGCGCCTGGTCATTTGTGAGCGTGACGGTCCCACGACCAAAGCCGACTGTCTCAATCGCTTGTTTCAGGCCGTGGTTGAGGATGAGACACGCCAGGGCTTTGCATACAAGATGGTCGTCTTCCACGACGCCGAAGATCTGGTCGATCCTGCCGCATTGCCGCTGTTGGATCAGTCGATTGGTGAAGCGCCAACCAAGGCCGATTTCGTGCAGCTCCCAGTTTTGCCCTTGCCGCAGCAAGGCTGGCACTGGCTGGGCAGCCATTATTGTGAGGAATTCGCCGAAGCGCATGGCAAGGCGATGATCGTCCGCGATGCTTTGGGAGCGGGCCTCCCCTCAGCCGGGGTTGGCTGTGCGATGTCGCGCGAGGCACTCGAGCTGTTACGAGCGGGCAGGCCTGACCAGCTTCCCTTCGAAGCGGAGTCGCTGACCGAGGATTATGAAATGGGTCTAAGTGTTGCCGCTTCGGGCGGTCGCTGCCGGTTTGTACGGGCCAAGGATCGATCAGGGCGATTGATTGCCACGAGGGCGTATTTCCCGTCCCGGCTAAATCAGATTGTGCGCCAGAAGACGCGCTGGGTTCATGGAATCTGCTTGCAGGGATGGGATCGATTGGGTTGGCGCGGAGGTTTGATTGAGAGTTGGATGCGCGCCCGCGATCGGCGCGGCCCACTCACCGCCCTGGCTTTGTTCGCGGCCTATTCCTTCCTGCTGCTTTCGTTGATTACCACGGCAGTGGCGCCAAATGCGCGTAGGCCAGAACTGGCGTTCTCTTCGTTTGAGCAGCTGCTCTTGCTAGCCACCGCAATCGCAATACTCTGGAGAGCCGGGTTTCGCTTCGCATTCACTGCGAGGCACTATGGCATGATCGAGGGGCTGAGGGCTGTTGCCCGTATTCCAATCACCAATGTGATCGCCATCATGGCAGGCCGACGGGCGATGATGGCCTACATTCGCTCGCTCGCCGGGAAAGGCCAATCCTGGGACAAGACGAGCCACGACCGGCATCCAGCGCACGACCTTACGACACCGGTTTGGTATCAATGAGCCGCGCTTTTGTTTTATCCGGCCGGGGCGCTCCGTTGATCGGATTGACCGCGGTGCTTTCCCTGTGGGTCCTTGGGCGCGCAATGATTTGGTCCAATCCGTTCTCTGATGTCGTGCTCCGCGAAACGCCGCGAGTGGCGCGCTCCGAGCCGGTCGACCCGTTGCCAGTCTCGGGCCGCTCGGCATACGGGCACGCGCTCACGATTGAATCCGATTCTCGGGCCAACGTGAACAGCTTCGGCCCCGTTGGACACGCATTGGCATTCACCGCGATGACTACAGCAGATGTCACCTCATTCCTGCTGCCGTCGCAACAAAGAGCGAGACTGTCACAAAGGCACCAGAGCCTTTGGCTCGCTGCTCTGCGCATGCAGACATCACCTGCGGAGCCTATGGTCCTAGCCAGTGCAACAACGGCGGTGAGACCGGCTCTTCCCGACCAATCACATTTGCAAGTCCGGGACCGACGTTGGTCGGCCGATTCCTGGTTGTTCTGGCGCGAGGCTTCACATCACCAAGAGGCGACGCCGAGCGCTCCGCTCTATGGTGCGAACCAGATGGGGGGGATTCTGCGCTACAAACTTGGTGACGCAGGTTCGAGCGCGCCCCAGCTGGCTGTCCGCACCTACCGTGCGCTGATCGAGGCGCGCGAAAGTCAGCTCGGTTTGGGGGTTTCAACCCGTCCAATTGCAAGCATGCCCATTCGATCGCATCTGGAAATTCAGACGGCGGTTCATCCCGCTGACACCGAAGTCAGAGCGGCGGGTTTTGTGACCACGGAATTGCCGGCGATAGAGCTGTCGGACCGAGTCGACGCTGAGGTTTACGCCCAGGCCGGCTATGTCAGCGGAACGCACGCCAGTCTGTTTGCTCAGGGACAGGCGCTTGTCTCGCGAGACCTGTCGGAGTTTCGGCTCGACAATCTGCGGGTTGGAGCCGGAGCATGGGCGGG
Source organism: Erythrobacter sp. (assembly GCA_965249945.1). Classification (GTDB taxonomy): domain Bacteria; phylum Pseudomonadota; class Alphaproteobacteria; order Sphingomonadales; family Sphingomonadaceae; genus Erythrobacter. The sequence goes on along the minus strand of OZ252258.1, from coordinate 2,955,543 downwards.
CGCACAACGTGGTGCTGAGCGGATCGATATCGGCCCAAGCATCCATGTCACCGCGCAATTGGCTGACACCCCCGTCAGGCTGTCTTTGGATTGGCGGGAGCGGATCGCGGGCGATGCGCTTCCCCCTTCAGGAATTGCGGCGACGGTTTCGACCCATTTCTAAGCCTTTGGCTGGGCCATTCTCTGGCCATCGTCGCAATCACACAGCACCTTGGGTTTTATCCAATCGCTCCCTAGGGTAGGCGATAGTCATGGATGTCTATCTTCCCATCGCGAATCTGTCAGTGAACGGTCTGGTGATCGTCGCGCTTGGATTCGTGACCGGCATCCTGTCCGGGCTATTCGGTGTGGGCGGGGGATTTCTGACAACACCTTTGCTGATCTTCTACGGGATTCCACCGACGGTTGCCGCGGCATCGGCCGCCACCCAGGTGACCGGGGCGAGCGTGTCAGGCGTTTTGGCGCATCGACGACGCAATGGGGTCGATTACCGCATGGGTGGCGTGTTGGTTGGCGGTGGGATTGTAGGAGCATTGATCGGCGCTTTGCTGTTCCGCTTGCTGCAATCAATCGGACAGATCGATGTCGTAATTGGTGTGCTCTATGTCCTGATGCTCGGAACAATCGGCTTTTTGATGATGCGCGAGGCGCTCGAGACCATGCGGCCAAGCCTGGCTGGGTCGAAGCAAGCCCGCAAACGGCGACATCACCCGCTGGTGGCTTCGCTGCCCATCCGTTGGCGGTTCTATCGTTCTGGGCTCTATATTTCCCCTCTGGCACCGCTGATCCTGGGGACGATTGTAGGCGTTCTGACCATGCTGATGGGCGTTGGCGGGGGCTTCATACTCGTTCCGGCCATGCTTTATTTGCTGGGCATGAGCGGCAATGTCGTGGTTGGCACCTCGCTGTTCCAGATTCTGTTCGTCACCATGGTGACAACGATGACTCATGCTCTGACGACTAAGGCAGTCGATATCATCCTGGCAGGCCTGCTGCTGCTCGGCTCGGTCATGGGTGCGCAATTCGGCACCCAGATTGCTTTGAAGGCTCGGCCAGAGATCCTGCGTCTGGTCCTCGCCGCGATTGTGATCCTGGTCGCTTTGCGCATGCTCTATGGCCTCGGTGTCCAGCCGGATGAGATCTACACGGTAAGCCCGCTGTGATTGCGCGGCTCGCTCTGCTCGCATTGGCAGCCATGTTCCTGCAGGGACAGCGCGAGCCCATTCTCGTGCCGGAAGTGAGTCAGTCTCGGATCGAAGTGCGTCAGGGTTTCACCGGTGCAAACCTGCTGCTCTATGGCGCTATCGTCGATCCTTCGGGGCCGCGTGGCGGCGTCGAGTATGATATTGTTGTTGTTCTCAAGGGACCGACAGAGCCGATCCGCCTGCGCGAGAAGGAGCGGATCGCCGGCATCTGGATGAATGCGGACAGCTCTGATTTCCGCTCTGCGCCCTCCTTCTTCGCGGTTGCATCGTCGAGCCCGATCGATGAGATCGTCGATGAGCGCACCGCGGCAATCTATGAGCTTGGAACCGAGTTCATCCAGCTTAGCCCATCGGGCCAGATCGATCCCGAACAGCAACAGCGCTTCGCCAGCGGTCTGGTCGATATGCGCCAGCGGCTGGGGCTCTACAAAGAGAATATGAACGGGGTCCGCATCACCGAAGGGGTGCTGTATCAGGCCCGGATCGCACTGCCATCCAATGTGACCACTGGAGAATACACGGCCGAAACCTTCGCGATTGCCAATGGGCGGGTTATTGCCAGCGCGACTGCGGATATCCAGGTAGAAAAAGTCGGTCTCGAGGGGCGCGTGGTCGACACGGCCAATCGCTGGTCCTTGCTGTATGGACTGGGCGCGATCCTGCTTTCTCTCGGGATGGGGCTCGCTGCGGGCCGCCTGTTCGCGCGTCTCTGAACGCAGAACTGGTGCTCTGCGCGCCGCCGCGTGAAGAGAGTGTTGACGCGATTTTAACCCCGTTCTGGCAATCCCCCAGGCTAATTAACCAGGGGATTGAGACCGCAGATGGCGGATATGAGCAATCACAATTTCGCACAGGGCGGCGCCAATGACGCGCGCGCTACGGATCAGGCAGCCGAAGCGGTTGCGGAGATGCAGGCCAATAGTGCTTCCCAGCAAACCAACGAAGTAGACAATGCGAGTCAGCCAGTCGGCGTTGTGTTGGAGATTTCCGGTTCGGGGTCGCAGGTCGCTTTCGATCTTCAGCGGCTCAACGAGTGCATGGAAGACAGCGATCCCTCGATCGCCCTGTCCGGCCAGGTCGGCAGCCAGATCAAGATCCGGGTCGGCAATGCCTGGCTTCTGGCCAACGTCCGCGATCAGCGCAAGGATCGTCGCAGCGAAAGCGGTATCATCGCGCATATCGACTTCCTTGGTGAAGGTCAGGAAGAAAAGCTGACCGGGCGCATTCACGGTTTCAAACGCGGTGTGACGCGCTACCCGGTTCCCGGGGCATTGGTTTATCCGGCAACGACCCGCGACCTCGAGCAAGTCTATGCCAGCGACGGCCGCGCCAATATCACGATCGGCAAGGTCTATCCGACCAAGGATATTCGCGCCGGTCTCTATGTGGATGCGATGCTCGGCAAACACTTTGCTCTGTTGGGATCGACCGGTACCGGTAAGTCGACCAGCGCGGCTTTGATCCTGCACCGGATCTGTGAGGCGGCGCCCAATGGTCATATCGTGATGATCGACCCGCACGGGGAGTATTCGGCGGCATTTCGTCAGACCGGGCAGATCCTCGACGTGTCGAACCTCAACATGCCTTATTGGCTGATGAATTTCGAAGAGCATTGCGAAGTCCTGCTCACCAGCGACGGCAATGAGCGCCAGGTCGATGCCGACATTCTTGCCAAATGCCTGCTCCATGCCCGCAGTAAGAACCGGCTGGCTGAGACGATGGGCAAGATCACGGTCGATTCCCCGATACCCTATCTGCTGTCGGACCTCTCGACCCATCTGCAAGATGAGATGGGCAAGCTCGACAAGGCAACCTCTTCCGCTCCCTACATGCGGATCAAGGGCAAACTCGAAGAGCTCAAGGCTGATCCTCGTTACCAATTCATGTTCTCGGGCATGCTGGTCGGCGACACGATGACCGAATTCATCAGCAAGGTCTTCCGCATGCCGGGCAATGGCAAGCCGATCTCTATCATCGACGTGTCGGGCGTTCCATCAGACATTACCTCGACCGTTGTCGCCGTTCTCAGCCGCTTGGTCTTCGACTTTGCGATCTGGGGCCGCGAAGAGAAAACCCGGCCGATCCTGCTGGTGTGCGAAGAGGCGCACCGCTACGTCCCGAATGAGAAGAACTCGGATGGCTCTTCGGTTGCCAAGATCCTCAGCCGGATCGCGAAAGAGGGTCGTAAATACGGCATCAGCCTGGGCTTGATCACGCAGCGTCCGTCCGACCTGGCGGAAGGCGTGCTGTCGCAATGCGGCACCATCATCTCGATGCGTTTGAACAACGATCGTGACCAGGCGTTCGTGAAGGCAGCCATGCCCGAAGGCGCACGCGGCTTCCTCGATTCCATCCCGGCGCTTCGCAACCGCGAGTGCATCGTCTGCGGAGAGGGTGTCGCGATTCCGATCCGGGTCAATTTCGACACGCTCGAAGAGAACAAGCGACCAGCTTCGGAAGACCCGAGCTTCGTTGGCCTTTGGAACAAGGGTGGCGGCGAAGACGAGGCGGTTGAACGCGTGGTCCTGCGCTGGCGCAGCCAGGGCTAGGCCGCGGAGCCGCTATTCATACTCCGGCTCAAGCCTTATCAGCTCGCCGGTGTCGCCATCGGTCACAACATATAGCGAACCTAGCGGGCCTTCCGCGATGTCGCGAATTCTCGCGCCGAGGTCGTAACGCGCAACTTCCTCAGCCGTTTCGCCATCGACGCGAACGCGTATGATCGCTTGCGATCTTAATCCCGTTATCAAGGCATCACCTTTCCATTCCTCGAAGACATTGCCTACGTAAAAGATCATGCCGCCCGGCGCGATTGCCGGAGTCCAGGTGATCGCAGGAGAAACATAGCCATCCCCGTCAGAGTGATCAGGAATAGCCCGACCGCCATAGTGAGAACCGTTTGAAACGGCAGGCCAGCCATAATTGCCGCCTTCCGATATGAGGTTGAATTCATCGCCTCCGAGAGGGCCATGTTCGGCCGACCACAAACGCCCATCTGGTGCAAATCCAATGCCGTAGTGATTGCGATGACCCTTGGTCCAAATTTCTGGGCGCGCGTCTGGCGTGTCCACAAACGGGTTGTCCGCCGGGATGCTGCCATCGCGGTTGATGCGAATCGTTGCGCCGAGATTGTTGTCCAGCGAGTGAAGGAACTCCGCGTTGAGTTCCTGCCGGTCTCCCGACGTTATGAACAGGTCACCCGATTGACCAAAGGCAACCCGACCACCTGGTTCTCCCGAGCCTGGTAGTGTCGTGATGGTCGGAATCTGTCGAAAGATCTCCCGGACATCAGAAAGAAATGAACTGGAGCCATTCTCGAAAAGAACCGCGCGAAAGGCGACCATGCGTTCTGGAATAAGTTCGGGGTCTCCGGCGCCTCTGCCCACCCGCGTAGAGTCGGGATCTTGTATGAGAGCGGTGAAGTAGATTTGCCGAGTTACAAGGAAGCCCGGCTCGACAGCAATATCAAGCAGTCGTGCGTTCTCAGGCACCCCGCTGACTTCAGACTTCTCGCCGTCTGGTGAAACAAGCGCAATGCCACCTGGGCTGGTGCCATATGTCACCAGGAACGCCCCGTTCGGCAAAACCGCAAGGCCCCATGGGCTTGAGAATTGAGCAATGGCAGGCGTCTGGCTTATCCCAACGATAGTCTGCGGCGGAGATGCAATAGGCGGAGGCGTTGGCGCAGTGCCAATCAATTGAGGTGGAGCGCTCGATTGGTCGGATCCGCATCCGACGACAGCAAGCAGGGCACAAGTGCCCGCTAAGGCGAGTGATGTTCTGATGGTGCGACCCATGAGAATCTCTTTACCGGGACTCTCGCAGTTCGTCCAATAACTATTTGTAATATTACAGAAGTTTTCCCAGCTAGGTTCCGCGTTCATCTCCGTAGAGATGGATGTGCAGCCGATCTGACATTCGGAAGCCGTGCTCCAAACACAGAGGGGCAAGCCATGTCTGCCGCTCCCTCAGGGTTTCGCTGCCAGTGCCCTCGGCCATCAGAAAGACCTGCTCGGGCTTGATCCGATAGCTGCCGACCAGTTCGAGCACTTCGGCGACATCATCTGGCTGAGCGATCACAAACTTGAAAAAGGCGCGCGGGTCGGCGGCAAAGAATTCCAGCGCCTCAGGCACCTGCGCGAGCACTCTTGAGTTGCCTGAATGGCCAAGCTTAGGACTGACATTGTATTGCGCGACCCAGATGTCGACATGGCCGATGGGCTTGATCGTGCCATTGGTCTCGATCTCAATCTCCATATCTGGCAGCGCTGCCAGCAGGTCAGACAGCTCGCGCCCCTGCAACAGCGGCTCGCCGCCGGTGATGACCAGCCGTTTGCGCCCCAGAGCCTCGATCCGAGCGGCAACCTCGTTGGCGTCCAGCGTGACCTGATTGGCTTTGCGGTTAAACACGGTGTCATCGCGATGCGGCCGGTTGTCGCCCTCGAAATGCCAAGTGTAAGCCGTGTCGCACCAGCTACACGCGAGGTTGCAGCGCGACAGCCGCACAAACGCGACCGGCGTGCCAGCGCTCGGTCCTTCACCCTGCAGCGAAGCGAAGATTTCGGGCTCTCCGGGAGCCTGGGTGGCGAGCACGAGTGACATGGTATGGTCAGCTTAAACGATCTGCGCCAAACGCAAAATTGTCAGACTTCCAGCTCGATCGACCATTCGCCGCCGTCCGCCTTGCTGACCCGCGCAGTGACGCGGGAGGTCCAGGAGAAATCCTCGGCAAAGTAGATCAGCTCGGCCCGGCCATCGGGCCAGACCGATACGGCGCGAAGATCGAACTTGGCGACAAAGCCCGCTTGATCGAGCATGGGTTCATCGGCTGCGCGATGGTCTTCGTACCAGCGCTGATGGATCTCTGCGCCGATCGCTGCGCGAACCTGTTGGTTGAGCGCCTCCCGATCATTCCAGACTGCCCGCAGTCCTGACAGCGCCTGGTCAGCGGCATCGGCCCCATAGGGGCGCAGCATCAGGACAGTGGTGACCGGCCGATCAAACCATTCGCGCTGCTGCCCAAAGGCATCATGCCAATCGCCATCGGCGCGAAATGTCCCAAACTCGGCGTCTTCGATTGGTTCGGGATTGAAGATTGCTTCGGCGGCGGCCAGCAATTCAGCGCTTTCGCCGAGGCCGAGAGCTTCGTCGAGTTCGCCTTCGAAGACAGTCTCACCGCGCGTGATCGGGCCAGCAAGTCTGAGCCGGACCAGCCTTTGCTTGGGAAATTGTGCTGTCACATCACGCAGGGCCGATGCACTGTCAGCGGCGAGTTGCACGTGCAGCTCGGTGACTTCGATGGGGCCATCACCCTGACGCCATGCCGCCAGGATCACAGATTGCTGCCATGGATCAGCCTCAGTGAATGGCTCGCTGATCGTGCTCACGCTTGAAACATAGCCGGTGATCACATCCGGCTCCTCTGGTTCAGCCGGCTCCTGGGCGGAGCAGCCCGCCGCGAGCAGGAGCAAGACAAGAGCGGAGAGCCAGCGCAGCATTGCCTATCCCAACCGCTCGAGCGCGATCTCAAGCCGCTCCGCTTCGGCGGAGTGATGCGCGAAATCGGCCTTGGCCTTCTCGACCGCTTCGGGCTTGGCACGCTCAACGAAATTGGCGTTGGATAGCCGCCCTTCGAGCGACTTGGCTTCCTTCCGCGAAGCTGCCAGCGCTTTCTCGAGCCGGGCTTTCTCGGCGTCGATATCGATAATCCCTTCGAGCGGGATCACGAACACATCGCCGTCGGCGGTGACTTGCATCGCCGGCCCCGCTGGAGCCTCGCCAATCGTGACAGGCGTCAGCCGCGCGAGTCGTTCCAAGGCTGCGCTGCTGCGCTCGATCGTGCGCGAAGCCACATCCGATGCATCTGGCAGGAAGGCCGCAAGCTTCTCTCCGGGAGGAATGCCAAGCTCATTCTTGGCGCTGCGGACATTGGTGGTGAGCTCGATCGTCCAGTCGATCGCGTCGGTTGCCTGTTTGGAAACTTCGCCGCGCGGATTGGGCCATTGCGCCAGGATCAACTCATATTCCCGCTCACCCAGCGCGTGCCATAGCTCTTCGGTGATGAAGGGCATGAACGGATGCAGCATGACCAGGATCTGGTCGAGCGCCCAACCGGCCACCGCGCGGGTTTCGACCGCAGCCGGGCTGTCGGGATCGCCGGCGAAGACCGGCTTGATCAGCTCAAGATACCAATCGCAGAAACGCGACCAGGTGAATTGATAGATCGCGTTGGCGGCAGCATCGAAGCGCAGATCGGCCATCGCCGCGTCCAAGGCTTCGAGTGTCTGCTGAACCTCGCCGATAATCCACTGGTTGGCTGCCAGCCGAGCCTCGGGCGCCTTGAGCGTAGTCGATGCGCTGATGCCATTGGTCTGGCAGAAGCGCGCGGCGTTCCACAGCTTCGTCGCGAAATTGCGATAGCCCTCGACGCGCTTGTCATCCATCTTGATGTCGCGGCCCTGGCTTTCCATTGCCGCCATGAAGAACCGCAGCGCGTCAGCGCCATATTGGTCAATCAGGCCGAGCGGATCGACCACATTGCCCTTGGACTTGGACATCTTCTGGCCGTCAGCTGCGCGGACCAGGCCGTGGAGGTAGAGCCGCGGCCAAGGCGCCTGCCCCATATTGTACTGACCCATCATCATCATCCGGGCATCCCAGAAGAACAGAATGTCAAACCCGGAGATCAGCAAATCGTTGGGGAAGTGCTTCTCCAACAAACCGGTCTGTTCCGGCCAGCCCAGAGTGGCGAAAGGCCACAGCGCCGATGAGAACCAGGTGTCGAGCACGTCCGAATCCTGCATAAGCTCAACGCCAGCACCGGCCTGAGCCTGTGCCTCCTCCTCGCTCAATGCGACGAAGACATTGCCGTCTGCGTCGAACCATGCCGGGATCCGGTGACCCCACCACAGCTGGCGTGAGACGCACCACGGCTGGATGTTCTCCATCCAGTTGAAGAAGGTCTTCTCCCAGCTTTTGGGGACGATCTCGATATCGCCATTTCGGACTTGCTCGATCGGTTTGGCAGCGAGCTTTTCGGCATCGACATACCATTGATCGGTTAGCCACGGCTCGATCACAACGCCGCCGCGATCGCCGAAAGGGGTCGCGATCTGGCGCGGTTCGGCGTCGAGCTCCTGCTCTTCGCCCTTCTTGGTCTTGGTGACATGCGGGATCAGCAGTCCCTGTTCCTTGAGCCGCAGGACCACCAGCTCGCGTGCGCCCGCGACGCCGTCTCGCTTGAAGCGATGCAGGCCGAGATATTCCTCCGGGACCAGACCGTCAGCGGTCTGGCAGACATTGGCTTCGCCATCCAACATGTTGAGCATGTCAGCCGCGGCGATCCCGGCGCGTTTGCCGACTTCGAAATCGTTGAAGTCATGCCCCGGGGTGATCTTCACTGCGCCCGAACCCAGCTCCGGATCGGCGTGTTCGTCCGCGACAATCGGGATGGTACGCCCCGTAATCGGCAGGACCACGTGCTTGCCGACGACACTGGCATAGCGCTCATCGCTGGGGTGAACCGCGACTGCCATATCGGCCAGCATGGTTTCGGGCCGGGTTGTGGCGACCTCGATATAATCGCGCCCGTCGTCGAGCGTAACGCCGTCTTCGAGCGGATATTTGAAGTGCCAGAAACCGCCGGGAATGGTCTGCTGCTCAACCTCGAGATCGCTGATCGCCGTCTTGAGCTTGGGGTCCCAATTGACCAACCTCTTGTCGCGATAGATCAGCCCGTCATTGTAGAGATCGACAAACACCTTGAGCACGGCCTGGGTGAAGTGCGGGTCCATCGTGAATTGCTCGCGCGACCAATCCATCGAACAGCCCAAACGGCGCAGCTGGCGGGTGATGGTTCCGCCGCTTTCCTCTTTCCACTTCCAGACGATATCGACGAAGTCTTCGCGCGAATAATTGGTGCGCTTGTCCTGGCGCTCCTCAAGCTGCCGCTCGACCACCATTTGTGTCGCGATCCCGGCGTGGTCGGTGCCGACCACCCACAAGGCGTCCTTGCCGCGCAGCCGCTCATAGCGGATCACAATATCCTGCAGCGTGTTGTCGAGCGCATGGCCGATGTGGAGCGAGCCGGTGACGTTCGGCGGCGGATTGACGATCGAATAGGGTTCGGCATCGGGCCGCTCTGGCCGGAACAGGCCCTTTTCTTCCCAATGCTGATACCATCGCGCCTCAATTTCGGCCGGGTTGAAGGTCGTCGGTAGAGTCATGTTTGTCTTTTTCGCTTTAACTCATTTGCCAGGCCACCCGCTCCCTCCGCCCTTCCACCCGGACAGTCTCCCGGTAGGTTCTGGGTGGAAGGGCGGGGGCGTGGGAGGCCATGGCCAAGCTCAGGCGGAGGCCTGAGCGCACCCAAGAATATCACCTCCCATGCCAACCGATTGAGTGCAGCGCAACACTTCTTCCGCCCTAAGCCAGCAGCGCGTTAATCTCGGCATTGGCCTTGGCTCGCAATTGTCGCTTGCAGGCGGCAAAAGCAGGTTGGGAGGCGAGCTGTGCGGCCCGCTGGAGCGCGGTGTCGAGCAGGTCCGCCGCTGGCACCACTTCGTCGGCGAGTCCGGCCCTTATCGCGTCTTCAGGCCCGAGCAGCTCAGAAGTCAGCGCCAGGCGTCGCCGCCAGACCGGATCGAGCCAGTGATCGAGGATCGCTTGGGGAACGGTCGGGAAGGGCAGGCCGGCCTTGGCTTCGGGCAATCCAATTCGATGATCACCCGGCGAAGTCACTGTCCAATCGGCGCACAGGATGACAATTCCGCCCGCTCCGATCGAATGTCCGTTGACCGCGCACACCAAAGGGCAAGGCAATTGGTGCAGCGCCGCGCAGAAATGGTTGATCGCATAACGGGTGCGATCAGCGTCAGCCTCGTCGAAACTGGCCGCGATCTTGATATCCATTCCGCGGGTGAAGTCCGCTCCTTCACCGGTCAGGACGACCCCTCCTGCAGGGGGCGTCGCGGCAATCTGGCGGAGGTAGGCGGTGCCTTCGTCAAAAACGCCTTCATGGAGCGAGTTATAGGGCGGATTGCTGAGACTTATCAGCAGAGTATCGCCGCGCAGCTCCTCGGTAAAATAGTCCAATGCTCCTCTCCCTGAAGCAGTGTTGTGCCGTCATATGACGGCAAATTGCTTGTCATTCCAACCCCCTGCAACCGGCGAACGGCCGTGAAACGCAATTGCGCGCTTGTTTCGCCCTCCATTTCCCCGCATATCCTTGCTCTATGGACGGTGCAGCGCAGTTTTCCCTTGCCGAAGACGCAGAAGGTCGCGCCACCCTTGCATTCTCAGGGCCCTTGCTGGTTTCGACCATTGGCGAGGCTGAGCACGAGGTCGCGCAGATATCCAGCGCCATCGCGACTATCGATTTGTCGGCGGTTGAGGAAATCGACACGGTCGGCGCCTGGCTGACCTGCCGTCTGGCTTCCGAGCACCAAGCCGAAATCACCGGAGCGTCCCCGCGCGCGCAGCGCTTGCTCGCTGCGGTCGAAGACGCCGGCAATGACGCGGATATCGTGCCACCGCGCGGCCCGGTGTGGGAGCGTGTGCCGCTGGCATTGGGGGAGCAGGTCTACAACGCCCAGGCAGGCTTCAAGGGCGTTGTTGGATTTCTTGGCCAGATTCTGATTGGCATGGGCAGCCTGCTGCGCAACCCCAGCAGATTTCCGGGCAAGGCGCTGGTTCGGCAGATGGAGCTGGTCGGTGTTTCGGCTCTGCCGATCATCGGCTTGATGAGCTTTCTGATCGGGATCGTGATTGCGCAACAGGGCGCGGTCCAACTCGAGCAGTTCGGTGCCGAGGCGCTGACGATCAATCTCGTCGGTCGGATTACTCTGCGCGAGCTTGGGGTGCTGATGACGGCAATCATGGTCGCGGGACGCTCTGGCAGCGCGTTTGCAGCCCAGATCGGGACCATGAAACTGACCGAGGAAGTCGATGCCATGCGCACGATTGGTATTTCACCGATCGAAGTGCTGGTGATTCCGCGGATCCTCGCCTGCACCTTCATGATGGTCCTGCTGGGTTTCTATTCTTCGATTGTAGCGATCATCGGAGGCGCGGTGGTCGGCAATTTCGAGCTGGGGATTCCGTTCTTCACCTTCCTTGAGCGAATCCAGGAGGTTGTGCCCGCGCATGATCTGTGGGTTGGCCTGGTCAAGGCGCCGGTGTTTGGTCTGATCGTCGCACTGGCCGGATGCTATCACGGCATGCGCGTCCAGGGGAATTCCGAGGAGGTCGGACGGCGCACCACCATGGCGGTGGTCTCGGCAATCTTCGCGGTGATCGTGCTTGATGCCTTCTTTGCGGTGTTCTTCACCGAAGTGGGTTGGGGATGAGCATGCAAGGTGAACATCCCAGGTTCAGCGGCGAGCCGCCGATTGTGGTCCAGGGCCTCGAAAATCGGTTCGGCGATTTTGTTGTCCATCAGAACCTCAATCTGACCGTGCGCCCGGGGGAAATCCTTGGTGTGGTCGGAGGATCGGGTACCGGAAAATCGGTCCTGATGCGCTCGATCATCGGATTGCAGAACCCCTCGCATGGCCGGATCGAAGTCTTGGGTCGCGAGATTACCGGAATCGACCCGGACCAGGATATCGGCGTGCGTTGCCGTTGGGGCGTGTTGTTTCAGGGCGGCGCGCTGTTTTCCACGCTCACTGTGGGCGAGAATGTGGAAGTTCCACTCAAGCAATTCTACCCCGAAATCAGCGATGAATTGCGAAGCGAGATTGCCCGCTACAAGGTCTTGCTATCGGGCCTGCCAGAGGATGCGATTGCCAAATATCCGGCAGAACTTTCGGGCGGGATGAAGAAGCGCGCTGGTCTGGCGCGGGCCCTGGCGCTGGATCCAGAATTGCTTTTCCTTGATGAGCCGACTGCGGGGCTTGATCCGATTGGTGCGGCCAAGTTTGACCGCTTGACCAGAGAATTGCAGCAAACTCTTGGCCTGACCGTGTTCCTGATCACGCATGATCTTGATACGCTGCATGAGATTTGTGATCGTGTTGCTGTCTTAGCTGACAGGCAGGTGATTGCGGTCGGAACGATCCCGGAATTGCTTGAGACCGACCATCCCTGGATCGATGAATACTTCAACGGGCCGCGCGGGCGAGCCGCACAACAGGCTCGGGAACGAGGCGCTGATGGATAGGGCATTGATCGACAACGCGATGGACAATCGCTTGTTTGGGCGTTCATAGGAGTCACCATGGAAACGCGGGCCAATCACCTTTGGGTAGGCGCAGTCACACTGGCTCTGCTGGTGGCGCTGGCAGCGTTCATCGTTTGGCTGGTGCAGCTTGGTCGCGGCCAGCAGAACGAATACGATATCTTCTATGCTCAGTCGGTTTCAGGACTGGCCAACGGCTCGCAAGTGTCGTTTGCTGGTGTCCCCGTTGGGCAAGTTAGTGAGATTGCCCTTTCACAGGACGATCCCGAATTCGTCCGAGTGCGAATTCGGGTGCGCGATGACGTTCCGATCCTGGTCGGCACCACCGCGACCATCCAGGCGAGCTTTACCGGCGTATCCTCCATTCTGCTCGATGGTGCGCGCCGTGATGCTCCGCCGATTACCTGTGAGACCACAGCCTGCCCGGAAGATCGCCCGGTCATTCCGCCAAAAGACGGTGGCATCAATGCGCTGCTGAACAGCGCCCCCCTGCTGCTAGAGCGGCTGGCGACATTGACCGAAAACCTAAACCTCTTGCTGGGTCCAGAGAACCAGCAGGAGCTGACCGAGATTCTCCAGAACTCCAACCGCCTGACGCGCGAGCTGGCAGCCGCTGCTCCGCAATTGGACGGAACCTTTGCCGAATTGCAGACCGCGCTCAAGGAAGCCGGAGAGGCGCTTGAAGCGTTTGAGCAAGCGACTGAAACCACCAATGATCTGCTCAACCGCGAAGGGCCTGAACTGGCCAAAGAACTGCGCGGCACGCTCGATTCTGCGAACAAGGCGGCCGCATCTTTGGCCGCCACGCTTGAGGACACCAGGCCCGCCGCAAGGCAATTGCGCGAACAGACCCTTCCTGCCGCTGAGGCCACTCTGCAGGATTTGCGCGCCACCAGCCGCTCGCTGCGGGCGGTGACCGAAAAGCTCGACAATCAGGGCATTGGGTCGCTGCTGGAGGGCCAGACTTTGCCAGATTATGAGCCGGAATAGAGGATCTTCACGATGACAATCTCAGCGCATTGGATCCGTATCGCCTTGCTCACCCCCGCGCTTACGCTCGGTGGATGTGTCAGTTTCGGCGGTGCTGAGCCGCCCGCGAGCCTGTTGACGCTTTCTTCCCAGGAAAGCGGGTCCACAATCGAGGCCAAAGCGATCACCGGCGCAAGCTCTGTCACGATATTTGTGCCTGAGGTGCCGGCCAAGCTCGATGTGCTGCGCATCCCGGTCCGAGTAAACGAGACCGAGATCGCCTATCTGCAGGATACGTTCTGGGTCGAGAAGCCCGCGCGCCTGTTTCGGTCATTATTGGGCGAAACGCTGCGTTCGCGTGTCCAGACCCTCGTGATCGATAGCGATGACGCTCCGCTTGTCGCGGGAACGACCTTGCGAGGCAGCCTGCGCGAGTTTGGCTATGACGCGCAGTCTTCGTCCGTGGTTGTGCAGTTCGATGCGATCAAGTCTTCATTGAACGGTGAAGGGGAAGAGCAACGCCAGGCCTTCGAAACGAAGAGGTTTGAAGCGCAGGAGAGCGGCGTTCCTCCCGAGGCGAGCACGGTCGGGCCTGCACTCAATCGTGCGGCCAATCACGTTGCCGCCGAAGTTGCTGACTGGATGAGTCAGTAAACTAGTCGGTCGCGGCTGCATCTTTGGCCAGGCGGACAAACTCAAACGCCTTGAGGAAATCGACCCGCCGACGTTCGCGGCGCTCCTGCGCTTCGTAATCACGGCCCCACAGATCGGCTTGCCATTCTTCTTCGAGGCTGGCTGCATCCCACAAGGCGTTGATGTCGCATTTCGGATCGTTCGCCATCCAGGCAATGCTGAGCGAGGCTGACAGAGACGCGAGCGTCTCCAATCCCGCGAGGGCAAAGGGGTCCTGCCGCTCCAGCCGGGCGCGCAGCTTTGCCAGCGTTGTTTCGCTTTGCGGACGATGGATGATTCCGCTGATGCGAACCAGTTCGACTTCTTCTTGAGCCTCGAATGCGGAGAGGAGCGGCTCCCAGACATCTTGCTGGCGCGCGAACAGAGCGTCCTCCGGGTCCGCGCGATAGCACAAAGTATCGGTCTCTAGATAAGCGAGCAGCTTGGTGACAATCGCGGTTCGATCCGCCGCAACCAGGTCGATGGCATAGTCGGCCATGTCGCGGAAGACGAACTGCGTGGTGTCGATCTCCTCGCTTTGCTTGTCCCATTCGGATGCCATGGCCGTGGCCAGCGCCTGTGTCGGAACAATCTGCGGCGTTCCTTTGACAGTCTTGAGACCACGCCCATCCAAGGTGACTTGCCAGCCGGCTTCTGTCGAAGTCACGCCGACCTCATCATAGAATCGCTTCATTCGCTTTGGTCCGCACCTTCTGAAGAATTCTGACTCTTCCAATTCTTGGCCATGAAATAGGGCCCAAAGAAGAACATCAGCATGCCGCCAACCGCCAGAACAACACCGAGCCAATAGGGGCCTTCTATAACGCGTCGGGCGATGGTGAGACCCAAAAGCAAGAACGCGAGCGAGCCTATCCTTACGGCGCTCATGAGGGCCGCGCGGCCAATCGCTTGCCTCTCAGCGGGAGGAATCTTGTCGTTCTCGGTCACAGCAACTCCTCCAGCTGCTCAACTCGAACAGCCACTACCGCGGCACCTGTGTCGAGCAATTCTTGCGGCTCGTGATAGCCCCATGCTACCCCGACGGCGCGAACCCCGGCCTGCTGAGCCATCAGCATGTCAAAACTGGTGTCGCCGATCATGACGGTTTCGCTGGCCTGCACTCCGGCCTCGAATATCGCGGCTTCAAGCATGGCCGGGTCTGGCTTCGAAGGGTGGCGATCAGCGGTCTGGAGTGAGACGAACATGTCCAACAGGCCGTGCATTTCGAGACAGCCGCGCAGCCCGCGATCAGACTTTCCGGTCGCCACAGCGAGCAACCAGCCGTCGCCATGCAGCTTGTTCAGCAGCTCGCGAATGCCATCATAGAGCGGCTCCTCAAGTGATCCGTCGAGCCGTCGCTCTCTAAATCCAGACTTATAAAATTCGACGACGCTCCGCGCGGTCTGCTCGTCGGCTTCGGGGGCAAGATAGCGGACCGCTACCGGTAAGCTGAGACCCACCATCCTGCGGACCTCATTGCGATCAGGTGTGGCAAGCCCCGCCAATGAAAACGCGTGCTCCATTGAGTCGCACACCATGGCCTGCCCATCGACCAGCGTGCCATCGCAATCGAACACGGCGAGTCTGCGACGATTTCCGGCAGCGCTCACTTACGGCGCCCCTTGGGCTTTGCATTAGCCTTAGCTTTCTTTGTGGTTGCCTTCGAGGTCGTACGGCTGCGGCGCTCTCCGCGGCGGCTTTTGCGATATTGCTTGGCGTGCGCCCGCGCTGCCTGCTTCTTCTCAGCTGGCGTGCGCTCGGGCGCCTCATTGCGCATCGGCGAGGCGTCGCTCTGGCTCACTTCAAAGCCAAGCGCTTCCATGCTCGCGGCGAAATGCTGCGGCAGCGGCGCGGTGACGTCAAGCTTGCCGCCCGTGCCCTTGCTCTCAGGCGTGGAGATGATCAGGCGGCGCGCATGCAAGTGCATCTTGCGGCTGATGCTGCCGGTCAGAAAGGCGTCTTGACCGCCATATTTGCCGTCGCCGACAATTGGGTGGCCAATCGCAGCCATATGCACCCGCAATTGGTGGGTGCGGCCGGTTAACGGCTCAAGCTCAACCCAAGCTGCCCGCGCGCCCGCGCGCTCGACAATCCGATAGCGGGTCTTGGCGCTCTGTCCGTTCTCCTCATCGACATGCATTTTCTCACCGCCGGTTCCCGGCTGTTTGGCGAGCGGCGCGTCAATCGTGCCCTCGCGTACCTCCGGCACACCGACGACCAAGGCCCAATAGACTTTGCGCGCGCTTCGGCCGGAGAATCTCTTGGAGAAACTTGCCGCGCTGCCCGGAGTGCGGGCGATAAGCAGGACGCCAGAGGTGTCCTTGTCGAGCCGATGAACCAGTCGAGGGCGTGGGGTGTCATCATCCTCGACAAAGGCATCGAGCAGGCCGTCGACATGTTTCGTGGTCTTGCTGCCGCCTTGGGTGGCGAGACCCGGAGGTTTGTTGAGGACGATTGCGCTGGGCGCCTCCCGGATCACCATATTGCGCGCTTCGAGAATGTCCGCTTGGCTCAGTTCGCGGCGCTTGCGCGGGGCCTTGCCCTTGGCTTCGCCGCCGGGGGGAACTCGCAAGACTTGCCCGGTCTCGAGTCGATCTTCGGGTTTAGTGCGCTTGCCATCGACCCGAATCTGTCCGGTTCTCGCCCAGCGCGAGACGGTGGCAAAGCCGATTTGCGGCAGATTGCGTTTGAACCAGCGATCCAGCCGAACGCCGTCATCGTCCTCGCCCACAGTGAATTGGCGGACATCCTGGCTTGGTTTACCCGTCATCCCACCAGCCGCATGATGATCAAGCCGATGTAGAGCGCGGTCAGTCCGGCCAGCACGGAGACGGCGCCATAGCCCAGAGCCAAAGCCGATTGTCCGCGCTCGATCAGCACCATCAGTTCCAGGCTGAATGCGCTGAAGGTGGTGAAGCCGCCAAGCACGCCGACGCCCAGGAACAGCCGGGCCGTTTCACCTTCGCCAACTCCGGTCTTACCCATCCAGCCAAACAAAAGCCCGATCGCCAGGCAGCCCAGTACATTCGCGGCCAGCGTCGCCCAGGGGAAAGCCATAATAGCGCTGGCGCCCAACCAATGCGTCATCAATCGACCCAATTGGTAGCGCGCAACTGCGCCAATTGCGCCGCCGAGGGCGACGAAGCTGGTGGCAATAAGAGGTGTGGGTGTCCCTGACATCGCTCAGCCTTTAGCGGGGCATTGCCGCGCTGCATAGCGCTGCTTGTCTGCCAGCAGGCAGCGATTTGCTTGCGTTTTCCTACAGATTTGGTTAGTGGCGCGCTGTTCGAGCCGATCCGAATTGGATTCGGCACATTTTTCGTTGAGATCTTCGGACGTGTTTCCGCTGTTTTGGCGGGCCTGAGGATTTTGATAGAGTATTGAAGTGAGGTAGTGGAATTTATGCAAATCATCGTTCGCGATAACAATGTCGACCAGGCCCTGCGCGCGCTCAAGAAGAAGCTGCAGCGGGAAGGTGTCTATCGCGAAATGAAGCTGCGTCGTCACTACGAAAAGCCCAGCGAAAAGCGCGCCCGTGAAAAGGCTGCTGCGGTTCGCCGCGCACGCAAGCTTGAGCGTAAGCGCATGGAACGCGACGGCATCAAATAAGGTGCTGCAACGGGTTTCGACTGCGGTATCGCTTGAAACCCCAAAACGGATACGCCAAAGGGCGCGGGAGATGTTTCTTCCGCGCCCTTTGCATTTCAGGACGCACAGTCTTCAGGATAGGCCATGACAGAGATTACCCGCGTACCGATCCAGCCCGTGGCAAAGCGGTCGCTGACCAAGCTTTGGCTTGGCGTCATTATCGCAATTCTTGTCGGAGCCGCATTGGCTTGGTCGGCTTTGCCCAAGGGGCTTAGCCTCGACACGATCGTCGCTGGTGAAGGGCCCAACCCGACCGCTGAAGACGTGGTGTTTGTCCGTTACAAGGGCACGCTGGCCGATACCGGCGAGGTGTTTGACGAATCTCAGGATGTGACGTTGCCGGTTGAAGGCATCTTTCCGGACGGCACACCGCTTCCGCTAGAGCAGATGCTGCCTGGTTTCACCGCGGGTGCGGTCCAAATGCAAAAGGGCGGTCAGTATGAATTGTTCATCCCTTCGGATCAGGCCTATGGCGCTGAACCGCCTCCCGGCGCGCCGATCCCGCCAAATGCTGATCTGATCTTCGAGGTTGAGCTGGTGGATTTCATGCCGCGCGAGGAATTTGATCGCAAACTTGGTATCCTGCAGCAGGTCATGCAGGCCGGCGGACCGCCCGAAGGCGGACCGACACCACCAACCGGCAATTAAGGACACACAGCAATGTCGGTCGACAAACAGACTGTCGCCAAGATCGCGTCGCTGGCGCGGATCAAGATGGGCGACGAAGAATTGGAACGCATGGTGCCAGAGCTCAACCAGATCC
Source organism: Erythrobacter sp. (assembly GCA_965249945.1). Lineage (GTDB taxonomy): Bacteria > Pseudomonadota > Alphaproteobacteria > Sphingomonadales > Sphingomonadaceae > Erythrobacter. The sequence continues at coordinate 2,937,110 of OZ252258.1, read as the reverse complement.
TCGGTTGGGTCGAGCAGCTTGGCGAAGTCGATGTATCCGGGGTTGAACCGATGAGTGCGGTGATCCCCAATACGCTCCGCCTGCGCGAAGACGAAGTTGACGCCGATCCCAAGACTGGCGGCGGCAAGCGTGATGAAGTGCTCGCCAATGCTCCGGCGGCAGAGCACGGCTTTTTCGGCGTGCCCAAGGTGATCGAGTAATGAGCAATTTCACAGACCTTGGCGTCAAACAGATCCGCGATGGAATTGCCGGAGGTGACTTCTCTGCGCGCGAAGTGGCCGAAGCCTTCAACGCAGCGGTCGCAGCTGCGGCTGAGCTCAACGCCTTCATCGTAACCACGCCTGACCACGCTCTGGCTGCCGCTGATGCAGTGGATGCCGCGCGCGCGAAGGGTGATGCGCTGGGCAAGATGGCCGGCGTGCCGATCGGGATGAAGGATTTGTTTGCCACTCAGGGCGTGCAGACCACTGCGGCAAGCCACATCCTCGAAGGCTTCAAGCCCGAATACGAGAGCACCGTCTCGCAGAAATTGTGGGACGCTGGTGCGGGCATGCTGGGCAAGCTCAATCTCGATCAGTTCGCGATGGGCTCCTCCAACGAAACTTCCCATTTCGGCAATGTCTCTTCGCCTTGGCGCAAGGCTGGCAGCAATTCGGCGATGTCGCCGGGCGGCTCTTCGGGCGGATCGTCTTCTGCGGTTGCTGCGCGGATTGCTCCGGCTGCCACGGGGACCGACACCGGCGGTTCCATTCGCCAGCCTGCCGCCTTCACCGGAATCTGCGGGATCAAACCGACCTATGGGCGCTGCTCGCGCTGGGGTATCGTCGCCTTCGCCAGCTCGCTCGATCAGGCTGGGCCGATGGCGCGCTCGGTCGAAGATTGCGCGATCATGCTCGAAGCCATGGCCGGGTTTGATCCCAAGGATGCAACCTCGCTGCAGATGGACGTGCCCAATTGGGAAGCGGCTCTGAACGCTGATCTGTCCGGCAAGAAGGTTGGTATCCCACGCGAATATCGTATGGACGGCACTGATGAGGCGATCCTGGCAAGCTGGGAACAGGGCATGGAAATGCTGCGCGATGCAGGCGCCGAGATCGTCGATATCTCGCTGCCGCACACCAAATATGCGCTGCCGGCCTATTACATCATCGCACCAGCCGAAGCCTCTTCCAACCTCGCGCGGTATGACGGCGTGCGTTACGGCTTGCGTGATCTGCCAGAGGGAGCAGGCCTGCAGGATATGTATGCCGCAACCCGCGCCGAAGGCTTCGGTGATGAGGTCAAGCGCCGCATTCTGATCGGCACCTATGTGCTCTCGGCTGGCTTCTACGATGCCTATTACAATCAGGCGCAGAAGGTGCGCGCGCTGGTTTCACGCGATTATGACAACGCCTGGGCCGATTGCGACCTGATCCTGGCGCCGACCACGCCGACCGCCAGCTTCCCACTGGGCTCGCTCAATGAAGACCCGTTGACGATGTATCTCAACGACGTCTTCGCGGTGCCGGCTTCGCTGGCTGGCCTGCCTGCAATGAGCGTTCCGTTGACCACCAATTCGGACGGACTGCCACTTGGCCTGCAGCTGGTTGGCAAGGCGTTTGACGAGCAGAGTGTGCTGGATGCCGGTCTGGCGATTCAGCAACGCGCAGGGTTCGAAGCTCGGCCGGAGAAGTGGTGGTAAGCGCCGAGCATTCGCCGAGCAGCGGCTGGTCGCAAACATTCGACCGCTTCATCGTGCTGGATTCCTGGCGCGGCATAGCAGCTCTGGCAGTGGCAATCGGACACATCCGGGGGACGGCATGGTTCCTCGACAACCCGCTGCATTCGCGCAGTGGTTTCGCGGTGGATTTCTTCTTCGTCCTGTCAGGATTCGTGATCGCTGCCGGCTATGGCGAGAAGTTGCGTGAGGGTTTCTCGGTCGCCAAGTTCATGTTCTTGCGATTCTTTCGGCTCTGGCCGCTGCACGTATTCGTGGTCGCGCTGTTTGTTTTGCTGGAGCTTGTATTCTTTTTGCTGGGAGATCTTGGGCCATTGCAGGGGCGTTTGCCCTTTGGTGAAGGCCGTGAGCTTTCAACGCTTCCCGCAACGGCGATGATGCTACAGGCCTATCTGCATCCTGGAGATCGCCCATGGAGTGTGTCCAGTTGGTCGATCTCGGTCGAGATCGGCCTCTACCTGCTTGGCGCTGTGATTTTCGTTGCCGCCGGACGTAAGGCCTGGTTGATCGGGCTGCTGGTTTCGGTAATCGCAGCCGCCACCATAGTCTGGCTGAGCACACCGGAATGGATCGATGTGCAGCGCGGCTTGCTGGGTTTTGGTCTGGGCCTCGCACTGTATGAGCTTTGGGGAAAGGTCCGATCGTGGGAGCCACCGCACTGGCTGGCCAGCGTGCTGGAGGCACTGGCCCTAATCCTGGTGTTTGGCCTTATTCTGCTTCTCCCTATGCGCCCGCTCGTGGTTGTCGCCTTTGCCGCACTTGTCTTGGTCTTTGCCTATGAGCGTGGTGTAGTCAGCCGCTTGTTGGCTTTGCCTAGCTTTGTCTGGCTCGGCGCGCTCAGTTACTCGATCTATCTGATGCACGGCATGGTAATCGGGCGGATGTTTGACGCCTTGGCATTGACGCAAGGGTTCATCGGCACTCAACTGGTCCGGAGCGGGCTTGGCGGTGCCGACTGGATCGTCGCCAGTGAGGGGGTCACGGCTCTGCTGGTGCTCGCCATGATCAGTCTGACTGTCGTTGCATCCTTCGTGACATGGCGAATGATCGAAGAACCGGCACGGAAGTGGTCCAAGCAAAAAGCCGCGTCTTGGAAGCAAGCCGATGATTGAACCAAGTCGAATGGCCAACTAAGGGAAAAGCCAATGCTCTTCGCCACGATCTTTCTGGTGTGTTTTGTGATCCTCGGCGGGGTCGTGATGTATCTTGCCAAGACGATCGATCATGGCGAAGCGCGGTTTGACAGCGAGACGGGCAAGCAGCTGCCAAAAGATGACGACGACACAGCGGGGTGACTCCCCTTTTTCGTCATCCCGGACTTGATCCGGGATCCAAGGCTACAACGCGCGGAAGTGGGACTGGATTCCCGCTTTCGCGGGAATGACGAGAGTTTGAGATGAGTACATATCGCATCCAGGGCGCAACCGGCGAGTGGGAGGTCGTAATTGGCCTCGAAGTGCACGCGCAGGTGACCTCCAATGCCAAGCTGTTCAGCGGTGCGTCGACCGCCTTCGGGGCAGAGCCCAACACCCAGGTCAGCCTGGTCGATGCGGCCATGCCGGGCATGCTGCCAGTGCCCAATCGCGAGTGCATTCGTCAGGCTGTCCGTACCGGCATGGCGATCGACGCGCAGATCAACAAATGGTCACGGTTCGACCGCAAGAATTACTTCTACGCCGACCTTCCGCAGGGCTACCAGATCAGCCAGCTTTACCACCCGCTGGTGGGTGAGGGTCAGCTCACCATCGAACAGGACGAGAAAGCCGGGATCGCCGAAGACAAAGTGATCGGGATTGAGCGGATCCATGTCGAGCAGGACGCTGGCAAGCTGATGCATGATCAGCACCCGACCATGTCCTATGTCGACCTCAACCGCACCGGGATCGCGCTGATGGAGATCGTCTCCAAGCCCGATATGCGCTCACCGGCGGAGGCCGGGGCTTATGTCCGCAAGCTGCGCTCGATCCTGCGCTATGTCGGATCCTGCGATGGCAATATGGAAGAAGGCTCGATGCGGGCCGACGTCAATGTCTCTGTGCGCCGGACCGGAGAGAACGAATTTGGCACGCGGACCGAGACCAAGAATGTCAATTCGGTCCGCTTTGTGATGCAAGTCATCGAGTATGAAGCCAACCGCCAGGTCGATGTGCTCGAGAGCGGCGGAACGGTCGATCAGGAAACCCGCCTGTTCGATCCGGGCACGGGAACCACGCGAACCATGCGCTCGAAAGAAGACGCGCATGATTATCGCTATTTCCCCGATCCCGACCTGCTGCCGCTTGAGCTGGAGGATGATTTCCTTGAGGCCTGCCGAGCGAGCCTGCCCGAGCTGCCAGACGCCAAGCGCAAACGCTATGCCGAACAGCTGGGGCTGAGCGATTACAACGCCGCCACGCTGACGGCCGAGGTTGAGAGCTTCGCGCGGTTCGAAACACTACTGGGCGAGACTGCCCAGCGCACTGGCAAGGATGAGAAGGCGATCGCGACCCAGGTCGCCAACTGGTCGCTCGCGGTCGCGCCGGGCGTGATCAATGCCGCGGGTGATGAGGCCGATCCCGCCAATGCCACTGCCGAAGCGCAGGCCGCTATCTTGGCGATGCAGGACAAGAGCGAAATCTCTGGTGGCCAGGCAAAGGAAATCTTTGAGCTGGTGCTCACGACCGGCCGCGATCCGGAAGAGATCGCTGATACCGAAGGGCTCAAGCAGGTCTCTGACACTGGTGCGATTGAAAGCGCGATCGATGAGATCCTCGCCAACAATCAGGACAAGGTTGAGCAGTACAAGGGTGGCAAGGACAAGTTGTTCGGCTTCTTCGTCGGCCAGACGATGAAAGCGATGCAGGGCAAGGCCAACCCGCAAGTGGTCAACCAGATCCTCAAGGACAAGCTGGGCTAGGTCAGATGAGCTTCCTCACCAACCGCAGGCTGTGGCTGGTGGTTCTCCTGCTGCTCGCGGTTCTCGCAGCGGCCTATGCCTATGTCCATGCACCGCGACCCGATGATGATGAGCTGCATCGGGTCGCGCTCGATCCGGCAAATCCGGATCGGACCGAGATCGGCCGACTGACCTATCTGGGCGGGCTCGACATCCCGCGGATGGGGCAGAATATCGGCGGTCTGTCAGGTCTGCGCTGGGATGCGGAGAGTGGGCGGTTGCTGGCGATCACTGACGACGCGCGCTGGGTCTGGCTGACATTGGAAGAGCAGGATGAGCGCCTCATCGACCTTCGCTCGATCGAAAGCGGACCGCTGCTCGGCCTCGAAGGGGAGGCCCTGACCGGGAAGGAAATGGGCGATTCGGAAAGCCTGACCCGCAGCGCCGACGGTGGCTGGCTGATCGGGTTTGAGCGGACCCATCGGGTGTGGCGCTATCCTGAGCTGGGCGGCATCCCCATCGCGACAGAGATTGAACCTGAGTCTCTGCTGGGCGAGCTGGGTGACAACCAGGGGCTTGAGGCAATGACCAGCTTCGCAGGCCAATGGATCGGCTGCGTCGAAGCCAGAACCGGGGCGGAACGGTCTACTTGTGCGAGACTCTCAGCCGAGGGGAGGAGCGAGACGTTTGCGGCTGGCACGCTCCCTTCGATTGCTCGGCTGGGCGCGGTGCCGACCGATGCTGATACGGCCAGCGATGGCACGACCTACATGCTGTATCGGGATTACGGCCCTACAAAGGGGAATTCGATTGTCGTTGGGACGATTAGACCGGATCGGACCGAGGGCAGCGAGCTGTTGGTTCTCGCACCACCACTCACCACGGACAATTTCGAAGGGCTGGCCGTGCGCGAGGAAGGGGAGAAGACTTTCCTCTACATCGCTTCAGACGACAATTTCTCGGGCCGCCAGCGCACCCTGCTGATGAAATTTGTCCTGAACTCCGAAGAGAACTGATAATCCCCAATTCGCGGTGCGAATGGCATTTGTTTCCTATTGAATTCCGGCTCCTTTTCGTACTTCTTGGACGAATCGCCACGCAACTTCGGGGCGAGACGAGGGGTGCACTATGAAATCCAAATACCTGGTGCTGTTGCTCCTGCCTTTGGCAGGGGTAGCGCAGGCACAAGCGATCAAGACTGAGCCTCCCATCAGGGAGTTCAGTGAAGAAGAAGTGGCGGCGATTGATATGCCCGAGCTGGCGTTCGAATATGGCAAGGTCAAACCGAAAGACTTCGACAAATATTTCTTCTTCCACCGGCCCGATACGAGCTTCGACCAGGCCTTTGCCGATATCAGCGAATGTGACTCGCTTGGCAGCGGGATCAATGTCTACATGGGCGTCGACAGTGGTGCGATTGCCAGCGCGATGACCCAATATGGGGTTCTCGCTGGCGGCATTGGCGGTATGATCGGCGGGCTAATGGCCGATGCGATCTTCGGCAGCGCCGAACGGCGCAAGCTCAAGCGCATCAACATACGTACCTGCATGTTCTACAAGGGCTACGACCGTTATGGCCTCAAGAAGGATCTGTGGCAGGAGTTCCACTTCGAGGAAGGCTTGAGCCGGGAAAACGCTGATAAGCGTCAGACCGCTCTGCTGCGCCAGGCGCTGGTTGCCTCCGGCGACCAACCGACCACGGAGGTGCTTCAGCCATGATCAGGACTTTCACCCGGATATCCGCAGTGGCTGCCTGTGTGGCGGCGGCACTTACACTGACGCCGTCTGTCGCAGCGCAAGAGGTTGAGTATGAGGCGATCGAGCTCAAGAAGCTTGCTGATGGTCGTCAGGTGCTGAGCGAAGACAAGGGCTATATCTACGTCCGCTCAAGCGCGCGTTCGCAGGGATCCTTCATCAAGGCGCCCGATGCCGAGGATATCGCTGCGTTTGAAGCCGAATGGCGCGAAGAGCTTGAAGAAGCGATTGAGAAATATCCGCGCCGGTTGGAGCGCTGGAATGAGCGCCGCTTGACTGATCGCAAGCCTGGCCCGCGCCCAGTCGAGCCGACCGAGGAGAGCTTCTCAATCGGATCGATCGAGACCCGCCTGTTTGTCGGCTACGGCCCGCAATATGTCTTCGACAAGGGCAAGCTCGACAATGGCGACAAGTATTTCGATTACTTGATCGAGCTCGAGCCCGGCGAATACACCTATTACGGTCCTATGGCCCTATTGCCTGCTGGTGCTTTTGGTGCCTGCTATTGCATGGGATCGGTCAAGTTCACAGTTGAGCCCGGCGTGATCACATCGCTCGGCAATTTCCTGGAAGGCACCTGGGTCTCGCCCGAGGCGCTGCGTCAGTCGTCGATTTTCGCGGACACAATGCCGCCGCGATCCGGAGAGCCCGCTGACTGGAGCGTTCCAGACACGCTGTCCGCGCTTCCTGCGGTACAGGCTGAACTCTTTGCTGCGGGGAAAATGAACAATTTTTACCGCGCCGGGGTCGCTCGCATGCCGCCGGTTGAGGGCGTGCTCGCTTACGAACGCGACACCGTCATCGATGTGAGGGCCGAAATCGCTGCCGCCGAAGAGGCAGCGGAGGCCGAACGGCTGGCAGCCGAACAGGCTGCTGCGGAAGCGGCTGCCGCGGAGCAGGCAAGGTTGGACGCCGCAGCAGCGGCGGAGGCTGCAATGGAAGCTGTCGATGGCGCCTCTGCGGATGCTGAGGCTGCTGTCCAGGAAGACTAGGCAATCCGACACGCTCGAAGAGGAGGGCGCAGAATGAGAATTACAAGCGCATTTGCTGGGGTTATCGCCTCGCTCTTGATGATTGGGGCTGTTCCGGCGGCGGCTCAATCTGTGCCCCCTCCGATCCCTGACCTGGCCGTGCCGGAGAAGGAATTGGGCGATGAGCGCAAATATGTTGTCTTTCACAAGCCGGGCGTTTCTTATGAAGATGCTCTGCGAGACATGTCCGCTTGTGCACGGCATTCGTCGCGCACAACTCAACGTACAGCGCCAGGTTTCGTGCCTTGGGGGCGCGATGAAGCGGGGCAGGTTGTCGCCTATGACGGGCTGAACTTCGGGTTGGTGGGCCTTGCAATCGGAGCGATTATCGACGGCCCGATTGAGCGTTCGGTCCGGCAGACCATTATGATCCGTTGCCTCACGCCGCGGGGCTATGTTCGCTACCGCGCGGGAAAGGATCAATGGCAGGAATTGTTTGAGAAGAACGAGAATTGGATCCCGATTGCCGCGGCTATCGCCTCCGGTCCAACCCCGCCAACTCCAAAGGCCAATCCATGATGCGCTTGTTCAGTGTTTTCGCCATCATCGCCGCGATCCTGTCCGCACCGGTCGAGGCTAACCAAGATGACACCGGCTTTGTTCAGTTCCGCAAAGAAGAGCCGGTCACGATCAAGCAGGACAAGGCCTATCTGCTGGTGCGGCAGCCCGACGCCAAGAACAATCTCTTGCTTTTGCGCGTGCCCAGCGAGGCCGAGCTCGCGGCCTATGAAGCCGCCAAACGGGCCGAATATGATCGCAAGGAACGCAAGGAGTCCTACGAGGATTTCGTGTTTGAGTGGGAAGAGGTGAGCAATTTCTACTCGATCAAAGTTACGCATCACTACGCACGCCCAGAAAAGAACCTTCGGGTCTTGTTTGTCGAAGTCCCGCCGGGCGAATATGTGCTCTACGGCGTTGGCTATGCGAGTATCCTGTATTCCTGCCATTGTCAGGGTTCGGTAGGCTTTACCGCTGAGCCGGGCAAAATCACGGATTTAGGAACCTCGCTGGTCGCGCCGGCATGGGAGCCTTCGCCCTATCCCGAATTGACCGAGGAAGCCGATTTGGGGCGCATTGCTCGGATGGATTTCGGACTGTTTGCCGCGACAATTCGTCCCCTCAAGGGTGGTGAATTCGTTCCGTCTCAGTTGGAGGGTGCCGAGATCGTGGCTGCGGACTATCGCGCTATCGGGCCCTGGATCGACACACGGCGGGTGCATGCCAACAGGCTCGGCGCGATTCCTGGCGTGCTCGAGTACCGCGAAGGGATCGCTTATGATCCGGTTGCGCAAAAGGAATTGCGGCTGCCCGATATCGAGTATTAGGCCCAGCCCTTGTCGCGCAGTTTCGATCTGTAGGTGCGGCTCACGGGAACTTTGAGGGACTCTCCAACGACGATCTCCCATTTGCCTTCGGACCGTTCGACCGATCCAATTGCGGCCCGTGCGATCCACCACGAACGGTGCACCTGCATGCCATCGATTGGAGCCGTTTCATCGACCGCGTCACCGAACCGCATCAGCAGCAGGTGATTGCCCATATCGGTGTAGACTTGGACGTAGTGGCCTTCGGACTTCAGCGCCAAGAGCCGAGTCGATTGAAGCGCTCCTGGCAGCCGCCTCAAGATCGGCGCCTGCGCTTGATCTTGCTCCCCCGTGGCGGCAGTCGGTGCCGCTGACACCTGACTTTGAGACAGCAGCGCTCCGATCCCGAGCCGCAGCGCGACCAGAGCCGCGCTGATGGCCAGGGAGTTTCTGGCGAAGACGGGCAAATCCGCGATCGGAGAGGACGCTCCTGTGGAATTGACCAGGAAGATCACCGGAACCATCGCCAATGCAAGGCACAGGGTTAGCGCTGCCCACCAGATCACCATGCCGCGCTTGCGCAGGACAAATCGCGCCAGTGCGGCTTCGATCGAAACGGCAAGCAGACCAGCGACGCCGCACAGTCCCAGCCAGAATCCGAGCCTAACCGGCAGCGCATATTGGTAGGAATCGGTCGCGCCAATGAATCCCAGAAACAGGCCTCCAGCGCCCATGGTGATTGCCCAGCTCGCCAGCGGGCGTGCCGGTGCCCAGGTCATTCGTGCATCACCAAATGCATTCGCCTGCGCTTCGTGAATTTCGGTTGGCGCTTCATTCATGCAAGCTTGCTGGCTCCAAGGTCTTGGGCTCCGAGGTCCTGCGTCTACCTAAGAAAGGACCCAAGTGATGGCAATGTTTCGAAAATCCACCGCTGCGCTGACTGCGCTTGCAGCGCTCACTAGTACGCAGGCTCTTGCGCAGAACAGAGAGCCCGATCCGCGGGCAGTGATTGAGCCTATCATCGAGAGGTTCGTCGAGGATTATGCCAAGGATCCCATGGCAATCGACCAGACCTTTGGCATTGAGGTGAACGGCCAGCGTTGGACCGTTGCTTCCACCAGCGAGGATGGGAAGCGCACAGTCGAATTGAGTGAGGGCTTCGGGGACCGGCAATTCCTCTATTTCACCGCCAATCTCAACACGCTCAATCTGCTCGACCAAGGAGTCTGGAATGGACTGACAGCCATGGGAGCGGCAACCTCGGCGGACCTGACTCCGCTCGATATCTTCACGACCGAGGGCTACGAAAAGCCCGCCAATTACGATGCGATCATCCGTCCGTTGATCGCGCATTTCTGGACCCGCGGCATGCCTGAAGTCATCCCGATTGGCGTCGCTCACAGCCGCGTGGTGCATGGAGCCCCGGCGACAGCGCTGTATTACGACAAGGACTTCCGCAGCGCGGTCTATCACATCCCCGGAGGGCTCGGGCGCGAGCAGGCGCCGACCCTGACCGTCCCGTTTCCACGGATGGTTATTGTGACCTCGGGACAGGCCGTTGGTGAAATCGGAGGACAGCCCTTTGTCACCAAGGCAGGAGAGATGGTGTTTTCGCCGCCCAACATTCCAGTGACCTTCTGGAATGGCTCAGAAACGGAGACCCTGTCTTTCGTCTGGCTGATGTGGGGCGACGGGGCGTGAGTCATCATGCCCCTCACCAACCGTTGAATCGCTCTGCGGTTGAAAGCACATCGCCTGAGCCACCGACCAGCAGATACTCACTGTGCTGTGCGGCGGTGGCGCAGGCAAGATTGGGCAGGACCCGCAATTGGGTGCCGACCGGCCAATCGGGCAGTGCGCGATCACTGCCCGTGCGGACGGCCAGAATGCCGTGCTCCTGATTGGCCGAGATCATAATGACATCCTCGATCACTCGGCCGCTGACATCGCAGACCAGACCATAACCTTGGTCGATTGGCTGGTTGGCAGTCCCGCGATCGCGCGACATCGCCATCCAACCGGCGTCGACCAAGGCCCAGCCCTTGTCGCGCTGGTGGCCGATCACTGTGGTCAGGACTGACAGCGCGATTTCATCGACATCGCACACGCCTAGCCCAGCCATAACCAGATCGAAGAAGGCGTAGACCCCGGCGCGCAATTCAGTGACCTCGCTTAGATCATCGCTGTGCAGAGCGGTTGGGGTCGAGCCGATGCTGACGAGCGGGCAGGAATAGCCAGCCTCGCGCAGGGTCTCAGCGGCAGTTCTCTCTGTTGCAGCGCAATCCCGCATCTCAGCCTCGGAACGCGCGTCATAGGAGGAGCCCCCTGCTTGGGTCATCACACCGTTCACAACCGTGCCCTTACTTAACGCCGCCGCGATAGTCAGCAGCGTTTCGCTGTCCTCGGGCACAACCCCGGAGCGATGGCCATCAACATCGACCTCGATCAGCACCGGGATCGCGCAATCCGCTGTAGTGCAGAAATCGCTGATCGCCTTTGCCGTTGCGAGATTGTCGGTGATGATGGCGAGGTCGACACCAGCGCGCCGGAGCGCCGCAACCCTATCGAGTTTAGAGGGCGTGATCCCAACCGCGTACAAGATGTCTCGAAATCCGGCTTCGGCAAAGATCTCGGCCTCTTTGAGAGTGGAGACTGTTATGGCCTCGGTATCAAGCGCGTTCGTGATTGTGCGCGCCAGTTCGACCGATTTGACGGTCTTGAGGTGAGGGCGATGGCGGATCTTGCCAGGGGTGATTCCGACTTTGGCCTTGAGTCGGGCGATATTGGCAACGAACCGCGCGTGATCGACCAGCAGGGCCGGTGTCTGGACATTGAACGGGGCGTTGTCATTGGCGGTCAAATCATCAGGTCCTGTATGGCGTTGTGATCATACATCGTGCCACGCCTCGCCTAGTGATCAAGCCGCATCGTCTCTCTCCAACGAAAAAGGCCGCCAGATCAAGCGCTCCGACGGCCTTTCAAACTCTCAAAGAGTGTGCGGCTTAGGCGCGGGTGCCCGAAACCGGCATCGCGCCGAAGGCGCCAGCGTTGACAGTGCCGGTGATGCTGTCACCGTCGACCGTAGCTTCACACTCGAGCGTCATCGGCATTGGAACCGTCATGTTCATCTTCCAGGTCAGCGTATTGCCGTCGACCTTGCCTTCTTCAACGTCCATCGAGCCCATGCCGCCGGCCATGTTGCCGGTGAAGGTGCCGTCGCCATTGTCTTCAACGGTGAAGGTGCCAGCCTGGTCGCCCATCGGGCTCTTGACGGTGGTGTTGTAGGTTCCTGCTACAGACATTCTGAAATTCCTCCATTTGGATTGTTGGAGCCGGTCGCCCGAAACTCTCCCGCCCCGTTTACACTGGTGTCAGTTAGACTCAACCACATATCGCCGCTGGACATTGGCCAACACGTCTTCGCGCCAGAAATAGACGGGCTTCATCTCGTGACTGACGAACATTTCCATCTGATCGGTGTAATGCGGGCTGTCCGGCCGCGTGATGGCTGAGCCAAACGGCTGGACCGAGCGTGAGCTGACCGGCTCGCCCTCAATCCATTCGACCCATTGGATGAAGCTGTCACCATGGATCAAGCTCAACCGGCCATCGTCATGCACTTCCCACGAAGTCGCCGCGCGCAGAGTGTCGGACCCACCATCGAGCGGCAGATCGACATCACCCTGGCGTAGCCGGACGAGCTCTCCCATTGGCGGATCGAGCCGCCCGAAATGAGTGCGCAGATGGTCGGCTGCCGCCGCAAGCTTTTGGGCCACATCGGGCCATGCGCCATTGGTGTATTCTGCCGCCATGAAGTCACGGATCAGCAGATAAGCGAGCGCGTCAGCCGGGCCTTCGCCATCGGCAAAGAAATCCCATGACAGGATCAGATCGCGCGCTTCGGCGAGATCGCCGTCGGCTTCGAGCGCTTCGAGATCATCGAACAGCATCGCGACATAGCCCTGGCGCTCATAGCCGGTGTCATACTTGATCCTCTCGAGAGTTTCGCGATCGAGCAGGCTGGCTTCGCTGAGCAGTTTGTAAGCTCTCCATGAGCGGTTGGTCTGCTTGAGCTCGACCCCGAGTTCGGGTGCGAAATCGGCCGGGTCGAGATCATCGGCAGCGCCGGCTGCGGTGAAGGGCTCATTGTTGGAATTGTAGACCCAGCCAGAGCTCGGATTGATCACCTTGGGGATCTCGTCATAGCCAACCGAGCCTTGCCAGATCAGATCGCTGCGCGATCCATCGAGCACACCGCGCCAATCGGCTTCGATCTCCTCCACGGTCGGTCGATCGGGGATCGCCGCATTGTAGATATAGGCGATATTGCCGCCCTCATCGGCATAGACGAAATTGGTGCTGGGGATCGCCATCCGCGCGATCTGTGCCTGCCACTCCTCAAACGAAGTTGCCTTGTTGATGCGGTAATAAGCATCGAGCTGATCGATCTGGTCGATCCCGCCATAGCGGACGGCGAAGAAGCCGTTGTCGTTCTCGATCACCGGGCCATGCGCGCTGCGCAGCACTTCGCGTCGGATCGGCAGGGTTATCGGACCGAGCTTCACCGGCAGGGTGACGGTCTTGCGCTCTAGATCACGCCATTCCCCGTCGAGCCGATATTGGGTGCCGTCGTCATTCATCTCGAGCTGGTAGACATCGGCCATATCGGGCCGATTGACCGTGTTGGTCCAGCCTAGGTGGCGGTTGTGGCCAACAAAGGCGAAGGGTGAGCCAGGGAAATTGGCGCCGGTGAAGTGCCAGCCTTCCTCGCTCTCAACCGTCATCTCGTACCACGCGACACCGCCGCGCAGCGGCTGATGCGAATTGACGACCAGCGCGGTGGTGCCACCCGATTTGTCGGGGCTGACCGCAAAGGCATTGGAGCCGAGCAGCATGGCATCGTCGCCCCAAGGCAGGGGGTGGTGCTGCCTGCCAGCCATATCGCTGGCTTTCTCCTCGTAGGGGCTCGGTTCGCGTGGAAAGCCGGGAATGTCGGGGCCAAATTCGCGTGGCAGTTCGTCGCCCGCCACTAGCGGGCCGATGACATTGCCCAGGCCATAGAAGAAGGGCTGGCGCAGCGCGAAGCCAGCGGCGACATCCATCCCATTGACCGGGAAAAGATTGCCGAGCTTGACCTCGTCCGGATTGGCCGCGGCATAGTGGTTGATGCCGCTGGCAAAGGCTTCGAACAGCGCGCGGGTGTCTTGGGGCAGGTTGGGGTAATGCCGCTCTGCCGTGCCGCGCGCATCAAGCAGGTGATAGACATAGTCGAAGGTGGCGCCGTCCTGGCCAGCGATCGCGCCATAGCGCCCGCGCGACATGGCAATGACATCCTGCATGGTGAAGAAATCATCTTCGGATTGCGCGACCGCCACGCCGAATGCGACATCGGCATCGGTCTCGCCATAGATTTTGGGAACACCCCATTCATCGCGGATGATTTCCGCGCGATATTCTCTCCCAGCAGGCGCCTCAGCGGTCTTCGCAAAGAACGGCTCCCAGCTCACCAGTATGATGAAGGCTGCAACCAGCACGACCACCAGCGCGAAGGCGCCGCGTCCAATCCATTTCATTTGGATGTCTCTCCTGAACTCTCTTGACGCGAGCATCGCCGTAGGGGACGCAAAGGTCAACTGGACCGTTCTTCGATACAATGTATCATCGCGGCCCGATCCCAATTTGAGAACAGGACATCACCGCAATGCGATCCCGATCAACTCTGCAGACACTGGCCGCAGCCACCCTGATTTCGGCGAGCGTTCTGGCTTTGCCAGCCACAGCCTCGGCGCAATCACTCGTCGGATCAGGCGTGGTTCCCTCGACCGCCGAAAACAGCGCGGAACGGCCGATTGAGTTCGCGACCAGAGTTCCGCGTGAGGCCACTCTGGCTGTGGTCATGACCAGCAGCCGTATCCCTGACGGTGTGCGTCTGCCGTCAGACACGGCGGCGCGGATTGCATCAGCGGATTTTACCGGGGAAGCTGGCAGTTCGCTGACCATTCCATCGCCCGCAGGTCAGCCGCCGATCATTTTGGTTGGAGCTGCCCCGGCGGATGGGTCCGAGCCGAATTGGCGCGAGACCGGGGGACGTATTGTTCAGGCGATGGCGAACCAGCCCTCGCGCCTGGCGATTGCTGGCCTGCCGGATGCACGAGCCATGGCAGAGGCTGGTCTCGGTGCGACCATGGGGCAGTATCGGTTCGATCGGTACAAATCTGCCCGCACAGAGCTGCCGACGGAACCCGTCGTGATTGTCGGTCGAACGGCGATCGCTGCCCGCTCGCTCTTTGCCGAGCGTCATGGCCCACTCAGTGAGGGCGTTCGGTTCGCCCGCGACATGGTCAATGAGCCGGCCAATGTGATCTATCCCGAGAGCTTCATCGCCCGGACCAGGGATCTGTTCAGCGGAATGGATCAGGTTAGCATTGAAGTGCTCGATGAGACCGCTTTACGAGCGCGCAATATGGGAACGATCCTGGGTGTTGGGCAGGGCAGCCCACGCGGATCTCGACTGATGTTGATCACCTATCGCGGCGCCGAAGGCGCGCCAATGGTGCTGGCCGGAAAGGGGATTACATTCGACACCGGCGGGATCTCGATCAAGCCCAACTCCGGAATGTGGGAGATGAAGGGCGACATGTCCGGCGCCGCAGCGGTGACCGGCGCGACCTACAGCCTCGCCAAGTCCGGTGCGCCAGTCCATCTGGTTGCGGTTGTTCCGCTGGCGGAGAATATGCCCGGCGCGAACGCTCAGCGCCCGGGAGACGTCGTGCGAACCTATTCGGGCAAGACAATCGAAATGCGCTCAACCGATGCTGAGGGCCGGCTCGTCCTGGCCGATGCGATTGAATATGCCGTCGACCAGTATGAGCCCTTTGCGCTGATCAATATCGCGACACTCACGGGATCAGCTTTTCGGGCATTGGGTCGTGAATATGCGGCTGTCTTTGCGCGCCAGGATGCGGACGCAGCAGCGGCCATTACGGCGGGTGAGAAGACAGGGGAGGAGCTTTGGCGGCTACCGTTGCACCCGAACTTTGCCAAGGCGCTGAACAGCGAGGTGGCGGACATCAAGAACTCCGACGCCAGCCCCGCGCCGGGCGCCAGCGCGGGGGCGCATTTCATCGAATTCTTCGTACCCGATGAGCTGCCCTGGGTGCATGTCGACATGGCTAATGTCGACCGGCAATTCGTCTCGAACCCGTTGGTGCCAGTTGGGGGCAGCGGGTTCGGCGTTCTGTTGCTCGATGAGATGGCCCGGAGCTGGCGGCCTGATTAGGCAAGCACCGCTCTTCCCAAGATCGATCAGAGTTTGGGTCTTGCGGATTGCTCCACAGGACCCACCTAGTCGAGTAATACACCTTGCGCTAAGATAATCCCGATCAGGGGTTGTGTTGCAAATCGGCAACACTACATGTGAGGCGAAGCATCGGATCGTAACAGGGAGCCGCCGTATATGAATCTGGAGAAATTCACCGACCGCGCGAAAGGGTTTCTGCAAGCTGCGCAGACCGTTGCGATCCGGATGAACCATCAGCGAATCACACCGCTGCATCTGCTCAAGGCCTTGCTTGAGGATGAAGAGGGCATGGCCTCGGGACTCATTCAACGTGCTGGCGGAGACGCCAGTGCCGCGGTCACTCAGGTTGATGCAGGGCTCTCCAAGATTGCCGCCGTATCCGGCTCAGGCGCCCAACAGACGCCTGGCCTCGACAACGATGCCGTCAGAGTGCTCGATTCCGCCGAGCAAATCGCTGAAAAGGCAGGTGATTCCTATGTCACTGTCGAGCGCCTCCTGGTTGCGCTCGCGCTCAACCAAGGCAAAGCGGGCGAAGCGCTCAAGGCCGCCAATATCACTCCTCAAAGCCTCAATTCCGCGATTGAAGATCTGCGCGGCGGCAAGAAGGCCGACAGCGCCAATGCCGAAAGCGCCTATGACGCTATGGAGCGCTACGCACGCGACCTCACGCAGGCCGCTCGAGACGGCAAGCTTGATCCGGTAATAGGGCGCGACGAAGAGATCCGCCGCACCGTCCAGATCCTTGCCCGACGTACCAAGAACAACCCGGCGCTGATCGGTGAACCAGGCACGGGTAAGACCGCGATCGCCGAAGGCCTTGCTTTGCGGATCGCCAACGGTGACGTGCCAGATAGCCTTAAGGGCCGGACCCTTATGTCGCTCGACATGGGCGCTCTGATCGCTGGCGCTAAATACCGCGGCGAATTCGAGGAGCGCCTCAAGGCTGTGCTCGACGAGGTAAAGCATGCGGACGGCCAGATCATCCTGTTCATTGATGAAATGCACACACTGATCGGAGCCGGTGCGAGCGAAGGCTCAATGGACGCCTCAAATCTGCTCAAGCCTGCGCTTTCGCGCGGCGAGCTGCATTGTATTGGCGCGACCACGCTCGACGAATATCAGAAGTATGTTGAGAAGGATCCGGCGCTCCAGCGGCGCTTCCAGATGGTCTATATCGACGAGCCCAGCGTCGAAGACACGATCTCGATCCTGCGCGGTATCAAGGACAAGTATGAATTGCACCACGGCGTGCGGATCACCGATGGCTCGATCGTCGCCGCCGCGCGCCTGTCCGACCGCTACATCCAGAACCGCTTCCTGCCTGACAAGGCGATCGACTTGATGGACGAGGCAGCCAGCCGGATTCGGATGGAAGTCGAGAGCAAACCGGAAGAGATCGAAGCGCTCGACCGTCGCATCATCCAGCTCAAGATCGAGGAAAGCGCGCTCGAAAAGGAAGACGACGACAATTCCAAGGATCGCCTGACCAGCCTTCGCAAGGACCTGGCCGAGCTTGAGCAGGAGAGCTCGGAACTGACCACACGCTGGCAGAATGAGCGCGACAAAATTGAGGCTGAAGGCAAGATCAAGGAGCAGCTCGACGCTGCCCGGTTGGAGCTGGAGCAGGCGCAACGCGAAGGCGATCTCGCCAAGGCTGGTGAGCTTTCATACGGTACAATCCCCGAGCTCGAAAAGCAGCTCGAGGAGGCTGAGGACCTCACCGAAAACGCACTTCTGCGCGAAGAGGTGACCGAGGAAGACATTGCCGGCGTGGTCTCGCGCTGGACTGGTATTCCGGTCGACAAGATGATGGAAGGCGAGCGCGAAAAACTGCTCGAAATGGAAGAGATCCTTGGCAAGCGGGTGATCGGCCAGGTCGATGCGATCGAGGCGGTGTCCAAGGCGGTTCGCCGCGCGCGCGCTGGCTTGCAGGACCCAGGTCGCCCGCTGGGCTCATTCCTGTTCCTCGGCCCGACCGGGGTCGGCAAGACCGAGCTGACCAAGGCGTTAGCCGAGTTCCTGTTTGACGATGATCAGGCACTGGTCAGGATCGACATGTCAGAATTCATGGAGAAGCATTCGGTCGCCCGACTGATCGGCGCTCCTCCGGGCTATGTCGGCTATGATGAGGGCGGTGTGCTGACCGAAGCGGTGCGGCGTCGCCCTTATCAGGTGGTCCTATTCGACGAAGTTGAGAAAGCGCACACCGATGTCTTCAACGTGCTGTTGCAAGTTCTGGACGATGGTCGGCTGACCGATGGCCAGGGTCGCGTGGTCGATTTCTCGAACACGCTGATCATCCTGACGTCGAACCTCGGAAGCCAGTTCCTCTCAAACCTGGGCGACGATCAAAAGGTCGCCGATGTTGAGAATGAGGTGATGGATGTCGTGCGTGGCCACTTCCGCCCAGAATTCCTCAACCGCTTGGATGAGATCATCCTGTTCCACCGACTGGCGATGGAGCACATGGCACCAATCGTGAAGATACAGGTCCGCCGCGTTCAGAAACTGCTGGTCGACCGCAAGATTGAGCTTGAACTGACCGAAGCTGCGCTGCGCTGGCTTGGCCGTGTGGGTTATGATCCCGTCTATGGTGCACGACCGCTGAAGCGCGCGGTCCAGCGATACGTTCAGGACCCGCTGGCGGAGATGTTGATCGAAGGGAAGATTCCCGATGGCAGCACCGTCAAAGTCGACGAAGGTGACGGTGAGTTGAAGATGGACGTCAGTTGACGTCTTTCAGGCATAGGCAAAACTGACGCGGGGCCTTCCAGGAAGGCACCCGCGTTCAGTCTTTACGGTCTCAATCGGTCAGCAAGGGCCCGATGCATTCGGGCAGAAGCTGTTGCGGTTGAGCGTGTTTACGGCTGCCTCGGTGTTATCCTTGGTAATGCCGGCCCATTGGTCCTTGGTTCGGCATATCCGGGTTGGAATGCGACTGCCGGTTTCTTTGACCGCCTTGCAAACAATCTTGTCGCCGTCGCGTTCCTTCACAGCCGCTGTCTCGGTCGCCTCAGCTGAGGTTTCCGTTGCTTCGCTGTCGGAAGGGGTTTGCGCGCTGGCTACTGCAACCGAAAGGGCCAAGCCCACTGCGGTCAACGCACTGCTGAATCGAATTTTCATATCCACCTCACACCTTGAGATTGGGGGAGCGATACCCGATGCAGCCCCTTATCGCCTAACAGCGGTCTCCGAAGCAAGCGCTGTTACGATTGAGCGTGTTTTCCGCAGCATCGGTGTTTTCCTTGGTGATGGCAGCCCATTGGTCTTTGGTCCGGCAAATACGGCTGGGAATACGGCTTCCGGTCTCTCTGACTGCGCGGCAGATAACCTTGTCACCGTCGTCCTTTTCTTCTGTCTTGGTCTCGCTGGCCTCGGTTGACGTCGCCGAAGTGGTGGCCGGAGTTTGCGCACTGACAACAGCCGCTGACAAAAGAAGACCTGCGGCGCTCAATGCGCCGCTGAATAGAACGTTCATAACTACCTCTTGAACGGGTTTAGGGGAATGAGGCTTATGACAGGCGGTCTAGTCTTTGGCAAAGACTAATCCTGAAGCGACGCCGAAAGGTTATTTGAAATCAAAGAAAAAGGGGCGGCCCTTTCGGACCGCCCCCAATTCTTGTTCGATTGTCCGTGCGACTAGATGCGCAGACGAACACCCGAGTAGTAGCTGCGACCGAAGACGTCGTAGACGTCAGCAGCCGTATCAGCACCGGTCACGTTGCCGGTAACACCGGTCAGGATGTTCGGTGCGGCTTTGTCGAGCAGGTTGTCGATACCGAAGTACCACTCGAGCTCGTCGGTGACATTCCAGCTGAACTGGCTGTCCAGCTTGAAGTACGCAGGAACCGACGCAAAGCGCGGACCGTTGAACTGGTCATCGACGAACGACTTCCCGATGAAGGTACCGGTGAACGAGAGACGGAAGTCGTCATTGGTGTAGGCGAGGTTCGCAGTGAAGCGATCCGCAGCCGTGCCAATTTCGCCGTCGCTCGGATCAGCCGGAGCCGTTGGAAGCGAGAAGAAGTCGTACTTGAGAATGTGCGTGTAAGCGATACGCGCACTCAGACGGTCACCTTCAGTCAGGCCGAGGCCGGTGCTGTAGGAGGCGGTCACGTCGATGCCCGAGGTCTCGAGCACAGCAGCGTTAACGCCGAGAGCGTTAATGAACTGGATCGAACCAGCGCTGTTGGTCGAGGTTGCCGTCGGACGACGAATGATAAACTGACAGAACGTTGAGTTGCTCTCAGTATAGCATTGGTCGAGCGTGAACTGACGCGGGAAGCCCGAGATCACGTCTTCGATTTCGATGTCGTAATAGTCGACCGTGACGGTCAGATTACGCAGGAAGTCGATCGAACGTGGGTTGAGCACCGCACCAACGGTCAGCGACTTGGCGGTTTCCTCGAACAGGTTCGGGTTACCACCGTTAAAGCCACCAATACCTTGGATGTCAGACTGGACCTGAGTGAACGAGCCGTTGAGGGCAACGTTCGCAGCAACGCCCGGGTCAGCCAAGCAGTTGGCAGCCAGAGCCGTGCCGTCGGTAGCCGTAACACCGGTACCGCCGTTAGCAGCAGCACAAGGGTCGGTCAGGCCGCTCGGGAAGGTCTGCGAGAGACCGGCGAACAGCTCACCGATGTTCGGTGCGCGAACTGCGGTAGCGTAGGTAGCGCGAAGACGAAGATCGTCGATCGGCTGCCAGGTACCTTGCACGTTCCAGCTGAGAACACCACCAGCGGTCGAGTAGTCAGCGTAACGAACCGCACCACCAACTTCGAGAAGCTGGAAGCCAGGCGTGTCAGCAAGGATCGGAACCTTAACTTCGGCATAGACCTCAGCAACGTCAAACGAACCACGGGTATCCGGAAGAACGTTACCGGCGTTCAGACCAGCGTTGGTCAGAGCGTCGTTATCCGAGAACGAGCTTTCCTTACGATACTCGGCACCCAGAGCGATACCGACCGGACCAGCAGGCAGATCGAACAGCGAACCCGAGAGGTTGCCGGTTACGACTTGCTGAGTGATTCCGGTTTGGAATGCGCCTTGAGCAGCGATGTAGTTGACAGCGGCCTGTGAGAGGCTGTCGAAGCCGAAGATGTTGGCCGGAGCACAACCGTTGGCGCGAGCTTCAGGATCGATACAGATCACTTCGCCCGGGACACCGTTGCCGTTCTCATCGCCAACTTCCAGACGTGCTGCGAGAGCATCACGGAAGTTTACAACGTTAACCTGACCATTGGAGACCTGGTTTTCGCTGACGTGACCGTAGTTGTAGCTGACATCCCACGTGAAGCGGTCGTCAAACACGGTGCCTTCGAGGCCGAGAACGAAGCGGTAGAAGTTACGCTCAGTGGTACCTTCACGCGGACCGAACTCAACTGTACGACGGGTGAAACCAACGTCACGGAGACCGTCACCGTCGAGATCCGAAGCCGCTGCCAGAATTTCAGCAGGGACGAACGGGTTGGCTACGATGGTGTTGGTACCCGGCAGGTAGTTCTCGATCGGCATCCGACCGCCACCTGGATAGACACCGTTGGTGCCGCCAGACTGCAGTGGGAACGGCTCGATCTGACGTGCCGAGAAGGTGCGGTTGAACGTGCCTTCAAAGAAGAAGTCGATGTCGTCGGTGATTCCGTAGAAACCGCGAGCAGCGAACAGATAACGCTCGACCGGAACAGCCAGAGTACGGAACTGCTGACGGTTGAAGCCGTTCGGACCGGTGCCCGGCCCAATAGACGCGGTACAAGTCGCACCATTGGTGGTGAAGCAGTTCTGCAGCGCACCGTTTGGACTAAACGTGAAGTCATCGCCCGATGATGCGGTGCCGTTCACGTCGAAACGACCCTGTGGCGGGAAGCTCGAGAAGAACGGTACAACTTCGCTGTCGATTGCACCGCCAAAGAAGATAGCCGAGAGGCCGTCAGTGGTGGTGTTAGGACGACGGTTGGACAGCAGGCCTTCTTCGTTTGAATAACCGAAGTGGACCATGATGTTACCGCGGCCGTCAGCGACGTTGGTGCCGATCGTGACGTCAGCCTGATAGCGAGCGTCATCGCCTTGCTCGGTGATGCCGTACTGCGCGTTGGCTGCGACGCCTTCGAAGTCCTTGCGGTAGATGAAGTTCACAACACCGGCGACAGCGTCAGAACCATACAGCGCCGAAGAACCACCGGTCAGGACGTCGACCCGCTCAAGGAACTGAACAGGAATGACGTTCAAGTCGACCGTTGACGAACCGGCGAGACTGGCGACAACGCGGCGGCCGTCGATCAGCGTCAGAGTACGGTTCGAACCAAGGTCACGAAGGTCGATGGTTGCGACACCGGTGCCCGAGGTAAGGAAGGCCGAGTTGGTACGGCTCAGTGCCGGAGTACCGAACACTGGGTTTTCCAAGAGCAGCTCTTGGATGTTGGTGATACCAGCTTCGTCGATCGCGAGATCGTCGATGATCTGCAGAGGCGCAGTCGATTCGGCGGTTGGCGAAGCAATACGCGAACCGGTCACAATGATGGCTGGGCCATCATTGGTCGCTGCCGCTTCCTCTTCATTGTCCTGCGCCAGCACCGGGGTCGATGCGAGAGCAAAACCGACCGCCAGCGAACCTGCGCTTAGTCGGAGTTGAGTCGAAATTTTCATATGGTTCTACACCCTTATGATTGATGGCCTGCACATTTACAGAGCCACATGGCGGGCGAATCTTCGCTTGGAAGCTCGCCCCCGCGAGCACGAAAAAACACCCAGTTCATTGGGGCAAAAGCGCAATCGGAGTCGCGAGGAATCCTTCCTCACGTCCAATTTGCCAGTCCCTGACGCCATGGTTAGGCCTCTTGGGCAGCAGATGAAAAGCGAACCCATGGGATCAAGCGAATTTGAAACCTTAGTGTAGCAGCACTGCAACACTCGCGGCTGTCGCAAGAAACGCACAGCAATGCCGGGTGGTTAGCTGCAAATCCTTTGCATGATAGATGCATCCCTGTAACATCCATGCTTCGGGATTGAATCACGCTTGCGATCGGCCGCACTGGGCCAGAGGGATGCGTGCGAAGAGGAGCCTATCCGAGATGGTGTTATCGCTAAGACGAGTGGTCTGGTTGGGACTCGGTGCGCTTGCACCCTTGGCGTTGTTCTCGACGCCCGCTGCCGCGCAAGCCGATCCGGCCGACGCTCTCGACACGCCGGAAATCATCAGTTCGATGTTTGAGTGTCGCGACATTGAAGATGATGCGGAGCGCCTGGCCTGTTTCGACCGCGAAGTCGGGCGAGTCTATGAAGCGCAAGAATCGAAAGATCTCGTCATTGCGGATCGCAAACAGGTGCGTGAAGCCCGCCGTGGCTTGTTTGGCTTGAGGCTTCCTAATCTCGGCGGCATTTTCGGCGGCGGTGACGATGATGAAGAAGATGAGATCAAGGAGATCACCTCGATCATCAAGAGCGTTCGGCGCATGTCAAACGGTCGGTACTTCTTTGTTCTAGAAGACGGTGCGCGCTGGATGCAGACCGAAACTCCGCGACTGGCCAATTACGACGTCGGTGACACGATCGTGATCAAGCGTGCGTCACTCGGCAGCTTTATGGCCAAGGTCAATGGAGGGCGAGCGGTCCGCGTCAAGCGCGTCAACTAGCCCGAGGCGATCAGATCGAAGGTCACGCTCAGTCCTTCAACTGTGTTGTGCAAGCCAATGTCAGCGTCGGGGTTGGAGATTTGAGTCCCGTCCGAATGGCGTATGAGATTCGTCCTGTCCCTCCTCAAGCCCCTATTCGAGCCCCCGTGGCGCGCGTTGATGCAGGTCCTGCATCATGATCGGGTGCACTGCCGCTTCTGGCTCCCAGCCGGTTTACGCTGCGGTATCGGGGGTTTGCGCGGCAATGCCAGCCTCGGCCTCAAAAACCACCATTTTTGCCCGCTTGATTCCCTGCTTTCCCTCCCATAGTCGGGTCTCAAACAAAAACTGATCCCTCAGGAGAACATCATGACCACAGCCTATATAGTAGATGCGGTGCGCACCGCTGGAGGCCGCCGCGGCGGCCGTCTCGCCGGAGTTCACCCGGTCGATCTGCTCGCCAGCTCGCTCGATGCGATTGTTGATCGGACCGATATCGATCCCAACGCTATTGATGATGTGGTCACTGGCTGCGTCAGCCAGGCTGGTGAGCAAGCCATGCAAGTTGGCCGGATGGGCGTGCTCGCTTCGAAGCGTCTCCCGCAATCGACCCCGGCGGTTACGATTGACCGTCAGTGTGGTTCTTCGCAGCAGGCAATCCAGTTCGCAGCGCAGGCTGTGATGAGCGGGACCCAGGATGTCGTGATCGCAAGCGGTGTCGAAAGCATGACCCGCGTGCCGATGGGCACCAACGCGACCTTCCACATGAAGGAAGGTCTCGGCCACTACAAATCACCAGGTCTCGAAGAGAAGTACCCCAAGGTCCAATTCAGCCAGTTCATGGGCGCTGAAATGATCGCGCAGAAGCATGACTTCTCCAAAGACATGCTCGATCAGTTCTCGCTCGACAGCCATAAGAAGGCGATCGCCGCGACCGAAGCTGGCGCGTTCGACAATGAGATCGTTCCGATCGATATCGAAACGCCCGAAGGTGCTGACGTTCACAAGGTGGACGAAGGTATTCGCTTTGACGCCACGCTCGAAGGAATTGCCGGCGTTAAATTGCTCGCGCCCGACGGCCGCGTTACCGCTGCTTCAGCCAGCCAGATCTGCGATGGCTCATCAGCGGTGCTGGTGATGAGTGAAGAAGCAGTTAAAGCCCATGGCGTGACCCCGATGGCGCGGATCCACAATCTGACGGTGACCGCTGGCGATCCGGTGATCATGCTGGAAGAGCCGCTGTTCGCAACTGACCGTGCATTGGAGCGGGCCGGCATGAAGATCGAGGATATCGATCTCTACGAAGTCAATGAAGCCTTCGCGCCTGTTCCGATGGCTTGGCTCAAGCACACTGGCGCCAATCCCGAAGCACTCAACGTCCACGGCGGCGCGATTGCGCTGGGCCACCCGCTCGGCGCATCAGGCACCAAGCTGATGGCGACACTGGTTCACGCGCTCAAGCGTCACGACAAGAAATACGGTTTGCAGACGATGTGTGAAGGCGGCGGTGTCGCCAATGTCACCATCATCGAAAGCGTTTAAGTTTCAAATCTCTCGAGAGGAAAATCAATGGAAGTCTCTGCTAACACCCCTGCCGTCGTAACGGGCGGTGCATCGGGCCTCGGCGCGGCAACGGTCCGTGCGCTGGCTGCGAAAGGTGCCAAGGTCGCGATCTTCGACATGAATGAAGAGAAGGGCGAGGCCATGGCCGCAGAAGTCGGTGGCATCTTTTGCAAGGTCAATGTGACCAGCGATGACGATGTCGACGCCGGCTTCGCCAAGGCGCGTGAAGCGCATGGTCAGGAGCGGATTCTGGTCAATTGCGCCGGCATCGGCAACGCGATCAAGACCGCCAGTCGCTCGAAGGAAGACGGCACGGTGAAGCATTTCCCGATCAGCGCCTTCGACTTCGTTATTCAGGTCAATCTGATCGGCACTTTCCGCTGCATTGCCAAATCGGCTGCGGGCATGCTGACGCTGGATCCGATGAGCGAAGAAGGTGACCGCGGCGCGATCGTCAACACCGCTTCGGTCGCGGCTGAAGATGGCCAGATGGGTCAGGCTGCCTATTCGGCTTCAAAGGCCGGCGTGGTCGGCATGACCCTGCCGATCGCGCGCGACCTGATGAAGGAAGGGATCCGCGTCAATACGATCCTGCCGGGCATCTTTGATACCCCGCTGCTCGCCGCTGCGCCGCAGAATGTTCGCGACGCGCTGGCTGCCAGCGTTCCGTTTCCCAAGCGCCTTGGTCTTCCCGACGAATATGCCAAGCTTGCGATGACGATGATCGAAACCGGCTATTTCAACGGCGAAGACGTTCGTCTTGACGGCGCGATCCGGATGGCGCCGCGGTAAGATGATCGGCATGGATCGGGCATCCGCCCGATCCTGTTGCCGTGGCCGCCCGCACCCTCCACCCTACCACCCGGATAGTATCCCGGTAGGCTCCGGGAGGTAGGGTGGAGGGTGCGGGCGGCCACGGCCAACGCGGGATAAAGACAAGGCCTCTGCCGGTTCGGTAGGGGCCTTTTTTCAAGCAGCCATTGGTGAAATGAGGGTGTTTTCGCTGTCCTGGTTCTGCTAGCCACGTGTCATCGGGGGCGTGATTATCCTGGCGACAGGGTCATAGCGAAGGACGAGACTATGAAACTCGCAGCCCTCGTGCCCGCCTTCAGCGTGGCAGTGGCACTTTCCCTCACCTCAACTCCGGCCGAGGCCAATGGATCGCGCTTTGCGTGCGACACTGCGACCGGACGGAGTTCCGAATTCCGGATTCCACTGCTTGCGTCTGAGTTTCGAGTGACAGGCACAGTCCAACCGATCCTGTTCCGAACAGATGAGAACTGGGTTCCGACCGCCGTCCTCGGCTTGCGCAATCCCGAAACCGGCAACCGCGTGAGCATTCGACTGGCCGCTCCCAATGGCCAGGCTGAAGGAGCCTTTGTCTCGCTGGCGGTCGACAATGGCGAAGGTGAGCAGCGCAGTGGTGTCGGAACATTGGCGCTGGAGAATGTGGTCAATTTCGCGCTGACCTATCGGCAGGGTGGGCCGAGCGAGATCACTATTGGCGATCAGACCTTTCCGATCAGCAGCGATCTTGGCAATCGGTTCGACATGTCACTGGGTTGTTCGACCGGCGATTTCGTGTTCGATCAGTTGGTTTGGCAAATCGGCACGCTCGAAGGTTGAAAGCTGGCTCAGACTA
This sequence comes from Erythrobacter sp., assembly GCA_965249945.1. Taxonomy (GTDB): domain Bacteria; phylum Pseudomonadota; class Alphaproteobacteria; order Sphingomonadales; family Sphingomonadaceae; genus Erythrobacter. The sequence goes on along the minus strand of OZ252258.1, from coordinate 2,910,316 downwards.
GCTCGTTAGGTCACGCGATTGATCTAATGGCTAGGACCCAAGCTGCTATTCGTTTCAAGGGATCTGGGCGGTATCGCCCTGATAGCCCATCAATTGATGGCTATCCGAAATGAGAACTCCCGCCGGCTTGGCCAAGCGGGCGGGAGTTCGGCTGCAAGCGAGTTTTTGCGGGGGCGAGGGGACTGGGCTTGCAGCGGGGAGAGAGGGGGCCGAGACAGCATCACGGGGAGGGGTGCTGTCCCGGCGCGGTGTCCGTGATTTGCGGGGACTAGGCCGGACACTCGCAAAGAGGGATTAGGCGAACAGGGCGGGGCTGGCCGGGATGATGGTGGCTGCAAAGACGGCGGTCGAAAGGGCGATCGAAGCGATGGCAGCGAAAAGATTTTGCGAGGTGAGGGTCATGAGAGGGCTCCTTGGGGGTATGGTGTTAGGCAAACAGCGCGGGGCTGGCTGGGATGATGGTGGCTGCGAAAACAGCGGTAGAGAGTGCGATCGAAGCGATGGCGGCGAAGAGGTTGTTGGCGGTGTTGGTCATTGGTAGCTCCTAAGGTCTTTGTTCGGTTGTGCGGGGCGATCCCGCTGGATGCCCGACACTTTGCAGGCACCGTGCCAAACTTGAGAAACGGCAGAATTCTGCGGTTTATCCTCGCATGCATATTCTTTGATCAGCAGCGCATTCCAGAACATTGGTGAAAATCCCCAATAGTTCGGATTGGTGCAATCCAGGCGACAACGGCCTTTTCCTCGCAAGCCCGATCGGCTAATCGGGCATTCTAGCGACCGTTCTGAATCTGGAGATTGCCATGATTGGCAAGCCGTCCGGTCGCGCAAAACGACCCTATGTGAAGCCTCAAGTTCACCGGCCCTCGGTCCAAGGGCCCGAAGGCAAGACAGGCACTCTGTCTCCCGGCGAAACCGAGAGGTTTCCGGTCCCTCTGCCATTTGGCAATGCGGCACCCAATAGCGAGATTGGCCCGTCTTAAATTCCATTGAGCGTCGGCATTTTCGGTCGGCCCGCAAGTCAACGGACTTTCGTGGACGGGTCGGATCGGTTAAATGGACCCCATAGCGACCGTTCTAACTCTGGAGATTGCCATGCTTGCAAGCCGTCCGGTCGCGCCAAACGACCCTATATCAAGCCGGAAGTGAGCACTCCCAAGGATCGCGTGCCGAGAGGCAAAGACTCTTCTGCCTATGAAGGGTTCGGAGGCGGACCCAATCCGCTCATCTCGCCCACGATGTTCTATGGTCCGTCTTAGGGATTGGTGCGGCGGAGCATCGCTCGCCTAAGCTGGGCCAGCATTCGGCGGCCACCTGACCGCAACTACGATCGCAGCTTTCCTACCTGTGACCTTCCATCCTAGGTTGCCGGCATGCACAGCCGCGCTCCTACCCCATGTATTTCCCAGATTTCCGCGGGTTTGGGGCAGTGCTGCTTTTACAATAGAACCCTGTTCCATGTGTTCCATCGAGTAGGATTTGCCACCAAGCAATTATGGCTGCTGATAGGCCGCGCGCCCTCTCATTTCCGCGCTTGAGCGTCAGCCAGATCGGTGCGAATTGTTTGCGCCAAGGAGAGACTGAATGACCGACTACACCCAAATCCTTGTCAACAAGACTGACGGGGTCGCCACCATCACGCTCAATCGGCCGGAAAAGATGAACGCCTATACCCGCACGATGGGTCAGGAGATCATGGCGGCGATGGATGATATCGACTCCGATGACAGCACGCGCGCGGTCATCTTCACAGGTGCGGGCGATCGAGCGTTTTGCGCCGGGGCCGATCTGACGCCAGAAGGCGGAGGACAAATCTTCTCGAGCGGGGACGAGGTTGAGAGCCTGTCAGACACGCGCGTGCGCGATGGCGGTGGCCTGCTGACCCTGCGGTTGTTCGAAAGCAAGAAGCCGCTGATCTCTGCCTGCAACGGTGTCGCGGTTGGGGTAGGGGCGACGATGCAATTGGCGATGGATATTCGGTTGGCCAGTTCGACCGCCCGCTATGGTTTTGTGTTCGCGCGGCGTGGGATCGTGCCTGAAGCCGCCTCCAGCTGGTTCCTGCCGCGTCTGGTCGGGATCAGCCAGGCACTCGAATGGTGCTATTCGGGCCGGGTGTTCGATGCTGAAGAGGCCAAGGCTGGCGGCCTGGTGCGTTCGATCCACGCGCCTGAGGATCTGCTGCACGCGGCCGAAGGCATTGCTGGCGAGATTGCTCAAAACACTTCGGCGGTCTCGGTCGCGATGACCCGGGCGATGATGTGGCGCCTGATGAGCGCGGACCATCCGATGGAAGCTCACAAGATCGATAGCCGCGCCATCTATCGGCTGTCGCGCGGGGCTGATGCGCAGGAAGGGATCGCGAGCTTCCTCGAGAAACGCAACCCAGTCTATCCCGGGAAGGTGAGCGAGGATATGCCTGACTTCTATCCTTGGTGGGGAGAGCGGCGCTACGAATAGCGGGCCGGCTTTGGTCTGCCCCGGGGCTTGCCAGCGGCACTGGTTTCATGGGAAACCACCTGCATGAATGCCGATAGCAAGATTGAAAGCCCCGACATGGAAGAGCCTGGCAAGCTGGAGGAGTTCTTTCCCTATCAGCTGTCGATCGCATCCAATGCGGTCAGCAGCCTGATTGCGGAACGCTACCGCAAGAGGTTTGGGCTCAAGATTCCCGAATGGCGGGTGATGGCTGTGCTTGGCGATGCCGGTCAACTGACCCAGCGAGCGCTGACCGAGGCGACGCTAATGGACAAGGTCGCGGTCAACCGCGCGTGCAAAGTGTTGGAAGACAGAGGCCTGGTCGATCGCGCTCCCAATGTCAGCGATGGCCGTTCGCATCTGTTGACTCTGACCGGGGAAGGGCAGGCGATCCATGACGAGGTGATGCCACTGGCGCGCGCCACCGAACGCGAATTGTTTGACGGCTTTACCAAGGAAGAGCAGCGCGCCTTGCGCGGGATGCTCAAACGCATGCGAGAACGCGCCAGCGCCCTTGGAGTGCAATCTTCGAGCTAGGGCGGGTGCAAAAAGAAAGGCCCGGCGCAGCATGCCGGGCCTCTCCCATCTGAGTTGGTATGGCTGCTAGTCTGACAGCAGTGCGTCGGAGATCGAGCAGGCCGCCGGCCCGAGGATCACGATGAACAACACTGGCAGGATGAACAGGATCAGCGGCACGGTCATGATTGCCGGAAGGCGCGCGGCCTTTTCTTCGGCCCGCATCATCCGCTCATTGCGGAACTCGGCCGACAGCACCCGCAGCGCAGAAGCCAATGGCGTACCATAACGTTCGGTCTGGATCATGGTGGTCACCACGCCTTTGACCGCTTCGAGGTCGACGCGATAGGCCAGGTTATCGAACGCGTTCTTCCGTTCATTGAGGAATGAGAGTTCAATCGCAGTCAGCGCGAACTCATCGCCCAGTTCGGGGTAAGCTCGGCCCAGTTCCTTCGCCACGCGGTTGAACGAAGCGTCGACAGTCAGGCCGGCTTCCGCGCAGATCACCAGCAAGTCGAGCGCATCTGGCAGACCCTTTTGAATCTCGGTCGTGCGCTTGCTCGACTTGTTCGAAAGATAGAGCTCTGGACCCTTGTAGCCGAGGAACAGCAACATGCTGACGGCACCCAGTCGGGTCATCGGTCCCCAGTCCGGGAAGTACTCGACGATATAGATCATCAGGAAGCCAAAGGCGCCGAGAATGATCGGAAGGATCATCCGCATGCCGATGATGATGACGCCCAGCTCCTTGTTGCGATAGCCCGCGTGCGCCAGCTTTTGCTGGATGTCGTCAAGCTGACTCTGTTGCAGCACCTTCATGCTGTCGAGCCGCTCTTTGACCATATCGGTCGTGTCGCTCTTGCGGACAAGGCTTGCGCGCTTCTTGGACCCCGAGGTGACAATACCCGCTTTGAGCTCGTCGCGGCGCGCTTCCAGGTTCTTGACCCGTTTCGCCATTGGGTCCTTGATCGTAAGGGCCGCGTAGATAGCCATGACCACTGCGAAAGCGGCAAGGCCAGCCAGAACGGTGCCGACTACGACAACGTCAAAACCGAGCAGTGTAGGTCCGGCAGGTTGATCGATCATTGTTCGTCTCGCTCCTGCTCAGATCTCAAAGCTGACCATTTTGGCCATGATGAATACGCCGATGCCCATCCAAACCAGACCACCGAGACCAGCGACAATCAGCCGGTCGTCATAGAAGAATCCGCCGATGTAGCCGGGATTGATCCAGTAGATCAGGCCGAACACGATGAACGGCAACGAGCCAACAATGTAGGCTGATGCCTTTGACTCCGAGCTCATCGCCTTGATCTTCAGCTTCATCTGGGCGCGCTTGCGCAGAACGTCGGCGAGGTTGGACAGGGTCTCCGCTAGGTTACCGCCTGTTTCGCGCTGAATGGCGAGGGTGATGCAGAAGAAGTTGAACTCTGGAATACCAAGACGGTCAGCGGTTTCCTGGAGTGAATCCTCCATGGTTTTTCCGATCTTGATCCGCTCGACAATGCCTTTGAATTCGCTTCCCACTGGGCCTGGAACCTCTTCCGCAACCACAGCGAGCGTCTCGGTAACAGGCAGGCCCGAGCGCAGACCGCGTACCAGCAATTCGATCCCGTCGGGGAACTTCGAATTGAATTCATTGGTCCGCTTGCCGATGAAATAGCCGACGACCAGGTGTGGCAGTCCGGCACCGATCAAGAGGCCGATGCCAACCGACAGCAGCAGTGCGCCGCTCTGGATGAACATCAAAACTGCGATCGCCAAGGCGAGGCCCAGAGAAGCGTAGAGGTACTGGCTGACGGACCAATCCTTGCCGGTCCGATCGAGCCGCATTTCAAGCGCCTCAATGCGTGAACCAGAACCAGCAATACGATGGGTCTTGGGCTTGCGCGCAGCAATGGCCTTTTTGAACTGCGATTCAACCTTGGCATCGGTGCTTTGCGAGTGGCGATAGCGCAGGGCTTCAAGCCGACGCTGGCGAGCCTTGTTCGCCCCGGAACTGGTCAGCAGCGTGTAGCCGACAACCAGGCCACTGAAGATAGCCAGAGTGATCATCAGGGTTTCAAAAATGGTCATTCTGCCTGGTCCTGTCTTGGAAGCATGTGCCGCAGTGATCGGTTCGGTGGGTAACGCCTGACCGCCGGGCCATACGCTCCCAATTCAACCTACTCAGCTGGCACCTCTTCCGCCTTGTCCTTCTTTGCCAACAACGACTTGAGATCGAACCCACCAAGCAGAGATTTCTTCTCCTCGACGACTTCGGTCATGTCTTCTTCGCTAGCTCCCATCACGCGTTCTGCGATCTGCTTCATGATAGCGGTCGACTTGGCTGAACGGTTTGCATCAACGTAAACCTGACCCAGCTTGGCCGCATTGGCAGCCGCCTTCACGTCATAGGGAATGCTGAAATCAATCTTCCGCTCGATCGAAGCCTCGAAATCCGCCTTGCTGATTTCCGCCATGTTGGGCTGAACCTTGTTGGCGACGATCATCGGATGTGCGTGCCCAGCATTCGCCTTGAGCCAGCTGAGAATGCGGATGGTGTCGCGCGCCGAGGCGAGGGTAAGCTCGCAGGTCAGGATCACCAGGTTCACATCGCCAAGCAATTGCGGAAAGTTGATCAGCATATTGCGTGGCAGATCGATCACCGTCATCTCAAAAGCCTGACGGAATTCTTCTTCCAGCTGCACAAAGGCAGAGCCATCGGTCATCAATGGCTGGTTGATCGGAGCTTCGGCCGAGAGGATCGACAGATTGTCATTGGCCCGGATCATGGCGCGTTCAATGAACAGACCGTCGATCCGGCTCGGATTGTCGATCGCATCGGTCAGACCGCGGCCTGGCTCGAGGTCAAGCGCCAGAGCACCTGTGCCGAAATGGACATCAAGGTCGAGCAGCGCAGTGGGCGACATATGCACCTCGCTGAACAGCCAGGACAGCGAGGTCGCAAGCGTCGAGGCGCCGACGCCGCCGCGGGTTCCGACCACCGCAGTCGAGATGTGGCGCTTCACCGCTTCGCCATCGCCCGCCTTTGGGGCAGTAAACACGGCCAGAGCCTGATTCAGAGCGTCATGCACCTGCTGCGCCGAAAGTGGCTTGAGCAGATAGTCGTGGATCCCGCTGGCCAGCAGGTCACGATACAGCCGGACATCGTTGACCTGGCCAATGGCGATCACAACAGTACCGGGTTCGCAGACCTCGGCCAGAGCGTTGATGTCATTGAGCGGATCTCCGCTTTCCGAAAGATCGACGATCAGGATCGCTGGGCTGGCACTGACAGACAGCGATTGGATCGCGTTGCGCAGGCCGCCCTTATTGCACTTCTCAGGCTGCCAACCCATTTCGATGACCACCGGACGCAGCACGTCCAGCGCACTGTCGTCGCAAATATAGGCAGCGAACGGGTCGCGATTGCCAGGGAGTCCGGATTTCCAGGGCGCGTTCATGGATCAGTTCCCCCCGTTAGCGTTTTGCAAGCCCTGAGCACCTGTCGGGGCGGTGTCACGGTACGAATCGATGGCCTTATTGGAGGTCGCGATCAGCGTTTCGCTATCGCCCTCAGCACCTTCAAGTAGGTCCTCCGGATTGGCGATCATTGCAGCGAAATTGCTGTTGACCGCGCAGCCGTAGCCGGGGCTCGTCCCGTGGTTGTAGTTCATGTCCGATTTGGCCGACCAATCGGGGCAACCATCAACCGACGCGGTCGAGCGGGTAATCACGATTCGTGCTTGACCCGGCTGCAGGAACCCTTGTGTGGTCGGAGCCGTATCGCTGACCAGCAAACCATAGCGCCCCGCAAGATCGCTTACTGCTTCCTTGAACGCAGGATTGTTGGTCGGATCGTCGATCGACACGCGATCGCCATATTGCAGGTTCATCGCTTCGAACCAGCCATTGACGCGTTGTTGCTCGCTGATCGCAAGACCGGAGCTTTGGGTCTGAACGTCCAATGCGAAATTGTTGCGCTCAACCACCGGCTGCTTGGTGCTGTACAGGCTCGTGTTTGTCGGCATCCCACCGCAGCCAGCCACTGCCAGGCCAAGCGAGAGGGCGATTGCGTAGACCGGCGCTTTGGCCAGCTTGCTGTGATTTTCGAAGATCATCGTTCTCACTTTCTCGACTTAGAGGCTGAAGCCAGGCGCAGCTGCGTCTGCTCGGCGGTCATTGGATTTGCGGTCGTCTTTCTTGGCGCGCCTCGGTTGTTTGGCATTGCCAGTCGGAGCGGCCGAGGGGCTCAATTCGCTCACGCTCGGAGGCGTCGATTCCTTGTCGACAGCAGTCGGTCCAGGGCGTTGCTCACCTGATTTGCCGTTGTTGTCCTTGAACAGCAGGAGCTGCTCGAGTTCGCTGGCCGAACGGAAGCCATCGGTCGGCAGCTTGATCTGGTTCGCGCTGACAGGTTTCACGAGATATGGCGTAACGACGATCACCAACTCGGTTTCGCCACGGCGGAAAGACCGCGAGCGGAACAGGTTGCCGATGATCGGCATATCGCCAAGTCCCGGAGCCTTATCGATCGTGTTCTGAGAGTTCGCGCTCATCAGACCTGCGATCATGAAGCTTTGACCGGAACCAAGCTCGACAGTGGTTTCGGTCCGACGAATTGTCAGAGCCGGAACCTGGAAGCCGTTGAGCGTTACAGCACCCTGGCTCGAAAGCTCAGAAACTTCCGGGCGAACGCGCAGCGAGATGCGGCCGTTTGAAAGCACCGTGGGGGTGTAGGCCAGGCTAACCCCGAAATCGCGATATTGGATCGACACATTGCCGAGGCCTTCGCTGATCGGGATCGGGAATTCGCCACCGGCGAGGAACGTTGCGGTCTCGCCCGAGAGTGCTGTCAGGTTGGGTTCCGACAGCGTCGTTACGAGGCCAATCTGTTCGGCCAGATCGAGCGCTCCGACAACGTCGAGTCCAAACAGGCGACCCAGTCCAGCGATGCTGGTGCCGGTGTTGGAATCAATCCCTGGACCGGTGATGGTCAGCGGATTGCCGTCTGGGCCAAGGATGAAACCACCTTGACCGTCCGGGAAGGGACCAAAGGTTGGGTTCTGTGCGCCGCTGCCGACGGCAACAGGACCTGACGGATCGAATGTGCCACCGGGCGCGCCCAGCAGGCGGCCGGTGCCGACGCCACCGCGGAAACCACCGGAAGCGAAGTCATAGGTCGCAAGGTTGCCGCCAATGTCGCGAACCAGAGAGCGGCTCACTTCCGCAAACGTCACCTTGAGGTTCACTTGCAGCGGGGTTGCGGTTCTGAGGCGTGTGATCACGGTCGAGTCAGCGCCAACGAAGGCTTCAACCAGACGTTGTGCCTCGGCGGCATCTTCGGGTGCAGCTACTGTACCGGTCAACAGAACAGTGTTCGTGCCCATCGTCGCCACACCGATCTTGGCCTCAGGCATTGCCAGAGCCAGCATCTGGTCAATGCTGTCGATGTTCGATCCAACGCGAATGTTTGCAGCCCAGATCACCTTGCCAGATGCGTTGCTGGCATAGATCGTGGTTTCGCCACCGGCCCGCCCGAATACGTAAAGCTGACGCTGCGACTTGATCTGCACGTCAGCAACGGCTTCATTCGCGATGAAGACATCGGTCATGGCGCCCGGGATGGTGACCAGTTCGCCGCGACCGATCGACAGGACGATGTCCTGCTTCGGGCTGACGACTTGCTGAGCGCTGAGCGTGCTCGCCGGAGCAACCGAGAGCGGTGCAAGGGCAAGGCTGGCAAGCAGCATTTTTGCGGTAAGCTGGCGTTTCATCTTTGAGCCCCTGGCTTTGGTCGATTGGTCTGCAATCAAACGATTCTGATTGTTCGGCATTGTCATTCCCCTCAACGGACCAATGCCGAGGCTGCTACCGGCGCAGTGCGGCCAGCCTCACGGACGTTGTCTGCCTGTCCACGCAAAAGGTTATTTGCTGCTTGCGGGCCACCGACTGGAACCTCAGTGGTTGCCTTGCCCCGAGTAACTCGTACAGTCGGACCCGGGTTGAGCGGCTTGTTGCCTACGGTTGCAGGAACCCCCATTGCCGGTGCGGTTGGCTTCGGCCCACCGCCGCCGCCACCGCCGCCTTTCGGAGGAGGTGGAGTCTTGCGCTGGAAGCGAGAGACGTCTCCACCGGTCGAGAAGGTCGTGGCTTTGTCGATCGGCTGACTCATCGCAGTGCGCAGCAGACGCTCTTCTTCTTCAGGCGAAGCATTTTCCGGGATCGAAACATCGCCCGAGGCAATGGCACGCTCAAGCTCAGATTGCGTGTCCGCGATAGAGCGCAGCACCAAAGTGAGCTCACCAATGGTCTGAGCGACCGTAACCTTTTCAGCAATCTTGGGCGTTACTTCGATCGTGACGGTGCGGAAGGCACGGACAACCGTTTTGCCTTGATCGTTGGTAACCTGCTCGGTGGTTTGGTCGGTCGCGAGGACGCGAAGGTTACGTAGGACAGTTTCAGCGGCCTTGAGCGGACGGCCTTCGCCAGTGACGTTCTGGGTCAGAACCAGGTCAACCCGGTCGCCCGGGAATACAAAGCCGGCAACGCCGGTCTTGGCTGATACCGGAACGGTCACCGCGCGCATGCCAGGGCCAAGCGCCGCAGCCAGGAAGCCGCGATCGCCAGGACTCACAAGCGAACCCTGGGTGACCGGCTCACCAGCAGTAATTGGGTGACGAACGACGGTCCCCAGCAATTGCGTGATATCGCTTTCGCCGTCGATGAAATAGGCATCTTGAACCAGCTCTTGCGGCCACATCTGATAGCCGATCGCGTCAGCCGTGATGATCGTTCCGACCGGCAGGACGCGCTGGGCGACCAGGACCTTGGGACCCTGAGGTTCGGCAGCAACGACTTCGGGAGCGGCAGCTCCGCTGAACATGGAACGTGCCGCGAAGGCCGTGCCGACCGCAAAGATCAGCGCTCCAACCAGCAGTATGAGTTTCTTCCTGTCCATGGCTCAAAAGCCCCCTTCAAATTTGCCCAAACTTGGTTGACGGGCGGGTATGGTTGCGATGCGTACGTGCAGACTGGTTAAAATCAGGTTCACCCCGCACCATTGAGTGCTGATGCGGTTGGGAGGTAAGTTGTTGTGAGGACCCAGAGCCCGCCAAAGGCAATGGCCACACCATAGGGAATGGCCAGGCGTTCCTTCTGCTGCATCAGGAAATGATAGCCCCCCATGACGATGGTTAGGATGCCACCAGCGATGGCCATAATGATCAGCAGTTGGAGGAAGGCATTGGGCTCAATCCAGAGCGCCAGTGCAGTCAGGAGCTTGACGTCCCCGCCGCCCATCATCCCTAGGGCGAACAGTCCGGCAAGCGCGGCGAAGGCCGCGACAGCGATACCAACCTGCAGCGCGACGTCCGGCCACAGGGCCAGCCCGCTGGTCCACCAGAACAGCGGAGCACCTGCCGCGATGGCAATGTTCAGCCAGTTGTCGATCTGACGACGACGGATGTCGGTAAAGGCGGCAAAGATCAGTCCAATTGCCAAGGCAATCAGCAGTCCGTAATGGAGAGTTTGACTTAGCATTTAGCCCCCATGGGTTGCCGCCGATCCTGTTTGGCGGTCCTCAATGAGGGAGTTGCTACAGGTCAGTGCTTACCAAAAAGTAACCAACCCCGGAGGCTTGAAATTAGTGACGTGACCACAGCCGGATCGTCGAACTCACATGAGGCGGGTGCTGCGATCGATCGGCGAGCGATTCCGCCGGCCGCGAAGGAGTCTGTCTGGCAGGCCGCGGATGGCCATGTTCTGCGGCGGATTGATTGGCCCGGAGAACGCGGCTCAATCCTGTTCATGCCGGGACGCGGCGACACCTATGAAAAGTATCTTGAAACGCTGGAACAATGGCATCGGGCCGGATGGCGGGTCACCGCAGCGGATTGGCGCGGTCAGGCGGCATCGGGGCGGTTGGGAAAGGATGCCTTCACTGGCCATATCGACGATTTCGACACCTGGATCGATGACATTGCCGCGTTCTGGCAAGATTGGGTTGCGGAAACTCCGGCTCCTCACGTGCTGGCAGGCCATTCAATGGGAGGGCATCTGGTGTTGCGGTCTCTGGTGGATCAACGGATAGCGCCGGATGCCGCAGTTCTGAGCGCGCCGATGGTTGGCATGGCTGGCCCGCCGTTGCCGCTTCCGGCGCTGCATGCGGTTGCCAAGATGATGACAACAATCGGCGATCCGATGCGCCAGGCCTGGAAGTGGAGCGAGAAACCGGGTGAGCTTCCCGCTGGTCGCAGCAATCTGCTGACTCATGATCAGGATCGCTATGAGGATGAGCAATGGTGGCGCGACCATCGCCCTGAATTGGTGATGGGTCCGGCAAGCTGGGGGTGGGTCGAGCGTGCCTATGCGTCCTGGCGTAAGCTTGAGCAGGCAGGCGCGCTGGAGACGGTCAAGGCGCCGGTCCTGATCCTGTCGACAAGCAATGACAAACTTGTCAGCCATGCTGCAGCGGTCCGGGCGGCGACGCGGTTGCCAAATGGTGAGCTTGTCAGCTTTGGAAGCGAAGCCCGGCACGAGATATTGCGCGAAGCCGACGCGGTGCGAAATCGGGCTATGCAAGCGATCGCAGATTTTCTTGACCGTGCGGCTCCTGCGACCTGACACAATCGATCCATCCAATGTCCGATCAGATCTTTGACTTTGCGGTGATTGGTGCGGGGATGGCTGGAGCAAGCCTAGCCGCCGAATTGTCCCCCCACGCCCGCGTGCTCGTGCTCGAGGCGGAGGATCAACCGGGCTACCACTCGACCGGCCGCTCAGCCGCTTTCTGGGAGGAATGTTATGGTGGCCCCGGCATTGTCCCGCTGACCTTGGGATCGGGGCCTTATCTGCACGAAAACGGCTTCCTGAGGCAGCGCGGCGCGCTCTATATCGGGCGCGCCTACGACAGATCTGAGATGGATGCCTTTCTTGAACGTTTTGCCGGGACGGGAGTCACGATCGAACGGCTTGGTCGATCCGGCCTGGCTGACAAGGTTCCGCAGCTGCAGGCTGAATGGCGGGATGCCATCTGGGAGCCGGCCTGTGCCGATATCGATGTTGCGGGCTTGCACCAGCATTATCTCAAGACCCTTCAACAGTCGGGAGCGAAACTGGATTGTCGCGCGCGGGTTGTGCAGACCGAGCTGGACAATGGCGTCTGGACCGTGACGACCGAACGCGGTGAGTCCTCTCGCGCAGCGACCCTGATCAACGCCGCTGGTGCCTGGGCCGATACTATTGCTGAGCTGGCGGGTGTCGCGCCGATTGGAATCAACCCCTTGCGACGCACTGTGGCCCAGCTCAGGGTTTCCCCCGAGGCACCCGACGACCTTCCGCTCGTGCTCGATATCAATGGGAACTTCTACTTCAAACCAGACAATGGCCGGTTGTGGCTCAGCCCTCATGATGAGATCCCCACGGTGCCGTGCGACGCAGCGCCAGAGGAGCTGGACGTCGCGTTGGCGATCGACCGGTTTGAGCGCGCAACCGACTGGACAATTGAAGCGGTCGAGCGGCGTTGGGCCGGGTTGCGCAGCTTCGCACCCGATCGTCTGCCGGTCTATGGTCGGGCGCCGAACCTACCGCAGTTCTTTTGGTTCGCCGGGCAGGGGGGATTTGGGATCCAGACCGCCTCAGCCGCTGCCAAACTGGCAGCGCAAGACTTGCTCGGGCTCGGCCCAGATCGCTTCACGCAAGGAATTGATCGAGCGGCCTATTCGCCCGAGCGGTTCGAACCTGCAATGACTAGCCAAGCGCGAGGCAATCTGTAAGGTACGCGTTGATCAGTTTTCAACACAAAGAGAGGGAAGACCATGGCTCACAAGTTTGAGATCTATAAAGACAAAGCGGGCGAATTCCGGGTTCGCTTCAAGTACAATTCCGAGATCATGTTCTCGACCGAAGGATATTCAAGCAAGTCGAGCGCCGAAAATGCGATCGCCTCGATCAAGAAGAACGGACCTGACGCTCCGATCGAAGACAACAGCTAAGCTGCTGACCGTCTAATATACCACAATGCGGGCGCGCCATCAGGGTGCGCCCGTTTTGCATCTGGTTCAGTCTTCATCCGAAGCGGAGCCTGCGATGCGGTCGGCTTCGGCGCTGGCCAATTGATCAACCCGTTCGTTTTCCGGGTGGCCAGAATGCCCCTTCACCCAATGCCAAGAGACCGAGTGTGGGGCGGCCGCCTCGATCAGTTCACGCCATAGATCAGCGTTGCGAACTGGTTCCTTCTTCGCATTGACCCAACCGCGCTTCTGCCAGCCGTGGATCCACTGGGTCATTCCGTCGAGCACATATTTGCTGTCGGAATAGAGCTCGACTGCGCACGGTTCCTTGAGCGCGGACAGGCCCTGGATCGCAGCGGTGAGCTCCATGCGATTGTTGGTTGTGTCGGCCTCGCCGCCGGACAATTCTTTTTCATGCTGGCCCATCCGCAAAAGTGCGCCCCAGCCGCCAGGCCCGGGATTGCCTTTGCAAGCCCCATCGGTGAAGATCTCAACCCGCTTCATGATCAGGCCTTTGCCAGACCGTCGCGCTCAGGCAAACGCATCAGAGCCAGCTTCGTCGTAAAAACGCCAGCGCGCAACGAATTCCATCGGATCCTTGCGCGTAACCAGCGCATCGTCTGGGGTATCAAGCCAGTCCTCTGCCCGGCTCGCCACGAACCGCAGGCTGGCTCCCTTGGCCATCTCTGGCAAAACTCTCCTCTCGTCGTCCTCGAGCGGACGGAGCGATTGGTAGCCCTCGATCAAGGCGTGGCCGAGCTTGGGATCATATTCCGTCCCGCTCTTATCAAAGCACCAGGCTGCATGGGTCGTCGCCAAATCGAGCACCATCGTGTCGGTGCAGGCAAAATAGAAATCGATCATCCCCGACACCTCTGATCCCAGCATCAGGACATTGTCGGGAAACAGATCAGCGTGAATGTTCGATTGTGGCAGCGCGGCGAGATTGAGGCGAGCTGCAGCCTCCGCCGGGGCGAGCATCTCGGGAAGGCCGGGATGAATTGATTTGAGTCCCTCCACACCGCAGTCCTTCAGGGTCGCGAAATTGTGCGCAAACCTCATCGTGTTTGCCCGCATCAGTGAAAATTCTCTGCTGGCCAAATGCATTTGCGCCAAGGCAATCCCGACCGAATGCGCCTGGTCAGGCGTAGGCTGGGTCGGGGACACCCCTGGCAGAAACTCGATCAGCGCTACTGCTTTGCCTTCGACCATCCGAAAAGCGGCATTGTCGCGGTCGTGGATCGTCCGGGGAACGGGGCAATCCCGCTCTGCGAGATGATCCAGCAATCCCAGGAAATAGGGGAGATCGTCGAGTTCGATCCGCCGCTCATACATTGTCAGGATAAAGCGCGCGCCGGTCGTCTCGATCAGCCAGTTCGAATTGGAGACGCCTTCGGCAATCCCCTTGGCCGAAACAAGCTCGCCGACATCATACTGGCCAATCAGCTCGGCCAGATCCTCCGCGCCAAGATGTGTGTAAACGGCCAGGTCTTATTCCATCAATTGGCGAGGCAGCTTGAAGACCATCTTCTCTTCGGCCGCAGTCACGGTCTCTTCTGCGACCGTTCGCAGCTCTGAGATACGATCAACGACCTCTCTCACAAGAACTTCTGGTGCCGATGCGCCTGCGGTCAGGCCGCAGGTCTTGACGCCTTCCAGCCAAGCCGGATCAATCTCAGACGCACGCTGAATCAAATAGGAGGGCGTCCCAAGCCGCTCAGCCACTTCGACCAAACGCAGAGAATTGGAGGAATTGGGCGCACCGATCACCAGCAACAGATCGCAATCCTCGGCGATCTGTTTCACGGCGGCCTGCCGGTTCGAAGTGGCGTAGCAAATGTCCTCCGCCTTGGGTCCTCGAATGTTGGGATAGCGCCAGATCAGCGCGTCGATCACCTCTTTGGTGTCGTCAACCGACAGCGTGGTTTGCGTGATATAGGCGAGATTGTCCTCGGGTTCGAATGGAAGCTTGTCGACATCCTCAACCGATTCGACCAACGTCATCTGACCTGGCTCGACCTGCCCCATAGTCCCGATCACTTCGGGATGGCCTTCGTGGCCAACAAAGATGATGTGGCAATCCTTCTCGATCAGTCGTTCGGCCTGGCGGTGCACTTTCGAAACCAGAGGGCAGGTTGCATCAACATAAAGCAGCTTGCGACGCTGAGCTTCGGCCGGGACCGATTTGGGAACGCCGTGGGCGCTGAAAACCACCGGGACATCGTCCGGCACCTCGTCCAATTCCTCGACAAAGATCGCGCCCTTAGCCTTGAGACCCTCGACGACATATTTGTTGTGGACGATTTCATGGCGAACATAGACCGGGGCCCCGTAACGATCGAGCGCCTTCTCGACGATTTCGATCGCGCGATCGACACCGGCACAAAAGCCACGAGGCGCCGCAATCATCAAGGTGAGCGGCGGCTTGGATGCGCTATCTGCAGCAGGTTCACTTGCCAGATCGGACGCGCTATCGGGAAAGGGAGCATTCATGTGCACCCCTCTAGCGCTTTGCGCTGCGCATCGCTAGGGCGAGTGCACATGCTTTGCGCGTGAGACCTATCGATCGCAATCGCCAAATAAGGACGACCCGGTTCAATGACACTTCGCACCCGTATTTTGCCTGCTTTCGCATTGGTAGCAGCTCTTGCAGGATGTTCCCGCGAAGGGGATCTGGTGATCGACCAGGGCGTCGGCATCACCGCAGTGCTGTCCTCTTGTCCTGCAGTGGGAATTCCGGATTACACTGGCGACGTTACTTTGTTCACCGATCCCAGCGCCCAGACCAGCGCCAATATCGATGTGACAGCAGCGATCACCAATCTTCGCCCCACTTGCGACGAGACCGGTGAACGAGTCTACAGTCAGGCAAGCTTCGATGTTGTCGCCTTGCGGGCCGATACGACGGGTGCCCGGACTGTCACTCTGCCATACTTCGTTACTGTTCTTCAGGGCGGAAGCGCTGTTGTGACCAAGCGTTTGGGTGAGGTCACGCTCAACTTCGCCAATGGACAAGCGCGCGCTCAGGCGAGCGGAACCGCTGCGTCCTATGTAAACCGCGCCGCTGCGACACTGCCGGCGGA
Source organism: Erythrobacter sp. (assembly GCA_965249945.1). GTDB lineage: Bacteria > Pseudomonadota > Alphaproteobacteria > Sphingomonadales > Sphingomonadaceae > Erythrobacter. The sequence continues at coordinate 2,894,247 of OZ252258.1, read as the reverse complement.
CATCCGCGAACGCATCACCCGACGACGACGGGCGGGCGACGTAGATGCTGCGCTCGATCCGTTGTCTACGCCAGAAGTGCGAGCAGCGATTCAGCGCACACGCTTTGAAATGCTGGTCGGCTTTCAGTTGAATGAGCAGCAGTTGGCTTATAACGCCACTCGGTAATTCCAGTGTCGGGCCTCGCGGCCCAAGGACAATATATGTCAAATCAACAGACCCTTTACGCCGCTTATGCGGCCAAGATTGATAATGCGCTTCAGACTCTCGTGACAGAGGGTGCGCTTCCCAATGGCATCAGCTTTGCCAATGTGACGCTGGAGCCACCGCGCGATCCATCGCATGGCGATTTGGCGACCAATGCAGCGATGGTGCTTGCCAAACCGGCCAAGACTAATCCGCGCGCATTGGCCGAACAGATTGTCGAACGGCTGAAAGCAGAACCCGGCATTGTCAGCGCCGAAATTGCTGGCCCGGGCTTTATCAATATGCGGCTCGACGCTGGCGCTTGGCAGGCTGAGCTGGAAGCGATCGATGTTTTGGGATCGGACTATGGCCGCTCGCAAATGGGCCAAGGCAAGACCGTCAATGTCGAATATGTTTCAGCCAATCCAACCGGGCCGATGCATATGGGGCATTGCCGTGGCGCGGTGGTCGGAGATGCCTTGGCAGCACTGCTCGAATATGCCGGACACGACGTAATCCGCGAATATTACATCAATGACGCCGGCGGTCAGGTCGATGTGCTCGCCCGGTCCGCCCATTTGCGCTATCGGGAAGCGCTCGGCGACGAAATTGGCGCAATCCCGGAAGGTCTTTACCCGGGCGATTACCTCAAGCCGGTCGGGGAGAGCCTGGCGGATGAGTTTGGCGATCGCTTCAAGGATTTGCCCGAAGAGGAATGGCTCCCCGTTTTCCGGGCCGAAGCGGTTACCCGCATGATGGATCTGATCAAATCGGATCTCGGTCTGCTTGGCATCCACCACGATACGTTTGCATCCGAAGCCGCGTTGCATCTTGCCGGCAAGCCTGACGAAGCCGAGCAATGGCTGCGCGAGCATGATCTGGTCTATGATGGCGTGTTGGAAGCTCCCAAGGGCAAAGCTCCGCCAGAAGATTGGGAGCCGGTCGAGCTGCCGCTGTTCCGCTCGACCAAATTCGGCGACGATCAGGATCGCCCGATCAAGAAATCGAATGGAGCCTGGACCTATTTCGGTGCCGATCTGGCCTATCATATGCAGAAGGCTGAAGCGGCCGACGAGCTGATCGATATTTGGGGTGCCGACCATGCCGGTACCGTAAAACGGATCAAGGCTGCCGTAGCAGCGCTTTCCGAAGGTCAGGGAAAGCCCAAGCCATTCGATGTGAAACTGGTTCAGATGGTCCAGTTGATGCGGGGCGGTGAACCGGTCAAAATGTCCAAGCGTTCGGGCAATTTCATCACCATCGCCGATATGGTCGAGGAAGTCGGCAAAGACGTGGTGCGGTTCACCATGCTGACCCGCAAGCCCGAGGCTCAGATGGAATTCGACTTCGCCAAAGTGGTGGAAGCGTCAAAGGACAATCCGGTCTTCTACGTCCAATATGCCCATGCTCGGATCCGTTCTACTTTGCGCAAGGCTGCGGACGCCGGATTCGCGCCCGCGCCGAATGCGCTCACCCAGATGGGCGAAGAGGAATCGGCGTTGATCAAGTTTGCAGCGCGCTTCCCGCGCGAGGTTGAGGCAGCGGCAAAGGCGCGCGAGCCACACAGGATTGCTTTCTATCTCTACGATCTTGCGGCGGAGCTGCATGCCTTCTGGAACCTCGGCAATGACAAGCCGGAAAAGCGCTTCATCGTGGAACAAGACGCCGAGTTGACCTCGGCCAGACTTTTCCTGGCGCAGTCAATCGGGCAGGTGTTGCGCAATGGCCTTGCCGTGTTGGGGGTCGAGGCCGTCGAATCGATGTGATTGGCTTACGCGGCTAACGGAGGTAGGACACGGATCATGATTTCTGCGGACGAAAATGATGATCTGGAAGAGATTGAGCTCGATCTGAGTCAGGACGAAGCCCTGCCTTGGCTGGAATCCGACGAAGAAGATGAGGCTGCCGGCGGTATCGATAGCCGACAGATCATTCTGCTCGCCGGAGTTTTGTTGCTCTTGTTGGCAATTGCGATCTTCGCGATCTGGTACTTCTCCAACAGATCTGGAGACGATACGCCGATTGCGGACGGCAGCACGATCACCGCGCCGGAAGGACCCTATAAGGAGCGGCCTGACGATCCGGGTGGCAAGGAATTTGCCGGGACCGGCAATGTTGCTCCTGCGGTTGGCGAGGGGGAGACCCGCGAAGGGGTGGTGGCGGATTCAAATGAGCAAGCCGCCGGCCCATCGATCGAGACCCGCACCACAGATGATACGCCAGCCGAGCAGGATGGCGTTGGCGTGCAGGTCGGGGCGTTCGGATCGCGCGCTCGTGCTGAGATTGGCTGGCAGAATCTGACCCGACAAACATCGGCCTTAGCCGGCGTTCGCTATCGTGTTCAGCAGGGTGAGGCTGATATTGGCACCGTCTACCGTTTACAAGCGGTTGCCGAGGACCTTGCGGCGGCAGAACGGCTCTGCCGCAATCTGAAGGCCGACGGTATTCCTTGCCAAGTTAAGCGATAGCTCACTGGCAAGCGTCGTTTTCCCCATCGCCTAGGGTTAGCGCGCTTGCACGAGGGCGGAGCCGGTGCGAGGCTGACAGCATGATTCCTGCCGTTTTCGGACTTTCGGGCCCAAAGCTCACTACGGAAGAGCGCGCGTTCTTTCGTGACGCCGATCCGGCGGGCTATGTGCTGTTCGCTCGAAATTGCGAGAACCCGGAGCAGTTGCGGGCTCTGACCGATGATCTGCGCTGCCTGCAGGGCAGGGAGCGCCTGTTGGTATCGATTGATCAAGAAGGTGGGCGGGTTGCACGCTTGCGGCCGCCGCATTGGGCGTCTTACCCAGCGGGAGAGGCGTTTGATCAGCTCTATCAGGTCGCGCCGGCCAGCGCGATCGAGGCTGCTCGCATGGGTGCTCACGCGATGGCGTTGGAGCTTTCCGCCATGGGGATCACGGTCGATTACCACCCGCCATTGGACGTACGTCAGCCGGGAGCCCATGACGTGATCGGCGATCGCGCCTTGGGAGGCGAGCCGCAGCAAGTGGCTGCGATCGGTCGCGCGGTGCTCGATGGTCTGGCGCGCGGCGGAGTCGCGGGCTGTGTCAAACACATGCCCGGTCATGGACGGACCACAACCGATACGCACCACGCCATGCCGACCGTGACCGCCAGTGCGGAAGAGCTGGAGAGTGATCTGGCCCCGTTTCGGGCCCTGAACGACGCTCCGATCGGCATGACCGGTCATCTGCTGTTCACAGCCTGGGACGCCGAGAACCCGGCCACCCTGTCCAAGGCAGTGATCGCCGACATTATCCGCGGGGAGATCGGCTTTGACGGTCTGCTGCTGACCGATGACATCGACATGCAGGCCCTGGAAGGAACGATACCACAGCGTTCAGAACGCGCCCATGCGGCTGGGTGTGACATCATCCTCAATTGCTGGGCGAAGATGGAAGAGATGCGGGGAATCTGTGAGGTTCTGCCGAGCATGTCTGACCGTACAACGGAACGGCTCGATCGCGCTTTGGCCAAAACGCAGCTGCGCGACGATCTGGCCGAGCAGGCGGAATTGCTGGCTCAGCGCGATACGCTCCTTGCGCTCGTAGGGGAGGCGGCCTGATGACGAGCAGTGACGACGGTTTCATGCTTGGCAGAGAAGATGCCAGCAAGCTCGAGCCGACTGCTGAGATGCCCGAAGGCTGGGCAGCAGATACTCCAGGTGAGCGGGTTGGTACGGGCGCAGACAAAGCGCTGTATCTCGAATTGGATGGATGGGAAGGGCCGCTCGACCTGCTGCTCGATCTGGCGCGGCGGCAAAAGGTCGATCTGCGGCAAATCTCGATACTTGCGCTGGTCGATCAATACCTCGGCTATATCGAGAGGGCTGAGGCGCTGAAGCTCGAAGTTGCCGCCGATTATCTGGTGATGGCAGCATGGCTGGCTTACCTCAAATCTGCCTTGCTCCTCCCCAAGAACGAGCAGGAAGATCCGAGCCCGGAAGAACTCGCCCTCAAGTTGCAATTGCGCCTGCAGCGGCTTGGCGCAATGCGCGAGGCGGCTGCGCGGCTGATGGGACGCGATCGGATCGGACGGGATATCTTCTTGCGCGGCGCTCCGGAAGGCCTTCGGATTGATCGCAAGGTGTTGTGGAAGAGCGATACCTACTCACTGATCCAGGCTTATGGGCAGGTCAAAGCGAGGACGGCACCGCGGATCTATCACGTCTCAGATCGACCTGTGATGACGCTGGACAGTGCTCTGGAGCGGGTCTCTGCAATGCTTGGCGTCACGCTTGATTGGATGGATTTGCGCGACTTCATGCCCAAGAATGCAGAGCCAGAATTGCGCCGGTCGGCGCTTGCATCGAGCTTCGTTGCGGCGCTCGAGCTGGCGCGATTAGGCCGGGCAGAGATCGATCAGGAAGAAGCCTATGGCGCGCTACGGATCCGCCGGATCAAGGAAGCTGCCGCATGAGCGAGGGTGACGCGCCAGACGACATCATTCGTTCGCTTGAAGCGACATTGTTCGCGGCGGAAGAGCCGATGAGTGTCGACATGCTGGCAACGCATCTTGGTGGGCTGGAAAACGCCGTGATTCGCGATGGGCTCAAGCAATTGGTCGAAACCTATGCCAAGCGCGGCGTGCATCTGGTTGAGCGGGGCAAGAGATGGCATTTTGAGACCGCACCGGATCTCGCGCATTTGCTGCGGCGGGAGCGTGAACAAGTCCGTCGCTTGAGCCGAGCGGCTACGGAGGTGCTCGCGATCATCGCCTATCATGAGCCGGTTAGCCGGGCAGAGATTGAGTCTATTCGTGGTGTTCAGACCAGTTCCGGCACACTGGATGTGCTGCTCGAGGCGGGCTGGATCAAGCTTGCCGGGCGCCGCGAAGTGCCGGGTCGGCCGGTGATCTATGCAACCACGCCAGAGTTTCTCGATCACTTCGGCCTGGGATCTCGTAGAGACCTTCCAGGGATCGACGAGTTGCGCGCTACAGGCCTGCTCGACCCCGTCGACGAAGCCTATGATGCCGCGGTTGAGGCGGAGGCCGACAAAGCGTCGCAGGATGTCGCTGGAGAGGCGATGAAAGCCCAGAGCGAGGTCGGCGAGGAAATGAACCCGCCCGAGTGACTGGCATAGCGCGTTGCTTCTCCCTATATTGATTCGGGTAACTCTAGAGAAAGACCGTCGCCATGGGTTTAAGTGTCTGGCAAATTGCGATTATCGCGCTCGTTGTTCTCGTCCTTTTTGGCCGTGGCCGTATCTCTGAAATGATGGGCGATTTCGGCAAGGGCATTTCAAGCTTCAAGAAGGGAATGAGCGAGGAGGCTTCTGCCGAAGAGAAGCCCGCGGCTCAGTTGGAATCGCCAGACAGCAAGCCTGCGAGCGAGACTACCGTCGATGCAAACGCAGCAAATTCCAAGGACTGAATGAACTGAATCGACGCCTGCTTCGCTCGGCTCGATCTTCGCGCAGGACTCCGCATGTTTGATATTGGTGCCGCAGAATTGCTTGTGATCGTGGTTATCGCGATCCTTGTCATCGGCCCCAAGGACATGCCGCTTGCAATGCGCACGGCTGGTCGATGGATCGGCAAAGTCCGCCGCGTGTCGGCTCACTTTCGGACCGGCATTGACGCCATGGTGCGTGAGGCTGAGCTCGAGGATATGGAGAAGAAGTGGAAAGCGCAGAATGAGGAGATCATGAAGCGCACTGCCACGTCTGCAGAAAGCTATGCCGGCGAGCCGGTGATGACTGGACCGCCTCCTGTTTCCGCTGAGGCCAAGGCTCAAGCGGCAACCAGAACTGACCCTGAACTTCCGCTGGGTGAAACAGATCAATCTGTTACCAAGGACGATCCTCCGGCAAGCGACAAAGGTTAAGCTTGGCAATGGTGTTGAAGATCGGCGATATCGATGAGACCCAGGCGCCGCTGCTCGACCATCTGATCGAGCTGCGAACGAGGCTGCTTCGGGCCGTGGTTGCCCTGGCATTGGGATTCGCGGTCTGCTTCTACTTCGCGCAAGAGATCCTTGGCTTCCTGATCCAACCTTTGCGGGATGCCTTTCCCGAGGGGGAGGGGCAGCTTATCTTCACCAAGCTCTACGAGGTATTCTTTGTTGAGTTAAAGGTCGCGCTCTTTGCTGGCTTCTTCGTCAGCTTTCCCATCATCGCGAACCAATTGTGGGCATTCGTCGCTCCCGGGCTCTATGCTCGAGAGAAGAAGGCGTTCCTGCCCTTCCTCCTCGCAACGCCGGTGCTGTTTATCGCCGGTGGCGCGCTGGCCTACTATATTGTCATGCCAACCGCCTTCCGTTGGTTCCTGGGATTTGAGGGGCAGGCTGGGGGATTGGATATCGAGGCACTACCGGCTGCAGGCGATTACCTGAGTCTTGTGATGCAATTCATCCTGGCGTTCGGGATGAGCTTCTTGCTCCCAGTATTGTTGCTGTTGCTTCATCGCGCTGGAATTGTATCACGCGAGCAATTGGCTGGGGCTCGGCGCTATGTGATCGTCGGTGTGGTTGCCTTGGCAGCGATAGTAACGCCGCCTGATCCAGGGTCCCAGGTGATCTTGGCAATACCGCTCTTGCTCTTGTTCGAAGGGTCGCTGCTTCTAATGCGTTTGCAGGATGGCAAGGTGGCGGCCAGCTCCGTTGACGAAGAGGGCGACGCTGAGGCCGAAGGCTCCGGGGCAGAAACAAGCTAGGCAATGCGATCGGCCAATTACGGCCTGACCTAGCATGAGCCTAGCGCGAGAACTTCAGACAAAAAAACGGGGCCCGAAAGAGCCCCGCTTAATCAAAAAGTGGTTCGGCTAATTAAGCGCTGACCGGCTCATCATCGCTGGTGCCGCCAGAAGCGATCACGATGCCAGCAATAATTGCTGCAGCTGCGAGAAGAGCCAGGAAAATGCTGCCTTCACCTTCAAGCGCGCTCTCACCTTCAACAGGAGCAATACTGCGGTCAAAATTAGCTTCAGCAATTGCTGGGGTCGCTGCCAGCGAAACCACGGCTGCTGCTGCTGCAATCGTGCTGAACTTCATCGGTTTGTCTCCTAATTGAGCCCTGTATTTCCAATCACCCCCTAACTAGGGGAGTGCTGCTGTCGTGACAAGCCCAAACTTTGGGTCTTGCGGGGTGGTAATGTTGTACAAACGACCCTGACTTAAGCATCTTAGCGGTCGTGTGACAAATAAGTCGCGTTTTTTGCCGCTGGCTAACCAACAGCCGAATCATTCTACTGCTCTTTCGCACCTGCGAAAACAATCCGCGTTTGTGCGATTCAACCAGGACGCCAACGCTCGAGTAGTCGACCGTCAGCGACAACGGTCGATTAGTCGACAATTGGTTACTGTGTCCTTAACCTAGGTGTGGAAAAATCCCTTACGGCAAGTCTTTATGAGCATAGTTACTGAACGCGCTCTCCGCCAATCCAGACTTCCAGGATCTGCGTTTCCCGAATCTGGGTCGGAGATGACAGCAAGGGATCGCGATCCACCAAGATAAAATCTGCTCTTTCCCCTGGCAGCAGGCGTCCGAATCGGCCATCTGCGAAACCTGCATAGGCAGCATCGGCAGTGTAGGCCCGCAAGGCTTGATCGCGGCTTACGGTCTCACTCGGCCACCATCCACCAAATGGTTGCCCATTGGCGTCGGTTCGACTGATCGCAACAGCCAGGCCCCCGAAGACGTCGGCAGGTTCGACTGGTGCATCTGAGCCGAAGGCCAATCGCCCTCCCGCTTCGAGTACGCTGCGCCAGGCATAAGCCCCAGCCAGTCGATCAGGTCCAAGTCGCGCCTCTGCCATTAATCGATCGGAAGTTTGGTGCAGGGGCTGCATTGAAGCGATGATGCCACTCGCCCCGAATCCCGGGATATCGACTGGGTCGGCAATTTGGGCGTGCTCGATCCGCCAGCGACGATCTCCGTCATACGTCAGCGAGAGCTCTGCGATTGCGGCGAGCACATCAGCATTGGCAGCGTCACCAATGGCGTGCACCGCAGTTTGAAAGTTATCGAGCGCGGCCCTGCTCATTAGATTGCGCAATTGTGCTGGTGAAAGCATTGGCAGACCACGACTATCGGGATGGTCAGAGTAGGGACGTTTGAGAAAGGCACCTCGCGATCCGAGGGCTCCGTCAAGATAGAGTTTCACGCCTCCCATTCTGAGCCGGTCGGCATAAAGCCACGGTGTCGGCCCAGGGCCTGCGATCAGTTCCATGGTCGCATTGCTGTCGGCATAGGACATGATTCGAATCTTGAGCGCACCGGAATCGCCCGCGCGGCGAAAGGTCTGCCAGTCTTCGATGGTCGTTCCCATGTCAGCAACTGCCGTTATTCCGGATGAGATGAGCAGCTGCTGCGCCCTGAGAAACGCAACATCTCGGTCTGCCGGACGAGGGCGAGGCACAATCTTGCCGACCAATTCGCTGGCGTTGTCGATGAAAACACCAGTAGGCTCGCCTGTGACCGGATCGCGAATGATTTCCCCACCTTCGGGGGATTGTACATCGGCGGTTATCTCAGCGCGCTTCATCGCCTCGCTGTTGGCCCAATTGGCATGATTGTCAGCGCGTTCGAGCCAAACCGGCCGGTCTGGGACAATGGCGTCAAGTTCAGCAGCGGTTGGAAACCGGCCGAGACCCCATTTCTCTTGGTTCCAGCCTCTCCCGAGGATCCATGGACGACCCTGGTTGTCATCAGCAAACTGCTTGATTGTCGCCAGTGCCTCTTCCAGCGAGTTAGTTTGTGACAGATCGAGGGTCATGGTCCCAAAACCCATATCCATGACATGGACATGTGCGTCGATCAGTCCTGGGAGCATGAACTGACCAGCGCCCTCCAAGACGAAATCAATGTCGACCGGACGCTCGTCTCCACGCTCGAGAATTTGGGTGATTTTGCCTTGGTCATCAAAGACCAGACCGGTGAAGCGTTGGACCTCTCCTTGGGCGTCGATTGTGATGCCGTTGACGTTTTCAATCAACGTATCGGCGGAGAGCGGTGCCGAAACCAAAGCGAAGGTGGCGGCTATCAGAGAGCGAAGCATGTGTTTTCTCATTCGGAGCTTGAGCCGCGGGGCAGGCGGGTGATCAATGCGCTGGTATCCAGCCGTCCACCGCCGGCAGCTTGAACTTCGGCATAGAACTGATCCACTAATGCAGATATCGGCGAGGACAGCCCCAAGCCTTTCGCTTCATCCAGCGCGTAGCCCAAATCCTTGCGCATCCAATCGATCGCAAATCCGAAGCCGAACTCATCGCGGGTCATCGTCTCCCAACGGTTGTCCATTTGCCAGCTTTGGGCTGCACCTCCGGAAATGGCCTGATAGGTCTTATCCAAGTCCAGTCCTGCTGCATCCGCCAGGCGGATCGCTTCTGACAACCCTCCCAGCACGCCAGCGATGCACATCTGGTTGGCCATCTTGGCAGTTTGGCCTGCACCTGCCTGACCCACATGAACAATTGACTTGGCATAGCAATCCATCACCGGAATTGCGCGAGCCATTGCGGCTCCGGTGCCGCCGCAGATGATAGCGAGTTGGCCGTTCTCTGCGCCAGCTTGCCCTCCGCTGACTGGGGCATCCACGCAATCAAGGCAACGTTCGCGGCAGGCCTGATCGAGCCTTCGCGCCATCTTCGCAGAAACCGTTGTGTGATCTATTAGAATCGTGCCCTTTTGCATGGCTGATAGAAAGCCATTGGTGCCAAGCGTGATTTCCCAAAGGTCTTCATCATTGCCGACGCAGGTAAAGACCAGCTCCGCGCCTTCTACCGCATCAGCCGGAGAATCGGCTAGGGTGACCTGGAGGCCCTGGCCCTCCAATTTGGATTGCCACTTTTCCGCTCTTGCAGACGTGCGATTATAGGCCGTTACAGAATGCCCTGAGCGGGCGAGATGCCCTGCCATGGGCCCGCCCATTACACCCAGGCCCAAGAAGGCGACCGATTTGATTTCAGACATGGGAGGCAGCACTAATCAGAAATGCCGCGATTGCCAATGCGTAGGCGTTGCCCTTGCGCGCCCAAACGCCTAATCCGCCGCAGATGACTGCCAAACCTGCCTCGTTCGAAACGGCCAGCGATTCCATCGCAACGCCAGCCGACCTCACAATCGACGACGTCCGTGCGGCGGCGGAGCGGATTGCGGGCTCTGTCGTGCGGACGCCGATGATGCATTCGCGGACTCTTTCGGCGATCGCCGGGGCAGAGATTTGGCTCAAGTTCGAGAACCTGCAATTCACCGCTGCCTATAAGGAGCGGGGTGCGCTGAATGCGCTGCTGCATTTGAACGATGACCAGAAGAAGCGGGGCGTCATTGCCGCTTCTGCCGGCAATCACAGTCAGGGTCTTTCCTATCATGGCACCCGCCTCGGCGTGCCTGTAACAATTGTCATGCCGCGGACGACGCCTACGGTGAAGGTCATGCAGACCGAGAGTGTCGGCGGCAAGGTTGTTCTCGAAGGGGAGACGTTTGACGAGGCTTATGCCCATGCCCGCTCACTAGAAGCGGAACTGGGACTGACCTTCGTACATCCTTTTGACGACCCGATCGTTGCCGCAGGACAGGGAACGGTTGCGCTGGAGATGCTGGAGGATAAGCCTGAGCTGGATTGCCTGGTCACGCCAATCGGTGGCGGCGGACTGATTTCAGGAATGGCCACGGTTGCCCGCGTGCTCAATCCCGACATTGAGATCGTCGGTGTCCAGGCTGGGTTGTTCCCCAGCATGTTCGCCAAGATCAAAGGTGAAGAGCGAGATTGTGGCGGCGATACTCTGGCTGAGGGTATTGCCGTAAAGCGGCCCGGCGCTTTCACGTCCAAGGTGATCGCGGAGAAGGTCGACGATATCGTGCTGGTGGACGAGCCGGCATTGGAGAAGGCGGTTTCGCTTCTGCTGCAGATTGAGAAGACCGTAGTCGAAGGGGCTGGAGCAGCCGGCCTTGCAGCCGTTCTGTCGAATCCGGCGCGGTTTGCGGGCAAGAAGATCGGACTGGTCCTTTGCGGGGGCAATATCGATACGCGCCTGCTCGCCAATGTTCTGCTGCGCGATCTGGCGCGACAAGGACGGTTGGCGCGGCTCCGGGTCACTCTGCAAGACCGCCCTGGCGCTCTGTTTAAGGTCATGCGGCTGTTCGACCAGCACCATGTCAATATCATCGAGATCTATCACCAGCGGATTTTCACGACCTTGCCCGCCAAGGGACTGATAACGGATATCGAGTGCGAGGCTCGCGACGCCGATCAGCTGGAGCGTCTCGTGCAAGCGCTGCGCTCGAACGGTTACACGGTGAGCATCGCCGAACTGGCATAGCAGCCATCGGCCCGACCGAATCGCGAATCAGTTTAGCTATACTTGTGCGTAACACTTGGGATTATTGCCGTCCCAAGTCGGGATCGACTCTCACTCAGTGCGGTCAACTTGCCGCCCGACGTGTGCAAACTAACCAAAAATACACCCTGTTTAATGGTTAAGGGTCTTTTACCGCAGCGGCCAAGCAGGCATAACATCGCCTTAATGCGCAGCGATTGCGATTCCCGCAGCAAGAGGACCTAAACCAGCCGTGACGGCCCCGATCCGCTTTCCCCGCTTTTTTGTGACGAGCCCCGCGCCGTGCCCTTACCTGCCGGGTAAGACCGAGCGGAAGGTCTTCACCGAGCTCAAGGGTGCGCATGCGGATCAGCTCAACGAAGCGCTGGGCCGGATTGGATTTCGCCGCAGTCAGACTGTTGCGTACCGTCCTAGTTGCCTCGATTGCCAAGCGTGCATTTCGGTGCGGGTTGTGGCCGGTTCGTTCAAACCGTCGAATACGCAGAAGCGCACGATCAAGGCCAATCGCGATCTAATCGCGATCGAATGCCGGCCCTGGGCAACCGAAGAACAATTTGAGCTTCTGACCAAATATCTTAGTCAGCGGCACCCAGATGGGGGCATGGCTGCCATGGATGAGCTCGACTATGCCGACATGGTTGAGCACACTCCGGTCTCCAGCACCTTGGTAGAATATCGTGAGCCGACTGCTACCGGTGAGCCCGGCAAGCTGGTGGGGGCCTGCTTGACTGATCGACAGGGCGACGGCTTGTCGATGATCTACTCATTTTATGATCCGGACCACACAGACCGCGCTGGGCTTGGCAATTACATCATCCTCGATCATATTCTGCGCGCTGGCCGCGAGGGCCTGCCCTATGTCTACCTGGGCTATTGGGTCGAGGGGTCGCCTCGGATGCAATACAAGGTTCGTTTCCGCCCGCTGGAGAGGCTGACGCGCGAAGGCTGGCATCGGATCTCCGAGGAAGAGCAGAGCGCTCTTATCGCCAAGGCCACTCGCCCGCGCAAATCGCTTGACGGGGCGAGAGGCAAGGACGGTCAGCCGGTCAAGTTCTCAGCCAGCTAGCTCAAATACAGATTGGCTTCGGCCGCCCGCCGGCGGGTTAGTCCTCGCAAGGTGCGGCCTCCGGCTTTGTTCCAACGTTGAAATTCTGCTGCTGCGGCGCTGAAGTCTCCGGCACGATGCCGCTTGGTTAGCGTGGCTCGAGCAATCGCGCCGGTGTTGTAGTGAAAGCTGACCAGGGCATCGAACTGAGCTTGCGAGGTAGTGGCTCCGTCGAGCGCGTCTTCCACATCGGCAGCATAGCGCAGCAGGTCGTGTTCCAAACGCAGATTGCATTGTTCCTGAGTCCAGACAGTGCCTGGGCCAATTCGACCTGCACCGTCCCACCCAGGCCCGGTCGCTCCCCACCCAATCGTCCATGGATCACCGCCAGTTCCCGGGTCTGGATAGGCTTCGACAAGGCCATCGGATCGCAGGCTGGCGCATCCTTCGAAGCGTTTGATCAGATCAATTCCAGTGGGCGAAATCCTACAGGATGGAACACGTGGAACAGGGTTATTGGGAGAATTGTCCAGGCGCTTGGTTGAACTCTCCATAAGCCGATCAATCGTCTTCTCGAGACGGTTGACCTCGCTTTGATCGAGACTTCGATCGAGCCATTCGCAAATGGCATCAAAAACGGTCTCGCGAGGTATGGGCTGAGTCATGGGCAGTGCCTCCTTTGTGGAATTGAGGAGGCTGCTGATTAGGCAGAATCTGCAGGAGTAGGAAAATGGGTGGTGATAGGGGCTCTGACGCAAAGAGGCCGCCCGGTTGAACCGAGCGGCCTCTTGTTGGAGCCAAGGCTCCCAATTTGACTTCGGCTTAGAACCTGTAAGCCGCAGTTCCGCGCCACACCTGCGCATTGGCATTGTCACGACCAATGGTCGCATCAAAACCAAAGCCAACGGTGAATGGGCCGTCACCAAATGTGCTGGCAACGCTGACTTCACCCCAGCTTTCGTCTGTCGAGCCGAGACCGAAGCCTGCGGTCGGGCCGGTGCCCGCGACGAATTGAGACTGGAACAGGGTTGGTGAGTCTTCGAACTCATAGACCACGTCAGCCGATACGTTGATCTGGAACAGACGCTCTGAAAGTTCGTAGTCAAACCCGCCGCGAGCCTGGAAGCTCGTGAAGGTCTCACGATTGATCCGCAGAGCGAGGATGCCGCCAGTTTCGTCAACCACGTCAAACGAGTTGCGAGCGTAACGGACCTCTACCCCAGGAGCGAGCGACGACCTCTCGCCCTTCACTACCTTATAGCCAATTCCAGCCGCTGCAGCGATGCCATCGTCATTGCTGTCGGTGGTCAGCGTTTGCGTTCCGGTCAGGAAAGACACCGTGCGTTGGGTTTCAACTTCAAGGTTTGCGATGCTGACCATGCCGTCGAGAACCACACCGTTTGCGGTTTCGTGGCTGGCATAGACAGAAGCGCCCCACATTTCGCTCTCGACAAATTGACCAAGTGGCGCATCCGCTTCAAGGCTCGAGTGATATCCGGAGATACCCACGACAGTGTTGTTGTCGGGGAAGTACTCAAACCCGGCTGCGTAGAAATAGCCGTTGAAGTCTGTCGTAGACTGGAAGCCCGCGAGTGAATCGCCGGTACCGTTGATGAACCCGCCGGCGAGGTAGATCGCAATGCTCTCGTCGATTGCGCCTTCCTTGACCGAACTCGTTTCGCTGTGATCGTCAAACGCCAGAGCTGCACCGTTGATCGGCTGACCCGCGCGCGACATGACAGCCGCAGTTTGAAGCGGGCTACCAAGCGTAGCGATCGTACCACCATTGCGACGGCGATCGGTTTCCTTGGCCCGGTTTGCAGTAAAGGTCTGCAAGTGGTTGTACGACTGAGCTGCCAAGCTTTGGACGGTCGTTTCCGAAACCGGTGCCAAGTTGTTGAAGGTGTTGGCGATCGTCGTGGCGTCCGCGAAGTCCAAGCCATAGAGGCCGGCCAGCGCCGCGTTGCCGCGGTTTTGGTCGAACAATTGCGCATAGGCCAACCCATTGGCGTCGAGGCCAGCGAGATCAGCGTAATTCGCCGCAAGGATTTCCAGCAGAACCGCGTTGTCCTGATAGGTAAAGCTCTGCGACAGGATCGCGCCGATGGTGCCGTCTACGAAGGTGCCCGAGACTTGCCCGTCAGCGGTTACGATCGTGTAGACCTGACCAAGACCATTGACCTGATTGGTGACGCCAGCACCGACGGCAACAACACCGCCGACATTGATGTCACCAGTGACGTTGAGCGTGTCCGAGTTTCCGGCTTCGTCAATGTCGATCAACAGCGAGGAGCCTGACGCAAGGACCGCGCTGCCATCGATATTCAACGTATCGATGCCGCCGATCGTACCGGGCGAGATCGCGCCCATGATATTGGTCAGGAACGGAGCAGCGACGGTGCCCGAACCCTGCAGTGCTCCGCCAAACAGCGTGTAGTCACCGACGGAGTTCAACTGACCGTCAACGGTCACGGTGCCGCCGAACTGGCTAACATCGATCAGAACGTTGAGGATGCCGCCTTCGCCAGCTTCACCTTCGCCGCCTTCACCGCCTGGAGCAGCGATATTGAGGCCAGCAGAACTCTGGACCGTCAGGCGATCGATGGTGGCTTCACTGCTGAGCGTGGTGGTGCCAGCATTGGCCAGCGTCACGTCATAGTAACGTGGGCCGACAGTGCCGTCCGGATCCACATTGTCTGGAACAAAACCGGTTGCGCCCGGGAGGCCGTTTGCAAGCGTTGGATCAGGATTGGGAGTATCGGTAAACTCTGGCGAGCCACCGTCAGAATCCTGAGCTTCGTCTTCGACCAGTTCGGCTCCCTCAGACGGTGAATTCTCAGCGAATTCGACACCGGTGTTGATCGCAATGTCTTCCAGCTCAAGCGGGTTGAGGCCGGTGTTGATTGCAACGTTCTCCACGCCTTCAAGTGTCAGACCAGCACCGTTGATTGCGATGTCCTGCAGTTCTGACGGATCCAGCTCCCCGCGGCCATTGGCAAGCGTAATGCTTGGATCAGCAGCACCATTTTCAGCCGCTTCGCCGCCTTCGCCGTCGTCATTACGCGCTGGGGGACGAATTTCGCCAGTCGCAAGGTCGAGGCATTCGTCGCCAGGGTTGTCACCCTCTGGGTCAAAACAGACTTCGCCAAAGCTCGGCGCATCGCCTTCAATGCCAGCACCCAAAGTGGTTGGCAGGCCATTCACGATATCACCACTCGCATCAATGATACGATAATTGGGGTCGAGTGTGGTTACCCAGTGATCCGAATCTTCCCAATTGCCGTCACCAGCCTGAGCGGTGACATAGCGATAAGGATTGTTCGCGACGATGTAGTCCCAGAACAGGAACAGAGGTTGGTAGAAGCTCTGCGTGCCGTAACTTGAGAAGGGTTGTGGACCAAAGAAGCGCGAACCACCCGAGAGAACGCCGATCACCAGATCTTCATCGGTGATTTCGTTGTTGGCAGCGTCGAGGATCAGCGGACCACCCGAGTCGCCGCCAGCGGTTGTGCCTTCGCGTTCGAGCGGCTCATCCTTGAAGAGGTTGAAATCGAACGGGTTGGTTTTGTTCGGATCGTCGAAATCGAGCGAGTAGAGCACCTGCGGGAGATCACCGAACGGGGCGCCAAACAGGAATGTGTTGCGGTCGTCGATCGAACCGAGCGAACCGAGCATATTCTCGGCTGCGCGGCGACGCCAATCGATGTCCTGGACCGCTCCCTCAACGCCGTTGCCTGAACGGCCATAGCCGGTGATGTCGACGTGATAGCCCGTACCGGTGACCGGATCGATCGAATCTGGGGTCGGCAGCGGTGAGAACAGCAGCGACCAAGTTGGCAAGTCTGCCGCCGGCGTGTCGAGGCTTGCGATGGCGATATCGCCTTCGAGGAAGCCCAAACCGTCGGGACGCTGAACCGAACGCGGATCGTAGAGGATCTGGTTGACGTTAAAGACATTGAGGCTGGTGTCGGTGTTGAAGCCATTGCCAAACCATGCCTGGAAGCCCGGCAGCGCATTCACATTGAACGACCACGCCGACCGAATTGGGCCGTCGACATCATATGCCTCTTGTGGAACGTCGTTGACGCAGTGCGCTGCGAACAGAACGGTTCGAGGATTGATCAGCGTGCCGGAGCAGACAAATCCGTCTGCGCGGAAGAACATGCCAACGCCCGAATAGACGTCATCATTGTCGACTGCCCCCTCCGGGCCGACATTGTCATTTGGAACGATTGCGTGAGCCGGCGTGGCGATTGCGCCAGCGGCAAGTGCAAGCGTTGCTGCTCCTGCCAACAGCGAACGTTGGCGCGTAAGCGCTTTTGAAATTTTCATTGTTGCCCTCTTTATTGATCGAGTCTGATCGAACTCTGTCACTCACGCTAACGAATAGATAGCTGGGCACAATCATAATTCGTGACCGCGCAAAGAGTCTATTTCAATTGTTGCAAGACGGTAACGCCCTTGAAAATAGTAAAAACTTCTTCACCGCACTATGTGAGCGTTCACAAATGCCCGGGCCC
Source organism: Erythrobacter sp. (assembly GCA_965249945.1). Classification (GTDB taxonomy): domain Bacteria; phylum Pseudomonadota; class Alphaproteobacteria; order Sphingomonadales; family Sphingomonadaceae; genus Erythrobacter. The sequence continues at coordinate 2,877,217 of OZ252258.1, read as the reverse complement.
AGGCCGCCCCTGTAAAGAGCTCTTGACTGACAAGAGGTCTTTACAGTAAAGAGCTCTTTACAGGCACGAATCACCAACAAGGTGTGGCATTGGAAAACCGACTGAAAAAGCATCGTGAAGATCATGGCTGGAGCCAGGGCGAGCTTGCCCGTCGGCTCGGCGTTTCAAGGCAAACGATCAACGCTGTTGAGACGGACAAATATGACCCTTCCTTGCCGCTCGCATTGCGGATGGCGAAACTGTTTGCGGTGAGCGTGCCGGACCTGTTTATTGATCACTGGGAGCCGAAGAATGATGACTGACACACCGCCCGAATCTCGCGAGGAGAGCCACCGCAAGCTTCGCAAACTGATCGTTTCGCTTTTGATTGGCGCGGTGATCGGTGGATTGGGCAGCGCTGGCATCTTGTTCTTGATGGAAGCCAGCAGCCGCGAGAGCCTGACCGCTTCAGGCGCCATCGCGGCAACCGTCGGTGCGATGTACATCATTATCGGTATCGGGGTTGGGTTCGGAGCGCTGCGCCCAGCACTTGGCGAACAATACCTCAATGTCGAAGACGCCGAGGAACTGCGCGAAACACGCCCGATGCTGACTTACTCCAGTCTTGCCATGATGCTGTGGGGCGCCGCGCTTGCCGTGCTGGCCTTTGCAGGTCATGCAGGTCCGATCGAGACCAGCGCTGCGCTTGCCATCATTCTGCCCTGCCTGGCGATCGGCAGCTACGCCGCTTGGAAGGCCTACCTCTGTTCCGATGAGTTGATGGCGGCGCTCAATCTGGAAGGCAGTGCGATCGCTTTCATCCTGACATTTCTCGCACTCGCAGGTTGGGGAACGGCGGCGCATTTGGCAATCGTCCCCGGACCATCACCGCTCGATCTCGTCACCAGCTTTTATGTATTCTCACTGTTTGCGACGTTCATAGCGGTCGGTCGCCGCGGAATGCTCGCGCCGAAATAGGGGCTCCGGATTGATCGGCCCGGTGTTCGATCAGACCCCAAGCTGCACCGCCTAATGAAAAGGGCCGCCCGGTTGTCCGAGCGGCCCTTCTTGCATTTGGCACCGCACCAATACGGTGCGGAAATTATGTCGCGGCTTACGCGCTGTAGTACATATCGAATTCGACCGGAGCCGGGGTGGTTTCGAGGCGGATAACCTCTTCCCACTTGAGCTCCATATAGGCTTCGATCTGATCCTTCGAGAAGACGTCGCCCTTGAGCAGGAACTCATGGTCCGTTTCGAGCGCTTCGAGCGCTTCACGCAAGGACCCGCAGACGGTCGGAACTTCGGCGAGCTCTGCCGGCGGCAGGTCGTAAAGGTTCTTGTCCATCGCTTCGCCCGGGTGGATCTTGTTCTCGATCCCGTCGAGGCCCGCCATCAGCAGTGCCGAGAAGGCGAGGTAAGGGTTCGACAGCGCATCCGGGAAACGGAATTCTACGCGCTTGGCTTTCTCACCGGCACCGTATGGAATACGGCAAGAGGCTGAACGGTTGCGGGCCGAATACGCCAGCAAAACCGGAGCTTCAAAGCCAGGAACCAGTCGCTTGTAGCTGTTGGTGGTGGCGTTGGTGAAAGCGTTGACCGCCTTGGCGTGCTTGATCACACCGCCGATGTAATAGAGGCAATTCTCCGACAGGCCGGCATACTCATCACCAGCGAAAGTCGGCTTGCCATCCTTCCAGATCGACATGTGCGAGTGCATGCCTGAACCGTTATCTTCCTTGATCGGCTTCGGCATGAAAGTCGCGGTCTTGCCATAGGCGTGAGCGACTTGCTGCACGACATACTTATAAACCTGCACCTGATCGGCTGACTTGGTCAGCGAAGCGAAGGTGATGCCAAGCTCGTGCTGAGCGGCAGCCACTTCGTGGTGGTGCTTGTCCATCGGCAAGCCCATTTCCAGCATCGTGGCGACCATTTCGCCGCGAATGTCCATCGCACTGTCGACCGGGGCGACAGGGAAGTAACCGCCCTTGGCGCGCGGACGGTGTGCCATGTTACCGGATTCGAATTCCTTGCCCGAATTGGTCGGGAGTTCGACATCGTCAATGGCATAGCCCGAACCGGCATAGCCGTCTTCAAACCGCACATCGTCGAACATGAAGAATTCTGGCTCTGGCCCGACATAGACAGTGTCGCCAATGCCGGTCGATTTGAGGTAAGCCTCGGCGCGTTTCGCGGTTGAGCGCGGGTCACGGGCGTAAAGCTGGCCGTCGGAAGGCTCAACAATGTCGCAGAAGATTGCGATCATCGGCGTGGCCGAGAAGGGATCAACATAGACGCTGTCGAAATCCGGCTTGAGGATCATGTCGGATTCATTGATGGCCTTCCAACCCTCGATCGACGATCCGTCGAACATGAGGCCGTCTTCCAGCGCATCTTCATCCATGACGCTCGCGCACATCGAAAGGTGCTGCCACTTGCCCTTCGGGTCAGTGAAGCGCAGGTCGACCCATTCTATTTCTTCGTCCTTGATCATCTTCAGGACATCTTTTGCACTTGCCATTGTTAAACTGCCTCCAGTTTGCTGTTCATGTTGCGAGCCGCCTGGCGAACGGCTCGAGAGGTAAAGACTTATCTTGGGCTTCGAGCGCGATCAGATCGCGTCGTCGTTGGTTTCTCCCGTGCGGATCCGCAATGCGGTCTCGATCGGAGTAACGAAAATCTTGCCGTCGCCGATCCGGCCTGTTTGCGCCGAAGCTTCAACCGCTTCGACAACGCGCTCCGCCTGTTCATCGGAGACTACCACTTCAAGTTTTACCTTGGGAAGGAAGTCGACGACATATTCGGCGCCGCGATAGAGCTCGGTGTGACCTTTTTGGCGACCAAAACCGCGGGCTTCGGTGACGGTGATGCCGGACACGCCGATTTCGTGCAGCGCCTCCTTCACTTCATCAAGTTTGAAGGGTTTAATGATCGCCTCGATCTTCTTCATCCGCCCGGTACTCCCAGATCTATAGCCACACGTTCGGTCGCGCGTCTTGCAAGAGTGATCTGACCGAGTTCGATCGCGCTCCCGCGGGCCGATCTGCCAAATCGTTTACAATTTCTTTCCAAGAATCGTGCCAATCGCCACGACCAACTTGGTTAGTTGATTTGCGCCCGCACGCAAGGGTCATTCGCACGCGATGAGATGCACGTAATGTTCTTTCTCGCGTGGATTTCCTGCCTAAGCAGCAGACTGCAATTGCCTAAAAATTAGGCAGCATAGGGGTTGTCGAGTCTGAGCCCTGTCGTTTCGGGCAGGCCGCACATGATGTTGAGGTTCTGGATCGCGGCGCCGCTGGCGCCTTTGCCAAGATTGTCGAGCCGGGCGATCAGGCGGGCCTGAGAACCTGCAGAATCTGCAAAGACCATGATGTGAAGACCGTCCCACGGATCACTATCGGAACGCAGGAGCAGTTCGCCGCCTTCAGGAGCGTCGGCGATCATCACAACCGAACTCTCGCTATAGGCCTCGTACCAGCAGCTTTCTATTCGGCGCGTTGCTTCGCCATTGTCCAATGTGCCCATCGCTCCAAGCGGAAGCGGGACGTCGACCAGCATTCCTCGGTGAGCCGGAACAACGCTCGGCGAGAAGACCGGAGCATGGCTAAGGCCAGCGTGGATCTGCATCTCGGGAAGGTGCTTGTGACCCGGTGTTAAGCCGTAAGCGCGAAAGGCGATTTTTGGATCAGCTGCGAACCGATCGATCAAGGCATTGCCGCCACCAGAATAGCCGCTCACCGCATTGATCGTGTAAGGCCAATCTGCCGGAAGCAGACCCGCCCGAACAAGCGGGACTACAAGGGCCAGGAACCCCGTTGGGTAGCATCCCGGATTTGAAACGAACTGCGCGTTTGCGACCGGCTTGCGTCCGATGATTTCGGGGAAGCCGTAGGTCCAATTCTCGTCGACCCGATGCGCGCTGGATGCGTCGATGATCCGTGTGTTCGACCCCTCAGCCAGCTTCACGGCTTCGCGTGCGGCGTCGTCAGGCAGGCATAGGATTGCAATATCCGCTGCGTGCAGAGCATCTTGGCGGGCGGCTTGGTCTTTGCGCTGGGCATCGTCGAGGATCAGCAGGTCGAACTCACCGCGCCCTGCGAGGCGGTCGCGGATTTCGAGGCCGGTTGTTCCGGCGGCTCCGTCGATGAAGATGCGCGTGCTCATGCGCGTCGCTCTAGCGGCTTTAGTCGGCGAGGCAATCCGCTTTGATATAGCCGGTCGGCCCGTCAGGCCCGAGGCATGCCCAAATCCAGTCACCCGCAATGTCGATCACTTCGATCGCGGTGCCGGCTTCGAATCGAGTCACGGTGGGGCTGTCGTCGCGGGTGTTCTCAAGCACATCGGCTCCTTGTGGTCCGATGGTGCGGGCGTGCGGGATTACATAGTGCGCAGCGAGATGCGTCCCGGCGAGCGCCATATGCGCGAGGTCACCGCGCAGGGGCAGGGTGCCAGGGGCTGGCTTCTCGACCGGTCCCAAGAGACCCAGTGGCCCCTCTGGCACGGTATATTGTTTGGCGCCGTTCATGTCGGCCTTTTCCCCTGTCCCTCAACCTGGCCGCTGTGTAACGCGATCAGGCCTTTGCGCCGCTTATACGGCCAATCTCTTTCGAGCAAGTTAGCCATCAACACCCGCAGTTTACGGTCGGTTCCCGAATGGTGGCTCGTCCGCTCGACGATCAGCGGTAGCGCGCCTGCAAGGCGTGCCACATCGCCCGCAGGCCATAGGCTGTGCCGCCTTTGCTGCGCCCAGGCTTTGCGCTTGGTCGCCAGGCAAAGGTGTCGAAATGGACCCAATCGATTCCATCCCCGACAAATTTGTCGAGGAACAGGCCGGCGACACTCGCTCCGGCATAAGGATTTGCATGGGCGTTGGAAAAATCCGCTACATCAGATGCGAGGTACTCAAAATAGGCCTCGGGCAGAGGGAGGCGCCAGGGCTCGTCATCATGCGCCTTGCCCGCGTCGACGATCGCTTGCGAAGTCTCGTCATTGCGCGCCATCATCGCTGCATAGTCGGGGCCAAGCGCGATCCGCGCCGCCCCGGTCAGGGTCGCAAAATCAACGATCAGGTCCGGTTCTTCCTCGCTTGCGCGGGTTAGCGCATCGCCCAGGATGAGCCGCCCCTCGGCGTCGGTGTTGTGGATCTCCACGGTCAAGCCCTTGCGCGACTTCAGCACATCGCCGGGGCGGAAGGCCGGGCCTGAAATCGCGTTCTCGACCGCTGGGACAAGCAGGTGCAGACGAACCGGAAGATTGGCAGCCATGATCAGACGCGCCAATGCAATGGCGTGCGCCGCGCCGCCCATATCCTTCTTCATCAACCGCATTCCGACCGGCGGTTTTATGTCGAGCCCGCCGGAATCGAAACAGACGCCCTTGCCAACAATGGCCAACACCGGGTCGCCTTTCTTGCCCCATTGCAAATGGTTTAGCCGCGGGGCGTGATGGCGGGCGGCCGCGCGCCCAACCGCATGCACCATGGGATAACCCTGCTCGAGATCGTCGCCGCGGGTGACCTTGAGTTCGGCCGAGAATTCCCTGGCCAGCGCGTTGCACTCAGCCTCGAGTGCGGCTGGACCCATGTCTTCAGCTGGCGTGTTGACGAGATCGCGCACCAACAATTCCGCTTCTGCTTCGGCAAGCAGGGGCGCAATCTTGCCAGCCTGTTTGGTTAGTAAGACACGCGGGCCTTGGGCTTTGTCGTCGTCCTTGTAGCGGGTGAAGCGATAGTGCGCAGTCATCCAGCCGAACATGGCTGCGCTAGGCTCGTGTTCGACCAGGCCATAGGTGCCTGCTGGCAGACGCTCGGCAAGGCTGGCGAGACAATAGCTCTTGAGGTTTTCTGGATTGGCAACGCCGCCAACCGCAAACCAGGCATCTCCGTCGGGTACGACCGCGACCTGCCCAGGAGCGCCTTCGAACTTCTGTCCGGTTAGCGATGCTCTTTGCCCTGCAGAAAGGGTCTTGAGCCAGCTCTCCAGATTGGCTTTGGTGGTCAGATGGATAGCGATGCGGGCTTGGCAGCGATCGGCCTGGATCAAGTCGGCGATATCAGTCATGATTGTGTCCTTAGCTTGGACCGAAAGCTTGTCACGCATGTTTTGTGAGGGAGTGAGCAAAATGCCTAGATTGTTTGGACTCGCAGCGGCGCTGACTGGAGTGACATCGATCCTTGTTTCCTGCTCATCGCCGGCCGAAGTGAGCGAGGACGTGAGCGTCACCGCCGCGGCGACGGCGCCAATCTCGGATGGCAGCGTGGACGAATTGACAAAGACCATTGTCGCAGACGCAATGGCCGTCGAATTCGAAGACAATTCTGAGCAAGGCGAAGCGCTGAGGGAGTTCACCTATTCTTGGCCAAGGCAGGTCAGCGCCGAGCCAGAGCTAGTCGCGCTGTTCGAGAAAGAGCGCGATGCGCAACTGGCTGAGCAAAAACAAAACTGGCAGCAGAACCTCGAGGACTTTCCCGGCGACGAATGCCCTCCATGCAAGCGGATGAGCTATGCGCGCGAATGGAAAGTGGTTGCCAATCTAGAGCGGTTCCTCTCGCTATCGGCGGATCATTATGAATACACCGGCGGAGCGCATGGGAATTACTGGTTCTATGGCCAAATCTGGGACCGTGAGGCCAAGGCCGCGCTCGATGCGAGGGATCTCTTCGAAAGCCCCGAGGCGCTATGGACAGTGCTGGAGGCTTCCTATTGCGAAGGATTGAACGTCGAACGACAGAAGAGGTTTGGTGATGAGGCGGAGGTCGGGACCGGCTATGGTTGGGGGTGTCCCGGACTGGAGGAGCTGACGCTGCTGCTTGGCTCGTCCAATGGAAAGACCTTTGATCGTGTCGGATTGCTCGCAGCGCCCTATGTCGCGGGCTCTTACGCCGAGGGGGCCTATGAAGTGACGCTCCCCATCTCCGCTGATGTGCTGGACGTCGTAAAACCTGAGTACCAATCGTCTTTTTCCGTCCAGTAGGGGCATTACGGAGGGTCGCCAGTTTCGCTCGCATTCTTGCGAGCCATTCGCTATATGAAGGCGATGCAGGAATACCAATTGGTTGACGTTAACGAGTCCGTGACCCGCGATGGCTCGATCAAGCTCCACACTGAAGAGGGCTTCGAAGGCATGCGCAAGGCCGGCCGGCTTGCCGCAACCATCCTCGACGAGGTTGCCAATCTGGTGCAGCCGGGGGTTACGACCGAGAGCATCGATACCGCGATCCGCGAGATGATGCTGGTTGCTGGCGCTGTGCCTGCGACGCTGGGCTATCGCGGCTATACCCATTCGAGCTGCATTTCGATCAACCATGTCATCTGCCACGGCATCCCGAGCGAGAAAGTGCTCAAGGAAGGAGACATCCTGAATGTCGACGTGACGCCGCTGCTTGATGGTTGGCATGGCGACACTTCGCGGATGTTCTTCGCCGGTGAGCCCTCGATCAAGGCTAAGCGGCTGGTCGACGTCACCCATGAATGCCTGATGCTGGGCATTCAAGCGGCGCAGCCTGGTGCACGCCTGGGTGACATCGGCGCAGCGATCGAGGCGCACGCGCGGCAGTTCCGCTATGGCGTGGTGCGCGAATTCTGCGGTCACGGCCTCGGTCGGTTGTTCCACGACGCGCCCGAGGTGGTTCACGCCGCCAAGGCTGGCACTGGTCCAGTGCTCAAACCCGGCATGTTCTTCACGATCGAACCGATGATCAACCTCGGTAAGCCGTGGGCCAAAGTGCTTAATGACGGCTGGACAGCAGTAACCCGCGACAAATCACTGTCCGCTCAATTTGAGCATTCAATTGCGATCACCGAGGACGGGAACGAGCTCTTCACCAAGAGCCCGACCGGGAAAGACAAGCCTCCTTACTGATCATATTGCGGGGGGCGCAGTGACCAGAAGCAGCGATCGACCAATCCGCGAATGCGTTATCGTCGGCGGAGGCACCGCCGGATGGATGGCGGCTGCCGCGCTTGTGCATCGCTTGGGACCTGCGGGAGTCTCCGTAACTCTGATTGAATCGGACGAGATTGGCACGGTCGGGGTTGGAGAAGCGACCTTGCCCCAGATCCGCGAATTCAATCGCGCTCTGGGGATTGATGAGGCCGAGTTGATGGCGGCCACCAGCGCCACCATCAAATTGGGAATCGAATTCCGCGATTGGGGCCAGATTGGCGACAGCTATATTCACCCGTTTGGTGCGCATGGCGAGGCGATCGGCGCGGTGCCATTCCACCATTTCTGGTTGCGCCAGAAGGCGCGCGATGTTGTCGCCGATTTCGATGCTTTCAGCCTGCCGATTGTCGCCGCGCGTGCCGGTCGCTTTGACAAGCCTGCGGACCCCGTCGAATCTCCACTAAACGCCTTCACCTACGCCTTCCAATTCGATGCAAGCCGCTATGGCGCTTTCCTGTCCGAGCTCTCTCAAAAGCGCGGGGCGAAGCGGATTGAAGGTAAGGTCGTCTCTGTCGAGCGCGATCAGGAGAGCGGTTTTATTCGCTCGGTCAAACTGGAGTCAGGGCAGGTCATTTCGGGCGATATGTTCGTTGATTGCTCGGGCTTTCGTGGCTTGCTGATCGAGCAGGAACTGCAAACCGGTTTCGAAGACTGGGACCAATGGCTGCCTTGCAACAGGGCGTGGGCGGTGCCTTGTGAGACGAAAGATGAGGTCGGTCCCTACACCAGGGCCACTGCGCGTAGTTCCGGCTGGCAATGGCGCATTCCGCTGCAGCACAGGGTCGGCAACGGCCATGTCTATTGCGATGGCTACATCTCCGATCAGGATGCGCTCGATCAGTTGATGCAGAGCCTTGAAGGCACGGCGCTCGGCGAACCACGGCAGTTGTTCTTTAAGGCCGGCAAGCGAGCGAAGCTCTGGAATGGCAATTGCGTCGCTATCGGCCTGTCCGGCGGCTTCCTCGAACCGCTTGAATCGACCAGCATCGATCTGATCCAGAGCGGTATCCAAAACCTGATCGAGCTGTTCCCGATTGAAGCCTGTGCCGATCGTGATCGCGATGAATACAACCGCTTGATGGACCTCGAATTTGAGCGGATCCGCGACTTTCTGATCCTGCATTATGTCGCCAATCAGCGCGATGACAGTTCGTTTTGGCGCGACAGGCGAGAGATGGATATTCCCAACAGTCTTGCAGCCAAGATCGAAGCATTTCGGTCCCGCGGGCTGGTCCCTGATTATGCCACCGGCCTGTTTCAGCCGCCGAGCTGGTTGTCAGTCCTTATCGGTCAGAATATCCAAGCCAGCGGCTGGGATCCGCGGGTCGATCGGTGGAAAACTTCGCACGCCGCGTCTGAACTTGCGAGGATACATAATGTGGTTGAGAGCGCAGCTGCCATGATGCCAAGCCATCAGCAATTCCTCGAAACCAGCGGTGCCAAATTCGTGGCCAATGTCGAATGACATCCGGTAGCGAAACCTCGATCCGCATTGCGGTGTTTGGCAGCAAGGCGGACGCCTGGAATGTTGGAGCGCTGTTGGCCAAGCAGAAGCCTCCCAGCATGGCGATCACTCTGGTTATCACGCCTGATCAGCCGGAGATCGCGGCCGCGCAAAGTATCGCTGCCGCCCATCCCTTTCTTCGTGCGCTTGGATTATCGCAGGATGACTTGGTGTCCGATTGCGAGGGCACTCTGGGCCTGGCGGAGGAACTGGTCGGCTGGCAGGGCGAGGGCTCGAGCATTTTTTCGGCCCCATCTGGGTCATTGCCGCTCATCGACGGGGTGGCATTGCACCATATCCTGCTGCGCGCGGCGATGACATATGAAGAGCCGAGCAGGCTAGGGCATCTCTACAGGCCGTTCCGCTTTGCAGCACGGGCGGCTGAGCAAGGCAGCTTCGCATTGCCGGGAGACGACCCAGCCTCACCACTGCGATTGCTCGGTCCCGTGGTTCAGCATGACCGGCATTTGTTTGCAGATCTGCTGGCCCAGCGAGCCGGGCAGGACGGCGTCGACGTGCGCTCAGGCGTTCCTGTTTCCGCGGAGCTCGACGGCGAAACCGGCGCCGTGAATTCGGTCGCGCTCGATAACGGAGCAGTGATTGAAGGTGAGCTATTCATCGATCTCTCTGGGCGTGTGGCGGGATTGGCTGGATCAAAAATTGAATTGGGTCCGGTCGATCTGCTTGCACCGTTCGATCGGATGATCACGGGAACCAGCGCGCCGGAAAGCGGGCAAAGCCAGTCGCGGGCGAGGGCGATGGCCGGAGCCTTGTTGGTTGAGACCCCCCTGGTGGATTCGCGCGATATTGCGATGCTCTATTGCTCGGATCAATTGAGCGATGACCAAGCCAGCAATTGGGTTGGCTTTGGTCCGGAGCCAGAAGAGTTTCGCGCATATGTCGAGCCCATACCGTGGCAGGCCAATGTGGTGCGCATGGGGCAGGCGGCTGGACAACTGGGGCCGGTGTCATCGGCAGATTCTCTGGCCCTGATCGAGCAGGCTCTGCGGCTGGTTGAGTTTCTGCCGGCGGGTCAATCCATGGTCAGCGAAGCGGCTGCCTTCAATCGGGCCGTTGGGCAGGTGATGCAGGAAATCCGCGACTTCGTCGTTCTTCCAGTCGCACTGAACAGCCGGAATGATGAGCCGTGGGCCGGTCTGCGTGATGCCTGCGTTCCTGACAGCCTGGCACTGATCATCGATCAATTCCTCAGCCGGGGTCGATTTGTCGGAACCGAACATCAGGTGTTCGATGACCAGCGCTGGATCGAATTGATGATCGCAATGGGCGTGGTGCCTGAGCGCTATGACCTGCGGGCCGATGCCTTCGATATGCGTCAGCTAGCGCCTGTGCTCCAAAGGATTGCACGGGACTTTGACGCGCACCTGAAATCGATCGAAGGCTAAGACTCAGGTGAGCGGCTAAGCCTAACTGACAAAGCCCTTCTTGAAGGCAGGGCGCGCGGCAATCCGCTCCACATAGCTCTTCAGATTGGGCATGTCGTCGGTGATGCAGCCAAGCCGATTGCTCATGAATGCGGCGTGGCCCAGCATGATATCGGCACCTGAGAAATCGCCGATCAGATAGTCCTTGCCCTCAAGCGTTTCCTCGACTGGATCCCACGACCGAGTCAGCAAACGGCGGGCCTGATCGCGCACCGTCTCATCCTGGCGATCGGGGGGCAGCAGCAATGTGTGGACGATAATCGTGTTGATCGGCGGCATCACCATGCCTTCGCAATAGTGGAACCATTGCAGATAATAGGGAAATTGCGGGTCATCGACCGCCGGTTTGAGGCCGCCATTCTTATGCCGTTCAAGGATGTATTCAACGATCGCACCGGATTCGAAAATTTGCACATCGCCATCCTCCAGAACCGGGATCCGACCGAGTGGATGGCGCTTGCGATGTTCGTCAGATTTTAGATCCTTGGGATGGAAATCCATCCGGTTGAGCTCGTACGGCAGCTCTAGCTCTTCGAGTAGCCAGCTGATCCTGCTGGCGCGGCTGTTGGGGGCGTAGTGAAGCTTGAGTGCCATGGCTTGAGTTTCTCCCTTTGCAGCCCTTTGGGCTGGTCGCGTTGCAATTAGGGGTAAACCGGCAGGTCAGCCCTGGCAATCGGTGTGAGGCCTCACGGGAACCAGATTGCGAGCACGAACGGATGCCCTTACGCGGGTGGCCTCAACTTGCTCCCACGACTTGCGAGAAAGCTAGGGCAAGCCACCTTCAAACACATTGATCGCCTTGCCGAACGGAAGGTGGCCGTCAGTGTTGAAATTCGACTGGGCCGGTACCGCGTCGCTCCACAGCAGATCGGCGTGATCATATGGCAGAAGGGCCTGGACCTTGGATTGATCCTCGACGCTCAGCTCAGCGAAACGGCGGCGAAGCTCTTCAAGGCACCAGACCCGATATTGCGAGGTCGCAATGCTGCGGTAGGCCACGCCCTGGATCTCCATGTCAAAGCGGGACTGGTCCGCCGCAAAAGCACGGGCGTTGGCGGAAAGCTGCCCTAGATGGCATTCGCATGCTTCGCGCAGCAGCGCGGCGGAATCTTCCGGCACATCGTTCACGAATTCGGGATCGCCAGCATCCCGGGCATGCCACATCCGCGCGACCCATTCGTAGACCGCTGGAGCCTTGGACCGCATGATCTCTTGCGGGGTCGGATCCTGGCCATAATGGCGGAACATCGGCCCCATCATTCCATAGTCCGCGAAGGACGGAGCATTGCCGAGCAGGAAGGGGCGGCGCTCGAGCATGGCTGACATGGCAGCGAGCGCGTTGAAATAGGTCTCCTGCGAATGGTGATGATTGGCCTCGGTCACGCCATCACGCTCGACATAGTGCCGGACCTGGCGCCGCACGATCATCCGCCGCCTCATGAAGCGTGGTGCCTTGACGTGATTGGTCAGCTCATCGGTCAGCGTGCTCGACGCGAGCATCCGATCATAGCTGTACCACCAGCGATAATACATCGCTGAGCGCCAAAGCCATTCATCGCCATAATCCTCGATCAAATAGGCGAGAAAACGCACCACTGGGTTGGTGGGAATCACCGGGCGGATTGGAAAGCGTGTCTCCAGATGCTCAATGATCGGTGTGGTGTCCGACATCCATATACCGTCATCATCGACGATCGGCATTTGCACCGCGCCAACCTTTTCACGCAGCATTTCAGCCTTGTCATAGGGGGTCGGCAGCAGTGTGCAGGCGATGCCCTTGTAGCGCAGATAAGCTTCCAGTTTTCCGGTGTAATAGGAAATGCGCGAACCATAGACTTTCATGCGATCCTCCCGCCGATCAGCTTAGAAGATGGAGCTGTGCTGGCCACCATCAATGACGATGTTCTGCCCAACGATGAAGCGAGCCAATTGGCTGCACAGCAGCGCTGCCATCGGCGCGAGATCGTCGGCATCCCCCATGAACCCCGCCGGGATATGGTTGTGCTTTTGGAAGTGCTCGCGGATTACCTCAGGCTTCATTTCAAGGTCGAAGGCGCTGGCATAAGCTCCCATGATCTCTGAGGCTCCTTCGGTTTCAAACATCCCAGGCAGCAGATTGTTCATGATCACTCCATGCGGAGCCACTTCGCGCGAAACGCTGGCGGTGTAATTGAGCAGGGCCGATCGTGCCGGGCCTGACATCAGCCGCCAGATCATCGGGTTCTTAGCCGAGAAGGTGGCGATGTTGACGATCCGGCCCCAGCCTTTCTCCTTCATCACCGGGATGTAGTTGCGCATGATTTCGATCGGGCCGATCAGCGCGGTGTCGATCGAATCCCGCCACATCTCGGGCGAGACCTTGAGGAAGTCACCATTGGGATCTGGCGGCTTGATCGTGATCGCGAGAATATCGGGATCAGGACAGGCTGCGAAAAGCGCGGCGCGACCTTCCTCGGTGGAGCTGTCGGCCACGACTGGCGTGACGCTGGCGCCATATTTGGCCGAGATTTCTTCCGCCGCCTTGGTCAGCCGCTCTTCCCCACGGGCGGTGATGACCAGTTCAACACCGGCCTCGGCCAACCGCTCGGCGGTGGCGCGACCCATGCCGGCGCTGCCGCCAGCCATGATCGCTTTCTTTCCCTGAATTTGCAGATCCATTGCAATTCTCCTTGTGACGATAGGAGCGCAGGTGAGCGGCGCCCGAACTCAATTTCTAATTGGGGTTGACCTTGATCTTGGAGGCCACGCGCTCGGCAATCATTACGCAACCGAGATAGGTGTTGCCGGATGGGATGGTCGGCATGACCGAGGCATCGACCACCCGCAGGCCGCCGATTCCCAGCACCCGACAATCGGCGTCGAGGACTTTGCCCATCGGGCATGAGCTGGTCATGTGGCCATAGCTCATCAGCCCACGTTCAAGCGCCACTTTAGCAGCGTCGGGGCGCGACAAATCGCTCGGAACCAGCGGCACACAGCCTGATTGCTTGAAGGCTTCTGAGCCCTCCCAGGCGGCAAGCTTTTGAAAGGCATGGCGCAGCCGCTCGACCCCATCATTGGGCAGCGGCGGGGCGGTCACGATCGGATCGGCCTCGGGCGTGTCGCCCAGCCTGACACTGCCCTTGCCTGAGGATCGCAGCAGGAATGCAGCCATGTTGAAATCGGTCGGGCCGTCGCCCGGGGGCGGAGCGATCGGGAACAGGTGATAGTCAACGTCCCGTCCGTTCGAAGCGCCAATGTAGAGCGATTGCGCCGGGCCGGCGGTCCCGCCCCGTGGACCCTCATGCCGATAGGGCACGCCAGGGCCGAGATGGTCATGCAATGTCTCGCCGACCGGCAAGTCCGCCTTCGCCACAATATCATGGTCCTGAAGATGAGCCGCAGGACCGATGCCTGATCGCATCAGGATAACCGGCGTGAACAGCGCCCCGGCCGATAGGATCACCTCGTCCGCTTCAATTGTCTCACCGCTTTGCAGAGTGACCCCGCAGGCGTGGTCCCCATCGATCGCGATGGTGGCGACAGGACTGCCGGTCCGGATGGTCAGATTGTCTCGATCACGCACTGCGGAAGACAGAAAGGCCAGGCTGGTGGTCAGCCGCTGGTTCTCGCCATCGATCGTCACCGGGAACACGCCGATCCCGGGCAGTTGGCTCGGGTCATTGATGTCGCCAGCGACAGCATTTCCGGTTTCGACCATGCCTTCATAGAAAGCCACCTGTGCGTGGCTCATCTCATCGCGGCGCCATCGCCGCACAGTCAGCGGGCCGCTGTCACCATGCAGCGGGGAAGTGGGAAAGTCGCCGTCAGTCTCGACCGACTTGAAAGTCTCGACAACGTCTTCCCAACCCCAGCCTTCCAAGCCATCAGCGGCCCAGCCATCATAGTCTTCCGGCAGTCCGCGCAGAGTGGCGAGGCCATTGGTTGCCGAAGTCCCGCCCAGCATCCGCCCCTGGAGGATCGGGATTGGGTTCTGTTCGGTGTGCATCACGGTCCGCTCGATCGGGCACAGACCAAGCCAGGCCTCGGGCGCGCGAGAAGGCTCTTTGACCGAGGCGTTATAGGCGCTCTCATCGGGACCGGCTTCGAGTAGGGTGACGGCGAAGCGCGGATCTTCGCTCAGTCGTGAGGCGAGGACAGAGCCAGAAGTCCCGCCGCCGACGATCACAATATGCTTTTGCTGTGTCGCTCCCATCGAGCCTCTCCCTTGCCCCGGTTTTCAACATCGCGAATCACGAATTAGGTAGCTAAACCTAATTTTAGGTATTACATCCTAATTTGCAACCCCCAGCCATTTGCGGCCCGAAACACAGGAGGCAAAGGGGATCGAATGACCAAGAGATCAGCCACTGCCAGCCGGATTCTCGGAGCGAGCCGAAAGCTGTTCAACGCCAAGGGATACACCGCGACGTCGGTGACCGAGATTGCAGCCTCGCTCGGCATCTCGCAGGGGAATCTGACCTATCATTTCCCGACCAAGCAGGCGCTCGCCATGGCAATCGAGGATGATCTTCTGCTGACGATGCAGCGCCGCCGCGCCAATCTGGTCCCGTCCACTTTGGCGGAGGACTATCTTGAGCAGGTGCTGTTCGGCCTGGAGGTTACCTGGCGATTCCGTTTCGTGATGCGCGACCATCGGCATTATGCTGGGGGGCCGATCGGCCACCGACCGGACTCGCAGCTCAAGGCCGATTTGGGCGATCTCACAACTTTGCTCAAGCGGGCAAAGGATGAGGGCTTGTTCGTCGAGCCGGAAATCGATCTCGACAGTCTGGCGCGATCGCTGTGGATCGTCAGCCGCTATTGGATCGACTATCTCACTGAAGTCGAAGCGCTCGAACAGCCGAGCTGGGAAGATCAGGAGCGCGGCCTTAGCCAGCATCTGGCGATCCTGCTGCCGCGCCTTCGGGCCTCAGCAAGGCGCAAGTTCGAAGACGCCCTGGAGCGACGGCCGCGAACAACGATGGCGGACCTGGTCAGCTGATTAGCGTGTGGCGCGAATTGCCGCGCCAGCCGCAAAGGGAGCAATCGCAACCAGAAGCAGGCTGATCGCGGCGACAAAGCCAAGGCTTGCGCCATCTCCGCGCGCCAGCGCTCCTGCACCAAAGATCAGGATCGGCAGCGCGAGTGGGATCAGCAGCAGGCCTGACAACGCTGCGCCTGCGCGCAGACTGGCCGTCAGCGCGGCGATCATCAGTCCAATCGCTGCCAGCCCTGGCGTGCCCGCCAGTAGGCCGAGCAGCAGGAGCCGCAGACTCTCGCCTTCGAGATTGAGCAGGGCTGCGGCCGGGAAGGTCGCGATCAGCAGCGGCGGGCCGAAACTCAGCCAATGCGCCAGCAATCGGACGACCATCGCGATCTCTTCGCTTACGCCGCGCAGCCTCAGCTGGTCGAACACGCCCAACTCGATGTCCTGCGCCACCAATTTGTCGAGTGGCAAGATGGCTGCAAGCAAAGCCGCGATCCAGACCACGCCGCCGCCGGTCCGGGCGAGCAGCGGGGCATCGGGCCCGACTGCAAAGGGATAGAGCATCGCCACCGCTAGGAAGAACACAACGGGGAGGGCTGCCCCGCCGCCCGCGAAGGGGAAGAACTTTGACAGGTCACGTTTGAGCAAAGCGAGGATCATGGCTGGAAATCCTCGATCGCAAGCGTCCTGAGATCTGAGACCGCCAATTCTTGGTGCGAAGCGATCAGCGCGATCCCGCCTGCCGTAACATGGCTCTCGATCAAGCCAGTGACTTGCACAATGGCCGCGTGATCGAGCCCGCTCAGCGGCTCGTCTAGCAGCCAGATCGGCGCCTCACGATTGAGCAGGCTGGCGAGCGCGGCGCGCTTCCTTTGACCGGTCGAAAGATAGCGCACCGGCACTTCGAGCAGGTTGGTCAGCCCCAGCTTGGTGAAGGCTTGGCTCGGAACGTCGCATTGATCGACCCGCTCCCAAAACGCCAGCGCCTTGCCTAGCGGCAGATCGGGATCGAGACCTGGCCGCTCATCGAGCAGTCCGATCGCCCCGTTCGAAGTAACTTCGCCTGCAAAGGGCTCAAGCAGACCCGCCAGAGCACGGATCAGCGTGGTCTTGCCGGTGCCATTGCTGCCGGTGACGTGGAGCGCTTCGCCTGCTCCCAGCTCAAGCGACAGTCCGCGAAACAGCACGCGGTCGCCACGGCGGCAGGCGAGACTATCGGCTGACAGCGAAGGGGCAGTTGGAGCTTGCATGCCTTCGCGCGTTAGGGGAAAGCCATTTTGCGAACAACTTATGTCTGTGGAGACCTCGAATGTCTGCTGTGCCCGAACTGACTGACGCTGAACGCGATGCGCTGCTCACGGCGCATCCCGAGTGGAGCCTGAGCCGCGAAGGGAAGGCGATCGAGCGGACCTTCCAGTTCGGCGATTTCTCGGAAGCCTGGGGCTTCATGAACCGGGTGGCGCTGCTCGCGGAGAAGCAGGACCATCACCCTGAATGGTTCAATGTCTACAATCGGGTCGAGATCACGCTGACCACGCACGATGCGGGCGGATTGTCCGCACGCGATGTGACCATGGTCGAGGCCATTGCAGCGCTGGGTTAGATTTCCGCACCGACGCCGTTTTTGCGCATTTCCGTGCGGACCCGGCCTGGCATCCAACGGGTCAGGAACAGCAGGCGGCTGGCCATCTTGCCGACCGTGTAGTCGAGCTTGTCGCCATGCACGGCCTTCCACACCACTGGACCAACGGTGTTGACCGGAGAGACTTCGACGCCGGATTCTTCCAGGCTTTCCTTGACCGATTGATTGGAGTCAGGAGCGGTCATCTCGATGATTGGCGTGTCGATAAAGCCCGGGCACAGCGCGGTGACCTTGATGCCATCTTCGGCCCATTCGCCATCCAGGCTGCGGGTCAGGCCGCGCACCGCCCATTTGGTCGCGCAGTAGATTGAGAGGTTGGGAGCGCCGATAATTCCAGCCAGGCTGGCGGTGTTGACCAGAACCGAACCAGGAGCGGTCTTCTTGAGGTGCGCATGCGATGCTTGCGCGCCGTAGATCACGCCTTTCACATTGATGTCGAGCAGACCCTCGACCTCGTCCTCGCTGTTGTCGACGATCGGTCCGCCATGCGCGATGCCGGCATTGTTGAACACGACATCGATACGACCGCCAGCTGCGGTTGAGAAAGCCTCGAGCGCCTCGTCCCAGGCAGCGCGATCACGCACGTCGAGCTTGTGCATATAGGTGAAGCCACCCGGGATCAGGCCGAGCGTGTCTTCCATCCCTTCAACATTGATATCAGCGATGCCGACAAACCAACCGCGCTCTCCGAAATAACGCGCGACCTCGCGGCCAATGCCAGAGCCACCACCAGTGATGAAAATAGAGCGCCGTTCGGCCATCTGATCCCTCTCCCAATCCGAATATGCCCTTAGCCCTAGCTCTGCTTAAGGGCTTTGTCAGCTACTTACATCAATGTCAGTTGATTATTCCTCCGCCAGCGCGGCGGCCAATCCGGCGACATGCTCGGCGCCGACCAGGATTTGCGCGGTGGAATCCGCCACCGTGTTACCGATCGGTTCGCTCCGTCCGCCGAGGCAGGTGGCAAGGAAATTCTCGGTGATCGCGGTGTAGGCGATATTGTTGGTAGGCTTGGCGAAGCCGTGGCCCTCGTCAGGATAGAGCACATAAGTGACCGGAATTCTCGCGTCCTCCATGGCTCCAACGATCTGGTCGCTTTCGCTCTGCTTGACGCGCGGGTCGTTGGCGCCTTGCAGGATCAGCAGCGGCTTTGAGATCTGGTCAGCCTTGTAGAGCGGGCTTGCGGCCTTGAGCAGCGCAAGTCCGTCCTCGGTATCAGGATTGCCCATGCGCTCATGGAAGATCTTGACCATCGGCGCCCAATAGGGCGGAATGGTCGAAAGCAGGGTCTCGAGGTTGGACGGGCCAACGATGTCGACGCCGCAGACAAAGGTATCGGGGGTGAAGGTCAATCCAGCCAGCGTGGCGTAGCCACCATAGGACCCGCCCATGATCGCCACCGCATCGCGCGTGGTCACGCCGTGCTCGATCGCCCATTCGACCGCGTCGATCAGGTCGTCATGCATGGCCAGACCCCATTGCAGATTGGCTGCATTGATGAAGTCCTTCCCGAACCCGGTAGAGCCGCGATAATTGACCTGGAGCACAGCATAGCCGCGGTTGGTGAGCCATTGGACGCCGCTGGCAAAGCCATAGGAATCGCGCGCCCATGGTCCGCCATGGACCAGCAGCACCATCGGCACGGCGTGATCGGCGCGACCATCGGCGCCGATCTCCACACCCGACGGTACAGTCAGATAACAAGGCAGGGTAAGGCCATCGCGGCTGGGAATTTCGACCGGATGCATCGGGCGCAGCGGCGCGCCCTCCAATTCCGGCCGCGTGACGTAGAAGGGGGTCAGCGTGTTGGCATCGCGATCGTAGATATGGGTCGAGATCGGGCTGGTCAGCGGGTCGTTCCAGACGATCCAGGCGCGATCATCTTCAGTCCGCGACATGACACCCCATTGCCCTTCAAGCTGGGTTTCAAGCCAGTCGAATGAGGCTTTCATATGCGGTGCGATTGCTTGCCAGTCGGTCTGCAGATACTCCGCTGCATAGGCTTCGACCTCGCCGGTCGCGTGATTGCGCAGAGTGCCGCTGATGTCGGCCCGATCATCCTCAGCCACCAAAGTGGTTTCACCGCTTGCGACATCCTGCGCGAACAGCGCCGCAGTGTTGCGCCCGCGGCTGTCGAGCCAATAGAGGATCGAGCCGTCATTGGTGTATCCTGCTGGCGAAGTCGTCAGCGAATCTTCCATCGCCGTGGTCACGAAGGGCTCCTCGCCAACGACATTGTCGCTGACATGGAAATAGTCGGTTCCGCCATCCTCGTTCTGACTCATCGCCATGCGCAGGGTCAGCGTGTCGTCTGCCATGAAGCCGGCGTAGCCCTCATTCTCATAGACCAGCGTCAAATCGCCGTTGTTGAGATCGAGCAGGTGGACATCGTGAAATTGCGGATCGCGGTTGTTGAGGCCGATCAGGATCTTGTCCTTGATCGTCTCGGACGATCCGACCACGTCGACTCTGGTGTTCTCGAACGGAGTCAGACTGGTCTCTTCGCCGCTTGCCAGATCGATCCGGTAGAGCAGGAAATTTTCGTCGCCGGCCTTGTCTTGAATATACAGAATGCTCTTGGCATCGGGTGCCCAGAAATGCTGCGGGATTGGGCGATCATCGGCCTTGGAGATGACCTTGGCTGCGGCAAGGTCGTCGCGCGGGGCGACCCAGATGTTCATCACTTCATTGTGCGGGGCGAGCCAACTTAGCCAAGCGCCATCGGGGCTGATCCGTCCCTGCGATTTGGTCGGGTTTCCAAACAGCGCGTCGCGCGGGATGAGCGGGGTATCAGTCAGGGGCATGGTCTCTCCGTCCAAAATGTCCTTGGACCACCATGTATGTCACCTTGTGGCGATTGCTAGTCAGAGCTGACTGAGGCCCTGCTCAGCCGATCCGATCGCGGTTCAAGCGTCTCATTCGACAGGCGACGCATTTGTGCAAGACTCGAACCGGCGGCTGAGGTAGCGCGCGGAGAAATGGGAGAGAATTGATGCGAGTTTTGATCGCCTTGGCGGCCCTGACCTTGGCCGCTCCTGCTGCTGCACAGCTGGATGGGAAAGTCGTTTCTTTGTCCCCGGCGCAACAGAGCGTTGCCCGGACACTGTCGGCGGCTGAAGCGCCGTTGGACGAAAAGCAATGCGCCAAGGTCGCCCTTACGCTTACCGAAGACAGGAAGCTCAGCGTCGCGGAAAAGGATTGGGTGCGGGAGCTGCAACGCAACGATCTGGCGCGGGTTGAGGTCGATAACGCTGATGGTCCGATTTCAATGCCGGTTGCAGGAGAGGCTTGCCGCACCATGCTTGGCTATGTGGTTGCGACCACCAAGATCGACGCCAAAGCCTTGTGGAGCGGTAGTGCGGAAGACTTGGCTGTCCTGGGTACACATTTCCATATCTATCCTGCGACCCGTAACCTCATCATGTCTATGATCGCGCCAGATCTTCTCGCTGCCAAAACGCGCTCCAATGTGGCCAATGCCTATGGTCCGCTGAGAGAATCTTTGGGCGTCTACGACCGCCGATCGGCGGAGTTGAGTGGATACAAAAAGGCTGCAGCGCGGCAGATGATGTACGAGATAATGTCTCGCATCGACCGGCACTATGACGGCGAGATTCCGAACTTCACCTACAACTATTTCAGCTCGCGAGAGAATGATCGCTGGCTTGACTGACCTTTGCTAGGCGGCTGAGTTCAGGCTCAGTCCAATCGAGTAATGTTCCCGGCATCGTGGAACGAATGACTTTCGCCGCCAAGATTGTTCCGTGGCGTCCGCGTGGACTTCAGTTTCCCGAGGGCGGAAAGGATGAAGATCCCACCGACCAGAATCAGCATAAAGGTCGCGAAGCCCATGATTATCGTGATCACCGTGTCGCGGTCTCCGTCCGCGGTGATCAGCCCCAGTCCAATCAATACGCCAACCAGCAGCAAGATTGCGCCGATCACAAATCCAAAAACGCGTCCAACCATCGCTTCCCCCTCTTATTCTCCTAGAGCGCCGAATTGTTGTACATATGCCATGCAAACACCGCCATCGCGCCGCGATAGGGCTGCCACTTCTCGGCCAAAGCCCTGGTTTCTTTCTCGTCAGGCTTTTCATCCAGCTTGTGCAGCTGACCCACCGCCTTTTGCACGGCCAGATCGCCGGCCGGCCAGATGTCGGCGCGGCCTTCGGCGAACAGCAGATAGATCTCGGCTGACCAGCGCCCAATTCCTTTGATCCGGGTCAGCTCGGTGATGGCTTCCTCGTCATCCACCGGCAGATTGTCGAAATCGAGCTCTCCCGCCGCGACCAGTTCGCACAGGCTGCGGGCATAGCCTTGCTTCTGGCGTGAGAGACCGCAGGCGCGCAAAGTGTCGAAGTCGCGCTCCAGAACACAAGTCGGTTTGAAATCCTGGCCCAATTCGGCTTCGAGCTTGTTCCACATCGAGGTCGCCGCGGCGACAGAAACCTGCTGACCAACGATGGTGCGCAGAAGGGTCTTGTAGCCACGCGGACGAATTCGCGTCTCAGGGTAGCCAAGCTGTTTGATCAGGCCAGCAATGGCCTTATCCTCCGCGGCCACCGCATCAAGATGCGCTTCCAATGTCGACTGCGGCAAACCCACTACCAAATCCCTTAGCTTGCAAATGCTCAAATCTGGCCCTAGCAGCGCGGCTTGCTATTCGATAGAGCCGCGCCAATGTTGTTTCATTGGACGTGCAACCCAAGAGGAATTTGAATTCATGCCGAAGCTGATCGTCACCAACCGCGAAGGCGAAACGAGCGAAATCGAGGTCGAAGACGGCCTGACGGTTATGGAAGCCATCCGCGACAATGGCTTTGACGAATTGCTGGCGCTGTGCGGCGGCTGCTGCTCTTGCGCGACCTGCCACATCCACATCGATGGCGGCGCAACCGACAGTCTTCCGGCGATGAGCGACGATGAGGACGATCTGCTGGAAAGCAGCGAGCATCGCACCGAAACCTCGCGCCTGTCGTGCCAGATCCCGTTCACGAGCGATCTCGACGGCCTCAAGGTGACTATCGCCGCTGAAGATTAATCTTCATTGCCCGATGCGCGCAGAGCACCTAATTCAGCGCGCATGAACATCACCAAACCTATCGGCGACACGCTCGCCCTGATTGGCAATACGCCGCTGGTGCGCCTGACCGGCCCCAGCGAAGCAGCTGGCTGTGACATTTGGGGCAAGTGCGAATTCGCCAACCCTGGATCCTCGGTCAAGGATCGCGCGGCTCTGTATATGATCCGCGACGCCGAGGCGCGCGGCGATCTCAAACCTGGCGGCACCGTCATCGAAGGCACCGCGGGTAACACCGGTATCGGGATCGCGCTGGTCGCGAACGCTCTGGGCTACAAGACGGTGATCGTCATGCCCAACAACCAGTCCAAGGAGAAGATGGACACGCTGCGCGCGCTGGGTGCCGAACTGGTTCTGGTCCCGCCGACCAAATATGCCGATCCCTGCCACTTCCAGCATGTCTCACGCCGGATGGCTGAGGAGACCGAGGGTGCGATCTGGGCCGGTCAGTTCGACAATGTCGCCAATCGCAAGGCGCATATCGAAGGCACCAGTCAGGAGCTGTGGGAACAGCTCGACGGCAAGATCGATGGTTTTACCTGCGCGGCCGGAACCGGCGGAACGATTGCTGGTGTGGGCATGGGGCTCAAGGAAAAAAGCGAGGACGTGCGGATTGCGCTGACCGATCCGCATGGCGCAGCGCTGTACAATTACTACGCCCATGGTGAGCTCAAGAGCGAAGGCTCCTCAGTTGCCGAAGGGATCGGGCAAGGGCGCATCACCGCCAATCTCGAGGGCGCGCCAATCGACACCCAATTCCGCGTTTCGGACGAAGAGGGCATGGTCTGGGTCGAACGTCTGCTGCGCGAAGAGGGGCTGTGCCTTGGCCTGTCGAGCGGAATCAATGTCGCCGGAGCGATCGAACTGGGTAAGCAGCTGGTTGCGGAAGGGCGCGACAATCCGCAGGTCGCCACGATCCTGTGCGATACCGGCTTCCGCTACCTCTCAACGCTCTACAATGCCGAATGGTTGGCAAGCAAAGAGCTTCCGGTGTTCGACTGGCTCGAAACTGCGTGATAGATAGGCCTTATGGCTGACCAACCCCTCGCCCAGACTAGCGGCACTCGCTCCAGCGAAGCCGAGCGCGACGGTGTGCCGCTGGGCGGCACGCGCGACGAAGCCATGCAGCGTCTTCAGGTCGGACTCTCTGGTCTGGCGGCTATGGTGTTGCTGGTCGGTCTCGCCAGCGTGATCCAGGGCCGGGCACAGAGTATCGACGACAGCGCCGTTCCCGAAGCAGCGCCGACCACCGAGCCGGTAGAGACGCCGCAACAGACCGATCCGCTGGCGGATGCTGGCGTGGTGCCGGATATCCCGGCTGAGCCTGAGCCGACTCCGACGCAGGAGCCCGCGCTTATCCCGGAGCAAGGCGCAGGCACAGATGCGGTCCCGGAAGATGTCCCCGCGCCGTAAGTTCTCGCTATTGGTTGCCACGGCCCTTGCGCTGGCAGGCGCGGTGGCTTGGTATCTCTATGAGCGCAACAAGGTGTGCTGCGCCTTCCCTGACGAGCCGCCCGAGGTCGAGCTTGGCCTTATGACAAGCCTGCCGATCTATTGGCCACTGGAAGCCGATGTTGCGGAATTGGCGTCGGGCGGTGTTGAGCGGCCGTGGCAGCGTTTGGCGATCGAGCGGTCGTTCCGATTGGTTCCGCTTGATACGCTCTCGCCAATCGCCGCCTTGGACCCAGATGGGCCAGAGGTCGATCCTTTGGCTGGACTGGACCACTTGGCGATCATTCAACCGCGGGGCCTTTCGCCGGCGGACAATGTTGCGCTGGACGAGTGGGTGATGGCTGGCGGCGAACTCTTGATTGCGCTCGATCCGGCTTTGACGCTCGATTATCCATTGTCATTGGGAGATCCGCGCCGACCAACCGCGTCGGCGACGATCCCCCCTGTGATCGACCGATGGGGCATGGCCATCGCCTATGAAGATCACTCTTATCACGGTCATGCGATCGACCAGGAGGTTGCCTTGGAGCCTCTGGGCGAGGGCGCGCTTCCGGTTTTGATGGCCGGCAAGGTGGCGCGCACAGAAGAGGCCGATTGCATCAGCGCCGCCAGCGAGGTGGTCGCGAAATGCCAGATCGGGCAGGGCAGCGTCACCGTCTTGGCTGACGCCGCTGTTTTCGAGCATTGGCTTGAGGGTGAGGCGGATGCCCCGGGGTCGGTCGAACTGATCGACAATCTGCTGAGTTTCGCTTTTTCTCAATGACCTAGAGCACAATGGTCAGCGAATCTCACATTCGGGGATTTCGCGGGAAGTTGCTGCAAACTGCCCGAGTCTCAGCGGGTTTTCATACCGAAATCAGGGAATCAGCCCCTTAATTCCGCCATTTGGCAGGGACCTTTAACCAGATTGGTTCTCATAAAAACACAATAAATCAAATATTTACCATCTTATCCCGTGAAATCCCGTAAAAATCCCTTTCTTCCCGCTTGGTTCCACGATATTACCGTCCTCCATCAAACATGTCTGTTTGTGCTGCGCCACTCATTTGAGATTGGCGAGCCGCCTGCGTTCGCGCGCGGGCGGCAGCGGAGAAGGCGTGCTTGTGGCGGGGCGATTGAGGAGCTCCGTGTGTTTGGGGTTTTTGGGGAGGTTAATCGGTGTCCTTCGCTGGGTACAGTGGCCAAGCGTATTCGCCCGCGGGCGATAAGGGCCGGTTTGTGCTCCCTCCCTCTTTCCGCAAGGCTGTTAAAGAGAGCTCTGAAGGTCGTGTGCTGTGCCTGGCCAAGCACGAGCGCTGGAAATGCCTGACCGGCTTTGGCCTCTCGCGCCAGATTGAGCTTGAGGCGCAGCTCGACCGTGAAGAAGAGCGCGCCATTCGTACTAGCGAGGATTTTGACCGCGACCTCCGTGCGATGGACTTGTTTGGCTATGCTCAGATCCCATTCGATGACAGTGGGCGGTTTGTCATGCCCGAACATCTGCGCTCGCTCGCGCTGATCGAGGATGGGCTTTATTTCCAGGGCGGCGGCCGGTTCTTCACAATCTGGAACCCCGAACAGCTCAACGCCATGGGTGAACGCTGGGAGGCTGCTCAGGCAGCCTGCGCCAGTTTGATCGCGGAAGCCGAAGCGAAGGGGAAGCGCAAGTGACTCAGGCGCCGCACATCCCTGTTCTGCTTGATGAAGTGATTGAAGCGCTCGATCCGCAGCCCGGTGACGTCATCGTCGATGCAACCTTTGGTGCGGGCGGCTACACCCGCGCTCTGCTCGATCGCGGGGCGACGGTGCATGCCTTTGACCGCGATCCGGATGCGATCCGCAACGGTCAAAGCTGGGACGAGGCGCGAAGCTCCCCGCCGCGTCTCGTTCTGCACCCCAATCGCTTTTCGGAGATGATTTCCGTTCTAGCCGATGCCGGCGTGGCCCAGATCGATGGCGTGGCAATGGACATTGGCGTGTCTTCGATGCAGCTCGACCAGGCCGCACGCGGCTTCGCTTTCTCGGTCGACGGCCCGCTCGACATGCGGATGAGCCAGGACGGTGAAAGCGCGGCAGATTTTCTCAACTCGGCGGATGCCGAAACGATCGCCGACGTGCTCTACCAATATGGCGAGGAGCGTCAGTCGCGCCGCGTCGCTCGAGCGATCCTGGCCGCACGCCCGCTTGAAACAACGGGTGACCTTGCGCGGGTGGTCCGAAAGGCGCTCGGCCACAAGCCCCATGAACCAAAGGATCCGGCGACCCGCAGCTTCCAGGCGATCCGCATTCACGTAAACGATGAATTGGGCGAGTTGCGCGAAGGCCTCTCTGCAGCCGAACATCTGTTGCGCGCGAATGGCCGACTGGCGGTGGTCAGTTTTCACAGCCTCGAAGATCGGATCGTGAAGCGCTTCCTCAAATCCGCCAGCGGGGCTGGTCGCGCGGTCTCGCGGCATCTGCCGGGTGAGGTGGCCACTCCGCCCCCGGTCTTCACCAAGGTTTCCAAGGCGATCCGTCCTTCAGAGGCCGAGATCGCCCGCAATCCGCGCGCGCGCTCGTCCGTCCTGCGTCACGCGCGTCGCACCGACGCTCCCGCCAGGAAGGAGGCCGCATGATCGTTTCAGGTTCTCGTCTGCGCCAAATTGGTTGGCTCGCCGTTTTGGCGGTCTGCGTCGGATTGTATTTGGCGCTGAGCTTCCGCGTTCACGCTGTGAAGAGCGAAGTCTTGTTGGCTGAGCGGCAAATCGTCGCTCTTGAGCGCGAAAATTTGCTGCTAGAAACTGAGTTCGAAACCCGTTCAAGTCAGCGGCAATTGTCGGACTGGAATGTGGTCGAATTCGGCTATGCCGCTCCTCGCGCCGATCAATATTTCGAAAGCGAGCGGCAGCTTGCCAGCCTTGGCGAACCAGAACTGCCAGGCGCGCCGTCACCAATCCGGGTCGCCCGTGCCAGCGTTAATGCTGGCGATGGCGTGGGCCGCTCCCCGCGCGATATGGTTTCGCCGATCTCTGGTGAGCGGGTTACTTTGGCATCGGCCGAGGTGCCCGACGAAGCCGGTGCTGCTTTTGCAGAGGCCTTTGGCGACTTTCTGATCGAAGCCTCGCCGATCCGTTCGGCGCAGGCCAGAGCCACGCCTTCCACGGTGGCCGCAGTGGGAGAGGCCACTGAATGAGCGCCTTTTCGGCCAGCCCGGCAATTCCAGCAGGCCGCATCCAGCTCGTCAATCTGCGCTATCGATCGCTGTTGACAGCCCGTTGGCGTGTCCTTTGGATCGCCGTGATCTTCTCACTGGTCGCGCTCGCAGCTCTCATTCGCATAGGCTATCTTGGCCTTGCTGGCGGCGCACCAGAGCAAAGCAGCCTGGCCGAGCAGCTGCTTCCACCGAGAGGCGAAATCACCGACCGGAATGGGGTTCCACTGGCGCGTGCATTCCCTGCTTATGCGCTGTGGTATGCGCCGACAGCGATGGGCGACGGCGGCTCGCCCTTGGTGCGCCCGGCGGATGAGATTGCAGCCGAGCTCAAAGCGATTTTTCCGAGTATGGATCGCATCGCCGTCGCAGAGCGTTTGGCTTCAGGCCGGCCCGGATATTTGCGCCGCCGGGTCCTTCCGGAAGACGCAAACAGAATTCAGGCCCTGGGCGAAATTGCCCTGCAGATCCCTCAAGAAACCGATCGGCATTATCCGCAGGGCTCACTGGCAGCGCACATCCTTGGATATGTCGCTGCTGATGAATCTGGCCGAGTGGGTATGGAGGCCGTGCTCGACGATCATTTGCGTGATCCGCTGACCCGGTCCGAGCCGGTGGCGCTGTCGATCGACACCCGCGTCCAAGGCGCGTTGGAAGACGAATTGCGCAAAGGCATGCTGGCGGTGAATGCCAAGGGCGCAGCTGGTATTGTTCTGGATGTCGACAGTGGGGAAGTCATGGGACTGGCCTCGTTGCCTGAATTCGATCCCAACAAGATCGATCAGGATGGGCTCGACAACATGATGAACCGCGTGACCAACCAGGTCTATGAGCTTGGATCGACCTTCAAGCCGATCACGGTCGCCGCCGCGATTGATGCCGGAGTGGTCCAGGATCTCGGTAAGGATTGGAACGCCGAGCCTGTCACCATCGGAACCCGCACCTTGGCTGATTATGAAGACAAGGGACCGGTTCTCAATGTCCCGCAATCTTTGGTCTATTCATCCAACACCGTGACCATGCGGGTGGCGGATGAATTGGGTGCAGACAATCTTCGCCAGACGCTGATAGATCTGGGTATGAACCAGCGGCCCTATATCGAGCTGCCAGCACGGGGCTTTCCCCTTTGGCCCGGTGAGAATTGGTCGCGCCTGACCAATATGACGGTGAGCTATGGCCACGGGATCTCCGTCACCCCATTGCATCTGGCGAGCGCCTATGCCGCGCTGGTCAATGGCGGAATCTGGCGGCCAGCCACACTGCGCAAGCTCGATGCTGCCGATGTTCCGCGCGGAAAGCGCGTGTTCAAGGCTTCGACCTCTTCGCGCATGCGCCAGCTTATGCGGATGATCTCGATGTACGGCACTGGGCGCAGCGCCGATGCTGATGGATATCGGGTCGGCGGCAAGACCGGCTCGGCCGAGAAAGTCTATCGCGGTCGATACAGCGAAACCAAGTTGATTGCTTCTTTCGCAGCCGCTTTTCCGATGGATCGACCGCGTTATGTAATCGTGGTCGTGCTCGATGAGCCGCGCGGGACCATCGCCAGTTCGTTCCAACGCACAGCGGCTTGGAATGCTGCTCCGATTGTCGGCCGGCTGGTGCCGCGGATTGGGCCGCTGCTGGGTGTTCGCCCGGATGCCAATCGTGACGTGGACATTAGCGATCTGCGTTTCCTTGTGGAGGGGCGCAAGTGAAGCTGCAGGCCCTTCTCGACAAAGCCGGCCTAGCTGTAGGGCAGGGCGAAAGCGATGCAGACGTGACCGGATTTGCGATCGACCATCGCAAGGTCGCTCCGGGCACCGTTTTCGGCGCATTCAAAGGTGCCCGCTTCAATGGTGAAGACTTCATTCCTGCCGCGGTTGAGGCCGGTGCAGTGGCCGTGGTCGCCCGGCCCGAGGCGAGCGTCGAGCGTGCCGCGCACATCGCCAATGACGAACCCCGGCTCGCCTTTGCGCAGCTTGCTGCAACGTTTTTTACACCTGTCCCAACCAACATCGTTGCCGTCACTGGAACCAATGGCAAAACCTCATGTGTTGAGATGACGCGCCAGATCTGGCGGATGTGCGGAGAACGTGCGGCCAGCATCGGAACGCTCGGCGTGACCACGCCGGATGAGAGTGTTTCGACTGGGCTCACGACCCCGGACATCGTGACCTTCCTGTCCAACATGGCCGGGCTCGCGCGTGAAGGCGTGACCCATGTTGCCTATGAGGCTTCGAGCCACGGCCTCTCCCAGTTTCGCAATGAGGGCGTGCCGGTTTCGGCCTGCGCTTTCACAAATTTCAGCCGTGACCATCTCGATTATCACGGCACGATGGAGGCCTATTTTGAGGCCAAGATGCGGTTGTTCGACGACATCGTACAGCCCGGAACACCAGCCATCATATGGGACGGCGGGGGACATTGCGAGTGGACCCGCCGCGCCATCGAGCACGCCCAATCCTCCCAACTGCGCGTGCTTGTCGTTGGCGAGGCGGAGAACGATAACGACCCGTTTCTCCGTCTTGCCGCACGGGAGGCAACTCCTCTCGGACAGGTTCTGACATTGGTCCATGAAGGGCAGGAGCACAGCATTTCGCTGCCACTGATCGGCGCCTATCAAGCGGCCAACGCGCTGGTCGCTGCGGGACTGGCGCTGGCAACGGGCTGCTCACCCAGCCAGGTCTTCGATGCTGTCGGGCGATTGCAGCCCGTTCGAGGACGGCTTGAGCGCGCGGTCATTACGCAGTCAGGCGCTCCGGTCTATGTCGATTACGCCCACACGCCGGATGCGCTGGAAGCCGCGATCAGCGCGCTTCGTCCGCATGTCAGCGGTCGCTTGCTCACGGTGTTTGGAGCTGGCGGAGATCGCGACCAGGGCAAGCGCGGGCCGATGGGTCAGGTGGCTTCTAAAGGGTCTGATTGGGTGGTTGTGACCGATGACAATCCGCGCGGTGAGGACCCAGCCACCATTCGGCGCGAGATCATCGCTGGCGCAGGCGACAATGTGACCGAGATTGGTGATCGCCGCGAAGCGATCGCTCATGCAATCGAACATGCCGAGGGAGACGACATCATTCTAATCGCGGGGAAAGGCCATGAAGAAGGCCAGATCGTGGGCGCAGGAGATTCCATGCAGATACTGCCTTTCAATGATGTTCAAGTGGCGCGCGAAGAGGCATCACGACAAGGCCGTCAAGCCTGGGAGCAAGCAGGATGAACGCGCGCGCTTCCTTGCATCCTGCCCTTCGCCAATGGCCAATCAAAGGGCGGGATCGGCTTCCGCTCGCGCTGTGGACTTCGCGTGAGATCGAACTGGCTGTCGATGGGCGTGCTAGCCATCAGTTTCAGGCTTCGGGCGTCGAGATGGATTCGCGTGATGTGCGGCCCGGCGATCTGTTTGTTGCATTGAAAGGCGAGGCGATGGACGGCCATCGTTTCATCCCGCAAGCCTTTGCGGCGGGAGCGGTTGCAACGATCACCGATCGTCCGGTCGAATTCCCACATGTTCTGGTCAAGGACACGACAGAAGCTCTGCACGCATTGGCTCACGCTGCGCGTGGACGGGCCTCAGCCGTTCGAATTGGGGTGACTGGCTCGGTCGGAAAGACTGGCGTCAAAGAAGCGATCTTTGCCAGCTTGGATCGCGCCAGCCGTGGCGGTGCGCACCGCAGTGTCCGCAGCTATAACAACCATGTTGGCGTTCCGCTTAGCCTGGCTCGTATGCCGGCCCGCAGCCGCTTTGGCGTGTTCGAAATGGGCATGAACCATGCGGGAGAGATCGCGCCCTTATCGGATCATGTCCACCCGCATGTGGCGCTGATCACAACGATCGCCCCGGCGCATATCGAAAACCTGGGTAGCATGGAGGCGATTGCCGACGAGAAGGCCCAGATCTTCACTGGTCTGGTCGAAGACGGCACCGCGATTATTCCGGCGGACAGTGACTATGCTGAACGGATGATCGAGCGCGCTAGAGAACTGGGCGTCAAGGTGGTCACCTTCGGTCGTTCGTCCAAGGCTGATGTACGGCTGTTGGATGCGATCCCGAGCGCCAATGGTGGCTCGCTGGTCACCGCTGACCTGGGCGATGCGCGGTTGTGCTATTCGGTAGCGGAGCCAGGCGAGCATTGGGTCACCAATTCGCTTGGTGTCATGGCCGCGGTTCGTGCCGCAGGCGGTGATCTTGCTGCTGCCGGTCTGGCCTTGGCGGAAATGGGCGGGCTTAAAGGTCGCGGGGCGCGGTTTCAGATCCCGGTCACTGGCGGCAAGGCATTGCTGGTTGATGAAAGTTACAACGCCAACCCGGCCTCGATGCGCGCGACCCTCAAGCAATTGGGCCAAACCCCGGCTCATCGCCGGGTCGCGGTGCTTGGCAGCATGAAGGAATTGGGAGACTTCGGCCCCAGATTCCATCGTCAGTTGGCCGAGCCACTTGCTGATGCTCAGATCGACCATGCGATCCTGGTCGGTGACGAAATGCGAGCGCTGGCCGCCCATCTGGGGACGGTCGACGCAAAATCACTTGGCAATTCGATCAGCTTTGCCCATTGCGACGGCCCTGCCGAGGCGATCGTGGCGCTAGAGGAATTTGGCCTGACCCACGGGGACGCTGTCCTCGTCAAAGGCTCCAATTCGATTGGCCTGGGCAGTCTTGTTTCACACTTTACGCAGACCCTGGATGCAGGGACTCAGGACGGCTGAATGCTCTATCTACTTGCCGAATGGCTGGGCTTCGAAGGCGCTTTCAATCTGGTTCGATACCAGACCTTCCGGGCGGGCGCGACGCTGATGACAGCGCTTGTGATCGGCCTCATCATCGGTCCGCGCTTCATCAATATGCTGCGCGTGCGGCAGGGCAAGGGTCAGCCCATTCGCGAAGATGGACCGCAGACCCATCTGGCCAAGCGCGGCACCCCCACTATGGGCGGCCTGATGATCCTGGTGGCATTGACGCTATCGTTGTTGCTTTGGATGGATCTGCGCAATCCCTTCGTCTGGGCCTGCCTGGCTGTCACCATCGGCTTTGGTCTGATCGGCTTCATTGACGATTACGACAAGGTCTCCAAAAACAGCCATGCTGGCGTTTCGGGGCGCATTCGATTGCTGCTCGAGTTCGCGGTCGCTGGGGTCGCTTCCTATATCATCGTCAGCCAGATCAGCACGGACCTCTATGTGCCGTTCTTCTCCGATGTCCAGATTCCCCTGGGGCCCGCCTATTATGTTTTCGCCGCCTTCGTGATTGTCGGATTTGGCAACGCTGTAAATTTGACCGACGGCCTCGACGGGTTGGCGATCATGCCGGTGATTATCGCTGCCGGGACATTCGCCCTGATAGCCTATCTGGTTGGGCGTACTGATTTCTCTGAATATCTCGGAATCCCGCATGTGCCAGGCGCAGGTGAATTGGCAATCTTCTGCGCTGCCATAATGGGAGCAGGGCTCGCCTTCCTGTGGTTCAACGCACCACCCGCAGCGGTCTTTATGGGCGACACCGGATCACTGGCTCTGGGTGGGGCCCTTGGGGCGATCGCCGTCGCGGCGCATCACGAGGTAGTGCTGCTAATCGTGGGCGGGCTGTTTGTCGTTGAAACCGCCAGCGTCATCATTCAGGTCTTCTGGTTCAAGCGGACCGGAAAGCGCGTTTTCCGCATGGCACCAATCCATCACCATTTCGAACAACTCGGATGGAGCGAGAGCAAGGTCGTGATCCGATTCTGGATCATCTCGATCGTTCTGGCGCTGATGGGATTGGCCACATTGAAACTGAGGTGAAACGAATCGCGTGATCACATCGACTGCCTTTGCTGGAAGACGCTATGCCGTGCTCGGCCTGGCGCGATCTGGCGCGGCGGTTGTGGAGAGCCTGCTGGCGAGCGGAGCAGAGGTCATGGCGTGGGATCGGCAGGACAACGCTCGCGAGCCATTCGAAGGGCGCTGCACTTTGGCCGATCCGCTCGAACAGGATTTGACCGGGTTTGATGGCGTGGTCGTGTCTCCCGGCGTCCCCCTCAACACCCATCCGATCAAGCCGCATGCGGAGAAGTTCGGCGTATCCGTAGTTGGCGATATCGAATTGTTCGCGCTGGCCCGGGCAGAGCTGCTCCCGCACAAAGTGGTGGGCATCACCGGGACCAATGGCAAATCGACCACCACCGCGCTGCTTCATCACATATTGCAGATGGCCGGTTTCCCGAGCGTGATGGGCGGCAATATTGGCGATCCGATCCTCGGGCAGGACCCGCTCGCTCCCAATGAGAACAGTGTGGGGATCTATGTCCTCGAATTGTCGAGCTATCAGATTGATCTGACCTTCTCGCTCGATTGCGAGGCGGCGGCGTTGACCAATATCTCGCCCGACCACCTCGATCGTTATGACAGCTTTGACGCCTATGCCGCCGCCAAGGCGAGGCTGTTTGAAATGCAGAGCGCCCAACATTTCGCTGTGTTTGGCGGCGACGATCAATCGA
This sequence comes from Erythrobacter sp., assembly GCA_965249945.1. Taxonomy (GTDB): domain Bacteria; phylum Pseudomonadota; class Alphaproteobacteria; order Sphingomonadales; family Sphingomonadaceae; genus Erythrobacter. Next base: position 2,843,573 of record OZ252258.1, on the reverse strand, counting down.
CCCTGGCGATCTATCAGCGGGAGCTTGAAACCCGACCCTTTGATCGGGCCTTGATCGCGCGCCAGGCTGAGCTTGCTTCCTTGCAACCGGATTGGCCAAGCCTGCAGGGACCGCACAATCTCGAGAACGCCGCTGTCGCTGTCGCACTGGCGGAAGAGCTTGGCGTGACCCCCGCACAATGGCGGCACGCACTGCCGCGTTTTCGCGGCTTGCCCCATCGGATGGAGCTGGTCTGCGAACACGACGGCATTCTCTATATCAATGACAGCAAGGCCACCAATACGGCCTCGTCCGCTCCTGCCTTGGCGGCCTATCTCCCCAACCCCGATCCGCGGATACATTGGATCGTGGGCGGTCTGGCCAAGGAAGATGGGCTGGGCGACTGCGCAGACCACCTTGGCAATATCGCTGCAGCCTACACTATTGGTGAAGCTGGCCCGCAGTTTGCGGAACTGCTCGAAGGCAAGGTCACGGTTGAGCGCTGCGAATTGCTGTGTGAAGCGGTCCAGCGCGCGAGCGAGGCTGCCAACCCGGGCGAGGTCATCCTGCTCTCACCGGCCTGCGCCAGCTTCGATCAATTCCGCGACTATGAACGGCGCGGGGATCACTTCCGCCGAGTGGTTGGTGCCTTAACCGACAGCGCTCCCTTTCGTGAAGATAGCAGAGTCATGGGAGGAACCGCATGAGCGCCATTGGTTCCTACGTTCCCGGAAGAGAGGGGCGTGCGTTTCATCCACCGGTTCCAAAGCGCGGCAATTGGTTTGGCGAGCTTCGCGTGTGGTGGAGAGAGATTGACAAGGTGCTTCTGACCTTGGTCGTTCTCCTTATGATGCTCGGCACGGCGGCGGTTGCAGCTTCATCCCCGGCAAGCGCCGATCAGCTCTCGACCAATGATGTGCGGCTCGATGATTTGCTGTTCCTGAAACAGCACGTCGTCTGGCAGCTCATGGGGCTCACCGGAATGCTGGTTCTGTCCTTCGCCACCCGCGATCAGGCCCGCCGTGTGGGCATTATCGTCGCTGCTGTCATGCTTTTCCTATTAGTGCTCGTCCCATTCATCGGGTTTGAGCGCAACGGCGCCCGCCGCTGGCTCGATCTGGGCATGTCGCTGCAACCGAGTGAATTCCTCAAGCCAGGCTTTGCCATTGCACTGGCTTGGATTCTGAGCTGGCGTGTGAGGGATCCGAATCTTCCCGTGCTCTCAACCGCGACCGCTATCCTGGTGCTGGTCGCTGGCCTCTTGATGCTCCAGCCAAACCTTGGCGCGACCATTTTGTTTGCAGGGATCTGGTTTGTACTGGTCTTGCTTTCCGGGGTGTCGATCCAGCGGATCAGTACACTGGTGCTTGCAGGGATTGCGGGCCTGACCGCGACTTACTTCCTATATGACAATGCGCGGCATCGGATCGATGCCTTCCTTGGCGGGGGGACCGCGTTCGACCAGGTTGATCTGGCGCAACGGACCTTGCTTGCAGGTGGCTGGACCGGCAGTGGGTTGTGGCTCGGCATTCGCAAAATGAATCTGCCAGAGGCTCACACCGACTACATCTTTTCCGTGATTGGGGAGGAGTTTGGTCTGCTTGCCTGTGCTCTGGTAGTTCTGCTTTATCTTGCGATCGTGCTGCGTGTCCTGATGCGATTGGTCGACGAAGAGAATCTGTTCGCGCTGTTGGCGGGCGCCGGCTTGATTGCCAGCATCGGCGGGCAAGCCTTCATCAATATCCTCGTCAATCTTCAACTCTTCCCTTCAAAGGGTATGACTCTGCCGCTCATCAGCTATGGCGGATCGTCGACTCTGGCGATGTGCTTCACGGTCGGACTGCTGTTGGCGATCACGCGCCGCAATCCGTTCATTGATCGCGCATCTCCGGGGCTAATGGACTTTCTGGAGCGGAAGGAGGAACGCGCATGACCGGGGAAGCACCAGCAAGCTCAAACCGCCACTTCGTCGTGGCGGCTGGCGGCACCGGCGGCCATTTGATCCCGGCGTTCGCGCTCGCCAGCGAATTGCATCAGCGCGGGCATCATATTGCTTTGATCACCGATGAGCGCGGTGCCAACATCCCCGGCAAGCCTGACTTCCTGCCTGCCCATGTTCTGCCGGCTGGCCGGTTCGGCAAAAATCCGCTGCGCTGGATTGGCGGCGCGCGCGCTGTGCTTGAAGGGCGCAACATGGCTCTGCGTCTGTTCGATGCATTTGAGCCTACAGCTGTGGTCGGCTTCGGTGGCTATCCCGCGCTTCCGGCATTGCTTGCTTCGACGTCCGCCAAGATCCCCAGCGTGGTTCACGAACAGAATGCGGTTCTGGGCCGGGTCAATCGCCTGCTGGCGGGACGGGTGGATGCGATCGCCACTTCCTATGACGAAGTCGCCAAGCTCAAGGACAAGCACCTGACCAAGACTCATCTGGTCGGCAATCCAGTGCGCGCCGAGGTTCTGGCTCTGCGCGACCAGGATTTTCCAGCGTTTACTGAGGATGGCCTGCTGCGTGTTCTCGTGACCGGCGGGAGCCAGGGCGCGAGCATATTGTCGGATGTGGTGCCCGACGGGTTGGCCATGCTGCAGCCCGCGCTTCGGCAACGTCTGCAGGTCACTCAACAATGCCGTAGCGAAGATCTGGACAGGGTTCGGGACCGTTACCTCAATCACGATATTCCCGCAGAGCTTGGGACCTATTTCGAAGACATGCATGAACGGCTGGCTGACGCTCATCTGTTCATTGGGCGCGCGGGGGCGTCGACCATTGCCGAGCTGACCGCGGTTGGCCGTCCCGGGATTCTGATCCCGCTGCCGATCGCGACCGACGATCACCAGGCTGCCAACACGCGCGAGATCGTCAAGGCGGGCGGAGCGCGGATGATCCGCCAGCATTCGTTCAATTCCAAAGAGCTGGCGAAGCAGATTCAAGCGATGGCCCAAAGGCCGGAATCGCTTGCTAATGCTGCGCATGGTGCATGGAATTGCGGCTATCCCGATGCGGCCAAGGATCTGGCCGATCTGGTCGAAAGCTTTGGCGGGGCTGACATGATGGATGTGATCCGCGTTGGCGAAACCGGGCAGGTCAAACCTGCCTCTCAAACCGCTGCGGCCAATTCCAATCGGGATGAGGCCGAATGAAGGGCGTTGGCACCGATATTGGCGTAATCCACTTCGTCGGTATCGGCGGGATCGGCATGTCAGGCATTGCCGAGGTCATGCACAATCTCGGCTACTCGGTACAGGGCAGCGATATCTCCGAAGGGGTCAGCGTCGAACGGCTGCGCAGGCGCGGCATTCCGGTAAGCATCGGACACGCGAAGGGCAATGTCGACGGGGTCGGGGTCGTTGTGACTTCGACCGCGGTCAAACGAACCAATCCCGAAGTTGCCGCTGCGCTTGAGAACCGCATCCCTGTGGTGCGGCGGGCCGAGATGCTGGCTGAGCTGATGCGGCTCAAATCGACCGTCGCGGTCGCCGGGACCCATGGCAAGACCACCACCACCAGCATGATTGCTGCGCTGCTCGACACAGGCGATGTCGATCCGACGGTGATCAATGGCGGGATCATCGAGCAATATGGCTCCAATGCCCGGCTCGGCGATAGCGATTGGATGGTGGTTGAGGCTGATGAAAGCGATGGCAGCTTTCTCCGCCTCGACGGGACCATTGCGGTGGTCACCAATATCGATCCCGAGCACCTTGATCATTACGGCGATTTTGAAGGTGTCAAAAAGGCCTTCCTCGAATTCATTCAGAACGTGCCCTTCTACGGCGCCGCGATCCTGTGCGTTGACCATCCCGAAGTGCAATCGGTTATCGGGCAGGTGCGCGATCGCAAAGTTGTGACTTACGGCTTCTCTTTGCAGGCAGACATTTGCGGGGTGAACATCCGCAGCGAAGAGGGCGGCAACACATTTGACGTGATGGTGCGCCAGCGCGGCGAAGAAGATCGCCGGATCGAAGGCGTGCATCTTCCCATGCCCGGGCGCCACAATGTCCAGAACGCGCTGGCAGCGATCGCGGTTGCGATCGAGATGGGCTGCCCCGATGCCGTCATCCGCGAGGGTTTCGGCCAATTTGGCGGGGTTCGCCGCCGCTTCACCAAGGTCGGTTCGGTTGACGTTGACGGTGGCTCGGTCTGCGTGATCGATGATTATGCTCACCACCCGGTTGAGATCCAGGCGGTGCTCAGTGCGGCGCGTGAAGCGGTTACCTCAGGCCGCGAAGAGGGGCGGGTCATCGCTGTGATGCAGCCGCACCGCTATTCGCGGCTCAATGATCTGATGGATGATTTCCAATCCTGCTTCAATGACGCGGATATCGTCTATGTGACGCCGGTCTACGAAGCGGGAGAGGCGCCGATCGAGGGCGTGGATTCCGAAGCCCTGGTCGCCGGCCTTAAGTCGCGCGGGCATCGATCGGCGCAGACCATTGCCGATGCCGAGGCCTTGGCGACAGCGCTGGCAGAGGAAATTCGTGAGCGCGATATCGTGGTCTGCCTCGGCGCCGGGGATATCACCCGTTGGGCCGCTGGCCTCTCTGCAGCGATTGACTCAAAACGGAGCGCATGAGTTCGATGGTTCAACCCGGTGATTGGTACGATATGGATGATGGCTCGGCCCCGACCAGCGCGGTCGAAGGCGCGGCCATTTCGCCTGTGCCAGTCGAGGGCATTCGGGGCCGCCTGACGCGCGAAGCGCCGCTGGCCAAATATGTCTGGTTCAAAAGCGGCGGCAAGGCCGACTGGCTGTTTGAGCCGGCAGACCTCGAAGACCTCAAGAATTTCGTCGAAGCGCTCGATGGTCAGATGCCGATCATGGCCTTGGGTGTTGGCTCCAATATGATCATCCGCGATGGCGGCGTGCCAGGTGTGGTGATCCGGCTGGGCAAGCCCTTCGGCGAAGTCGAAGTGACCGGGCCTACAACACTGCAGGCGGGGGCTGCCGCTCCTGTCAGCATCGTCTCGCGCCGCGCGGCCAAAGCGGGTATCGATGGGTTGGCATTCTTCACCGGCATCCCCGGCTCCGTAGGCGGTGTCACCCGCATGAATGGGGGGTGCTACGGTCGTGAGACCAAGGATGTCCTGGTCGAATGCGATGTGATCCTGCCGGACGGCAAGTTCGTCACGCTGAGCAATGCCGATCTGCAATATTCCTATCGCCATTCGGCGCTGCCTGAGGGTGCGGTGGTCGTCGCTGCGAGGTTCGAGGGCTTTCCCGGGGATCCCGAGGTGATCCGGGCTGAGATGGATCGGATCTCGTCTGAGCGTAAAGGATCGCAGCCGATCGGCAGTATGACAGGCGGGTCGACCTTCAAGAATCCTCCGGGCCACAGCTCGTGGAAGCTTATCGATGCTGCCGGATGTCGCGGTCTGATGAATGGCGGGGCGCAGGTGAGCGAAAAGCACGCCAATTTCCTGATCAATACCGGCAATGCCACCAGCACTGATATCGAAGGGCTGGGAGAGATTGTGCGTGACAAGGTTTACGCCGATTCCGGTGTGAGGCTGGAATGGGAAATCAAACGCGTGGGGCGGCCGTGAGTGAGGTGACCGACTACGAGCGCAAAATCATCGACAATGTCGCAGAATACGGCTGTCAGGTCAGTCACGTCTTCGACCCTGACCAGATCAATCCAGACTTTAGCTATTCAATCGGGTTTCCGGAGACTGTTGCTCAGCCCGAGGTGATTATCTTTGGTCTGTCAAACACGTTAATGCACTCCATGATCAATGAGACATTGCATCAATGTCGCGAATGGCTCGTCCTCAGCGACGGTGTTCGGATCTCAAACTTGATTGAGGGATTTGATTGCATTGCGCGGGAAGTGCCAGAGGTGAATATCGAGGTTGAGTACTTCAACTCGGCCATGTGGTTCAGTCGGCACAGTGGCCACGGTAACCTGCAATCTGCCTTTCAGTTAGTTTGGCCTGGTGCGGTCAATGGCCTCTTTCCCTGGGAGCAAGGCGCTGCCCAAGAGGTAATCGATGCCCAGCCACCTCTATATGAGCAAGCAGCATGAGCGCTGCCCCTCTTCATGTCGTAGTGCTGATGGGCGGTTGGGCGAATGAACGCGAAGTCTCGCTGACCAGCGGTGCGGGTGTTGCCGATGCGTTGGAGAGCAAGGGCCACCGCGTAACCCAGATCGATATGGATCGCGATGTCGCTTCGCGGATCGCTGCAGCGAAGCCCGATGTGGTCTTCAATGCACTCCACGGAGTGCCTGGCGAGGATGGTACGGTCCAGGGAATGCTGGAACTTATGGGCGTGCCCTATACCCATTCGGGCGTCGCGACCTCGGTCATCGCGATCGACAAACAGCTGACCAAGCAGGCGCTGGTGCCGCAGGGCATTCCGATGCCGGGCGGACGGATCGTACCCTGCGCGGAATTGTTCGAGCGTGATCCACTGCCGCGTCCCTATGTCCTCAAGCCGGTCAACGAAGGGTCCTCGGTCGGTGTGGCGATCATCACCGAGGACAGCAATGTCGGCAACCCAATCGCGCGCGATGCCGAAGGACCATGGCAAGACTTTGACGAGCTTCTGGCCGAGCCTTTCATCAAGGGACGCGAGCTGACCACGGCGGTGATCGACGGACCGGATGGACCGCGGGCACTGGGCGTAACTGAGCTGATCATCGAGCACGGCTTTTACGATTACGAGCACAAATACACCGAAGGGCGCACGCAGCACGTCTGCCCGGCCAAGGTCCCGCCTGAAATCGCCGCGCTGTGCGAAGATTACGCGCTGCGGGCGCACAAGGCCCTGGGTTGCCGGGGCACCAGTCGGACTGACTATCGCTGGGACGATGAGGCGGGCGAGGCTGGGCTTTTCATGCTCGAGACCAACACGCAGCCGGGCATGACACCGCTCAGCCTTGTGCCTGAGCAGGCGCGGCATGCGGGGATCGACTATGCTGAGCTGGTCGAATTGCTTGTCCGCGATGCACTCCGAATTCATCAGGGGGGTGCCAATGGCTCAGATTAAGCGCGGCGGCAAAGGTGTCAGACGGGCCGCCAAAGCGAGCAGCCGGGCCAAGACGGCGCGGCGCGCAAAGGCCAAGACCACCGGAGTATTCGATGGCGCGATGGCGCTGTTGCCGTTCACTGACGAACAGCTTCATCGGATCTTTCTGGCGATCATCATTGGCGGAGCGGTCGCTTTGGCGTGGTTTATCGCAACGCTGGCTGGTGTGCCAGCCATGGCCCGCGCCGAAGTCGCCAATCTCGCTTCGAACGCGGGATTTGAAGTCCGCCATGTCCGGGTTTCGGGCACCGAGCGGATGGATGAACAATTGGTCTATGCCGAAGCTCTGGCGCAGCGTGATCGTCCCATGCCGCAGGTTGGGCTTGATGATTTGCGTGCGGACCTGCTCGAACTGCCGTGGGTCAAGGATGCACGGGTTTCTGTGCAGCTGCCACAGACACTGGCGATCGACATTGTTGAGCGCGAGCCTCACGCGGTGCTTGAGAAGCCGGATCGGCTGATGCTGATCGATGCTTCAGGGGTCGAGCTGGAGCCAGTTTCGCGCGAGAATGCCAAGGCCATGCTGTCGATCTCCGGCCCGGGTGCGAACAGGCAAGTGGCCGCGCTTGATCGGCTGTTGGCGGCCGCGCCAGCCTTGAGCCCACAGGTGGTGGCGGCTGAATGGGTCGGCAATCGGCGTTGGAATATCACTTTCAAGACTGAACAGATTCTGGCGTTGCCCGAAGGCGAAGATGAGGCGGCCACCGCACTGGTCAAATTTGCGCGGTTGGATGGTCAGAACCGTCTGATTGGCGGCAAGGTTGCGACCTTCGACATGCGTGCGCCGCCGCGGATTTATCTGCGTGTGCCGGGTCGCGCCGATGAAGTGCTTGGCGGCGCCAACGGAGCCAATCCGTAATGGCTCAGGCACCACGCTCTTCCGGACAAAGGTCCCGCCTGCACAAGGTCTTTGGCGCCTTGAACATCGGCTCGTTCCGGATCTCAGCCATGATCATGGGCGAGACCGAAACCGGCGAATTGGTCGTGCTGGGCTCGGGTCATCGCGCTAGCCAGGGGATCAAACGCGGCTATGTCACCGATATGGCCGCCGCCACCTACGCCATTCGCGACGCGGTCGAGCGCGCCGAGAAGAACGCAGGAACCAGCGTTCAGAGCATTTGGGTTGCCTGCGCTGGAGCGGGCCTCGCCAGCCAGGTTTCGAAGGTTGAGATCGAGATTGGTGGCCGACGGATTGAAGAAGAAGATGTCGAGCATCTCCTGCTGACTGCGCGCGATACAATCCAGCCTGATGGGCGAATGCTGCTGCACGCTCAGCCGGCGCATTACACGCTTGATGGCGCGCATGGTGTTGCCAATCCTCGCGGGCTCCATGCCGAACGTTTGGGTGTCGATATCCATGTGATGCTGGCCGACGGCGCACCGGTCCGCAACCTGACCGAGGCTGTTCAGGGAGCTCACCTCGAGGTTGAAGGCGTGGTGGCTGCGCCTCTGGCGGCTGGATACGCCTGCTTGAGCGGAGAGGAACGCGAGCTCGGCGTGGCCCTGGTTGAGATTGGCAGCGATGTCACCAACGTCTCCGTCTTTGCGGGCGGCATGTTGTTGGGACTGCGCGCGGTGCAATTCGGGTCTGGCGATATCACCGACGCGGTCGCATCGGCCTTTGGAGTGCGGCGTTTTCAGGCCGAGCGGCTCAAATGTGTGTCGGGCTCAGCTATTGCCTCTCCCAGCGATCACCGCGAGATGATCCCGGTGAACGGTCCCGGCGACGAAGGAGCGGGGCCGATCGCGCGCGGAGCAGATGACAAGAACCGGATCGCGCGGGCCGAGCTCGTATCAGTCGTTACACAGCATTTGTCGAGGCTGACAGGTGAGGTGGGCAAGGCGCTCAAATCCATGGGATTTTCCGGTAGCCGTGCCGGGCAAGTTGTTTTGACGGGCGGCGGTGCGGAGCTCGATGGTGTGGCCGAATATGTGCAGGGCGCTTTGGCGATGCCGGTGAGGATTGGACGAGCGCCGACGCTCAAAGGACTGCCCGAGGCTCATTCCACGCCTGGATTTGCAGCACTTGCGGGGCTGTGCCTCTACGCCGCCGACGACCCGGTCGATATCCGATCTGTCGGGACGCAGTACCAATCCGGCGTTCGTTATGGCGCCAGTGCCAGGCCAACGCAGGCGATCACACGGGTATTTCGGGCCCTCAAAGAGTACTTCTAGATGCCGAGAATGTACGATTTTTCCGCTCCCCGGTCACTGTGGATAAGGGAATGTGCGCTATAACGAGAGCATCGCAAATGTGGCACAGATGGCGTGAGGAAAAGGGTGCGCGGCTCAAGGCTATGATCGACCCTCGGAGGAAGACGATATGAGTATCACGATTGGACCGGCAGCGACGGATGATATGCGCCCCCGGATTACTGTGATCGGCATCGGTGGCGCTGGCGGAAACGCCATAGCCAATATGATCGAGTCTGAGATCGAGGGTGTCGAATTTCTCGTTGCGAACACCGATGCGCAAGCGCTGAATTCCAGCCCGGCAGACAAGCGCATTCAGCTGGGACCGGACATTACTGGTGGATTGGGCGCTGGCGCGCGTCCCGAAGTGGGTAAGGCCGCGGCCGAAGAGACTGTGCTGGAGATCGAAGAGGCGCTCGATGGCGTGAACATGGTCTTCATCGCGGCAGGCATGGGCGGCGGAACCGGCACAGGCGCTGCGCCCGTGATCGCGGAAGCTGCGCGCCGGATGGGTGTGCTCACCGTAGGGGTCGTGACCAAGCCATTTCTGTTCGAAGGAACGCGCAGGATGCGGGCCGCTGAAGCCGGCATTGAAGAGCTGCAGGATCATGTTGATACGCTGATTGTAATTCCCAATCAGAACCTGTTTCTGGTTGCGAAGGCAGAAACCACCTTCAAAGAGGCGTTCCAGCTTGCGGACGAAGTGCTCCAGCAGGGCGTGCGCTCGATCACCGACCTTATGGTCATGCCCGGCTTGATTAACCTCGACTTTGCTGACGTCCGCTCGGTGATGAGCGAAATGGGCAAGGCAATGATGGGCACCGGCGAGGGCGAGGGCGAGAACCGGGCGCTCGACGCGGCTGAGCAAGCGATCGCGAATCCGCTGCTCGACGGGGTCAGCATGCAAGGCGCCAAAGGCGTGATCATCTCAATCATTGGTGGCGAGGACATGAAGCTGCTCGAAGTTGACGAAGCAGCCAACCATATTCGCAAGCTCGTCGATGAAGATGCCAACATTATCTGGGGAAGTGCGTTCAACCCAGACCTTGACGGCCGAATTCGGGTGTCTGTTGTTGCGACTGGAATCGAACCAGGGGCTGCTGGTCACGCAGGAGATACAACACCAGTCTCGCTCTCGGCATCGCGCGCACCGAAACGGCCGGTGCTGGAGCTTCCTGGTGAGAGCGAATTGCCAGAGGCTGAGGTGGAACCCGCAACGCCCGAGCCCTATCAGCCCGAGGCCGAGCCTGCCGCTGAACAGGATGATCTGGACGAAAATCTCTTCGAAGCCGAGCCATTCGATCTCAGCGGAATGCAAGAGGGCGATTCCATGGGTGAAGCGGAGGGCGGTGATGTCGACGAGATTGTCGATCCGCTTGCAGGGCTTCGCGCGGAGGAAGAGGAGGAAGCTGACGATGGCATCTTCCAGAACCCACCGCCTGATCCAGCATCCTTCGAGGGCGATGCAGAGCCGTATCCGACAGAACCACCAGTTGAGGAGGCTGAGCCGCTTGACCTGACCTCCGAGATCGGACCGGAGGAGGCTGAGCCTGCTCTCGAGGATACTCCTGTCGGTGCGAATGATGGGGCCGAGCCGGAACCTCCGCGTGGCGGCTCTCGGAGGCGCGGAATCTTGGGTGAGGGCGCGGATGGTGGCGGTGACGCCGCTGCCGCTGCTCATGGTGCCGCCGCTGCGGGAGGCGGAGGTAGCACGCTGTTTGAGCGAATGGCCAACCTCTCACGCAGCTCCGGATCCGATGACGAAGACGACGAAGATGAGGACGGCGACGATTCCTCAGCGCTCAGCATTCCTCGCTTCTTGGGCCGCCAGAACAACCAATAGGCAATCTTCCGTACTGGATTGCCCGGGCTCGGCTCAACCTGTCCTTGCTGATGTGCGCTTCGGCGTGGGTTCGGTGCGATATCGCTGGTAACAGCGTGCTTGATCGCTAGGTCGTTAGCCCGATGACAGTTCCGCAATCCCTAATAACGCGAATCCGCTTCCTCGCTGTTCCCCTAATGCTGCTGGGATCGAGCATGCTGGGTTCGCACGTAGCGGCTTCCGCGCAAGAACCGAGCGGGATCACCGCACGCGAAGTGGTACAGCCGCTTCCGACACCGGAAGTTGTCCAACTCAATGAAGCGTTGCGTGAATTGGCTCGCAAGCCTCAGGATGTTGCGACTTTGATCGCCGCGGGCAAGGCTGCGCTCAAGTTGAACGATCTCGACGCGGCCATGGGGTTCTTTGGAAGAGCCCAGAATATCGAAGCCGACAATCCGCAGGTGAAAATGGGGATGGCAGCGGCCTATCTCCGCTCTGGCAGTCCGATTGAGGCCTTGCGCCTTTTCAATGAGGCAGAAGCGGCGGGCGCCAGTGCGCGAGAGGTCATGCTCGAACGCGCCTTGGCCTATGACCTGGTTGGGAACAATGCGGAGGCGCAGGAGACCTACCGCGCGGCGCAGCAGATCAATCCTACCGACGAAGGCGTTCGTCGTCTGGCGTTAAGTCTTGCGATTTCAGGTTCTGCCGAAGAGTTTGAAGCCGTCCTTCGACCGCTATTGGAACGGCGTGACTTTGCTGCCTATCGCACACGCGCTTTTGGCCTTGCCATCCTTGGAGACACGCAGGAGGCGGCCGCGATTGCCGACGCGGTCATGCCGCGCGATCTGGCGAGCCGGATGATTCCCTATCTGGAATTCATGCCTCGGCTGACGAAGTCGCAGCAGGCTGCGGCTGCCAATCTGGGAATCTTCCCACGCGCTGCTGAGATCGGACGTGAGGATCCTCGGATCGCTCAATTTGCCCGGGAGGGTGCCGAAATTGCCAGCGCAGCGAGTGATCGCCTGGCACCGAGCGGCACGCCGCTGGGGTCGCGTGTCGAGGCGGAGGAAGCGGGTGAAGATACTGCTGTCCGGCTCACGCGAGCTGAGCCAGCCGACCGCGCTGACGCATCGCCAGGTTTTGATCTGGCGCGGTTCGGGAACAGTGAAGCGCAGGATCGGCGCGAGCCTGCCACTGTGGCAGATGCATTTGCCGGTCTGGCGGATGAGCGACCGGTGCAGCGTGAGGCGGCTGATGGAGCGGTCGACATCAATGCGATCGAGATTCCGCGTGAAGCCGAACCACCTGAGCCTCCGAAACAGCTCCATCCGAGCCGGCAATGGGTCCAGGTCGCAACCGGACGCGATCGCTCGGCCTTGCGGTTTGATTGGCGGCGGTTTGCCCGCAATGCACCCGAGCTCCTCGGAGACCTTGATCCCCATATCACCTCGTGGGGTCGGACCAATCGCTTGCTTGCTGGACCGATGGACAGCGTCAGTGCGGCGCGCAAATTGGTGAATGAGTTGAAGCAGAAGGGGATCGATACCTTCCGTTTCACCAGCGCCGAAGGTCAGGAAGTTCAACGACTTAGGTGATAATCGGAGCTGTCCCCGGGTTTCTATGCACAGGGTTTGAACAAGCCAAGTGGGTTCTCCCCAACAGCGGCGCCCCCGCTCATTGCCAAATCACCCTGGTGCATTGCATCTGTCGCGCAATGATATTGCAGGTGCCCCCCAATGAGACCTCGTGAGCCTGAATACACCCATGATGATGACGCCGCTCCGGTTGAGATGCTTGCTGCCTTGTTTGAGGCGCGCGGTTGGCCATGCGAGGTTGTCGCTGACGATGAAATGACTGGAGAGGTCCAGGGGAGCTGGGCCAAATACCAATTGCGCGCGATCTGGCGCAGCGAGGACAATGTTCTCCAATTCCTGTGCCTGCCTGATATCCGCGTGACTGCGGAAAAGCGGCAGCGGGCATATGAGCTGCTGAGCCTGGTCAACGAACAGATGTGGCTGGGCCATTTCGACATCTGGTCCAACGGGGACGTACTGCTTTACCGCCATGGTGCCTTGCTGGGAGATCACGGGACACTCAGTCTGGCTCAGGCACAGGCTCTGGTGGAAACCGCGATTGATGAATGCGACCGGTTTTACCCCGCGTTCCAATTTGTGCTGTGGGGCGACAAGAGCCCGCGCGCGGCTTTGGACAGCGCGCTTGTCGACGCGGTGGGTGAAGCCTAAACCGCGTCCGAAGGAATAGGCATATGGCTGGCAGGCTTCTGATTATTGGATGCGGCAATATGGGTGGCGCGATGCTGGCCGGGTGGCTGGCTGCGGGCGAGGATCCGGCTCGCTTTGCAGTGCTCGATCCGGCGCTCGCAATTGCGCCCGAAGGGGTCGCGCTGCATCGCTCTGCGCCTACTGATACCACCCATGATGCCGTGTTGTTGGGGTTCAAGCCTCAGCAGATGAGCGCACTGGCAGGCTCGCTCCAAGAGCTGACGGCCGGCACCACGGTCTATTCTCTGCTGGCGGGGATTACCCTTGAGCAGCTTCAAGAGGCCTTTCCGCAGGCCAAAGCGCATGTTCGCGTCATGCCTAATCTGGCCGCGCGGATTGGCAAATCGCCGGTTATCCTGTCGGAATCCGGGCTCGGCCCGCAGGATCGCGATCGGGCAAAAGCTCTGTATGATCGATTGGGCAGGGCATTGTGGCTTGAAAACGAGGAAAACTTTGACCTTGTCACAGCCCTGGCCGGATCAGGTCCCGGTTTCGTCTATCGCTTCATCGATGCTCTGGCCGGCGCGGCAAGTGCGCTTGGGCTCGATCGCGCCGAGGCTGACCAATTGGCGCTGCAAATGGTCGAGGGGGCTTCGGCCTTGGCAGCCCAGGCTGATGCAGATCCCGGGACCCTCGCCGACCGGGTAGCGAGTCCTGGCGGAATGACGCACGAGGGTCTCAATGTGCTCGACGCAGACAATGCCCTTCAGAGGCTGCTTGAGGAGACTTTGCGACGAACGGCAGAGCGCGGGGCGGAATTGTCCCGATCGAGTTAATCTGGGCCATGATTAGCGTTAACAGGATGCAAGCTTTGCAATCCGGTTTCGCTTGAAATCCATTCTCAAAAACACGATATTGTGTGTCAACGGTGCGTATCCTCGCGCCAAGTTTTGGAGATAGGTATCCACATGGCTGATTGGAAAGACACTCAGCAGTCGCAGTCGAACTTTGGCTCAGTGCCCCGTGCAGGTGGCGATCTTGCTGGAACGACATTTGATGCGGGCCTGCGCTCGCACATGCTCAAGATTTACAACTACATGTGCTCAGGCGTACTGCTGACGGGTATCGTGGCTATGCTGGCTGCATCCAGCGGCCTGGCCTACACCTTCGCCAGCGGTCCACTGATGTGGATTGTGGCATTGGCGCCGCTCGGTTTCATTCTGGCGATGAATTTCGGCCTCAATCGCATGAGCCAGACGACGCTGCAGATCCTGTTCTGGTCGTTCGCGACCGTTATGGGCCTGTCGATGTCGACGATTTTCCTGGTATTCACCGGTGAATCGATCGCGGTCACTTTCTTCGCCACTGCAGGGGCCTTCGCGGGTCTTTCACTGTGGGGTTACACCACCAAGAAGGATTTGTCGGGTTTCGGTAGCTTCCTGATCATGGGTGTGATCGGCCTGATCATCGCAAGCGTGATCAACATCTTCCTGCAATCGGGAACGATGGCGTTCGTGATCAGCGCGATCGGCGTTCTCGTCTTCGCTGGCCTGACCGCTTACGACACCCAGCGTCTCAAACGCGAGTACCAGTATCTGCGCGGCACTGAATTTGCTGGCAAAGCCGTGATCATGGGCGCGACGAGCCTGTATCTCGACTTCATCAACATGTTCATGTTCCTGCTGCAATTCCTCGGCAATCGCGAGTAATTGCGGCGCTGCGAAGCATCCGCTTCGCTGAACCGCTCAAAAAACAGGAATGCCCGGGGTGCGATAAGCATCTCGGGCATTTGCTTTGTTGGCAAACGCTATTAACGAGGGCCTTCATCACAGAGTAAGCACGGGTGTTTCAGACAGCCTGTGTTTTGGACGAGAGGCAGTATTGATGGGCGCCGCACAAGCTGACTGTAATAAGAACAAGCAAAGCCGCATGTCCGGCCTGAGGATTGTCAAGGTCGCGGCGCTGTCCGCAGCGCTTGCAGCTTGCGCGACCACGCCTCCGCCGCCTCCTCCGCCACCTCCTCCCCCACCACCTCCGCCGCCGCCCGTGGTGGTGGAAGCGACGCCCTATCGGCCTCTGCCCCCGCAGGGTGCCGCCTATGTCATGGATATTCCGGAGCTGGGAGCGGACGGTAAGCGCATGACGGTCAACCGCGGCCTGACCGACGACGAAACCGTGTGGCATTTCCGGTCGGGCTGGAATGTCGCGGCGCTGAACTGCACGACGACCGAGTATGAGCCGATCAACACGGCCTACACCGCCTATGTCAGGAATTTCTCGGGCCCATTGGCGCAAGTCAATCGCCGTATCGAATCGACCTATCGCCGCCAGTTCAGCGCACGCCGGGCCTCAATCCAGGCGCGTGAGAAGGTGATGACTTCGGTCTACAATTTCTTCGCTCTGCCGCCTGCGCGCGCGAATTTCTGTCGGACGGCGCTGGATCTCTCCAACCGCTACCTTGCTGCCCCTCCGACCGATCCGATTGCTTTCGGCGAGGCCAATCTGGCAACGCTCGAAGCGCCGTTTGACGTATTTTTCCTCGACTATGAGAAATATGAGAGGGAATCGGCCGCCTGGGATGCGAAATGGGGCGCAATGTTCGGCCCTTCGCAGCCGGGCTGGGTCGCCGTCCAACAGGCTCGGCGCGATGGTGTTATTCCCTCGGCTGACGGCGCCGATCCCAACGCCACTCTGGCGACGCCAAGTGCTGACGCGACCACGGTGGCTGATCCGGAGACCGGTGCGGCAATCCCGGTGGTGCCAGTGACCGAAGGTTTCGTATCGCAGCCTGTGGTCGAGCCCATTCCGAGCGATGAAGATGGATCTGACACTTCAACCCTTATTGGGCCAACCGACGACGGAACCCAGTAACCCTCTGGGGGGCTTGGCAAATCCCCCCAGCCTGAGCTAAAGGCTCGCTTAGCGCATCGGTAACGGGAATGCGGTTTGATTTCGCAGCTGTCCCTGCAACTGTAAGCGGTGAGCGTTGGATCTGCGCGCTTCGACAAGCGCAGCCACTGGGCAAAGGCCTGGGAAGGTGAGGGTTCTTCGCATTGATCCGTGAGCCAGGAGACCGACCGGAGCGCGTCGCTCTTTGCCGGGCTCAGGGATTGGCCAGGCGCGGATAGACTTTCGTTTGAGCGACGATTGGAGGTGCTGTGCAGGAGCAATTCTGCGCAGCCTGTCGCTTAACGGGAGAAAGACTGCATGTCTTATCGATATTTATTGGGCGCGGCTTCGCTCGCGTTTGTATCCACCACACTTCACGCTCAAGACGGGCAGGATGGCGAGGCCGAGGACCAGATCCTCGTCATCGCCAGCCGGTCAGGCGAGGGCGTTGCCACCAGCGCCTACAACGGATCGGCCACGGTGCTTGGCGCTGAAGATCTTGAAGCGCGGCAGACTCGCGATCTGGCCGACATTCTGCGCGATGTCCCCGGAGTGGCAGTCGCAGGTACACCGGGGCTGGTACAGCTCAGGCTGCGCGGGAGTGAGGGCAACCATGTGTTGATCCTGGTCGACGGGATCGAAGTCGCGAGCGCTTTCTATGGCGAGGCAGATGCCGGAACCTTCCAGGCCGATATTGGCGGCCGGGCAGAAGTCCTGCGCGGGCCACAGAGTGCGCTCTATGGGCCAGACGCCATTGGCGGCGTGATCGCCTATCAATCGGCCAGTGGGCGCGAATTGTCGGGCATGCAAGCCTATGTCGAGGGCGGTTCATTCGGAACGATCAACGGTTCCGCCCGCGGCGGCTTCGCCAAAGAGAATTTCGATATTGCGATGAGCATCAACGCAGTCTCGACTGATGGCACGCCCAATGCCCCCGGCGGCACCCGTGATATTGGGCGCGACAGCACGACCTTCGCGACCAAGCTGAATTGGCAATGGGCCGAGGGTCTGACCGCTCGCTTTGTGGGCCGCTACATTCGCACACAGGGCGACTTTAACAATCAGGACTTTGACTCGACCAGCCCGACGCTCGGCTTCGTGATCGATTCTCCCGGTGTGACCTATGAGAACGAGGCGACCTATTTGCTCGCTGGGCTGAACTTCTCTGCGCTTGATGGACGCTGGACGCACGACCTGTCGGGCCAGTTGGGCGATGTGCGGCGCGATACCTTTGCCAATGGTGCGCGCGACTCAGGCAATGTCGGACAGCGCTATAAGGCTTCCTATGTGACCTCGCTGGCGATCCCGGGAGGCTCAATCGATCATCAGATCACCTTCGCAGCTGATCTTGAACGCGAAGAGTTTCGCAACACCGATCCTTCCGGTTTTGCTTTTGCTGGAGAGCGCGGCGTCGATAACACCGGGCTGGTCGGCGAGTACCGTCTGTCGGGCGGTGGTTTCGATCTCTCGGCAGCGGTGCGGCATGACATGAACGATCTGTTCGCCGATGACACGACGTTTCGCATAGCAGGCGGCGTTTCAGTGACGGACACCACCCGGCTTAGGGCCGCGTTCGGCTCGGGATCAAAGAACCCCGGCTTTTACGAGCTTTACGGCTTTGTCGACGGGCGCTTCATCGGCAATCCCAATCTCGAGCCTGAGAAATCGACGGGCTGGGAAGTCGGTATCGATCAGAGCCTTGGCGATGGTGCTGTGGCGCTGTCGCTGACATATTTCGACAGCGAGCTGGAGGGGGAAATCTTCACCAGCTTCCCGGCCCCGACCTTTGTCGCAACACCGGCCAATCGCACCACGGTCAGTACCCAGCAAGGCGTTGAATTTGCGGCCGCACTCACATTGGGTCCGCAATTCTCTCTCGACGCGACTTACACCTATCTCGACGCGGAAGAGAATGGCACGACCGAAGTCCGCCGCCCCGAGCATACGGCTTCTGCCGCTTTAACCTGGGCCGCGCCGAATGATGCCGCCTCGGCGACATTGGTTGTGCGATACAACGGCGATTCGATCGACAATGCCTTCACCGATCCGAGCTTCATTCCGATCCCGACGACGCTGGATGACTTTACCCTAGTCAATCTCAATGGCCGGGTGAGGTTGAACGAGACGATCGAACTGTTCGGCCGGGTCGAGAATTTGCTCGATGAGCAGTACGAGCAAGTGTTCAGCTTTGTCAGTCAGGGACGCTCCGTGATCGGCGGCGTGCGGGTGCAGCTGTGAGCGTGTCGATGGCTTCAGAAGCGGGCCGCTTTGCGGCAATTTGGGCTGCCCTGTTGGCGGTCACCACGATCAGCGGAACCATAGTGTTCGCCTGCATGATGCCATTCGTCGCGGTCGCGACGATCACGGCTTTGTCGCTGCCACGCAAGATAGGACTGGCCGCGCTGAGTGCGTGCTGGCTTGGCAACCAAGCGCTCGGCTTTGGGCTGATGGGATATCCTTGGGATCTACCGACCTTTGCAGCGGGGCTTTCGCTGTTGGCTGCAAGCCTGATCGCCTTTGTGATCGCTGGTCGGATCGCGCCCGGTCTGTCGAGCCCTTGGACCTTGCCGGCATTCTTGGCCGGGTTCGTTGGCTATGAAGTTGCCCTCGCGATCTATGCCTTTGGTGATCTATCCATGTTCACGCCCGAGATCATTGCTTTGATCGCGTGGAACGATGGGATCTGGTTCGCGGCCTTGTGGCTGGCGTGGCAGATGCTTGCCATGGCGGTCCCAGGCTGGCGAGAGGCTGTGGAGCAAACGGGCTCATGAGCCTGCGGATCGTGTCGCTGCTTCCCAGCGCGACCGAAGTGGCTGTTGCACTGGGACTGGAAGGCAATCTGGTGGGGAGGTCGCATCAATGCGACTTCCCTGCCGGGGTGCAAAATCTGCCGATTTGCACATCGACCAAGATTGAACAGGGTCTGAGCTCCCGCGCGATCGAGGACCGGGTCAAGGAGATCGTGACCAAAGGATTGTCAGTCTATGACGTCGACGCGCCCCTGCTGCGCTCGCTGAAGCCCGATGTCATTCTCACGCAATCGCAATGCGCGGTTTGTGCGGTGACGCCGGCCGATCTTGAGACAGCGTTGAGCCAGTGGGTCGGAACGCCGCCAATTCTGATCTCAACCGCTCCGGACAATATGACCGATGTCTATGACGACTTCCGTCAGGTCGGCGAAGCGGTAGGTGAAGCTGATCGAGCGGAGCAAGTGGTCGCCCAAATGCGCACCGAACTTTCCGAATTATCTCGAAACAATGCGGGATCTGGCGTGCGCATGTTGGCGCTGGAGTGGCTCGACCCCTTGATGATCGCGGGCAATTGGGTGCCTGAGCTGGTCGAGGCGGCCGGCGCTGAATCGCTGCTGGTCGATCAAGGCGTTCACTCGCATTGGATCGAGTATCGGCAAATCAAACAAGCTGATCCCGATGTGATTGTGCTGATGCCGTGTGGCTATGGGCTTGAGCAGACCCTCGCGGAAGCGCGTCCGATGTTTACGCAGGCGCCTTGGTCCGAGCTGAGAGCGGTCAAAGCCGGCGCAGTCTATGCCGTTGACGGGCATCATCTGTTCAACCGTCCGGGACCGCGCCTGGTCCAGTCTGCGCGGGTTTTGGCCGAGATTGTCCGGATTACCGGCACAGCTGATCACGCGCTTGATCGCATCGATCCAGCGCTTCGCGCGTTCATCGCGCGGATTTGAGCAGGCAATTCGCTCGAACACCCCTCGCAATTCGCAGCGGAAACGCATAGGTGGGCCCCCATGCATTTCCTTGATCAAGCCAAGATCTATCTCAAGTCGGGTGCCGGCGGCCCGGGAGCGGTAAGCTTCCGGCGCGAAAAGTATATCGAATACGGCGGGCCAGACGGTGGCAACGGCGGCAAGGGCGGCGATATCATATTCGAAGCGGTTCAGGGTCTGAACACGCTGATCGACTTTCGTTACGCCCAGCATTTCAAGGCCAAACGTGGCGATCACGGCCAGGGTAAGGACCGCACAGGAGCAGGCGCGCCTGACATGGTGGTCAAGGTTCCGGTCGGCACCCAGGTTCTGTCTGAGGACAAGGAAGAGGTCCTGGCCGACTTCACCGAAGTAGGTCGGCGTGTGGTGTTCCTTGAAGGCGGTCTCGGCGGACGCGGCAATGCCTCTTACAAGAGCGCGACCAATCGTGCTCCTCGCCAGCATCAACCGGGCGAACCAGGCGAGGAAATGTGGGTCTGGCTGCGCTTGAAGCTGCTGGCTGATGTCGGCCTGCTCGGCCTACCCAATGCGGGTAAGTCGACCTTCATCAACGCGGTATCAAACGCCCGCGCCAAGGTTGGGCATTATGCCTTTACGACGCTGGTGCCGAAGCTCGGCGTCGTGCGGCACAAGGGGCGCGAGTTTGTGCTGGCCGACATTCCGGGCCTGATCGAGGGCGCGGCTGAGGGTGCGGGGATCGGCGACCGGTTTCTCGGTCATATCGAACGTTGCCGCGTACTGATCCATCTGGTTGATATCGCAGGCGAAGATCCCGCCGAAGCGATGCAGACAGTCCGCGACGAGCTGACCGCCTATGGTGCTGGCCTCGCAGAAAAGCCGCAGCTGGTGGCGCTCAACAAGGTCGATCTGGCTGATTCCGAACTGGCAGAGGCCTTTGCCGAGGAATTGCTCGAAGCGGGCGCGGACGAGGTCTTCGTCGTCTCTGGCGCGACCGGCGATGGAATCGAGCAATTGCTTGATGCCGTGCTCGGCTATCTGCCCGACCAGACTTCGACCGAGACCAATGCAGCGGAGGTAGAGGAACAAGACGAGGAAGGCGGGGAATGGTCGCCGATCTGACCTCGCTTGCCGGACTGCTCAATGCCAAGCGGATCGTAATCAAGATTGGCAGCGCGCTTCTGGTAGAAGGCGGACAGCCGCGCGCGGCGTGGCTGGCTTCGTTGGTGCAAGACATTGCAACTTTGCGTGAAAATGGCGCGGAGATCATCCTGGTCAGCTCCGGCGCAATTGCCTTGGGCGCTTCGCGCTTGGATCTGCCCAATGGCGGCCGGGCCAATCTCGCGGATGCCCAGGCGGCGGCATCGGTCGGGCAGGTCGCGCTGGCGCAATTGTGGGCCGAGGCGCTGGGGGCCCATAATCTGACTGCCGCACAAATGCTGGTGACCCTGGGCGATCTGGAGGATCGGCGGCGCTATCTCAACGCGGCGGCGACACTCGAACGCTTGCTCGAGACTGCCGCAGTGCCAGTCGTGAATGAGAATGACAGCGTCGCCACTGAAGAGATCCGATTTGGCGACAATGATCGTCTGGCTGCACGCGTGGCTCAGGCCGCCAATGCTCAGGCGGTTCTGCTGCTGTCTGACGTTGATGGTCTCTACGACAAGCCGCCGAGCGAGGAGGGCGCTGTCCTGATCCCGCAGGTAGAAGGAGTCAGCCCGGAGATCATCGCGATGGCGGGTGACGCTACCCCAACTGGACTGGGCTCGGGCGGTATGAAGGCAAAGCTTCAGGCGGCAAGGATTGCTGAGCGTGCCGGGATCGCTCTTGCCATTATCAACGGGCTCGAGAATTCTCCCATCACTCGGATGCGCGACAGCAGCGTAGGGACCATTTTCCTTCCACAGCGCAAGGATACTGCGCGCAAGGCCTGGCTTGGTGGGCGCTTGGCGATCGAAGGTGTGCTCACCGTCGATGCAGGCTGTGTGGCGGCTTTGAGTGACGGTGCCAGCCTGCTGGCGGCCGGGTTGACTGAGGTCGAAGGCGATTTTCAGCGCGGAGCTCTGGTCAGTCTGCATGGGCCCAAGGGCGAGCGTCTGGGACAGGGCCTGGTTGAATACAGCGCCGAAGAATGTCGCGCGATCCTCGGCCTCAAACAGGGCGACCAGGAGGCCAAGCTGGGTTATGCTCCGCGTGCGGCAGTGGTGCACCGCGATCACATGGTGCGGTCATGAAAATCGCGATGACAGGTGCGACAGGATTTGTCGGTCAGGCCGTGCTGGAGGAAATCGAGCAGGGCATGGACATTGCCCGCGCTCTGACCCGGCGCGACCAGGAGCGGCGGCGCGGTGTGATGTGGGTTCCGGGCAGCCTCGACGATTTGGCCTCGCTCAGGGAATTGGTCGGTGGATCGCAGGCGGTGATTCACATCGCGGGCCTGACCAACACACCCGATCCGGCAGAGTTTCACACCGCCAATGTCGAGGGCGCTGAGAGGCTGATCGCAGCCTGCAAATCGACGGGCGCGGATCGACTTGTGTTCGTGTCTTCGCTGTCTGCGCGCGAGCCCAAGCTCTCTGCCTACGGTGCGTCGAAATTTGAGGCGGAAGAGCGGGTCAAGGACAGCGGGCTCGATTGGACAATCGTTCGCCCTCCGGCGGTCTATGGCCCGCGCGACAACGACATGTTCGAGCTGTTTCGCGCGGCTGAGTATGGAGTAGTGCCGCTTCCTCCTCGTGGCGCGACTTCGATCATCCACGTCAAGGATTTGGCGCGTCTGCTGGTCGCGCTGTGCGATGCGCGGGCGTCCACACGGCACAAGACTTACGAGCCTGACGATGGCCGTGAGGGCGGCTGGTCGCACAAGGAGCTGGGCGAAGCGATTGGACGCGCGGTCGGGCGGCAATCGACCTATGCGATCAATCTGCCAGCAGAGGTTCTGCGGCTGGCGGCTTCGGTCGACAAATGGATCCGCAAGGACAAGGCCAAGCTTACCGCCGATCGGGTTGGCTATATGCTCCACCCCAATTGGGTTGTCCGCTCATCACATGCAGTGCCCAAGGAGATTTGGGAGCCTCAAATCGACGCCGAGCTTGGTCTCAAGCAGACGGCATTGTGGTACGAAGCCGAGGGTTGGCTGTGATGGTTGCGTCCAAGGTCTAGAGCAGATCTTGCAAGATCGGATCAAAGGGGAAGAGTGGCTATGAGGAATGGAATTTGGCTTGCCGCGTTGACGCTGAGCGCGTGCTCGGCTGGTCAGGGTGGCAACGGTGAGGTTGCGCCCGAAACGGCCGAACCCTCCACGCCCGTCTCATCGATGGCAGCCGACGGCAAGCCCCCCGCGGGTTTCTATCGTGCGGTAGACGAAACCGGCTTCGTCCTGATTGAGGAGTTGCGCGAGGACGGCACCTACCTATTTGCAGACGCCGATGGAAATCTCATCGAAGAAGGCACTTACGTCCAAAAGACACCGCAATTGCCTTGCTTCACCTCCAATGCCGATGGGGCGATCGAAAAGTGCTATCTCGACGAGATCGGTGAAGACGGCATTTGGCGCACCACTGATCCTGATACTGGCGTTGTCTCAGTGATCGAGCGAATGGACCCAGACTAGGCGTTCAGAGGAAGGGTTCCTCACCCGGCTTGTGGATGCCGCATTCGGTCTTGTCCCAGCCTTTCCAGCGGCCCGAGCGGGGATCTTCCCCATCGCCTACGCGGCTGGTGCAGGGCGAGCATCCGATCGAAGGGTAGCCCTCTGCCACCAGTGGATGCTGCGGCAGATCATGCGCTTCGAAATAGGCCTCGATCTCATCGCTAGACCAATCGATCAGCGGGTTGATCTTGAGCCGGCCTTGCTCATCCGTGGTGTCGATCTCAAACCGCGGCAGATTGGCGCGAGTGTTTGATTGGAAGGCTTTGCGCCCAGTAAAGCTGGCGTCATAATTGGCCAGCGCCTTGGCAAGCGGCTTGACCTTGCGGATCTCACAGCAGCCATCGGGATCATATGACCAGCGCAGTCCGGACTCATCCTTGGTGGCGAGTTCCGCCTCATCCGGGGTCAGGACGACGAGATTGGTCAGACCGAGTCGGGCGACCAGCTCATCGCGATAGGTTAGCGTTTCGGCAAAATGCTTGCCGGTGTCGAGGAACAGCACCGGCACGGAGGCATCAACCTGCGCAATCAGATGCAGCAGGACCGCGCTTTCAGCGCCGAAGCTGGAAACAATCGCGATATCGCCGGCCAGATTGCCCTTGATCACGGCCTCGAGCATCTCCTGTGTGCTCGAACCGCGGAACATGCGGTTGAGGCGCACGGCATCGTGCTCGGAAAACCGCGGGCCAGTGTCGATCCGGTCGACCTTATGAACACTTGCTTCAGGCTCACTCATGGCGCAGCTCCTGGATCGTACGGCGGCTGTCAGCCGCGCGCTGATAGACATTCTCCCAAGTCGCGAACGCTCTTTTGGCGTCTTCTTCGTCAAGCGGCTTGTCCGGCGCAAAGGCATCAAAACCACAGCGCCGCATATGGCTGAGCTGATCGATCAGCACATCACCTACCGCGCGCAATTCGCCGGTGTATCCAGCTTCACGCAAGATCCGGGCGGCAGAATAGCCGCGCCCATCGGTGTAAGCCGGAAAATTGACCTCGATCAGGGCCAGCCGGTCCAGAAACGGAAGCAGGACGCGGGCATCGTCGCCCGGCTCGATCCGCACTGCAGTGGCATTGGTCTGATCGCAGCAGGCATCGACCGTCACCGTGCCATGGTCGGCCGGTTCGTCATCGCGAAAGCGGAACTGGACTTCGTCGGGACTGGTGCCGAGAGGATTATCCATAAAGCGCCTCCTTGAACGGATCCATTCCAATCCGGCGATAGGTATCGAGGAACCGTTCCTCGCCAGTGCGATGCGCGAGATAGACGTCAGTCACGGTTTCGACCGCCTGAACCACACCATCCTCGTCAAATCCGGGGCCGGTGATCTTGGCCAGGCTGACATCTTCGGCTTCCGAGCCACCGAGTGAAAGCTGGTAGTTCTCCTTGCCCTTTCGATCGACGCCAAGGATGCCAATGTGCCCCGCGTGGTGGTGGCCGCAGGCGTTGATGCAGCCTGAAATCTTGAGCTTGAGTTGGCCTAGCTCTTCGGTCCGGTTCTTCTTGGCGAAGTTCTCGGAGATGCGCTGTGCCACCGTGATCGAGCGAGCATTGGCAAGCGCGCAATAATCAAGGCCAGGACAGGCGATGATGTCTTCGATTGTGTCGAGATTGGGCGCGCCCAGGCCAGCCGCTTCCAGCTCGGTCCACAAGGCATGGAGATCAGCGATCTTCACATGCGGCAGCACGATGTTTTGAGTGTGCATCACCCGCAGCTCGTCAAAGCTGTATTGCTTGGCAAGCTTGGCCATCAGACGGATCTGCCCGCCGGTCGCGTCGCCGGGAATTCCGCCGACAGGCTTGAGCGAGATCACCGCTGAGACATAGGAATCATGCTTGTGACGGTTGGTGTTGCGATCGACCCACAATGCAAAGTCGGGATCCGACCGATCGACGGTCTTGGGCCCATCCTCGAATTCCGGATCGGCGAAATAGGGCTTGATCCGTTCGAGCTCTTCGCGCGGCGGCTCGACGCCCTGTTCAAGCAGATGCGCGAATTCCTCTTCGACCTGGCGGGTGTACTCATCCTTGCCCAGCTCGTGGACGAGGATCTTGATCCGCGCCTTGTACTTGTTGTCGCGTCGGCCATAGCGGTTGTAGACCCTAAGGCAGGCTTCGGCATAGGTCACCAGATGGTCGAGCGGAACGAAATCGCGGATCATCGGGGCGATCATCGGGGTACGCCCCATGCCGCCGCCAACGAAGAAGCGTGCGCCGATCTCGCCCGCGTCATTCTTGACGATCTGGATGCCGATATCGTGCAGCCGCATCGCGGCGCGATCCTGCTCGCTGGCGATCACGGCGATCTTGAACTTGCGCGGGAGATAGGTGAACTCAGGGTGGAAGCTCGACCACTGCCGCAGCAATTCGGCATAGGGGCGGGGGTCAATCAATTCGTCATGCGTGGCACCAGCAAAGTGATCGGACGAGATATTGCGGATGCAATTCCCGCTGGTCTGGATCGCGTGCATTTCGACCTTGGCAAGATCTGCCAGAATATCGGCCGCGTCTTCCAACTTGATCCAATTGTATTGGATGTTCTGGCGCGTCGTGAAGTGGCCATAGCCGCGGTCATACTTGTCCGCGATGTCACCCAGCGCGGTCATCTGTTCGCTGTTAAGCGTGCCATAGGGAATGGCGACCCGCAGCATATAGGCATGCAGCTGCAGGTAGAGCCCGTTCATCAGCCGGAGCGGCTTGAACTGGTCTTCGGTCAGCTTGCCTTCGAGCCGGCGGCGGGCCTGGTCGCGGAATTCCTCGACCCGGGCATCGACCATCGCTTGGTCATAAGAATCATATTGGTACATCTTAAATCACCCAGTCCCAGCCAGTGCGGTCAGCGGTCGGTACGGCAAGGTCGCGCCGTACAGTCGGCCCGAGCGCACGCACCCGGTCCTTAATATGCGCCGGACGGACGCCTTCTTCGGTTCTTTCTGCGATCAGCGCATAGGGCACATTGACCCGCCTCGCGGCTTCCTCGCGCGCCATGATCTCGTCGGCGGACTCACCGACATCGACCGCGTCGTCGACAAAGATCGACCAGCTTTCGCCATTCCACCAGACGACTTCGCCGGTCTTCAAATCATTGCCAGTCAGAATATTCATTGGGCCGCCTCCCAAGCGGTGTGTGCGAGGGTCAGATCGTCGCGCGCGGTGACATCGCCAATCACGATCAGGGCGGGGCTCTTGATCTGGTGATCGACTACGAGCTCGGGCAGTCCAGCCAAGAGACCGCGCACCACACGCATTTCGGGGCGTGCGGCGTTCTCGATCACGGCGACGGGGACGTCAGGCGCAAGGCCGTCAGCTATCAGCTTCTCGGCGATTTGAGGGGCGGTCTTGACCCCCATATAGATCACCAGTGTCCGACCCTTGCCAGCAAGGCCAGACCAATCCTGATCTGAAAGGCCTTTGCACTGTCCAGCGACAAAGCTGACAATGCTCGCCGCATCGCGGTGGGTCAGCGCGATCTGGGCGGCTGCTGCGGCGCCATTGGCGGCGCTGATGCCTGGCACTATCTCAACCGGGACACCGGAAGCGCGGGCGAGTTCAGCCTCTTCTCCGCCACGGCCGAAGATCAGCGGATCACCGCCCTTGAGTCGCACGACATCACGTCCCTTCAGCGCTTCGCGCACCAGCAGGGTGTTGATGTCTTCCTGGGGGAGGGTGTGTCTGGAGCGCTGCTTGGCGACCGAGATGTACTCGGCGCTGTCGGGCGCTAGAGCAAGGATGTCGCGCGAGACCAGCCCGTCATGCACGACCAGTTCGGCATTCTGCAGCAGGCGGGCTGCGCGCAGCGTCAACAGGTCGGGATCGCCCGGCCCTGCGCCAACGAGAAAGATGGTTCCGATTCCACTCATGCATGGCGAAATGGTCGCACTTCGCTTCGGGTGCCAGTGAGAATGGATTTGCCCCGATGTAGGAAAGCTTTTGTCGGGGCTTAGCTGGCCTTTTGCTCCGCCAGGACTTCGATCAGACGATCCATCTGCCTGCTCGAGCGAATGTGCAGGTCCTGCTGCGGGAACGGAATCTCAATATCGTGCTCTTTGAACAGGTGCCAGACCCGCCGATAAACGTCCGAGCGGATGTTGGAGAGCCCTTCTTCAGGGTCCTGAATCCAGAAGCGGAGCTCAAAATTGACCGAGGAATCGCCGAATTCCATGATGTTCACCCGCGGCTTGGGCATGTGCAGGATCCGGTCGGTCTCATCGACCGCCTGATAGAGCAGCTTGGTCACCAGCTCGAGATCGCTGTTGTAGGACACGCCGACCGGCGCGCGGACCCGGACATCGCGCGAGCTGTAGGACCAATTGACCACCTGATTGATCATCAGATTTTCGTTCGGGATCAGATATTCGGTCTGGTCGCGGGTGATCACCGAGATGGCGCGTATGCCGATCTTGCGGATTTGCCCGACGGTTTCGTTACCAGCCTGGTCGGTGACTGAGATCACGTCGCCCGGCTTGATTGATTTGTCGAGCAGCAGAATGATCCCCGAGATCAAGTTACCGAAGGTCTTCTGCAGGCCGAAACCAATCGCCAGACCAAAGGCACCTCCGAAGAAAGCGAGCGCGGTCAGGTCAATCCCAAGCAGATCGATCCCGATGAAGAAGGCTGCGGCCCAAATCGCGATTGTGCTGAGCTTCTCGGCCAGGACAGTCTGACTGCTGTCCAGCCGCGTCATTTTGCGCAGGATCGAGCGGCAAACTCTGGTCGCTACCCACGCAAAAGTAAGGACCAGAACAATGACGCTGATGATCAGCAGGGCGTCGAGGATCGAGAAGCGCAGATTGCCAATCTCGAGCGCAGCGGCATCGAGCGAGGCGAGGAGCGCGCCCGCGGTCTCGTTCTGCGCATTGACCCCTTCGACCAAATCCGCTGAGGCCTCGAGCACCTCAACCGGCTCTTCTGGTTCGGGCTCGGGTGTTGGCGCGGCCTCAACTTCTTCGGCAGCCTCGTCGCCCGTTCCCTCAATCGGCTCCCCGGTTTCGGGATCGATCTGCGGCTGTTCGACTTCGTCTAAAGCAATCGGGGCGGTGGTCGCAGTCATTCCTAATCCAGTTGCGCGAGTGCCTGTGCGAGATCCGCGATCAAGTCATCAGCATGTTCAAGGCCGATCGACAATCGAATAGCAGGTCCATCCGCAGCTCCAGCTCGTGGCCATGGCATAACCTCGCGATATTCTGAAGGAAAGATTGGCAAGGCGAGGCTCTCAAACCCTCCCCAGGAATAGCCGATTCCGAACAGATCCAGTGCATCGACCACGCGTGCTTGGGCGTCTTCGGCGTCACTCTTGAGCACGAAGCTGAAGAGGCCGCAGCCGCCGCTAAAGTCACGCTGCCACAATTCATGGCCCGGATCACCGGGCAAGAGTGGGCAACAGACACGCGCGATTTGGGGTTGTTCGGCGAGCCAGCTCGCGATTTGCCGTGCGCTTGCCGTGGCATTGTCGAGCCTCAGTTTCATGGTTCTGAGCCCGCGTGAGGCGAGCGCTGCATCATCGGGTGAGACCACCTGGCCGAGCTGTTGCGAGGTCCGCCGCAAGGCGCGGTACCAGCGCTCGCCCGCGCTGGCCGAGCCCATCATCAAATCCGAATGCCCACCGACATGTTTGGAGAGGCTCATCACGCTGATGTCGCAGCCATGTTCAAGCGCAGGGAATCCGAGCCCGCTCGCCCAAGTGTTGTCGATCAAGCTCACCGCTTTGTGCTCGCGCGCGATCGCTGCCAAGGCCGGGACATCGCACACTTCCATTGTCAAACTGCCGGGGCTTTCCAGCCAAACGGCTTTTGTTCTCTCACAAAATAGTTCGGCATAGAGATCCAGGTCGAGCGGATCGAAGAATCGGGTCTCGATCCCCATCCGCTTGAGCAGGCCTTTGGCCATGGATCGGGTCGGATCATAGGCGTTGTCCGTCATCAGCAGCACATCGCCTGGCTTGAGCACGCTCAGTAAGGCTCCGGCAATTGCCGCGACACCGCTCGGATAGAGCACCGTGCCGTGCGCCCCAGGCTCAAGCTCGGTCAGCGCATCAGCCAAGGCCCATTGGGTTGGAGCTCCACGGCGGCCATAGAAGAAGTCACCGTCCTGATTGCTCTTGAGCGCCTGCTTGCGATCGGCCTCGCTGTCATAGAGATGCGTGCTGGCGCGCCACACCGGGGGATTGACCACCTGGCCAATCCACTCTTTGCGTCGCCCGGCGAGGGTCGCTTTGGTTTCCTTGCGGATTCGTCCTTTGTCGTCGCTCGCGCTCATTCCGGCCCCGATGCTTTGGGTGTCGATGGATCAGAGCTCCAATCGACCCAGCTGCCATCATAGAGCGCGATCTTGTCTTTGCCCATCAAGTGCAGTGCAAACAGCAGGACACAGGCTGTGACGCCGCTGCCGCAGGTGGTGACGATAGGCTGATCAGCATCAACGCCGGATTGTTCAAATTGTGCCGCCAGATCGGTTGGTTCGAGATAGGTTCCGTCCTCTGCAAACAGCTGATTGAAGGGCAGATTGAACGATCCAGGGATACGGCCGTTCTCGCCGCCATGGACCGGATCGATCCCGGTTCCGAAGACGCGATCGGCACCTCTGGCATCAACCACTTGCTCGGCCTTGGTATCGAGATTGGCCAGCATGTCGGCTTTCATCCGGACCGAAGTAGGGGACTGCAGCGGGCTCGATTTGATTGTGGAGAGCTTTGATGTTCCCAATTCCAGCTCTCGCCCCTCAGCGCGCCATTTTCTGATTCCGCCGTCGAGAATGGCGACGTTAGTCAGGCCATGAGCTGTGAGTAGGTACCAGGCTCGCGCCGACGTCTTCACCGCGCTGTCATCGTAGACCACCACCGCATCATCGGACGAGACTTCCAAGCTGGCGAGACAGTTTGCGAGTTGTTCGGGGCGCGGCAGCGCTTGCGGAACATCCGATTCACGATCGACCAGATCTGCCAGATCGAAGAACCGCGCGCCCGGGATGTGTCCAGCTTCAAATTCTGCGATCGGATCGCGCTTCGCTGCGGGCAGATGGCGCGAGGCATCGAGCACCACAAGGCCGGGCTGACCGATGTGCCGGGCAAGCCAGTCGGTGCTGACCAGAGGACTAGGTAACAATATCATTGTGGTGGGTTAGCGCCGCTGAAGGCGCCCGCCAAGTCACGGTCCGAGGCCAAGACCGCAGGGCTAACTTTCGATCTGACGCGTTTCCAATCGCGGAAAGCCGCCCGGAGGCCCATCCAACTCAATCGGATGCAGGCGTGTGGCGCTGGTCGCGCTGGGCAGTCCGATGATGAAGGTGTGGGTGGCTGGGGGGAGGTCTTGCAGCCGCAATTGCACCTGCATCAGCGGAACGAACAGTGGTTTCGAACCCTGCAGGATTGGGCGAATCTCGGTAACCGGAAGCTGCACCGTTCCGGTGATAACCTCGCTCTGATGCGGGCCGACCCGCTCAATCCGCACTGTATCACCCGTGCCCTGAGCCACGGCCGGTCCGCGGTTGTCACTGCTACCCTTGCTGGCACTGGTCAGCTCCGGGGTCACAGCCAAATCCCTGACCGCGCGTCCTGAGCGATTGGCGACGCGCAGGCGATAATCGACAGTGAACATGCGCAGACTTCTGGTCGCGCCGAGAATATCCAAAGTCAGCGCCAGTTTCGCGTCCTCGATAGATTGGAAGAGCTGGGTTCCCGCAATCGTCGGGCGCTCAATGATGGCCGAGGGGGCGGTTCGGCTGCGAGTGTACAGCCAACCTACAACGCCAAAGACGATCACGCCGATCAGCGCAACAATCCACCACAAGAGTGATTCGGCCTCGCTTTCCACGAGTTCTGTCGAAGCCTCGGCACCGTCACTGGATTGGTCTGGCAGCGACACGACAGCGGAGCTGTTGCTGTCAGCTTCGGTCGCATCCAGCGCCAGAAGTTCACCTGAACCCTCGCCGGAAGTGGCAGGGGCTGGTTGACCTGCTGGCACATTGGGAACGGATCTGGGAGGCGCAGTTCTAGCGGTTGCGGTGCCGCCTTCCTGCCTAACCGCGGTCGCTCTTTCTTCAGCACGTGGTGGCAGCGGCTGGACCACCGGTGCCGCGATATTGCTTTCGGTTTCAACCGGTTCGGTGGTATCCGTCAGGTCGAATTCATCTGTCAGCAGTGGCTCGGAGTCTTGGTCGTCCGCCGGCGGTTGGGCGCTCTCAGCTTCTGTGCCTTCGGTTTCCGTAACGGGTGCGGGCGCAGTATCGGCAGGCGCTGCCGCTTCGGTCTCAACCGGTGACGGTGCAACTTCGTCTGGCGGTGCAGCCAGAGCAGCGCTCAATCCGATAGCTCCAGCCACGAACGAAATTGGCCAAAGGATGGTGAGAGGTCGAGGCAAGACGCGAAACCGAATGATCAAACCAAGGTTAAAGCTAGGCGCTCTTCCTTAATTGGAATCTTGGGCAGGTCCAGTTCCTCGCTTGCGTAGTGTCCAGATTCGGGGCAACAGCGCGGCATGGAAAGCACACCTGATCAAGCCGGGCAGCCAACCTTTCTCGGGAAGGACACTCCCTTGCCGCAATCGCCCGAAGAGGCGGTGCTGGACTATGTTCCCAACCCGCGTGTGGGTGCGCTCTTTTTGGTGCGCTTTGCGGCCCCCGAATTCACTTCGCTCTGTCCGGTCACCAACCAGCCCGACTTCGCGCACCTCGTGATAGATTATGCGCCGGGCGATACGATCGTTGAATCCAAGAGCCTCAAGCTGTTTCTCGGCTCGTTCCGCAATCACAATGGCTTCCATGAAGACGTCACTGTGGGAATTGGGCAGCGCTTGACCGATGAGATGCAGCCCAAGTGGCTACGAATTGGCGGTTATTGGTATCCGCGCGGAGGGATCCCGATCGACGTCTTCTGGCAGAGCGGCCCTGCTCCGGAAGGACTGTGGGTGCCGGATCAGGGTGTAGCCCCCTATCGCGGACGCGGCTGACCCTCGCTTAGCCCTCGCGAGCCTTCATGATCTGCTTGTTGCGGGCATCGACCAGCCTGAAGGCCTTGAAGACGGGGAAACTGTCATCGACTCGCCCTTCATGGCCGAGCATCCAGATCTGCTGATAGAACCAATAGATCCCGGCGAAACCATTGATCGCCTTCATCATTTGTAGGCCCTTGAGAAATCCCAGCCAGCTCGGGATCAGATC
Source organism: Erythrobacter sp. (assembly GCA_965249945.1). GTDB lineage: Bacteria > Pseudomonadota > Alphaproteobacteria > Sphingomonadales > Sphingomonadaceae > Erythrobacter. Next base: position 2,810,943 of record OZ252258.1, on the reverse strand, counting down.
GAGATTGTCCTCGTAGCGGGGCAGGGCTTCCACACCTTGCATAAGCTGGTTGGCGCCATCGGTCTGGACACACAATGGGCGGCCCAGTCCGATCACATCGGCAGCGCCTATTTCGAGCGCTTGATCCATCGCTGCGCGGGTGCGAAAGCCCCCGGTGACCATTAGCGGCACGCTGACATGCTGCTGCATTGCCTGGGCAAAGTCGACGAAATAGGCTTCGCGCGCGGCTGTAGAGGGCGCGACCTTCTGATCCTCCACCTCTTCCATCCCTTCGATCCCCATCAGCTTGGGCTGCTCGTAAGAGCCGCCGGAAATCTCGATCAGGTCGACCGAGGCCTCTTCGAGCCATTTGACGACGGTGAGACTGTCCTCGAAGGCAAACCCGCCCTTCTGGAAGTCCGCGCTGTTGAGCTTGACCGAGATCGGAAAGTTCGGGCCAGCTTTGGCCCTGATGGCGGCGATCACTTCGAGCAGGATGCGCGCGCGATTCTCTAGACTGCCGCCATATTCGTCCGTGCGCAGATTGACCCGCGGGGAAAGGAATTGGGAGATCAGATAGCCATGTGCACCGTGCACCTGAACCCCAGTAAAACCAGCATCCTGGCAAGCTTTGGCAGCGATAGCCCAACGCTCGACCAGATCAGCAATCTCGTCCTTGGTTAGAGGGGTGGGCTTGCCAAACTGTCCTCCAGGCAATGCCAGGGCAACGTCAGATGAGGACTTCGGATTGGGATTGACCAGCTTCTGGGTTTGTCGTCCGCCATGGCTGATCTGTGCCCAGAAGTGATTGCCGTTGCGGGTCGCCGCCTTGGCCCAGCTGGAGAGCCGCGCTGCCATGTCGGCGTCGGGCTCGCGCTCAATCACGACATTGCCGGGGCGTTCGAGATGATCCTTGTCGATGATGATATTGCCCGACAGCAACATGCCGCAGCCGCCGTCGGACCAGATCCCGTAGAGCCGCTCCAGCTCGGGAGTGGGGCGGCCATCGGGGGTCGCCAATCCTTCGGTCATGGCAGCCTTGCTCAGGCGGTTGGGGAGCACCGCGCCACACGGCAGGGTCAAGGGATCGGCCAGCATCACAACATCCTCATTTAAGTTTCTTTGTGAAACCTAATAGCAGGCTGGATCAGAAAGTCGAGGTGCCAATGCCGCCGTCGACATTGAGCGATTGTCCGGTGATGTAATTGGCCATCTCGCTGCAGAACATTGCGACCACTGCGCCAAAGTCATCGGCATCGCCGAACCGGCCCGCTGGTATACGTATTGCCTTGGTGAAGGCTTCGACCTCTTCCTCATAGGTCCGGCCATTGGCGGCGCCGCGCGGGCCGAAGATGTCCTTGGCTCCGGGCGTGTGGTGCATCCCTGGCAGGACCGAGTTGATCGTTACATTATGCCTTGCGACCTCCTTGGCGATCGCATGGCAGTAATTGGACAGCGCCGCGCGCGGCGGTCCCGACAGAACTCTGAGCGAAGATGGGTATTTGGCTGCGCCCGTGCTGATGTTGACGATCCGCCCCCAACGGCGATCAATCATGCTCGGCAGCACCGCCTTGATGTAATCGATCGGGCTGAGCAGGGCGATGCGGATGCTCTCCTCCATTTGATCGCGTGGAACTGCCTGGAAGTCATCGGTGAACGGCGGCGGCGCGCAGGTCGCGACCAGAATGTCAGGGGCCGGGCAGGCGGCAAGGATTGCATCGCGTCCAGCATCGCTTGCGTGATCAGCCACAATCGGATGAACCTTCGACCCTGTCTGTGCTGCAATGTCCTGACAGGTCTGGTTGAGCCGCTCTTCGCCGCGCGAAGAAATGAACACCTCAACCCCCGCTTGCGCCAGAGCCAAGGCCGCGCCGCGGCCCATTCCCGCACTGCCGCCATTGACCAGCGCTGTGCGCCCAGAAATTCCCAGATCCATTGTCGGCCCTCTCAATCACTGAGAGGACAATAGAATCAGGATCAGGACAACGCGCCTGCCTAATACGCTACTTCCAGACTATTCAGCGTGCCGGGGTGCGGGCGGCGCGAATGGCCGGATTTAGCGGCATCCTGGGCTGGTGGCCAGGGGTCTCGATGATAAGCAGGATCGGTCTCGGTGCAGAGGAATCCGGTGTGACCGTCACAGTATTGCTCGATGTGCCATCGAAGCTTGCAGTCATCAGGTAGGTGGTCTTGTCCCGCACGCTGTCGATCAGGAATCGCCCATCACCATCGGTTGTGACCGAAGATTTGGTCCTCTTTCCAACGATCTGGAAGGTCACTGTTGCGTCGGAGATGGGTTGCGCGCTGGTGCCGAGAACCGCCCCCTCGATCTTGGTGTGAGATGCGGAATTGGCTGCGATCTGGCTGGATTGCACGGCTAAAGCGAAGGGAGCAGCCGCCAGTGCAGCTGCCAGATAATATTTGTAGGACATGGGAATGCGACCCCAATATTGGCGCTTCCCCAATGCGAACGATAATTTCTGACAGATAAGAATGTCTTAAGGGCAGTTCTGCCGCCTACACCGGTGCTAGACCCCTACGCACAAAAATCTGAGAAATGGTGCCGGCTGCAGGAGTCGAACCCGCGACCTGATGATTACAAATCAACTGCTCTACCAACTGAGCTAAGCCGGCCCATCGACCATTCCGTTTTGAAGCGGAAGCGCCCGCTAGCCGCAAACCGCCCTCAATGTCCAGACTTCGTCGAACATTCTTGGCCTCTGATCGATTGGGACTGTTCTGGGCTTGCGTGCTAGGCAGGGGAGTGCATAGTTCGACTCGACGATAGGGATTAGACATGGACCGCGCCACGCATCAGCAGCTGATGTACGAAGCCAATCGCAAATCAGTTGCGGCAACATACTTGCTGTGGCTGTTTTTTGGCATGTTCGGTGCCCACCGCTTCTACGCCGGGCGGACCACGTCGGGCCTAGTTCAACTGGGCCTGCTGATCACTCTGGTCGGCTGGCTTGTGCTGATCCCGTGGCTGATCGCTGATCTTTTCTTGATCCCCGGTATGGTGCGCGATCACAACCTTCAGACGATTGAGGAATTGCGCGGCCCTCAGCCCGATTATGAGCGGCTTGAGAATCCCAGAACTCCAGCCGACGCCAAGCGGGCTGCAATGCTCGAGGATCTCAAACAGACGGGCTACAGCCGGCAGGGTTTCGGCGATCGTCGGCCCGAGTATCCTTAGGCAGAGCTGGTCCCGAGCGCACCTTTGCCGGAGCGGTTACTTCTTCACCCGCCATTCCCGCCGATAGGTCGATTCCTCGGTATATTTGCGCTGCCGGGCGTTCTCCTGCTCGGCGAGCTCCGCCTCGGTCGACGGACGCGCCTGATGTGCCTTGATCAGCGCGTCGCGGCGAATGGGCACGATCTGAACCATGGGTGTCCCCGCTTCCAGAACGAATTCACCGGGTGCCCCTGACCAGAAGAACGGGAAGTTGATTGTGGTCGCAAATCGATCGCAATCGACCAGGCCGGAAAAGCAATAGAATGGCAGTTCGGGCCGATTCATCACCGGTTGGAACAGCACCGAATAGCCATCGGGAACCTTGATCCTCCAAGGATTGATGAATTTGAGCGGCATCACCCCTGCGAAGGGAGGATTGGGCGCGCCCAATTGACCGGGATGGTGCTGTTCGATCGGTTGAAAGGCGCAGCGCTCATCCCAGCCGAGCTGGATGTGCATCCGGTCTTCCGGCACGGCAATGCGCACATCGTAAGGTAGGGGGATCACAAAGCCGAGGGTGAAGACGTCGGTGACCGGCAAGCAGGCCTTGACGGTCAGGCCTGCCATTCCATGGGCGTCCGGCATGCCCATTTCCCGATCGAGATTGCGGAACCACTCGGGCAAGAATCGGGCCGAAGTTTGTGGTTCCGGGATCGCCCCAGCCAAGGCCGGATCGCACAGGAATTCAATTCGAGGCTCGGGCTGCGCTGCCCCCGGGCCCGCGCTCGCGCTCGCGTCGTAAGACAGCGAGAAGCTGATGGAGTTTTCGCTCATCTGGCGAGTTTGCGCGGCAGCGGGGCCAAGGTCCAGCAAAAGCTCGTCAAAGGGCGCCGAATGTCCACCCTTCGGTATAGGCGATCTGAGCGGTCAGCGCGCGCGGCTCCCAACGTTCTTCCTCAGGCGCGACCTTGCGCATCCAGGCCGCGGTCAGAAGCGCATCGGAGGAATGGTCATCGACTTCGCCAAATTCGTCTACCGGGGGAGAGCCGAGCGCTTCGAGCGCCGCGTTGAGATCGGCATAGGTCAACATCTTTGTCCGGGCTCCGCGATCCGCCGCCTCCTTCGAGGCCAGCCCTGTGTAGATCTCGACCAGCATTGATCCGCCTGACACCTGCCGCTTTTCCGGGATCGGATCGAATGGCCAAATGGCGAGCTCACCGCCCAGCTGATTCAGCATACGCATACCGGTAAGCGAGCTTTTGCCGACTTGCGCGGCGCCCACCAGATTGAAATTGCTTACTGGTCGACAATTCTGAAACCGCTGAGCGATCTCCGCTTCGCGAAAGCGTCCTTCTCGCGTGATCGCTCTGGGCAGGTGAAAGCGATCACCGACCAGATCCTTGCTGTGGCGGAAATATCGCCCGGCTTCGGGGTGGGTCACAAAGCTGTGTGCGCCGAGATGGGGATCGTCCTGGCAGATATCGTCGATCAGCGCCCACAGCTTCTTGGCATTCTTGGGCGAACGATCCCAGCCAGGGAAGAACGCGCCGCAATCCACAAACGGCAGGCTGATGCCGAGATCGACCCCAACGAGCGTGTTGGCCGGCAATTCGTGTTTGAGGATGTCGAGCACCTCCGTGCGCGAGAAGCCGCGGGCAGGGGGTTCAACCAGCACCGGTGGGCCGCCCGAGCGTTCGGCCAACGCGAGCGCTATTCCCTTGTGACGCTCACCCTTGGCGCCCGACCAATCGATCGCGAGGAAGTGATCGAACTCACGCATTGGAGGTTCTCTCAACCCTCAGCCGGTTCCAATAGTCGATCCGTTCCTTGACCTTGCGCTCAAATCCGCGCTCGACCGGCGAATAGAATTTTTGCGGTTGCATCCCCTCGGGCCAGTAATTGTCGCCTGAGAAGCCATTCTCGGCCTCATGGTCGTAGCTGTACCCGTCACCGTAGCCGATATCCTTCATCAGCTTGGTCGGTGCGTTGAGGATGTTTTGCGGCGGCATCAGGCTGCCAGTTTCGCGGGCTGATTTGAACGCCGCCTTCTGCGCGGAATAGGCGGCGTTGGATTTGGGCGCAGAGGCGCAATAGAGGCAAGCTTGGACAATCGCGAGCTCACCTTCGGGCGAGCCCAGGAACTCATAGGCATCCTTGGCGGCAAGACATTGGGTCAAAGCTTGCGGATCGGCCAGGCCGATGTCCTCGCTGGCGAAGCGCACCAGACGGCGCAGGACATAGAGCGGCTCCTCACCGGCAGTCAGCATCCGCGCGAGATAGTACAACGCAGCCTGCGGATCGGACCCGCGCAGGCTTTTGTGCAGCGCGCTGATCAGATTGTAATGCCCGTCGCGGTCCTTGTCATAAACAGCCACTCGGCGCTGCAGGAACTGGCCGAGCGCTGAGGGATCGAGCGGCTCGCTCAGCTGCGCGTTATAGAGCGTTTCGACCTGATTGAGCAGGAAGCGCCCATCTCCGTCAGCGCTGGCAATCAGCGCGGCCTTCGCCTCGACGGTGACGGGCAGATGCCCTTCCAATTCTTCCGCGCGAGCAATGAGTTGAACCAGTGCCTCGCTGTCGAGCCGTTCCAGGATCAGCACTTGGGCGCGGCTCAGCAGAGCGGCGTTGAGTTCAAAGCTGGGGTTCTCCGTGGTAGCGCCGACCAAAGTGACGGTGCCGCGTTCGACGAATGGCAGAAAGCCATCCTGCTGCGCGCGGTTGAAACGGTGGATCTCATCCACAAACAGCAGCGTTCGTTGGCCCGCCTTGGCGGCCTGATCGGCTTCTGCGAATGCCTTCTTGAGATCAGCCACGCCCGAGAACACTGCGCTGACCGACAGGAACCGCATTCCGACAGCGTCCGCCAACAGCCGCGCAATGCTGGTCTTGCCGGTTCCGGGAGGACCCCACAATATCATGCTGGAGAGCTTGCCGGCGGCAACCATTCTCCCGATTGCCCCCTCGGGCCCGGTCAGATGCTCCTGACCGATTACCTCATCCAGATTGCGCGGGCGCAGACGGTCAGCCAGCGGCGCATCGGCGCGTGGCTCGTCCGGCTTCGCTCCGGCAAGTGGGTCATCTGCAAACAAATCAGCCATTCATCGGGCGTGATAGGCCGCTCGTCGGAAAATGCCATCCACCTCTTGCCATGTTGTATCTAAGATATATCTTAGAGCCATCTTAGATTATCAGGAGAGATGCCATGACATGGCACAAGCACCGCAAATATTCTCGCAAGAACGGTTGGAACAATTTTGGACCGATGATGGCCATGATGGCTGCCTCGGGTGGCAATTGGGGTTCGAATTGGTCGAGTGATTGGGATGATGGCATGGGCGGTTCGCGCCGTCGCCGCCGCCGCGGTCGGATGTTTGGTCAGGGCGAATTGCGCCTGGCGCTGCTCGCGCTCATCAACGAAGAACCCCGCCACGGCTATGAGCTGATCAAGGCGATCGAAGAACTCACTGGCGGCCATTATGCGCCGAGCCCGGGTGCGGTCTATCCAACGCTGCAAATGCTCGCGGATGAAGGCAAGATCGAAGAAGCCAAATCGAAAGACGCCAAGAAGCCGTTTGCCTCAACTCCTGATGGCATTGCCGAGCTCGATGAGCGCAAGGACGAAGTGGACGCGCTGATGGAGCGGCTCGGCCAATATGGAGAGCGCGCCGAGAAGGTCCGCTCACCGGATCTGTTCCGCGCGATGGGCAATCTCGCCAATGTGCTGCGCAACCGCGCGCGCAACGGCAAGCTCGACAAGAGCTCGATGGACGAGATTGTCGATATCATCGATGAAGTGGCGAAGCGCATCGAGCGGATTTGATTGAGGATGCGGGTGGCAGCAGAACACCACAACCACCCCAATCCTTAACGCATTTGCCGCAAGTCACTGGACTGACTAAACATCCCTCCCAGGACGAATTGTCTTGGGAGGGACGATTATGAATGAACTGGGCAAAGCAGCCACGCCCTGGCACCTTTGGGTGGTCGGCGTACTGACACTTCTTTGGAACGCCGTGGGCGGCTTCAGTTACACCATGACCCGCTTAGGCATGCTCGAAAGCCTAGGTATGGGCGAAACCGAAATCGCGTTCTTTGAGAGCCATCCGGTCTGGGCCAACGCCTTTTGGGCATTGGGCGTCTGGGGTGCGATCGCAGGATCGATATTGATCCTGCTGCGCTCTCGCTGGGCAAGCACCGCGCTGTATATCGCGCTGATCGGCTTGGTTGGCACGACAATCTTTCAGTATATGATGATTGAAGTGCCGGAGAGCCTGCAGAGCCCGGCCCTGACCATAATGATCTGGGTCACCACGCTGTTTATGCTGTGGTACGCCCGCAAGATGACCGCGGAAGGCGTTCTGACTTAAGGGCGACTCAGGAGGCGGCGGCTTCGGCCGCCTCATTCGCGATGATCGCCTGACGATCTTCGACCAGACGCACATACATGTCCGCGACAACCCTATTGATCGCGGACCAGCTGTACTCGCGTGATCTGCTCTCGCCGGCGGCACCATGCTGAGCGCGAAGAGAATGGTCGGTGCAATAGGGCGCGATCGCCTCCGCAAACGCATCGGCTTGACCAGGCGGCACCAGACGGCCGGTCTCTCCATCATGCACCAGACTTGCTGCCCCGGTTGCGCCTGCCGCGACAACCGGCAATCCGCTGGCCATGGCCTCCAGCGTGACATTACCGAAGGTTTCGGTGATTGACGGATTGAAGAAGACATCTCCACTGGCCAAAGCCCGTCCCAAATCGGCGCCGGTCTGGAAGCCGGCGAAGATCCCGCCAGGCAGGGCCTCCTCGAACCATTGTCGCGCCGGGCCGTCGCCGATCACGAGTACCTTGTGCGGTACTTGCCGCTTGCGCAACTGGACCACGGTTTCGGCAAAGACGTCGAGCCCCTTTTCCATCACCAAGCGTCCAAGAAACACGACCGCAACGTCGTCGTCCTCGAGCCCCAGCGATCGACGCCATTCGAGATCACGCTTGGAAGGATCGAAGATGGTCCGATCAACCCCGCGTGACCAAAGCTCGATATCGTCATGCATCTTCATCGCGAGCAATTCGTCGATCATGCTTTGCGATGGAGCAACCAGTCCGTCGCAGCGATTGTAGAAGCGACGCAACATCCACACCACGGCGGGCTCTGCCCAAGCGAGCTTGTAATAGCGCGGGTAGGTTTCGAAGCGCGTGTGCACCGAGGCGAGGATCGGAATATCGTGGTCCTGCGCCCAGCGCATTGCCGAATGGGCGGACGGATCGGGCGCCGACAGATGCACGATATTGGGCGCGAATTTCTCCAGATCCTTGCGCGCCTTGCGGTTCAGGCCAAGCGACATGCGGTACTCGCTGCGGCCAAACGGCATGCCGATTGAGGGCAGGCTGACCAGATCACCAGTCGGCTCGAAGGCGGGCTTCTCGACGGTCGGGGAATAAACCCGGACAGCCGCTCCATGCTCCAACAAGGAGCCGACCAGGCGGTTGAGCGCCTGATTCGCACCATCGCGGGTGTAGTTGTAGTTCCCGCTGAACAGAGCAATGCGAAGATCCGAAATCTGCATCGCATCCCAATAATGGCGCGCAGCCCGAATGGCGAGGGAGCTTTTTTGTTTTTTTGCCCTCAAGCGCCGGGCGGCGGACATCCGTCCGCCTTGGCTTCCGCGCCATTCGGCGCGACGGCCGGTCGGCCTTGCGGTCGCTGGCGCGACCGTACCCACTCACGCCAAAACGGCGGTGAAAGCCGCCGCAAGCGCGACCGCGCGCCCGCAGCGATGCGACCGTCAGGTCGCGCGAGCGAGGAAATCGCGCACCCGGATGGGTGTGCAAAAGAAAATCTTGACTTGTTGCGGCGCAACACTAGTGCGGCGAGCGGGCCACGCGGTCCCAACGCCGCGCGTGCTCTCTGTAAGGAGAGAATACATGACTGATCGCATTCGCGGGCTGGCGCATGAGCCAAGCCTGAAACCTAACCGTCCGCAATTTTCGTCCGGTCCTACGGTCAAATTTCCAGGATGGTCCCTCGACAAGCTGAACACCGAATCGCTCGGGCGCTCGCATCGCTCAGCCTATGCCAAAGGCCGGCTGAAGTACGCGATTGACCTGTCGCGAGAGCTGCTGGGCATTCCCGATGATTATCTCGTCGGCATCATGCCCGCCTCCGACACTGGGGCGATTGAAGCCGCAATGTGGTCGATGCTCGATCCCAAGCGCCCGGCAACGGTCGCAGCATGGGAAAGCTTTGGCAATGTCTGGATCCAGGATGCGGTCAAGCAGCTCAAGCTGCCCAATCTGCAAGTTCTCAGCGCCGATTATGGCGAGATCCCCGATCTGACTACCATCCCCCAGCGCAACGATGTTGTGTTTACCTGGAATGGCACCACCTCGGGCGCGAAGATCCCCAACACCGACTGGCTCGAGCCGGGCCGTGAAGGTGTCACCATCAATGACGCCACCAGCGCGGTCTTCGCGCAGGAGATGGACTGGCCGAAGCTCGATGCGACGACCTATTCCTGGCAGAAGGTGATGGGCTCTGAAGCGCAGCACGGCATGCTGATCCTCTCGCCCAAGGCGGTTGAGCGGATCGAAAGCTATGATCCGTCGTGGCCGCTGCCCAAGCTGTTTCGGATGAAGAAGGGCGACAAGATCAATCGCGGTATCTTCGAAGGCGCGACCATCAACACGCCGAGCCTGCTGGCAACCGAAGACTATATCGCTGCGCTCGAGTGGGCGAAATCAATCGGCGGCCGCCAGGGGATGTTTGAGCGGGCCGACGCCAATGCCAAGATCGTGACTGACTGGATCGAATCCACGCCGTGGCTGAAAAACATGGTCGATGATCCGGCCAAGCGCACCAACACCGGCGTCTGCATGCAGTTCACCGGCGATTGGTACGAAAGCCTGTCATCCGAAGACCAGGCTGCGGTGCCCAAGACAATCGTCAAAATGCTCGAAGAGCGGGCGGTTGGCTATGACTTCAACGGCTATCGCGACGCTCCGCCAAGCTTGCGCATCTGGTGCGGCGGCACGCTCGAGCAGGAGGATATCCAGCGCCTCCTGCCTTGGATCGAGTGGGCCTACGCTTCCGTCAAGGGCGGCTGATCCTCTCCGTCATCCTGAACTCGTTTCAGGATAACCCCTCTCTCTTGGGCCTGGCACGAAGCGGCCCTCTTTATGCTGAAACAAGTTCAGCATGACGAATGACTGGAGATACTCCATGACCAAACCCAAAGTTCTCATCTCCGACAAGATGGACCCGAACGCAGCGCGCATTTTTGAAGAGCGCGGCTGCGATGTTGACGTGATCACCGGCGAAACGCCGGAAGAATTGATCGCACGGATTGGCGACTATCATGGCCTAGCGATCCGTTCTTCGACCAAGGTCACACAGGCCGTGCTCGACGCGGCCACCAATCTCAAGGTGATTGGTCGCGCCGGGATCGGCGTCGACAATGTCGACATTCCTTATGCCAGCGGCAAGGGCGTGGTCGTGATGAACACGCCATTCGGCAACTCAATCACGACTGCCGAACATGCGATTGCGATGATCATGGCGCTGGCGCGTCAGATCCCGGCAGCAAACACCCGTACGCAAGCTGGTGAATGGCCCAAGAAGGACTTCATGGGTGTCGAGGTGACCGGTAAGACCCTGGGTCTGATTGGCGCGGGCAATATCGGCGGGATCGTCGCCAGCCGCGCTCTGGGCCTCAAGATGAAGGTGATCGCCTACGATCCTTTCCTAACCGAGGATCGCGCGGTCGAACTGGGCATTGAGAAGGTCGATCTAGATACATTGCTAAACCGCGCCGATTTCGTCTCGCTGCACACACCGCTGACCGACCAGACGCGCAATATCCTCAGCCGCGAGCGGCTCGAGAATGCCAAGCCAGGCATCCGTATCGTCAATTGCGCACGCGGCGGTCTGATCGATGAAGCAGCGCTCAAGGATTGTCTTGAAAGCGGCCAGGTTGCAGCGGCGGCGCTCGACGTGTTTGCGGAAGAGCCGGCCAAGGAAAACCCGCTGTTCGGCGCGCCCAACTTTATCTGCACACCGCACCTTGGCGCTTCGACCAACGAGGCGCAGGTCAATGTGGCGCTGCAAGTCGCGGAGCAAATGAGCGATTATCTGGTCAATGGCGGCGTCACCAACGCGCTCAACATGCCATCACTGAGCGCTGAGGAAGCGCCCAAGCTCAAACCCTATATGGCTCTCGCCGAAAAGCTCGGCTCGCTGGTCGGACAGCTGGCTCATGGCAATCTGACCAAGATCAGCATTGAGCGCGAAGGCGCCGCTGCAGAGCTCAATCCCAAACCGATCACCGGGGCGGTTCTGGCCGGCTTTATGCGGCGCTATTCCGACACGGTGAACATGGTCAATGCACCGTTCCTGGCGAAGGAGCGCGGACTTGAAGTGAGCGAGATCCGGCACGAACGCGAAGGCGCATTCAACACGCTGATCCGTGTCACCGTCGAGACCTCGCAGGGGCCGCGTTCGGTTGCGGGAACGCTGTTTGGCAATGAAGCACCGCGGCTGGTCGAGATCTTTGGTATCGGTATCGAAGCCGATCTCGACGGCCACATGCTCTACATTGTCAATGACGACAAGCCGGGCTTCATCGGCCGGATTGGGACTCTGCTCGGCAGCCATGGCATCAACATCGGGACCTTCAACCTGGGTCGCCGTGATGCTGGCGCGGAAGCCGTGTTGCTGTTGAGTCTGGACGAGGCCTTGAGCGAGGCAGTGGTCGAGGAAGCGGATCAGGTCGAAGGCGTCAAACTGGTCAAAGCGCTGGAATTTTGATCAAGGCCCGTTGTGGTCGTCATTCCCGTGCAGACGGGAATCCAGTTGATCCATTTGTGGCTTCGCCCTGGATCCCCGCTTTCGCGGGGATGACGATTTGAGTAAGGGCTTCCTAATGACTGAGAACGACAACCTTTTGCCCGAGGGGCTGGCGGATCGACTGCCAGCCTCTGCAGAACGCATCACGCGCGCCATGCGCGCTTGCCTCGATGTGCTCGATCGGCATGGGTATGATCGGGTTCGTCCACCCTTGCTCGAGTTCGAGCGTTCGCTCTCCTCGCGCATGGAGGGGGTGCGGACCCGCACAATGTTTCGATTCGTCGACCCAGCAAGCCTGCGGACGCTCGCTCTGCGCAGCGATATCACCCCGCAGATCGGCCGGGTTTCAGCAACCAGCATGGCAGAGGCTCCGCGCCCTCTGCGACTAGCCTATTGCGGCGACACTGCGGTTATTCAGGCTGATCAGCTCGATCCAGCGCGTGAGCGATTGCAGCTGGGCGGCGAATTGATCGGAGCGGACACGGAGACCGCTGCCGGGGAGATTGTCTCTGTCGCGATCGCTGCGCTGCGCAATGCAGGACTGACCGGCATTTCAGTCGACTTCACTCTGCCAGATCTGGTCGACACCTTGGCCGAAAAGGCGTTCCCGCTCGACGCCGATCAAATTGCCGCAGTCCGCCGCGAGCTGGACACCAAGGATGCCGGTGGGCTTAAGGCGGCGGGCGGCGACGCCTACCTCCCCTTGCTCTACGCCACTGGCGCTTTCGACGAGGCGGTCGAGAAACTCTGCGCGATTGATGCGGGTGGCGCCTTGGCAAGCCGGATTGAAGGCTTGAAGGCGATCGCAGACCAGATCGGTGAATCCGCGCGGATTACTTTGGACCCCAGCGAACGCCATGGCTTTGAATACCAGAGCTGGTTCGGCTTCACGCTCTACGCCGATGGTGTCCGGGGCGTGGCTGGACGCGGCGGTACCTACCGTATTGGCGGAAGTGACGAAGCCGCGACTGGCTTTACGCTGTATGTGGATTCGCTGGCCGAAGCTCTGGCGCTGCCCGCGCCAACCAAGACGCTCTATCTTCCGCTCGGTCATGATGCCGATCGTGCCGCTGAGCTGCGGTCCCAAGGGTGGAGGACCATTGCACAGCTCAGCGACACCGAAGATCCCATAGCCCTGGGTTGCACCCACCGGCTCGACGGGACCGAAACGACCCCGCTCTAGGGGGAGGATTCACGCGGGCGGATCGTGATCAGTACCCCTCTAAACGGGGGATCGCTGCAAACCCTTCGCGCGAACAATCTTGCCCTTGCTTGGCCAAGCGCCTAGGCCCGCGCGGTTTGTCACATCGGAGTGAAACCAAGGCATGGCCAACGTCACCGTGATCGGCGCCCAATGGGGCGATGAAGGCAAAGGCAAGATCGTTGATTGGCTCGCAAGTCGGGCCGATGCCGTCGTCCGGTTCCAGGGCGGCCACAATGCCGGCCATACGCTGGTGATCGACGGCGAGACCTACAAGCTTTCGCTGCTGCCTTCGGGCATCGTCTCCGGCACGATGAGCATGATCGGCAATGGTGTTGTGCTCGATCCCTGGGCTCTCCGCGACGAGGTCGAGAAGCTCGAAGGGCAGGGCGTCACGATCAATGATGACAATCTTGCGATTGCCGACAATTGCCCTTTGATCCTGCCACTCCACCGCGATCTTGATGGGCTGCGCGAGACCGCTGCTGGCAAAGGCAAGATTGGCACCACCGGGCGCGGGATCGGACCTGCCTACGAAGACAAGGTCGGTCGCCGCGCGATCCGTGTATGCGATCTGGAGCATCTCGACAGCCTCGATGCGCAGCTCGATCGCCTATGCGCGCACCACGATGCATTGCGCGCCGGTTTCGATCAGCCGCCGGTTGATCGCGAGGCTCTGCTCGCCGATCTGCGCGATGTTGCGCCATTTGTTTTGCGCTTTGCGCAGCCGGTCTGGAAGCGCCTCAAGAAGGTTCGCAAAGCCGGCGCCAAGATCCTGTTCGAGGGCGCACAGGGCGTGCTGCTCGACGTCGATCACGGCACTTATCCGTTTGTAACCAGCTCCAACACGGTCAGCGGCACTGCCGCGGCGGGATCTGGCCTTGGGCCCAATTCGACCGGCTTTGTGCTGGGGATCGTCAAGGCCTACACCACGCGGGTCGGGTCAGGCCCATTCCCGACCGAGCTTGATGACGAGATCGGCCAGGGTATCGGAGAGCGCGGCCATGAATTTGGCACCGTCACCGGACGTCAGCGCCGGGTTGGCTGGTTCGATGCGGTGCTCGTCCGTCAGACCTGCTCGATCAGCGGAGTAACCGGGATCGCTCTGACCAAGATCGACGTGCTGGACGGTCTGGAGACGGTGAAGATCTGCACCGGCTATCGCCTGCGCAACAATGTCTATGACTATCTGCCGAGCCATGCTGGCGATCAGGCCGAAGTCGAGCCGATCTACGAGGAAATGGAAGGCTGGCAGGAATCGACCGCCGGCGCGCGCAGCTATGCCGACCTGCCGGCCAATGCGATCAAATATATCCAGCGGGTGCAGGAATTGATCGAAACACCGGTAGCACTGGTGTCGACCAGTCCTGAGCGTGACGACACCATCCTGATGCGTGATCCCTTCGTCGACTAAACCAGCGCGTTAAGGGTCTGGTCAAAGCGAGTCCTTAAACGGGACATAGGGGCGGTCCACGATTGCCCCTGTAACACAGCTCGGATAGGGATTTGATCAATGAAACGCACTGCCGTTTTGGCGCTCCTGGTCGTTTCTTCCTGTGCTGGTCCCACAGGCGTGCCGAGCCCAGTTGGATCTGATCCGCTGGGCTCGGGTACCCATCTCCAAGCCGATTTTCTGCTGGTCGACAAATCCGATCGCACGCTGATCGCCTATCGCGACGGCGAGCAGTTGCGGACCTATAATGGCATCCAATTCGGCGATGCACCGCAAGGCCACAAGCAATTCGAAGGCGATGAGCGGACACCCGAAGGGCGCTACACGATCGATACCCGCAATCCTCAGAGCCGCTATCATCTCAGCCTGCGGATCTCCTATCCCAATGCGAGCGACCGCGCCTATGCGGAGGAACGCGGCCGCTCGCCGGGCGGGGATATCTTCATTCATGGCCAGCCCAATGCCTTGCCGGTGGGACGGATTCCGGGCGATTGGACCGATGGCTGCATCGCGCTGAGCAATGCGGAGATCGAGGAACTGTGGGAACTGGTTCCCGACAGCACCCCGATCGAAATCCGCCCTTAGTCGTCCTGCTTCTCGCTCAGCAAAGCGACTTGCACCTGCAGCCGTTTTACTTCGCGCAGGATTGTCAGCATGTTCATCCGGCTGAACATCCAATCCTTGGCAAAACCGATGATCACGAGGACCGCGAGGGCGGCGATTGCCCACAGAGTGTGTTCGATTGGCTCGCGCGTATGAGCGACCTGCCAAATGATGTAGAGGAAGCCAAAGCCCATCACGACGGTGAAACCGAAGATCAGCTTGGCCCAGCCGCCCATTGGGCCTTGCCAGCTGTCGCCTAGCTGCTGGAACATGCCGCGGTCGGATTCGAGACTGGCAAGGAAGGCCTTGTCATCCTCGTCGAGCGCTTCAGCAATGCGTTGATCGGTTGTTTTATCGGTCATGGGGCTTCTCCCTGTAAGGATTCTGATGGTGAACTGAGCGCAGCCTTGAGTGTGCGGCGCGCGTGAAACAGACGGGATTTGGCGGTGCCTTCGGCGATGTCCTGGACCTGCGCGATTTCCCGCAGAGTCAGGCCTTCGACAAAGTACAGATGCGCGGCGAGTCGTTGGTCAGGCGATAGCTTGGCAAAGGCCTGGCGGATCGCCACCCGATCTTCCTGCACTGGATCCTCCGGTGCATCGGGCGGCGTCGTGTCACTCAGATGGCTTCGATCGCGGATCGCATTGCGGAGATAATCCGCGCCGCGACGGTTGAGGATCGTGAAGGCGAAGGCGCGAAACCGAGCCGGATCGCGCAGACGCTTGATACCCTTCCAGATCGACAGCCAGCATTCCTGAGTGAGGTCAGCCGCCAGCTCGGCATCATCGGTATAGCGCAGGGCTGCGCGATGCAGTCGCGGCGCCCAACGATGGTGCAGACGCTCCAACGCTTGGCGATCGCCCTGCTTGGCCAGCATGACCAGCAATTCGTCGAACAAGGCACCGGTTTGCGGTGCGCCAAGGCGTTGTGTTCTCGTCATGACCCCTAAGTCGATCCTAGCCTGCAAAAGGTTCAATCGTCGCGCGAGATTTTTCGCGGCCGGATTGGAATTCTTGACGTGATCCCGATTTGTTCTACCTTTGATCTATTCAAGCAGGAGGCGATTCGGATGAGTGATCGCGGCCAAGGGCCAGGTTTTGAGTATGAGTTTGCATGTGACTCCGCCGGACTTCCGGCCAGCGTGGCGGTGTTTGCTGATCGCGCAGCCATTCGTGGCGAAGTGATGGACGATCTCCGCGGAGCCGGCTTTCGTCCGGTTGATGGCGGCCCGATCCGGTCCCTGCTCGAAGGGCAGATTGCTGTGCTCGGCGATATCGTCCTGCTCGATTGCCCGGTCGCCGATGTTCAGGTTCTGGCCGCGCTATCGCGTCTCGACACTCGGATCGCCCGCGCTGGTGCGCAATTGATCGTCGCAACCTCGCTTGAGGCTTTGGACGAAGTGTTCGCAGCGCTTGATCAATCGAGCCCGCAGATCCTCGTCAATCCGACCCGCGCGGAGAGGGTGGTCGCGGTTGGCCGGGTGATGGGACACTTGGCCAGAGGGCGGGTGCGCGAGATGGCTGATGAGGATCGGATTGCCTTGGTCCGCCTGTCACAGCAGGTCGAGAAGATCGCGCGTGAGTTGGAGCGGCTGTCTGAACGGATCGATCAAAAACCCTCCAAGCTTGAAGAACCCAAGCCAGGCTTCCGGGGCAAAGACGAAAAGGCGCCATTGCCGCGCTCGATCGCGACCAAATTGCCGCTGCCCGATGCCCGTCTGGTGCGGCAGATCATTGCCAACCGACAAGCACGCGCCCGGTTCTTTGATAGCGATCTGTTCGCCGATCCGGCCTGGGACATGCTGCTCGATCTGACCGCAGCCCATGCTGAGCACCGACGGATCTCGGTGACTTCGCTGTGTATCGCTGCTGGGGTGCCTGCAACCACCGCGCTGCGCTGGATCAAGCAGCTGGTTGAGGCCGGCGTGTTTGAGCGAGTCGATGATGCGAGCGATCGCCGCCGGGCGTTTATCGCGCTAAGCGAAAGCAGCCGCGAAGCCATGGCGCGTTACTTTGCGGAAACGCGCGAACCGCTCGCCGCAGCGGCTTAGCCAGTGGGCGCGCGCAGAATAACAGTGAGCAGAGCCCCGGCGCTTGCTTGAGGGCAGGAGACAGCGTTTGCGCAGCCAATCTTGGCGTTGGGACAGCTCGCAACATCGCAAGCGATCCGCACCGCATCGGCGCGGGCGCGGGCTAGCACTGCATTTGCAACCTCGCCAATCGCGCAGACCACATCAGCTTCTCCCAACACGCGGGCTTGCTTGAGCGTCAGATCTTCTGGGTCATCGCTGGTCAGATCGAATCGCAGGGTGGTCGGTTCGCTGGCCGCTGTTGTGCCCTCAAGCCATTGTGCAACAGAGTCAGCGCTCTCTGAACGCAGCGCATCGAGCGCACCGCCTTCGTGCAGGGCGTCATCCAGAGCGCGGCGGCGGTCGGCACCGTCGGGAAACAGCGCGCGCAGACGCGGGCGGGCGGCGAACAGCGCCTCGGCCAATTGGCCGAGCGATTGGGGCAGCAGCCGTTCGAGCCGCAGCCTTACATGTTTGGCCAGGCCAGCAGAGGCTCCGCCGGTGCCAACTGCAATCAGCACCGGATTGCGATCAAGAATGCTCGGCGTGGTGAAATCGCATAGCTCGGGCCGGTCGACGACATTGACCAGGAGACCTGCGCAGCGAAGATTGATCGCGGTGACTTCGCAAGCCTTGGGATCATCATAGGCGATGAAAGCCAGACGAACGCCCTCATCGATCGCTTGCTGGATATCATCGACCGGGATCCCGCCCGCGCGCTCGACCAGCCGCCGCTTGGGTTCAGCCGTCTCACCTTCTCCCAGAACCAGGACCTTTTGTCCCTCGATCCGGTGGAACAGCGGGAGGCTTTGCAGCTCGCTCATGCCAGCCAGTCTGGCACCTTCTCGGCGTCCATAATCGAACCGGCGTCGATCCGCTCGGCCACCACGGCGAATTTGTCGCAATCGACCAGCACCTCGGCGACAAAGCCGCGCGAATTGTAGCTCGACGCCATGGTCGCGCCATAGGCGCCGGCGGTGCGGAACACGGCGAGGTCGCCGCTCTTGAGCGCATCGCATTCGCGGCCCATGGCGAATGTGTCGCCGGTCTCACAGATCGGGCCGACGATATTGGCGGTCATCTGCTCGCCGGTCGGAGCGACCGCCTCGAAATCGTGCCAGGCGCCATACATGGCGGGCCGGGCGAGATCGTTCATCGCTGCATCGACGATCACGAAGGGATTGTTGAGCCCGCGCTTCACCCGCACGACCTCGGTCAGTAGGATGCCGGCATTGCCCGCGATGACGCGGCCCGGTTCAAAGATCAGGGTCACGCCCCAGTCCTTGGTCACGCGCGCGACCATCGCACCATATTCGGCCGGACTGGGGAGCTCTTCTCCCTTGCGATAGGGAACGCCGAGCCCGCCACCGAGATCGACATGAGTGATCGTGTGACCGGCGCCGCGAAGCGAAGCGACCAGACTGCCCAGCTTCTCAAACGCGCGCTCAAGCGGAGCAATATCGGCGAGCTGGCTGCCAATATGGACCGCCACTCCGCGCAGGTTGAGGCCTTGCCGATGCGCCAGCTTGCCGAAGATCTGTCCGGCCTGATCAATCGGCACGCCAAACTTGTTGTCGGCCTTGCCGGTCGAAATCTTGTCATGGGTCCCGGCGTCGACATCGGGATTGATCCGCAGAGCGCATTGCGCGGTCATGCCGCGTTCTTCGGCGAGGTCGGCTAGCTCGAGCCCCTCTTCCTCGCTTTCAATATTGAACTGGCCGATCCCGGCATCCAGTGCTTCGATCAATTCGCGGCGGGTCTTGCCAACGCCTGAGAAGACAATCTTGGTGGGCTCTATCCCAGCAGCGAGGGCGCGGCGCATCTCGCCGACCGACACCACATCGGCGCCATAGCCCTGGGCCTGCAGGACTTTGAGTACGGCCAAATTGGGATTGGCCTTGACCGCAAAGGCGATGAGTTTGTTGGGCACGTCAGCCAGAGCATCGCGGAAGACGCGGGCGTGCCGCTCTAGCGTGGCACGTGAATAGACATAGACAGGGGTTCCAACCGCTTCAGCGATTGCTGGCAGCGGAGCATCCTCGGCGTGCATGACGCCATTCTTGAGCGCGAAGTGGTCCATGAAACTCGGCTTATTCGGGGGGGAGGTCAAACGGGTCGTCAGCGCGCTCTTCCGAACGGCGCCGTAATTCGACGCTGCGCTCGGGAGCCGCCAAGGCTTCACGCTCGAGCAATTCCTCTGCGGTCGGAGCCGCCTGCGCACCATAGGGAGCGACTGGCAGCTCGGCCCCGGCGACCGGAGTCAGCGGGGCACGAGTGCCACAAGCCGCAAGCGCGGTGCATCCCAGTGCTATGATCACAAGCCGTTTCATGTGCTCATTCCCAATTCGGCGCGAGCGCGCGCCACTTGCAAACGTACCTGTTCCGGAGCGGTTCCGCCATAGGAAGATCGCGCGGCGACGGAGGCATCGACCGAGAGGGCCTCAAACACCCGCTGATCGATCCGTGCGTCGATCGCCTGAAGCACCTCCAAAGGCAGCTGGTCGAGCGCGACCCCATCGGCCTCGGCCTGCTTTACCGCAGCACCGGTGATGTGATGCGCTTCGCGAAACGGAATGTCCGCTTCGCGCACCAGCCAATCGGCGAGATCGGTCGCAGTGGCATAGCCGAGCTCGGCCGCCTGCCGCATGCGGGCTGTGTCGAATGCGCTGTCAGCGATCATCCCGGTCATCGCAGCGATGCTCAGGCCCATCAGGCCAGCGGCTTCGAACACCGGCGGCTTGTCGTCCTGCATATCCTTGGAATAGGCCAAAGGCAGGCCCTTCATCGTCACCATCAGCGCAGTCGTGCAGCCGATCACTCGCCCGGCATGGCCCCGCACCAGCTCGGCCGCGTCGGGGTTCTTCTTCTGCGGCATGATCGAGCTGCCGGTCGAAAGCGTGTCGGGCATGCGGACAAAGCCGAAGGGCTGGCTCGCCCACAGGATCAGCTCTTCGGCCAGGCGCGACAAATGCACCGCGCAGGTTGAGGCGGTGTAGAGATAATCCATCGCGAAATCGCGATCCGACACTGCGTCGAGCGAATTGGCCGTCGGACGGTCAAACCCGAGCGCTTCGGCGGTCATCTCGCGGTCGATCGGAAAGCCGGTTCCGGCCAGTGCCGCGCTGCCCAGCGGGCTTTCATTGAGCCGTACACGGGCATCAGCAAGGCGCGACCGATCGCGCCGGAACATCTCGTAATAGGCCATCAGGTGATGACCGAGCGTGACCGGCTGCGCGGTCTGAAGATGAGTGAAACCGGGCATGATGCTGTCAGCGTGGTCGCCGGCCCGGCTGACCAGCGCGCGCTGCAGATCGAGCAGGCCGGCGTCCATCTGGTCGATCGCCTCGCGGACCCACAGTTTGAAATCGGTTGCGACCTGATCGTTGCGGCTGCGCGCTGTGTGCAGGCGACCCGCCGCCGCGCCGACCAGCTCGGCCAGCCGCGCTTCTGTGGTCATATGAATGTCTTCGAGATCCCAATCCTCGGGCACGCCATCACGCTCGTATTCAGCAGCAATCTGGTCGAGGCCAACGGCAATCGCCTTCGCATCCTCGGCGCTGACGATGCCTTGGTTGGCGAGCATGACGACATGCGCCTGACTTCCAGCGATATCCTGCCGCCACAGCGCCTTGTCGAAAGGGATCGAAGCATTGATTTCGCGCATGATGGCACTAGGTCCATCGGCGAACCGTCCGCCCCACATCGTGTTGGAATCGCTCATGCCGTCTCGTTCTTCATATCTTTGGCCGCTGACACTGGCCGCGGCGCTTGCTCTGACGGGCTGCGATAGGGCTGCTGACGAGGGCGCGCAAGCACCTGACGCGGCTTCGGATGCCGCTGGCGCGCTGACCGGCGAGGTTGATCGCTCCAAGGCGGGGACGCAAATGCCGACCTTGGTGCTGAGCGATCCGTCTGGAGCCGAGCTCGATCTCGCTGCGCTCAAGGGTACTCCCGTGTTGCTCAATCTGTGGGCGACCTGGTGCGCGCCCTGCGTGGTGGAGATGCCGATGCTCGACAATCTGGCGGCGCAGATGGACGGCGAGCTGCGCGTGCTAACGGTTAGCCAGGACCTTAGCGGCGCGACAGTGGTTGAGCCATTCTTCGCCGAGCAGGAGTTTGAGCGGCTCGAACCCTGGCTGGACCCGGAAAACGCACTGATGTTCAGCTTTTCAAACAGTGGGATGCTGCCGTTGACAGTGTTGTTCGATGCAGAGGGACGCGAAGTATTGCGCGTCGCGGGCGGCTATCACTGGGACAGTGAGGAGGCTCTCGCGCTGATCACCGAGGCGATTGCCGAATAATCCGGCAGGGTCAGCCCGAGCACCGGCAACGGGAAACCGAACAGCCCGCTCATCAGCGCCGCCTGAATTCGCGAAGCGGGCCAGATGCCCGAGATCGGCGCCATGAAATGATCGCGGATCAGCGGATAAAGGTTCGTGTCCGATTGGTAGAGCGGGGTGAATAGCGCCGTTACCCATTGATAGAGCGCGACATGGTCCTGCCGCCACGAGACCGCCAGTCGCAGGCCATCGTGCAGCGTGCGCCCGTGCTCGAGCCCGCGCGCCAGCGACCAGGCGTCGAGCAATGCCATATTGGCGCCCTGACCCAATTGCGGGCTGGCGGAGTGCCACGAATCGCCAATCGCGATGAAGCGATCGTCTGAGACCTTTTCGGCGGTACGGTGAGAATAGCTGGCGAGGGTCAGCTGAGAGCGGTCACTGATCCGATCCAGAAGAGGCTCGGTCTCGGGCCAAAGTGCCAGCACTTCAGCCTTCCATTGCTCGAGCGGTGTGTCCTGCCATGCAGCCAGCTGATCGCGCCGCAGCGACCAGAAGAACGCTACTTCCTCTTCCGCAGAGCCATGCCTCTGACCGATCGGCAGCACGCCGACCATCTGGTTGGCGCGGCGATAACGCTGCTCCAGCAAATTGCTTGCAAAGGGATCATCTGGCCTTACCGGCAGGCTGGCCCAAAGCGCGCCGTAGTCGAGCATGTGCCGCTCTCCAGCATCGAACACGCTTTGCCATCCGCTGGCATCGACAATCAGGTCAAAGATATCCGATTGCCTGCCGTCGGCGAAACTCAGGCGAGAGCCTTCGCGCGCTTTGATCTGACCCGATACCGTCCGGCCCGTCTCAATCGCGATCTGGTCCCGCTTGGCCGCTTGATAGAGCACGTCGAACAGGCTGGCGCGGTGGATCCCAATCCCGAAAGCCCCTGGATGTCCGAGGGCGGAATAGGGTGCATTGAGCACCAGCCTGCCATTTTCCTCGAGCCCCTTGAGGCCATCGATCCGCGCGCCGCGCCGCGCGATCTCCACTCCCAGATCGAGCTGGGACAGTACCGCCATCCCGCTTGGCTGAATAATCAGGCCCGAACCGACCGGTCCGGGATTGTCGAATTGATCGAAGATTCTGACATTGTGGCCCTGGGCATTGAGCAGGATCGCCGCCGCAAGCCCGGCTGGCCCGCACCCGGCGATGGCGATGGTGAAGGGCACCTAAGTGTCCTCTTCGATGACCACGCGACAGACTTTCACGTCCCCGACACCCTTGAGTGTGATCAATTGGGGTTGGCTGAAGCTCTCGCGCTCAAATGCTTCAAAATAGGTGCTCTCTGACACGGCGATGCCATTGCGTTCGGCAATGCCCTCGATCCGATTGGCAATGTTCATTGTGTCACCCCAGTAGTCATAAGCCAGCCGCTGCTCGCCCACGACACCGCCGACGACATTGCCGGTGTGAATGCCGATCCGTACCGCCAGATCGATTCCGGTCTTTTCAGAATAGGCGCGGACTTCTTCGATCATCGCCTTGGAGAAGGCGATCGCGTCGACCGCATCGCGCCCGCTCGAACCGATCGCTCCGGCTACCGCGAGATAGGCGTCACCAATCGTCTTGACCCGTTCAATTCCATGGCGCTCAGCGCAGCGATCAGCCAGGCCGAAGATGGTGTTGAGCACCTTGATTAGATGACCAGGTGAGAGCCGCTTGGAGAGCTGCGAGAAGCCGGCAATGTCGATGAAGATAACCGAGACGTCGGAGAAAGCATCGGCCACCGCTTCGCCGCGCTTGAGCCGCTCCGCCACTTCCGACGGCAGTACATTGTGGAGCATATTCTCGGTTTTGGCGCGCTCTTCCTCCAGTGCCAATTGCGCGGCGTAAGTCTTGCGCGCGCGGCGATCGATGTCCCAATTCACGAAGCAGGAGAAGGTGAAGAAGGTGCTGAAATTGGTGAAGGTGTAGACTTTGCTCACCAGCGTGCGGTCAGCCAGCAGCAGGAAGGCGACGTAGAGCACCACAATCACCAGCGCCCAGCCAAGGAAATAGCAAGTGGTGGCGACAAAGCCGACGCTTGCAAACACCATCAGAATGCCGAGATTGATCACCGCCATGCCGAACCGGTTGATCTCGGTCACCGGCGCCTGATCGCCCAGGGCATCGATCAGGGCGACCATGACCACCGCCATGATTGTGAACACCACGATGTCGACCCAGGCCTGCTCGACATAGAATTTGGTGAAGGTCAGGCCGACCAGCGCGACCAGCAGCAAGACAAATGGTCCAGCCGCCATATTGTAGGCGAGCACGCCTTCCATCGGGAAATGCATCGGGTTGAAGCCGATGTAGGAGATCAGCGTGACGATCCCGATCCCGGCAAGAAAACGCGTCGCCGGAATGCGAGCCACACGCTCGCTCTCGACATAGTCGCGCTCAATCTTGGGATCTTCAAACCGCCCCAGCATATGCCCCCCAGCTCAGACTTGCTGCTGGCTATAGGCCCAGGCCCCATGGGGCAAGCCGGTGTTTTGATTCTATGTCGAAATCTGAGGCCTAGACGGGTTCGTCGAACACGGAGTGTTCGCAAGCGCGACTGCGCGTCGGCCGGTCAGGCCGCCCCTCGGAGACATGAGCGCAGCGAATTGTCGCGAGAGAAGGAATGGTGGGCCGGACCACGCTTTTCTAGAACAAATTTTCGAGGAATTGAGCGACTGGGAACACCAGCTCAAACACGCTGACATTGATTGGGATGAACTTGGTGATCTGGGCTTAGATGACCCTGATCTGGGATTGTGAGGTGCGTGATGGAAGAACGCAGACTCTCAATCCGATTATCCTTTGAACAATATGCTGCCTTGGAAGCGAAGGCGGGCCGGAAGTCGGTTTCGCAATATGTGCGCGAAGAGCTGGGGCTGATTGAAAAGACGCGCCCAAAAGCCTCCCGCAAACCTCGAAACGATGAAGTCTTGCTGGCTCGCATTCTTGCCGCGCTTGGATCGTCGGAAATGCCCCGCTCCATGCGCGATATCGCCGATGCTGCGCGCAATGGCGCTCTGCCAGAATCGCCTGATACGCTTCTCACGCTGCAAGCGGCTTGCCTAACCATCGAGAAAATCCGCCATGATCTGATCAAAGCGCTTGGCATCAAGCCCGATGGTCCCGCGCCATGATCCTCGAAGGCAATAGCCGTGGCGGTGCCAAGAACTTGGCTGATCATTTGATGAGCCATGAGAATGATCATGTGACCGTGTATGACATTCGCGGCTTTGCTGCTGATGATCTGCACGGCGCTCTCAACGAAACCTATGCAATCAGCCGAGCAACTCAGTGCAAGCAGTTTCTCTATTCGCTTTCACTCAACCCTCCGCCTGACGCACGAGTCAGCTCTGAGGAATTTGAGGCCGCAATTGATCGCGCTGAAGAGCGCCTGGGCCTTAGTGGGCAACCGCGCGCCATCGTCTTTCATGAGAAAGAAGGCCCCGGCGGCATGCGCCGCCATGCGCATGCTGTGTGGAGCCGCATAGATGGTGAGACCATGACAGCCCGCAATATGAGCTTTGATCGTGAGAAGTTGCAGGAAGTCAGCCGTGAGCTGTATCGTGAACATGGATGGCGCATGCCTGAGGGTTTTGCAGACCGCTCAAAGCGTGATCCGCGCAATTACAATCTAGCCGAATGGCAACAGGCAAAACGCCACGAAAAGCACCCTGATGAGGTCAGAGAGGCCATATCCGATAGCTGGGCGATATCCGATAGCGTCCAGACCTTCTCTCATGCTCTAAAGGAACGCGGGTTCTATCTGGCGCAAGGTGATAGGCGCGGATTTGTTGCGGTTGATACCGATGGCGAAGTGCATTCCATAGCACGCCGCGCTGGTATCAAGACCAAACAGGTCAATGAGCGTTTGGGTGATCCCAGCAGCTTGCCCAATGTAGACGCTGCAAGAGATGCGATGGCTCAAGATATGAGCCAGATGCTCGGGCGCGTTTACAATGAGCAAGCAAGCCAAGCGAAAGCAGACAAGGAGCGCCGTGAAGCTGAAAAGCAGCGCATGATCGAAGAGCAACGCGCCGAACGGCAGCGCTTTGATCAAGAGCAACAACAGCGCCAGTTGCAAGAACAAGCCGAACGGCAAGAACGCTTCCGGCGCGGCATTTTGGGGCTTTGGGACCGCATTACAGGGCAACATCGCCGAATAGCTGAACAGAACCGCTTGGAGACAGAAGCGGCGCAGCAGCGTGATCGCGAGGCGCGTGAAAAGATCATCTTTGATCAGATCGAAGAACGCCAACGGCTCGCTGAGGAAGCGCGTGAGCGGCAAAACGAATTCAACCGTCAGGCTAAAGAGCTAGAAGCCGATAAAGAGCGGTTCTTGGCTATGCGTCGCGAAGAGTCGTTACATCACGAACCTGAGCGTGAGCAACCTGCGCAACAGCCGCAGCCTCCGCCTGAAGATCGTTCCGCTGAGCAAGAAATCAGACAAAGAGAGTTTCTGGAGCAAAGGCTGCGCGAGACTACTGAACGGGATGATCGTGACCAAGATTCTGGCCCTGACCATGATGGGCCTGAAATCGAACGATGAATTTTCGACTGTGCAGTGCGTTTAGTCTTAGCGATTGTCACACTGAGTAGGACGGACTGGCCTTCTGCACATTTCGTCCATCCTCTCCTGAAGCGATTGAATATCGTGTCCAAGTGAACGCCACAATTGGACTCTGTTGAACAATTCCTCTGACGCGGCGGAGTTGGTTACGTCGCACGGCCTATCGTCGCGAGCTTGAAGCGACCTGTTTACAGCATAAACCGTATCGCGAACTGCTACAGCTTCTTCGGTGCTGGTAAGAGGATATTCTCTATTGCCTCCGAAACCGCACGCAAAAATCAATGCCTTATCGGTTCCTTGATATTCTGAAACCCAGCTATCGGGAATGTAAGTCGCCACAAGACCGTTTTTTCGGAATACATCGATCAACGCCGAACAGTATGTCAAAGTCTCATTAGTCTGTGGGCATAAAATGATAAAGCCGAGGGTCTTTGAAGCTAGCCGAAGTTGTTCGACACTATTCATCGGTGGAAGGCGCGGCGAAGACCCTTGCGTCGATTGTCCGAAGGCTGGTGAAATCAAGAAAACCGATAATACGAATGCAAAAATACGTTTCACGAATTCCCCCCCCTAACGCGAATCACAGCTCTTTCTTGATAATTCTCGAAGTATTCTTTGTAACGGTATTTTTCGGACATGGCTCATTTGGGCATGCTCGATGATGGAAATTCAGCCCCTATCTAACATGCCGACGGGTAGCTGAAAATATGAACCTCATCAAAGGCCGTCTCGACCGTGAACAGGTCTCCTGAAAGCTCGACATCGCGCGCCATAGCTTGCCAATCAATATAGTATTGAAGGGACTCTGGGATTGATACGCTCTCTTCTGTCACGTCCTGCACGTAATCTGCGAGGCTGTCATATTGGCCAAGGTAGCCATCGTCCAAGGCTGTGCGCGCCTCTTCTATCGAGCCAGTGTGTGAAATCACCTCCGCGCCGAGCCTGCCATGTTCGCAAATGAAAGCTGCCTTTGCGGATACACTTTCAAGCCCTTCATATTCCGCAATCGAGACCCCTTCGAAGCCCTCATAGTCGTGAATTGCCCATTCTTCTGCGCCAGCAATTGGTGAAGCGTTTAGCATTGTGCTGATGTCGTTAAATAGTTCCCAAGGCTTTTGATCGGCGTCGATCCAAGCCCCGTGTAGATAGCCATTATTGTAGGCTGCAAGGCAGGCCACATAGATGCGAATTGAGTCCGTTTTCATTTTTCTCTCTTTGAGTTTGGGTTGCACATGCAACCCTTGGCCCTCGCCGAGAGTGTGGGTGTGCAAGCGGAGAGAAAAATTGACGGCGGGCGCAGCGAAGTGAGCCTCGGGAGACCGTCCATTTTTGCTTGAAGCGCGCTGAGGGGTGATACCCCTAAGCTTTGTTATCTGTGCGGCACTAGCTTTGCTTGAGCCGGATCGTAGAACAAGTCGGCAATTGAGCCGTCTCGAATCCTCTCAACCGCTTCATCAATTACGAAGCGTGGTACGAGAAACCACTCTTTGGGAACCACAGGATTTCCGAAGCGGTCAACTATCTCGATATCCAGCCTAGCTGATCCAAATACGCGATGGATGATGTTTTCGAGCTTTGTGCGGTTGATATTGAAGAGTTCATAACTCGCGACGATGTCAACGTCTGCCATAAGGAAAGTTGGATCGATCTTCGCGTTCGCAATTCGTCGCTCAACCTTGCCGCTTGTTACTCCAATTTTATGAAGAATCTCTCGATGAGCGGCGACGGTTGGATGATCGGACTTGCTGCGGAGGACATATATTGTTCCGCTTGCTTGATCGTCGTCTTCAGCGTCTTCGGAGAATAGAGGGCCAGCGGTGGTCTCACTAATGCGCCGGCCTGCATCATCTTTATAAAGCGCACGTTGAAGGGAACGCAGTAGCAAATTGCTCTCGGTCCCATTCGAATAGATCACTCGAAGGCGTGCATCTGTTTCGCCGTTGGGGGCTTTGATCGCGTCACCGACTTCAGCGACATAAGCAGTCTGACCTCCAAGGATGAAGAACTCTCCCTCCTTGATATCCGCCTTCAAGAAACCTGCGTCTTTGACGAATGGACGGGTTTGTCTGGCACCATCCTTCAACTCGCGTTGAACTTTTTCAAAGAGAGGCTGAAACTCGTCAAAGTCTTCACATTTGTCACGGTTGGCTATCTCTTCGGCGGCACGCTTCTCCGCATGCGAACGAACGTGCTTCAACTCGGTTATGTCTGCGGTTTCAGCCTCCACTCCTAGCTGCGCCAACAGAGCTTCATCATCTAGCTCGTCTACTTCAATCTGAGGTTTGGAACTTTCTGCATCTAGAAGCCCGTGTTTGTCTAACGGCCCTACCAGCTCTCGGCATTCGGCTTGATCGCGAATTCGATCTAGCCTGACAGCATACAGCCGTTCGAAGACGTCATTGTCTTCTCCGTGTTGGGGGTGCTTGCCATGCTCCTCAACAAAACGCTGAATTTCTTCAAAACCCGCAATGATGCGTTCCTCGCGGGGCGTTCGGCTGGCAACCTTCTTGGTTTCGACTTCAACGCCTAACTCTTCGAGAAGAGCGTCATCTTCTTGAGTAAAGTTAGACATTCGCAGCCTCGGCTTTCATGCGCGCAAGAAATGCAACGCCCTCGGCCATCCTCTTTTCCCAAGCATCAGCAGCGGTGATTGATGGCAGGCGACCACGTTCTTGCTTGAATTTCAAAGCTCGCTTCGCAAGATCACGCGCTTCCTCGGGAGTGAGATTTATCCGCTTACCGGAAATTATCGATGCGACCTGTTTCAAGCTCTCTTCGCTCATTGTCTTAGCAAGAATTGCATAGGCTTCACCGAACGGATTTATGCGGTCGATGAGGTCGATGTCGAGTTCTCGCACGTCCATCGCGTATTTGCGAACACCGTCGATAAGAGCGGTGTTCCCTTTCTCTTGATTATCGCCTCCAATGGCAATTTCCTTTGCCTTTTGAGTGAGATTAAGAGCGGCAATGGCGTGCTGACGGACCGCTTCCTGATCGTCGTCATCCAGCTCAGGAAACTTGTCTTTGATGATCTTGCCCATTCGGACTTGAGTTAGCTCTTCGGGCACCAGTTCTTCATCAAAAAGGCCACGCTCGACGGAGGACTTGTCTTGGACGAAAGCAGTGATGACCTCGTTCAAGTCTTCACGGCAAATGCGTTCGGCCTCTTCTGATTTCGGTTCCGTTAAGCCCTTAATCTCAATCTGAAACGTTCCGCGCTCTTCATTGAATCCGACATTGCAGGCGTCGGGATCATATCCCCCTTCGCCGTACTCAAAATCATCGGATGCCACATTGGTCGGTTTCTTGGGTTTGAATTCGAAGCGAGGAGCCAGAACCTGTTCCATCAGCAAGCTTGCCGCGATAGCTTTGAGCGTGTCGTTGACGGCCTCCGTCACAGCTTCTTCGGAAGCATCAGGCTCAGCGATTAGGTTGGTGAAACGAGCCCGTTGCTTGCCATCAGCATCGCGTGTCGCCCGTCCGATGATCTGAACGATTTCTGTGAGACTGGCGCGATAGCCTACGGTGAGTGCATGCTCACACCAAATCCAATCGAAACCCTCTTTCGCCATCCCAAGAGCGATGATGATATCAACGTTGTCTCGGTTGTTCTTCTGGTCTGGGTCTTTGAGCGCAGCAAGAACCTTTGAGCGTTGTCCTTGATCGCTGTCGTCAACCAGATCGGCGATCTTTAGAGTTCTCCCATCTTCGGTCTCGACAAGCTGAAAGCCTGTCTCTGGGTCCGTTCCTTTCCACTTACCCAGCTCGTCTATGATATGCTCCACTTCGCGGTGTTTGTCCTTCGTGCTTTCACGCGAGTTGACGCTAGGGATGTGGATGATGGTTTTCTCGTCGGGATTGAGAACCTTCAGAATGTCATCGGCATATGACCCTGAGTAAAAGAAATACCCGATGTCCAGTGTCTTCAGCCATTTGTAGCCGTTGAGCTGCTCATAATAGGTGTAGGTGACGCTATCGAACTTTGCTTCATCCTGCGGCGCAAGGACCGCCTCGGCATCGCCCCGAAAATAGGAACCTGTCATCGCGACAACATGAACCTTGTCGCGTTCGATCAATTCGGCGAGCTGTGCGCCGAGCTTATTGTCGGGGTTTGCTGAGACATGGTGAAACTCGTCCACCGCGATCAAGCGATTGTCGAATGCCTCAACGCCAAACTTCTCGACCGCATTGCGGAAAGTCGCATGCGGGCAGACCAAGACCTTCGCATCGCTCTTCAAGAACGCACCAACTGAATCAGCTTTGCTGCCTTCCGTGCCGGGCGCGTTGCAGAGGTTCCACACGGCTTCGACCTCCCAATCTGCCCAGAACCCGAAATCACTGAGAGGCTCATTTGCAAAGCTAGAGCCAATCGACTTTTCAGGCACGGTGATAATCGCTTGGGACAGACCCTGATTGTGAAGCTTGTCCAAAGCAATGAACATCAGCGCTCGGCTCTTGCCCGAAGCTGGCGGGGATTTGATAAGAAGGTATTGCTCGCCACGCTTTTCGTATGCCCGTTCCTGCATCGCCCTCATGCCCAGCTCGTTCGACTTGGTCGAAGCGCCAGTTTGGGCATAGGTTACGGATACGGAAGGAACGGATTGCTTAGTCATGATACCTCAAATTCGGTTAGGAGTTGACGCAGCCATGCGGGTGGGGATGGCCAAGAATATGATCTGTGTTTGCTCCACGAGGCAGATTCATTGATGCGGCCTGCGGCATCAATGCGTTCTGCCATTTCGTCGTGCGGGTAGATGAAGACCCGCTCATCGTGGATGAAGGCGATATAGAGACCTTTTCCGACATACTTGTCGTCAATGGTCATCCGGCCCTTCAATTGGACCCGATAAAAGCGTTCGCCATCATTGTGGTAGGCGATGAAATCCGCGCCAAGCCAATCATCGGACAACAGGATGCTGTTGTATCCGTAGTCAGCGAGACGCGCCGCGACCCGGTGGAAGTTGTAGGTTTCCTTCTGGCGGGAATTGAGCGCGGAGTATTCGACCTTTTGAAGGGCAAGCGGTTTGACTGGATGGGTCATGCCGCCTCCTTCTTCTTGTTCATTTTGGTGTAGAGATCGAAGAGCTTCTCTAGGCGCTCGGTGTCGTTCTTGAAGCGCCGACCAATGTATATTCTTTCGAGAACCTCATCGTTACGCGCGTGGGCGGCGCGCAAATCATCAGGCATGTCATTTGGATCATACAAGTCTGCAATTGTAGCGGGAAAGTGCTTTTCTCTAGTGAGCAGTATATCTTCGGCAGATTGCGTCAGATCAGCCTTGTTCTTCTCAGTAAGGCTCGGCATCGGAAAAGTGTTCCAGCCAAGCGTATTTGAGTAGCTAAAGTCGGTTCGCATTCGGACGCATACAGTTCCAACCCAAACCCAATGCAACCGTGAGGCAATCAACGCCATGTTCCAAAGAGGCGCATCGTATATGGCAAATGCTTTGGCGTAGACAATTGCGTCACTAGCCAGGATGCCCACGGGCAAATATGGTCGTCTTTCAGAACTGACCGCTGGCACAATAATGCTATGCGATTTTGCGACCCCTTGTATCTGGCGGAATTTATGGGGCCATGCTGCAAAATCGCGCGTGGAAGCAGCTTGGCTCGAAAGCCTCATTGATCGCACACCTTCGATGCGTTCCTTCAGCGACGAGATTGAAGCCGCTTCTTCGACATCTTGATCTTCGATCCAAACGCAGAACCTATTGGTGCCCCTTATATATTCAGCGGAGCCGAAAAAACGTCTAATGAACTTCTCACGCTGTGCGCTCGATAAGTCTAGCTGTTCTATCTCGTGCGGTTCCAACAGCAAGTGTCCGCCGTCTGTCGGCTTGTTACCCCAAACCATTCGAGCTTGACCTGCCAGAGGCGTTTTCTCTGTATTTACGATCACGTCAGGGCCCTGAACCAAGTAAGCGTTGATATTGCTTCCTTCCTTCAGAATTGTCTCTCCCGTGTCGGTAACAGAATAGAGACGACGAACCTGTGGTGCGTCTCTCGAAATGGCAATGATTGCTACTGTCACGCCAGCGTTCTGACTCGCCAGATTCGCCCACTTGAAGCTGGTGTGAGCAAAAGGAATCTCATAGCCGCGTTCGAAAATAAGAGGCCAGAGAATTGGAACCTGCTGCCCTTGGCAGATTGAATTCGTGGAAACGAAAGCGGCACTGCTGCTTGTGTGCAGGCCAAAGTCAGAGGCCTTGATGAACCAGCCCGCAACGTAGTCGAGCGATTTCCAGCTTTTTGTAAGGCCATCAAATAAAACTTGAAGGTCGGCCTTTTGCTCCTTTGATTGCCATGTTGAACCAACGTATGGCGGGTTTCCGCAGATGTAGGTTTCACCGCCTTCATTCTCGAAGTCGATTTGCGCCTGATCCAATGGCGTATGAAAAAGGTCATCTGCGTTATGCTTGACCCCAGTGCCAGTGGGTGGGCAGATACTCAGCCAGTCGAGCCTCAACGCATTGCCGCATGTAATCCAGTTCTGCGCATCAAGTGGCAGAAACTCAGCCAACGCTTCCTTCTGCCCGCGATAGGTTACGTCACACTGATACTCGGCGATGATGAGTGCTAAGCGTGCAATCTCTGCTGGAAAATCGCGCAGCTCGATCCCGCGAAAGTTGGTGAGAGGTATCTCGGAACGCCTGTCGGCCTCTTCTCTTCGTTGATTAATCTCCGCCTCGATTGCGCGCATTTCCTTATACGCAATGACTAGGAAATTGCCGGAACCGCATGCTGGATCAAAGACCCGTATGCGCGCCATACGATTACGTAAGTTCGCTAACTTTCGAGCGTTATCGCCAGCCTCTTCCAGCCTTGCGCGCAGGTCATCCAGAAACAGCGGATTGAGCACTTTCAGGATGTTGGGAACGCTGGTGTAGTGCATGCCCAGCGCGCCGCGCTCTTCGTCGTCGGCGACGGCTTGAATCATGCTTCCAAAGATGTCGGGATTGATTTTCTGCCAGTCCAAATTCCCGATCTTGATGAGGTATGCGCGAGCGATCTTGCTAAACTGCGGGACTTCGGTGCTGCCCGAAAAAAGCTCCCCATTCACATAGGGAAAGACATCTGCATAACGAGGTATGCTCGCAGCTTTGCGATAACGGTCGTCAGGCTTTCCCTCATGGCGTGTGGGCGTGTCCATTGCCTTGAAGACCTGGCTGATTATGGTGTGCGTGTTCGAGGAATCGCGTTCGCTCATTCTCTCGACGGTTTGCGTGAACAGTCCGCTGCCGTTGAAGATGTCTGTGTCTTCAGCAAAGAAACAAAAGATCAAACGAGCCATAAAATGGTTCATGTCATGGCGGCGATCGTCGGTGTCCCAATCGGGGTTGTCTTTCAGCAATTCGACATAGAGCCGATTTAGAATGCGCGTTGCACGGACATCAAATGAGTTTTCGCGCAGAGGCTTGGGATAAGAAATCCCAGCCAGCGGTCCGAAAAATCCGAAGTGATTTGGGAAATCTGCATACTTGCAGACCACGGGCGCTTCATCGCTGCCGACCTCTTCAGCCTGAAGGGTCTCGCCGTCTGTGGCGAGTATGAACTTCGCGCGGGCTGATGTGGTTTGGGGGCTGTCTCGCAGCGCCTGAATGGTTGTTTCGACTGAGCCCGGTTCGCAGGTGGCGATATGGATGTTGTTGCGCTGAAGCACCCCGTCTTCAATATCGGAGCTGTTTGAGCTGCCAGTTCGAAGCCGCTTGATGGTGGTGGCTTTGTTGCCAAATGCTGCGAGAAACTGAAACGCGAACTCGGCCTTGTCGAACGGTAGCTCGGCCAGTTCCGAAATCGCTTCTTCTATCTCAACAGCATTCATGCTCACGCAGGTTCCTACAGATGCAAACAATATCCCGATTCGTGATGATAATCTCGCGTGGGACGCAGCTTTTAGAATTAAGGGATGTCGCTGGGTAAGTCATCCGAAAGTCATTTGCTTAGAGAACCTATCCACAAAGAGCCCGGTCGATCTGCTTGGAGCAAGCGTGCTCGATGGCGGCAATGATGAACGCAATCCAACTTGCGCGAAGTTGGTCGAGGGTATCCAAAGGGGCGCGAATGCCCCTTGGGCGATGGGGTTGAGGGGAGCGCTGAAGGCTCCCTCATCATGGAAATGCAATGGGAGAAGGAACTCTCCCGTGCGAGTGGTTCAGGGGGCGATACCCCTGTGATGAACCGCAATCTCCCCTGCCACCTGACGGTGTGGCTCTGGGGTAGTGCAGCGGTTCATCTGGCCGGAGGGGATGCAACGGGGAACGCGCAGCGGGTTCCCCTTGCCGAGCCAGCAGCTTTAGCTGCGCCAGCGAGACAAGCGGTGTTGGGTGTCACCCAGCACACAGCTTGCGTAAGCCCATTTGGGATTATGTTCTATCTTTGGAATATCGCCCAGATTGATCAAATCAGGTCTGCTCCATGCTAACGCAATTCGGTTAGAGCAAAAAAGAAGGCGGCGAAATCGCCGCCAAGATCAGTGGTTGGGCTTGGCTCAATCGTTGAGCTTGTTGCGCCAACCCGGTGGGCCAGCGGCTCTGAATGTGAGTTCGACGAAGCGCAGAAAATTCAAATACGTCGAATTCAATTCGTGGTCAGTTGGTTGGATAGCGTTGAGAAAAAGCCAGCGGATCAGGCTGGAGTCTCCATCGTTCGCTACACCCAAGAGGTGATCGGTTTCTTCGAGCACGAAGGTTGCCCCATTCGCGTGCCGAACCTCTCCATCAAAGTCTCGCCAGACGGAAGCGACGAAGTCAGGGAAGCTAACACGTGATAAGTACCTGTTCCCGTAGAAAAGGCACCAAGCAACAATTGAAAGGTGCAAGCGTGTTGCGGGGTCTTGAAGCCTCTCATCAGAAAGGGCTGTTATGATTGGCATGGCGGGTTCTCCAATTAACTTGATTTTGGGTGGGGGGCGGCTGCTGCGATTTGTCTGAGTGTCGTCGTCTGGGGCCGAACCCGATGGTCGGTGGACCATCAAAAAAGCGCCGGAACTGCTTCGAGTTCGGCGCTCTATTTTTCGATTTTATGGTGCTTGAGCGGCTCCCGTGAGCCAGCTCGATCAAGTCTTTGTCAGCCATAATTTTCTCCTATCGAGTGTTTCGATAGGGGTGACTTAACACAAGATAGACAAGGTGTCTATCTCCGCAGCTAAACTGTCTATATAGGTTATGGCGTCGACGGCTCTGCGCCTGTCTCACCGCGCCTTAGCGCAGCGAGATAGCTAGAAATCTGATGCGTGATGAACTCAGACTTCTTCATGCTTTGTCCCTCGGTTGAGCGGTCAATTTCCTCTCGGGTCTGTTCTGATACAGCGACCCTGACTCTTACCTTGGAGGTGTCGAAGGCGGCTTCCGGTGCTTTTGTGATTTTGTGTTCAAGAATTTTTCTGCTGACGGTCCCGACGCTTTCGCCGCGTTCCTTGGCGATGGCCTCAAGTAGGCGATGATCTTCTGCGGATATGTTGAAGTACAGCGCCATATAACCAGACCCGCCCTCGCGAACGCTCGCGGGTCCTAAGTCTCTAGTCATCTGGTCGTCGTCAAATTCCAAACCTGCTCTTTGCTTCGGGTTTAATTCGGGATTATCAGGCATTGTTGCATTATTTGCAACACTTTCTTGCTTTCCATCATCGTCGTCATTTGCGGCGGCGCTTGCTCCCATGAGGGCATGCTGGCGTGGCAATGACTGTGGCGTGGTGTTCAGGCCGCTGGCAGTGCTTTTGGCTCGGCTTGATCTAACCATTATTCTCTCCCGACCGATTTGCTGGAAGCCTTACACTCGATGGGCCATAGAGCCTGTCCCGCATGCTTCCCATTCCTGGGTCTGGGTAAGGGTCGTCGTCATTCCATTTATCGATTGCTGCGGTAACGATCCTGATTGGATTGTTGTTCGTTCCAAAAACTGCGTTGATTGTCTCAATCGATTGCTGCGTCGCCGTTGCTGTCAGAATGGCAATATTTTGGGCTTTAACGTGCTGCCTCTTGACCAACTCTTCGACGAGCGCGGCAGCGGTTCGTCCAGTCTTCATCCCAGAGTCGAAGATTAGGACAAATCGGTCTGAGAGCTCAGGCAGGCTTACGGCCAATTCCTCAATTTCACCGTTTTTCTCATTATGAAGATAGTGGGCGTGGCCAATGGCGGCCTCTTCAAGGCTGTCATGCACGGCGCCCATCATTCCCACGCCTGTTCGCATTATCGCGATCAGGACATATCTTGAGCTGTCTATGAAGACCCCCGTAGTAGATTTGCCGTCGGTTGTTTCGACTTGACCCGTAGCGCGCGGCGCGTCTTCCATTTCTGCTATCGCTTCATAGAAAAGCGCTCTTGTTAGGCTTTTCAGGTGCTGACGAAAGCGTCCGCTGGGCGTGCCCTTGTCGCGCATGAACGTGAGATGATGTTGGACGAGCGGATTTGTGACGATCAGCACATTGTCTTCGTTAAACCGACTCATCAGTTCCTCCATAGCAAGAAGGTGCAGCCAGATAGCCAATTTTACTATCTAAGCCAATCGCAAATGAAAACTGGATTGTCGTATGTCTCATTCTCGCTCAACTAGCAGACGATATCTGACCCTGCGGTGAGC
Source organism: Erythrobacter sp. (assembly GCA_965249945.1). Taxonomy (GTDB): domain Bacteria; phylum Pseudomonadota; class Alphaproteobacteria; order Sphingomonadales; family Sphingomonadaceae; genus Erythrobacter. The sequence goes on along the minus strand of OZ252258.1, from coordinate 2,774,166 downwards.
AGCCTTGCCTATGGATTGGAGCCCATGCGGGCCTTTCCTTCCCGTTTTAGATCAACAGCCTTTGGCCTGACTTCAAGCGCGTGCTTCTCGCGCTGCTTCTCTTCGTTGCGCCCTCTGACGAGATGAAGCCGCAAAGGCTGATGAACCGATTCAAACCGTGGCCAGAAAGGCCGCGATGGGCGCGGCCTCCAAATCTGGAGGCAAAAATGCACACCACATTCAATTCTGCTTCGTTGGCGAAGCTTTCAAAATCTCAACTCTATGCGCTTCTCGCTGAGCATCGCGCCAAGCTCGACGCTGCTGACGAGAGTGAGCGCTCAATCATCAAAGCCGCAATCTCCACCATCAATCGGGCCATCGCGTTTGCGCCCGATGGGCCGGGATGAGCTCGCCATCATCTTTTTCAGCAAATTCCCCAGCTGCGCTCGTGGCTGGGGATATCAGTAAGGTCTGATCCCTTCTGCTGGAGAAATTTGATGATGGATTTGATCTACAAGCGCGGGCTTCCTCCGTCGCCAGATAGTGATGCTGGCGCTGCAACACTGCGCGAGATGGTCGCCAATGTGCAGGCCATGCTTCCTTTCAGCGAGACCCAAGCGAAACGGTTCGCCCAGATAAAGGCAGAGGAACTGCGCGCTCGTATCGCGGCGTGCGTTGACGCAGAAGCTGATCTCGAATCTGAAACTGACGAATGCGTCGCGACACTGCGCGCACTCAATAGTGAGCGTCTGTCGCGTGAAAGCGAAGACGGGCTCGATATTTTTGAGCTGCTCGATCCCACGACAAAGAACGCCTCCAAGACCAATCAGGGGGAGGCGTGAACATGACCAATCGTTACAATGAAATGGTCGAGGCGCAGGAGACCAAAGCAGAGGCGATGGGCGCTTTGGTGCTTGTCACATGCACGATTGTCGGCCTCTTTGCTGCTTTAGGATTGTTGCCTGTACTGGGCTCTTTTGAGCTTGGCCTTACGTTCAATCTGATGATGGATATGTTCGGCCCAGAGGTTCCGGGCGCGGGTGTCCCAGCGACCGTTTGGCTGATGAGCTTGGCCACTATGATTGCCATTATTGGCCATCATTTGCTGCACTACAAATTCCCTGAAAGCCGAGCTTTGGCGCTGCTGGACAAGTCTGCGCCAATCATGGTGTTGTTCTTCTTTATCGGCATTGTCGCGCTTTATGCGCTTAGCGAGGTGGCACACGTTCCGGGCGCGGATGCTGTAGCCTTCGATGATGACCTCTTCGATGCACCGCCTCCTGAAAGCGGTGGTATCGGCGAGACGATTGCCTCTTACTTTGGCCTCTTCGCTGGCTTGAGTCTGGGAGGTTTAGCAATCGTCAACTTGGCGGTGATGAACTTCATCGTTGGCAAAGTGCGAGAAAAGCTGCCCCGCCTTCTGAATGAGCGGCGCATCGCTCTAGCGAAACTCAAGGCTTCTAACCGTATCATCAAGAACATCCGTCTGCTGTCCGCGACCAAGCGTGAGCGCGTACGCCTCGAAGCGAAGACGCCGGACGATATGGCATTGGAAGCTGCTGCCGAAATTGAGGCTGCTTTGGCTCCAACTCTGCGCGAACTGAATAAGGTCAAAGTTCGCGGCTCCAGTGCGACTCCGAAAGGCAGAACCATCTTCGCACGCCGCAATCGCAAGTTGCCTCAGCCAATGCCCCAGCCAGCGTTCATTGATGACTTTGTCGCTGACGTCACCGCCAAGCTCGGAGCCCTGCGTGATGAGCTCAATGGCACCTTCAACTGAACCAACTCATAGGAGACACTATATGATGAAGCTCTTCATTTCCGCTCTTGTTTTGATAACGCTTGTTGGATGCAGCGAGGCTCTCCCGGAAGCTCCACAAGAATTCCCGACATACCACGTGCGGATCGACAACAGCGATTCTAACTTGGCCACTAGCGATGAAACCTTCGCCCGGATCGTGGCGCGCCGTGTCGCCAACGACATTGCAAACTTGCCTCTCGGCACATTTGTGTCAGTTCGAAGCTTTGGCGAGATCAATGGGGAGAACAATCTTCGCTATGATGTGCAAATCACGCGCAAGTCCAATCCGGCTGCGAATGTGGCACGGGAAGTGGCTCGCGAGATTTTGGCACAGGCGACAAGCGATGCGCCGCGTCAAACCAGCACAGAGATTATTTCAACCCTGACATGGGACAAATACAACTGTGAAGCAGGCGATAAGATCGTGCTGCTGAGCGATGGCATTCCATCGGGTAGGATTGCTTCTCAGCAAGCCGTGCTTAACGGTCGAGAGAACCTTCCCGAACCTCAAGCTGGGCTTTTGCAAGGCTGCAAGGTTGTGTTCTACGGATTTGGCCGGACGGCCGAAGGAAGTCTTACCTCCCAGCAGATCGAAAACCTAAAAGAGAAATGGATGAATTGGACGGATCGGGCTGGCGCGAGCTTCGAAACAATGATCAATCCCTAGGATTGTCTCAGGATGTACATCCTCTCGATCCGCCTTACAGCAACAGCGCTATATGTCTCGTAGGCAGTTGTGTGGCGAAACCAAGCTTGTCACCACTCATCGGTCATAAAAATATCGACTTTCGGCGATTTCACGTGAAGCGCCTTTAACACCCGTGTTTTTGTAGATTCCTTCAAAGATTTGGCATGCTTGGAACGGATTGAGCGCGACATCCAAACGTGAATTTACAGTGTAACCATACGCAAACCCGTATGATTGCAGATGTGGCGAGCCAATCTCAAAGTCTCTGTCATAGTTATAACCCAACTGTGCCAGGGGCTCTGCCACCGCATCGCGCAAGCTGTGGTTATACGACAATCGCCGGATCTGCTTCGGATCGTGCCATTGAGTGATGTTCACCCGGAACTCAACACCAAACTCGTCATGATCGACGATTGGTTTGAAGCCAAACTCTTGATGCACGACTGTCTTAAAGAGACGCGTCTTTAGATCTTCCCAAAGTATGCGCGCGCATTTCCACCTCTCATACGTCAGGCTGTTGCCCACGATAAGCTCATTTCGTTCAATGCGTATCGCGTATGACTGGTCGTCCCTGATCCGGTTCTCACAGTCGCCCTGAGGTGCGTGTCGAGCCACAACCTCGCGAGCTGTGCTCAAGATGTCAGCTTTCCTTAGCTCTAGGTAGGTCGACTGCAGAAACTCATATCGTCCATCTCCTCGCTTGCTGAAGAACAGATAGGTGAATGGCCCTGTAAGCACCAATCGTCCGTATCCGGTGTCTACAACGTTTTGGCTAGCAATCTTAATAGGCAACAACTGTTCGCCGGCGGCACGTCGCCGTTCTTGTTCGGCATTGTATGCTTCAATTTCCTGTGGGGAGTCGAAAATCCATGGGTTTTCGAGTGCGGCCTGATCTAGATGCCAATCTGTACACTCAAACTGGTCACGGCTCGCTCTTTCCTGCGCATTGAGGGCAATAGGCTGACCCAGAGCTAGGAGAGCTGTGATAGAGCCCGACAGTCGCAGAAAGTAGTGAGGCTTGCGGTACATATCGTCCTCCTCATTCAGCCCATATGCAACTTTGGGCTGTTGTAAACAAAACCGCTCGCGCATTTGTCTCGACCTTATAAATCGATCCACCAAACTCGCGTTGGAGCATCCGGTTGTCGAATGAAAGGCTGGGACGTTCCTCACTGCGATCAAACATCAAGCTTACCCATTCCCCTGAGTGATTTCTCGAAGCCGACAGTCGAGATGGAATAGATAGAGTGACAGCCTGAGAGGCTCCAAAAGTCGAAAACTCAGCATTTAGAGCACAGGCATCGCCCGAATTGAAAAGCCTACCATCTGCAATAAGTGTGGCACTTCGGTTGCAGGAGTCTGAGGCTACGCCGAACCAGCTTCCCATTTGTCTCTGATCAATGGAGCCTTGGTCGTTCTCTCTCAGAAACCGGGCCAAATTAGATATCCCGCTGGACTCTGCCGTGGATTCTAGTGAAATCTTTGAACAAAGCCCGTTCTGGGTAAATGCTTCAGGATCTAAACACTCTGTTCGACATGAGGGTAACTGTTCATTGGAAGCCGACGAATGAGATAGGTCACCTTGGGGTTCGTTGGTCGAGAACGAAGCAAAAGAAATACGCGCGCTACCATACCCGAGACGTTGAGTTGTGGACTGTATCTCAAACCAATTGTCCGCAAGGCAAGAGCTCGACCCCGGAGGAGCATTACGCGCTCCGACTCTTTCACAACCTAGTAATCTCTCTTCTTTAGGAGACAGGCTCGTGGAAAAGCTTCGTTCGCCGAACACCCCGTCACTGTCGCGCTTGAAGTTTCGAAGGCTGACAGCAACGCTATCATCCGAATTGTTGACGACAAAAACACCTTTGTTTGCGCAACTGCAACTCGACTCAAACTTGAAACTCAGACTTGCTGGGTGGATCTCACCAAAACTTTCCACTTTGTCGCAAGCTGCAGCAAGTGTGGCGAGAGTTGCTACAAAGAAAATTCGGACGGTCATGCTTCCTTTCTGGCGACTCGTCCGAAATGAATCAATTGAAATAGTGGGGGTTCATGAACAGGCGTCACTCACTTGGTGAGTTTGCGGCTAGATTGTCGATCAATGTTCATTGCGATTTCCCCGGCTCCAGATCAAATCTGATCCATAGAGCTTCTCATTTCTGTTTGATGAGGAGCACCGAATGTTCAATCCATACGATCAAAACCAGCAAGAGCCTGATCCTGCCGCAAAGGTAGCGAGCCTTGTCAGCACTGTGCTTGCTGTGGTCGCCACTTTCTTTGCGTTTCCGGCGGTTTTCCAAGGCAGTTCCCCTCTCATCCTTGACTTCAGTGCTGCGAATTACGGCGTTGGTGATGGCTTCAGCAGCACCTTGATTTGGCTTTGCTGGGGCGGAATTGTCGCTGTTGGCCTATTCGGCCTGACCAAGCTCGCAATCTACTATGGCATTCGCCTCTTTGGCTTCTGGGTTGGACGCTAAGCGTCATGGCCCAGAATGAGTTCAACAAACACGGAAGCTCCGACTGGGCTACGTGGCGGCAGCTTAAGTCTGCTGGCTACAGTACACCTTCGCAGAATGCTCTTTTTCTTGGCTTTTATGATGTGCGCTGGTCCTCGCGCCTGTTTTGGAACAGCGCAGCGGGCATTCTGATTTGCGCTGGCCCAAGAATTGGGAAATTCAAGTTCATCGGGGCTTTCAACGCTCTGCCGGGGCTTAGCCAGCGCACCCAGATTTTTCATGATCCCAAGGCTGAGTGGTGGGAAATCGCCCTCGATCAGACACCTGATAGACGCAAATGCGCCGTTTGGTCGCCTAATAAGCGCAAAGGTGTGCCTCAGCACCGTATCAATCCGGTCTGCATCAAGGCCGATGATCCTAAGATGATCTCGCGCATCAAGAAGTTCTTGGCGAGCTCGGTCACAGTGACGGGCGGTAATGCCAAGTTCTTTGAGCTTTCAGCTCAAGACTTTGGCGAGTGCATAGCCATTACCGTCACTATGCGCGATGGCGAATTCACCATCCCGGCATTCTACGACGCGATCAACCTTGTGCTCAAGAACACGGAAGAGGCACACAAGTTTGAGTGGCTGATGCAGTCTTGCCCGCACAAGCATGTGGGCGCTGCTGCCGACATTATCAGACACGGCAAGAACAATAGCAGCAACACGTTCCAGTCGATCATGGCTGAGCTCAAAAACGCTTTTAGCTGCATGAGCGACCCGTTCCTGCGCGCTTCGGTCTCGCCGCCGTTCAATATGTCGCTTGAGGAGATTGTGAGCGACGGGCGCTGGAACCTTTATCTGATGCCGGACTCAGACTTCATCGATACTTGGTCTCCGGTGATCCGCGCCTTCTATGAAACGCTGCGGGAGCTGAAAGAGCACAATCCTGCTGCGCCTGATCAGGATTGGTGGCTCGATGAATGCCACTTGCTCGCTCCATTTCCACTGGTCGCCAAGATGCTCAACTTTGGCGCTGGTATCGGCATCCGTCCGATCATCATCGTCCAGTCCTTTGAGCAAATGGATGACATTTGTCCTAATGGCAGCACGATCATCCCGGCGGGCTGTGGTGTCCAAATCTACTTCGGAATTCGTGAGATTGAATCCGCTGAACGCATCAGCCGCATGCTGGGCAATCAAACACTCAGATACAATGACACCCTCGCGCAGGATGAAGCGAAGCTGCAACGCCGTCGCCTGTTTGATGGTTTGTTTGGCCGGGGCGACCCAATCTCTCTTGGCCGCGAATACAGCCATCACAAGAAAGCAAGCCATCATCGCAGTGAGATCGAGCGTCCGCTCATGACGGCTTCTGAGATTATGCGACTTAAGCCCGGTCGCGCCATCATGTTTGGCGATGAGTTGCCCCATCCGGTCGAGCTTCAGCTCTTCGCCTATTACGAGCGCCGAGAGCTAGCGGGCAAGTTCTTCCCGCATCATAAGCACACCGATGATATGACCAAGGTGCGGGTTAAATCCCGCTTCGGTCACAAGCTGCTGAGCGTGATGATCGGGCCAGTTCCCGAAGAATTTGCCGAATATCCCCAGTATGCGGACGGCACGTGGGCATACATCGAGTCATGACAGATTCGAGCACCTCCACTGCGCCAAGTTTTGCTGCAAACGCACCTGATATGGGAGCAGCGTTTGACCGCGCCCATGATGTCACTGAGACCGCCGAACAAAGCATGGTGGAGTCCAGAGAAGAGTTCCTCGCCGAGCGCGCTTTCGAGGCAGGAATCGATCAAGACGGCTATTCCCAGATCGCCACGCGTTCAGAGCTAGATCAGCGGATTGCGGAACGCCCTGAGCTTCAACCAGAGCCTGCACTGACACCGGGCGGGGCACTTGAAACCCAAGTTCACCAAGAGGTCGATGCGGAGCGCGAGAAGCGCATCTTTCTTCTCCACCGCCAGCTCGAAAGCCAGCGCGGCGCACCGACCCGAGAGTTCACCCGCAACCGATAGGAGCTGACTGTGAGCAATACACCTAAAGACACCATCCGCGATGGCCGGATCAAAGCGACACTCTGGCGCAATGAAGGCGAGAAAGGTCCATACGTTTCGACCGATTTTTCGCGCTCGTGGCAGGATGCCGAGGGTCAATGGCATGATAGCAAGAGCTTCGGCCTCGGCGACCTGCTTGGCCTCTCGGAGCTTGCTCGGACCGCATATGGCCGTGGGCGAGAGATTGAGCGTGATTTGCGCGATGAACGCCAACAATGGCGGGATGAAGAGCGCGCTCGTGAAGTGGAGCCTGTGCTCGAACCTGAGCCGGAGCCTGAGGCTTATCAAGAGCAAGAGCCTGAACAAGAACGCGAGGAATACCTCAAAGAGCGCGCCGCAGAGCGCGATGCGAGCGATCAAGAGATGAGCCGCGAAGCTGCTCCGAGTGCCGATATCGAGCGCTAGAGGCCCGCCCAAATTTGCACGCTCGCCGCCAGATATGAGATAATACTTATAGGGGCTGATCCTTTCGATCAGACGTGAGGTGGCGAGCGTTACTTTTACCACGAGAGATAAGTGGAGGACGCCCATGACCGAAGACATCAAAACGACGATACGAGAAGGTTTCGCGCATTGCACGGAAGGCAATGTGCTGACTGATCTCGACCTGTCGGCGGTCGTCGAGGAGGACATCCTCAGTGTAGAGAGCATTGTGGCGGCAATGCTGAGCGACAAATACAATCTCAGTGCTGAGGAACTTGCTGCTTTCGACGAGTTGCTCAACGCCCCAGACGTAGACCCCGTTAAACGGCAAGAGTTGCTGCAAAGGCTTTGGAATATTGTCGTGTGCTTAATCGACTACCAATGGGAAAACGCAGCGTTTCCAGTGCCCGAAAATAGCTGTGGATCAATAGCTTATGGGGAGGCTGAAAGCCCAACAGAGACCTCCGATGTGGTAGAATCTTCGGATCAAGCACTAACCCAGAACCACAATGAGGTCGCTACTGACGCACCGGGCCAGAAAGGATCGCCATGACCACAAATAGGAAGACGCAAGCGGTGATCTATTGCCGGATTTCTGATCCCGGCCAAACGGGATTGGGCAGTCAGGAGCACCGCTGCCGTCAATATGCAGAAGCGAAAGACTACGAAGTCGCCGCCGTGTTCTATGATAAGTTCACTGGCGGCGCTGATTTTATGAGGCGTGAAGGCATGGTGGAGCTGCTCAAGTTCCTCGATGACAATCCTCAGACCAACTATGTTGTGATATTCGATGATTTGAAGCGTTATGCGCGCAATACCTATTTCCATCTCGGCCTGCGCCTTGAGATGGAAAAGCGCAACGCAACCCGCGAATGCCTGAATTTCAATTTCGAAAACACGCCTGAAGGACGCTTCAACGAAACCATCAACGCGGCTGTAAGCGAACTGGACCGAGAGACGATTGCACGCCAATCGCGTCAAAAGATCATCGCGAGGCTAGAAAACGGTTATTCCGTCATCAGTCGCCCACCTGTTGGCTTCAAATATGAGAAGGCTAGAGGTGGCGGGAAGGTACTGGTGCGTGATGAACCTAACGCTTCGATCATTGCCGAGGCACTTGAAGGCTATGCGTCGGGCCGCTTCGTCTCCCAAAACGAAGTAGCACGCTTTCTAGAAAACCACCCAAGCTTTCCAAAGCACTACCAAGCAGGCAAGCGCATGGAACGAAAGGTCGCCGATATCCTGCGGCAACCGCTATATGCTGGTTATGTAGGGTCCAAGAAGCTTGGCGTGTCTTTGCGTGATGGGCAACACGAAGGCCTGATTAGCAAAGCCACATTCCAACGGATCAAAGAGCGCATGGAAGGCCGAGCCAATGCGCCTGCCAGAAAAGACCTGCATCGGGACTTTCCCTTGCGCGGAGCCGTGACATGCTCTGGCTGCGGCAATCATCTGACCGCAAGCTGGTCCAAAGGCTGTAAGAAGCATTACGCCTATTACCTCTGCCAGACCCGAGACTGTGACCATTACGGCAAGTCGATCCCGCGAGCTAAGATTGAGGGGCAATTTGAAGAGCTCCTCAAGGGCATTCAACCAAGCCGCAATCTGGTCAAAACCATGTTCGCTATGTGCCGGGTGTACCGCGAGATGAAAATTGGCCGTGCAGAGGCAAATAAGAAGGCACTAGAGGCTCAAATGCAGGAAACCGAGGATCACATCGCAAAACTCGTCAACCGCATTGTAGAGGCTTCAAATGAGCGCGCCATCGGGGCGATTGAGAACAAGATCGGTGAGCTTGAACAGCAAAAGCTCATTCTAGCGGAAAAAGCCGCAAAATCGGCTCAGCACGCGCCAACCCTGAACGACAATCTAGAACTCGCTTGGGCGTTTCTCGCAAACCCCTATAGTATCTGGCAAAAAGGCGTGTTTGATCTCAAGCGGCTAGTGCTCAAACTCGTGCTTTCAGAGCCTTTGGCCTATGATCGATTTGAAGGGTATAGAACTCCAAGCACTGCTTTGGTTTTCAGTGCTTTAGGTAGGAATTCTGGTCAAAATTTCCCCGATTTGGGAAATGGTGGGCGATGACAGGCTCGAACTGCCGACCCTCTCGGTGTAAACGAGATGCTCTACCAACTGAGCTAATCGCCCTTCGCATGTGTGCGAAGCGCGCTATTTAGCGCGGAAAAGTTCAAAATCAATTGCGTTCTGGCAGATTTTGTCGCGGGCCGCTATCGGCGCTGATATTATGAGTGTTCCCAATCTCCTTGTTCTGGCAACCGGCGGCACAATTGCTGGCAAGGCGGATTCTGCGACGCGGCATGACTATCGCCCGGGACAAATCCACATTGACGAATTCCTTGAACTCGTGGCTGAGTTGGGGATCGAGGCTAGGCTGACCGGCCAGCAGCTCGCCAATATCGGCTCGGAGGATATGGGGCCGGCGATCTGGGCGCAGCTGCACACATCGATTGAGGCAGGTCTGGCCGATCCCGATTGCGACGGAGTTATCATCACCCATGGCACGGACACTGTTGAGGAAACTGCCTTCCTGCTCGATCTGACTCTGCCCACCAGCAAGCCCGTAGTGCTGGTTGGAGCGATGCGCCCGGCTGATGCTGTCGGCTATGACGGATTGCGCAATTTCGCCAATGCCATGCGAGTGGCGAGTGATGCGGAGGCTGCCGGGCGCGGCGTGCTGGTGGTGATGGGTGACCGTGTTTTTGCCGCGCGTGATATTCGCAAGGTCACCACCCGCGGATCAGAGGCTTTTGCGGGTTTTCCGCGCGATTCAGTAGGGTTGGTGACCCCCAGCGCGCTCGAGTGGTTTGGCGCGCCGTGGCGACATGGGGAGGGTGCGCGCTTCCCGTTTGAGACCGATCTGCCAGATGTCGCAATCCTCTATGTTCACGCGGGCATGACTGCCGACTATGTTGATCGGCTGGTGGGTGAGACTACGCGCGGCGTGGTGATCGCCGGAGTGGGCGAAGGCAATATGCCCGATCCGGTTCGGCAGGCGATGGTAAGGCTGGCGCATGCGGGCATGCCCATCGTCCGCTCCAGCCGATTGGAGGAAGGCTTGGTCGACCGTGAGCCCGAGGATGATGCAAATCGCTTTGTCGCGGCGCGCGCGTTGGGCCCGCCCAAAGCGCGGATTCTGCTGCAGATGCTGATCGCCAGCGGGGTGACCGCCCCTGCGCAAATTCAAGCGGCGTTCGATGGGAGGTAGGATAATGGCTCGAAGCATCCCTGAAAATGCACTGGCCGGCGCCTGTTTGGTGGCTGCGCTCGCAACCTCCGTCCACGCAGGCGAGAGCAGCTACAATCCGGGCGAGACGTTTCGGGACAGCCTCAGCGATGGCACAATGGGGCCCGAGATGGTTGTCCTGCCCGCGGGCACTTTCCTGATGGGCTCACCAGAGGACGAGAAGGGCCGCAGATTCTCCGAGGGGCCGCAAGTCAAGATTACCATCGCCAAGCCCCTTGCCGTCGGCAAGTTTGAACTCACTTGGAACGAGTGGGAGGCCTGCGTAGCGAGCCAGGCTTGTGAGGACAATTCCGACAAGGCTTACGGCACAGATCCGGATCCCGACTGGACCGGAGACGCGGGGTATGGACGGGACACCCGCCCGGTTATCAACGTCAGCTGGGATGATGCCGCGACTTACGTAAAATGGCTCAGCGCAGAAACCGGCTCGACCTACAGATTGCTCAGCGAAGCGGAGTGGGAATATGCAGCGCGTGCAGGTTCGACCGGTCGATTTTCATGGGGCGATGCCGAGCCAACCTGCGAGGCGGGGAAAGCAAACAGAGCCAATTTCAACACGCCGCGCACGCCCGGAATTCTGACCGGGTGCAATGGTCGCCAAACCGAACCGGTCGGCTTTTCCGCGCCCAACGCCTTCGGTCTCTACGACATGCACGGCAATGTCCGCGAATGGACAATAGATTGCTACCATATTGGTCTCGAAGGGATTCCGACTGACGGCTCCCCATGGCTGACAGATTGCGCGCGCGGCGGCGAGGGCAATGTCTTTCGCGGGGGTTCGTTCACCGGAGGCGTATTCCAAATGCGCTCGGCATACCGACAGGCGACCATTCGGCGAGAGGTCAATATGGGCTTTCGGATCGCGCGCGAACTGGATTGAGCGATGCTCCGGGCGAAGCGCCGCAAGTTGACAGAACGCTTCCGACCCAAAGCCTGCCAAAGCCTGCCGAGGATCTGAGGCGCCATTCTGGCCGACGTCACCCTTTGGTTAACATCCCAATTTCGAAGCCGTTCTTCCGTCAAAGGAGGAGCTATGCAACGGTTCGATTTTGTAGTGTTGGGCGCTGGACCCGCTGGTCGCCGTGCAGCGATCCAGGCTGCCAAGCTTGGTAAAAGCGTTCTGGTTGTCGACGACCGAAGCAAGGTCGGCGGTGTTTCCGTGCACACCGGCACAATCCCCTCCAAGACCTTGCGTGAAACCGCGCTCAATCTGTCCGGCTGGCGCGAGCGAGCCTTTTACGGACAGGGCTATCGAACCCGGGCCACGATCGAGTCGGATGACTTGAATCAGCGGATCTCGAAGACCTTCGAATATGAAGTTGCGGTTCTTGAGCACCAATTCGCTCGCAATGGTGTCCGCACCATGCATGGGCGGGGTCATTTCGTCTCAGAGAATGAAATCGCGGTGGTGCGTGAAGTAGACGGCTCTCATATCGAAGAGAGAGTCGAGGCCGATAAGATCCTCGTTTCAGTCGGCACCCGCCCGTATCGGCCAGCGCATATTCCGTTCAACCAAGAGAATGTCCTCGACAGCGATAGCTTCATCCTCCAACCGCGCATGCCGCGCAGCCTGACCGTGGTCGGAGCGGGGGTTATCGGCCTTGAATACGCCACTATCTTCAGCGCGCTGGATGTCCCCGTGACGCTGATTGAGCCGCGCGAGCGCGTGCTTGAGTTCATGGATGGCGAAATCGTCGATCATTTGGTCAACTCCTTGCGCGAGCGCGGCGTCAATCTGCGCCTCGGCTGCTCGCTCACTCACATCCACTTTTCCGAGGCCGGCGATCCGATTTGCCAACTCGCCGACGGCCGATTGATCAGCTCGGAAACCGTGCTGTTTGCCGCAGGCCGCGAAGGGGCAACCGCCGGATTGAATCTAGAGGCTGCCGGGCTCAGTGCCGACAAGCGGGGCCGCTTGGAAGTCGATCGCAAGACCTATCAGACCGCTGTTTCCAATATCTACGCGGCCGGCGATGTGATTGGTTTTCCCAGCCTCGCATCGACATCGATGGAGCAAGGCCGGGCTGTGGCTTGCCATGCCTTCGGTGAGCCAATCCGTGCCGATGATCAGGCGCCGCCCTACGGGGTCTATGCCGTCCCGGAGCTGTCGTCGGTCGGCATAACCGAGGAGCAAGCCCGCGAGCAGGGGATTCCCTACGAATGTGGCATCGCCCGCTTCCGCGAGACTTCCCGCGGCCACATCATGGGGCTTGAATCGGGCGTACTGAAGCTGATCTGCAATCGCGAGACGCACCAGATAATCGGCGTCCACGTAATCGGTGAAGGCGCCAGCGAGCTGGTGCATATCGGCCAGGCTGTTCTCAATCTCGGCGGGACCGTCGAGTACTTTGTTGAGAACAGCTTCAATTATCCGACGCTGGCCGAAGGATACAAGATTGCTGCGCTCGATCTCTGGAACCGCTTGCAGTCAACGCCCATCGCCGAGCCCAAACCCTCAACCGACAAAAAAGCTGCCTAGTGATTCAGAAGGCTGGTATTCTGTCAAAGCGGGGCATCAAGCACCATTGAGCGCAGGAGCAGACCGTCAGCAAACAGCCCCAAGTGCCTATCGAGTGCGTGCCATGGCGCATCAACGATAGCGTCATTGCGGCTGCCCCCATACGCGGCTGAAGGCGGTCAGTCTGCTAACGCCCCACAGGCGTACATTGGACTGTGATCGCACAGTAATCCGGCACGAAGATCAGATCCGCCGGAAATTCAATGATGCGTTGAGAGCGAAGACCGCGAGCCCGGCAAATACCGACACGACGACACGCGCAACGAGATAGTTGATTGGCGTCCAATGCGTGATGGCCCAAAAAAGACCGACGGTCACAACTAGCCCTACCACGGCATTAGCCAAGAAGAACACATAGCCGGTTGAAACTCCCCGATCAGTTCCAGCAAATATCCATGCGCGCCCGAACACATAATGGATCGAATTGGCGATCAGGAAGCTTATTGCCGTGCCTACCACAGGATCGACCCCCTGCGTCTCTACAAGCAACCACAATGCACCCAATCCAACCAGGAACACACCGGTGCTCACGATCGTATTGCGCACCAACATGCCGCCCGCGCGGCGCGTAAAAAAGCGCTTCAGCACGAGGCGATAGTCAGACAGGTAGGGCCGTGCGCGGCGCGGGCTTTGGATTGCTCTCGCCCGCATCATGCCATTCGGTACGGCGCGGCGCGCCAATCCACAAAAACAGCAGCGGCAGTTTGATGAAGAGCAGTTCGGAGTGGATCATCCGGTCGATCCAGCGCTCTCTCCTGTTGGGCTGGTGACGAGCATTGTCAGCCAACCACTGGTCGTAGGGGAGGAAATGATCCGGCTCGTCCTTATGCACCACCTCGAATATTCTGTGTAACGCCTTGTCCTTCTTGACCAGCGGGTGATCGAGCAGGATTTCTACCTGCTTGAGCCCGCGCTTCTCGGTCAGCGAGATGACGCGGCAGAGCCGTTCGAAAAGATCGTCGCTGGCGATGATCTTTTCGGTGTCGAGACTGTCGATCGGTGTGCCAAAGGTAATTTCGATGAAGCGGTCGATATGGCCAAAGGCCCGGTCGAGTGCGATGGGCATCTGGCCCCGGAGCTCAAACCAGCGCTTGAACATCGTGTAGTGCTTGCGCTCGTCCGCACGATGCTTTTCGACGGCCGCGATCAATTCGATCGCCTCGGGATGCTTGGCCTTGACTGCCACGAGAACCCTGTCGAGCGCGGTGTAACCGCGGTGCTCATTATAGATGTAGATCGAACCCAACAGGTCGAGATAGCGATGGCGGAACCAATTGATCATGGATCGAGTCTACCACAGCCATGATCGATCCAAAACAGAAGCAACCCGCTTCGCCGCAGGATGTTACATCCACTGCGGTTCTGGGCTTTCGCCCCAGAGCCTGACGGAAAGGCCTTCACTGACAAGTCGGAGGCATTGTCGATTTGGAGTTAGCCCGACGAAGGTGGGCGGCGGTTATACCCCCAGTTGCGGCCATTGGCGGGCGGAGGTTTTCGTCTCCCATGCGATCGCAAGCCGGTGTCCCGGTGCTGACCCAGCCTAAGCTGCTAGATCCCGAAACCGCACCATCTTCCTTTGGTCTTCGTCCCATAGCGCCAGCAAAAACGGCGTGATGGTCTGGCGCGGAGTGATGCGATTCACCTGCGCCAGTTCAGGGTGGGCACGCAGCGCGTCATAGAGTCGATAAAACGGTATCCGACTCATCAAATGATGAATGTGGTGAACGCCTATGCCGCCGGTGAACCAACGCATCGGAGCCGGGAGATCGAGGTACGAGCTGCCATGCAGCGCGGCCTGCTTGAAAGACCAATCCTTGCGCGTGTCCCAATGCGCTTCCTCGAATTGATGCTGGATGTAGAACAGCCAGACCCCGACGGTTGCTGCGACCAGAAGGGTTGGAATGAAAACCAGTAAGGTCGTAGCCAAGCCAAACTGCCAGGCGAGCGAGCCCAGCAGCAGAGCCGCCGCCACGTTGGTTGCCATTGCGCTGATCCAATAGCGCGAGCCGGCCCGCATCAAGCCAATCGGAAGGCGGTGCCGGAGCAGGAACAGATAGGCGGGTCCGAAACCCAGAATGGTCAGCGGATGGCGATACAATCGGTATCCAAACCGCTTGAGCGGCGACAGCGCCTGAAATTCCCTGACAGTCAGCGTATCGACATCGCCAAAACCCCGTGCATCGAGGTTGCCAGTCCCGGCATGATGCAATTCATGCGATCTCCGCCAGCAATCATAAGGGGTCAGGGTCAGCACGCCTATCACCCGGCCAATCCAGTCATTGCCCTTCTTGCCCGGCATGAAGGAGCCATGCCCGCAATCGTGCTGGATAATGAACATCCGCAGCAGCAGCAGGCCTGAGAGAGGGGCTAGGCAGAGTATCAAGTAGTAGCCCGCCGATACGCCAAATAGCATCACCGCAAACACCGCCACGAATGGTACGAAGGTCACTGCCAGCTCATACCAGCCGCGCGCAATGCTCGGCCTGCGGAAGACGACAAGGCTCTTCGCTAGGCGGTTGGTGTCGATTGTGCTCGCCGATCCAGCGCTGAGGGTCTCGCCCCCCAGTGACTGCGATGCATCAGCCTCGCTTTGAGAAAGATTGGTCACTTTGGTCCTTCGGGGGTAGTGCGGGGGGTGTGCATTTGACCTAACCCAGTCTTGCTCGCCGAGCCAACCAATTTCGCCGACTTATCGACGAGGGGTTGGGATGGCTCCTTGAATGCGCATTTGGTGACCGATCGAGCAAGAGCTCGTCACCAGTTGGCAGTCGAATGTCGACCGAAGTCCAAGAACCAACTACCGTCATTCTGAATTCATTTCAGAATAGCGAGCTGCAGTGTCGACTTGAGTTATCCTGAAACAAGTTCAGGATCACGGCGTTTTCGAAGACGGCCAAAGGTCAAACGAGCTCCTAATGACGGTGATTTGCCCGCGTGCGCTTTCGACGCACAACTTGCCATTCACAGTCTGGCTTGATTGTTCTGCAATCAGCGGCAGGTAGGGAGGATTCCAGGACGATGGCCAAAAAATCCCCCTCCTTTCCAAGGAGGGGGTTGGGTTTGCCAAATGCAGGCGTGTCAATTCACGCGTTGGATGTCGGAGGGCGGTCGTCTGCCAGCGATCCATGAACAGACTTCGAGCGGACGCGCTGGTCTTGCGATAGCTGGGCATCCAATCCAGCTTGGTTGGAAGTGTGGTGGGGCTGACACGCTGCGGTTGAAGAGATCTCTTCGCTACAGTGCAGGCTTGATCCATCACGATAAATCCTTAGGGATCGTGGAGGTCGCTCAAAATTATTGAAATCCAAGGGTTAAAGTTGTGACCGAGAAATCTGATACCAAACTGCGACGTCCGTATGAGCTCCCGCGGGTCATATTCCCAAGTGACATTGAAAACGGACCAAGGGGCAAAGACTCAAATGCCACGGAGTTTACTTTCGCCCCTATCTTTCTTGGGGCATCATAGTTCTCTCGCGCGGTTCTGCAGCCAAGGCGCATCGAACCAAAATGTTGGCCAATCGATAAGTTGACTGGGCGCGGGAATAGCCCATCCAAATGATTCTCACCCAACTTCGCCAACAGTGTCGATCCTTGATCGTTGAGCCAAGGAACGTCCGCTTGCCAACGAATCTTCGCCATTCACCGGCAGGTCGCTCCGCTCAGCAAGCAGCGGCAGCTGCGGAAGATCACCAGAACGAACGCCTAAAATGCCCCTCCGTCGCAGGGAGGGTTGGAGGTGGCTCTCAGACCAGACTCCACCCCACAGCGACTGAGCCCTGCTGCGCAAGGCCAAGTCTCGTGGCCCCTCCTCTTAAGAAGAGGGGCCGAGTATCTTAACTCCAGGGCGTGACCAGATATTTCTCGCCGGTCTTCATCTGGCGATAATCGGTGATCGCGTCCTTGGTCAGCATCTCCTCGAGATTGACCTTGGCCTTGTAGTTCGAGGCGAAGGTGGTGGTCAGGTTCTGCTGCACCCGTGTGCGCATCCGCACCACGGTTTCCGTTCCGGCGCGCTGCAGGAACGGGGTCAGCAGGAAGCCCTGGACGCACCATTGCAGGCCATAGCTGGGCGTGAGGATGGTCGGGCCGAGATCGAGCCGTCCATACATATACATCTTCTTGTCCTGGTCCGAACCATAACGCGAGAATTCGCTCATCTGCGAAGCCGCGACCTGTTCCATCGCCTTGAGGACATTGTCGCTGTTCTGCCCGCCGCCGATCGGATCAAACCCGAGGAAGGCCCCGGTTTCAGCGATCGCTGCGCGCAATTGCGTCATGTAATCATCGTCTGATGAGTTCACGACATGCTTGGCGCCAGCGGCTTTGAGCAGATCGACCTGCTCCTGCTTGCGGACGATGTTGACCAGGCCGAAATCGTCTTCGAGGCAGATCTTGTTGAGCATCTGGCCGAGGTTGGAGGCAGCCGCCAGATGGACGATCGCCTTGTGGCCTTCCATTTTGGCGGTCTCGACAAACGCCAGCGCGGTCATCGGATTGACGAAGCTTGAGGCGCCGACCTCTGCGCTGTGATCGCCCAGTGGCAGGCACATCATTGCATCGGCGATCGCATATTGGCTGAAGGCATTGCCCGGGACGCAGGCCACGCGTTGACCCATCAGCGCCTTGGCCATGTCCCCATCGCCGGTCGCGACGACCGTGCCGGCGCCCTCATTGCCTGCGGGGAGCCGCTGGCCATGACGGCCTTTCTGGCCTGACAGGAACGGCTCGGGCATTTGCGCGACCACCTTGCCGGGCGAATAGTCGGCATTGTCGAAGTCGGCTGCGCTGGTGAGGATCGCCAGGTCAGAAGGGTTGATCGGTGCTCCCTCCATCTTGACCAGCACCTGGTTGCCGGTGGGTTCGGGGAAGCTCTCTTCGCTGATCTCAAGGGTCAGCGCGCCGCCCGCGTCGAGCGTGGTGAATAGCTGTTTGCCGGTAGTCATGTCGATTTCTCTCCTGATTGGATCTCTTTGTTAGTGTCCGTCTTCCCGGAATCTGGTGTTGGCTCGGGCTTGGCTGCTTCCTCCACTGCCTCGGGCTTTTCGCGCGGCATCATTTCGACGCCCAGAACCATCAGCGCCCAGATTGCCAGGGTCGGCTGGAGTTTGGGCACTTCGGTGAGCGAAAAAAGGTCTTCGGCGACGAAGGGCAGGGCGCCGATCGCGAGCGCCGCGGTAATAATATTGAAGAGCTTGTATTCGCTCGATTCAATATAGAGGATCATCACCACAACCGCCGAGCTGAGCACAAGCAGGGCGGCAAAATCGCGCACGGGCAGGTCTTCCGCGCCGACCAGGACAAAGCCCAGGACCGCGCCAAACACGATGTTGATTCCGTTGAGATTGGCGCGATATTCGCGCTCGGTCATACGGCCGAAGCTCGACGGCATCTGGTACCATTTGGCCATGTCTACTCCTGGTCACCGGGATAGATCGCCTCGACGAAGTACAGACCTTCGGGGGGTGCGTTAAGTCCTAATTCGCTACGGTCCTTCGCGCTCAGCGCTTGTGCGACCTGATCTTCGCTCCAGCGTCCCATGCCGACCAGCGCGAGACAGCCCACCATCGAACGGACCTGATGGTGCAGAAAGCTGCGCGCCGCGGCGTGGATGTGAACTTCGTCTCCGATTCGTTCGACATCGAGCCGGTCGAGCGTCTTGACCGGATCCTTGGCCTGACAATGAACCGAGCGGAAGGTGGTGAAGTCATGACGTCCTACCAGCGCTTGGGCGGCGCGATGCATGGCCTGTTCGTCCAGCTCTTGCGGGACCAGCCAGGCGCGGTTCTTGTTGAGCGTCAGCGGCGCGCGGCGATTGGCGATGCGGTAGACATAGCGGCGTCCAACGCAGGAAAAGCGCGCGTGCCACTCATCGTCGACCACTTCACAAGCGATCGCTGCAATCGGGTCGGGCCGCAGATGCGCATTGAGCGCCTCCATCAGTCGGAACGGAGTGATCTCCTTCTCGAGATCGACATGGCTGCGCATGGCCAAAGCGTGGACGCCGGTGTCGGTCCGACCGGCGCTGTTGAGCACGGCCTGTTCGCCGGTGATCGCATGCAGCGCGGCTTCGATTGATCCCTGCACGCTCGGCCCATGCGGTTGGCGCTGCAGCCCCATGAAGGGTGTCCCGTCGAATTCGATCGTGAGCGCGAACCGGGTCATGCCAGCACCTGACCAACCTCGACGGGCCAGCCGCGCAGCAACTCATCCACCTCCATCGCCGGCTTGCCCGCGCGCTGCAGCCGCAAAGGCCGCACAGCCCCCTCGCCGCAGGCGATCGCCAGACGATCATCCAGCACGCTGCCCGGGGCGCCCGATCCCCCGGTGATCTCCGCTGCAAGCAGCTTGAGCCGCTCGCCGTCGAGCTCTGTCCAGGCGCCGGGGAAGGGGGCCAAGCCGTGGACATGGCGGACCAGCTCGCTTGCGGGGCGCGACCAGTCGATCCGCGCCTCGGCCTTGTCGATCTTGGGCGCATAGATTGCCAGCGTGTCATCCTGCAGCACGGCCGGGAAGGCGGCGAGATCGGCGAGGACTTCGACCATTGCTGCGGCGCCAAGCTCGGCCAGCTCGCCGGTTAGTTCCCCCGTGGTCTTGGAGCCGACGGGCGTTGAGACCGCGTGCAGCATTGGCCCGGTGTCGAGCCCGGCCTCCATCTGCATGATCGTCACGCCGGTCTCCTCATCGCCCGCCATGATTGCGCGGTGGATCGGTGCGGCCCCGCGCCAGCGCGGCAGCAAGGAAGCGTGGATGTTGATGCAGCCATGCTTGGGCGCGTCGAGCACCGGCTGCGGCAGGATCAGCCCATAGGCTGCCACCACCGCGACATCGGCCTGCAAAGCGGCGAATTCGGCCTGAGCCTCCTCCTTGCGCAGACTCTTTGGCGTGCGCACCGGAATGCCAAACTCCTCAGCCTTAGCGTGAACCGGGGACGGGCGCAGCTTCTTCCCGCGGCCCGAATGGCTCGGCGGCTGGCTGTAGACGCAGGCTATCTCGTGTCCCGCCGCGTGCAATGCGACCAGCGCGGGGACCGCAAAGTCCGGTGTTCCCATAAATGTGATGCGCATAAGGGCGAGCCATACCTTGTCGTCTACGGTTCGCAGGCCCTATCTCCCACCCCATGGCATCGCAAGAGATCGAAGCATTATCGGGCGCATTGGCGAGACTGCCCGGGCTCGGACCGCGCTCGGCGCGGCGCGCGGTGCTGTGGCTGGTCAAGAACCGCGAACAGGCGTTGCCGGCGCTGCTCGATGCTCTGGGTGCGGTCAGCGAGACACTGGTCGAGTGCCAGATCTGCGGCAATGTCGACACCAGCGATCCCTGCGGAATCTGCTCGGACCACCGCCGCGATGCCAAGTCGCTCTGCGTGGTTGAAGACGTCGCCGATGTCTGGGCGCTGGACCGCGCAAGGCTGTTCCAGGGGCGCTACCATGTCCTTGGCGGGAGGCTGTCGGCGCTCGATGGGGTCGGGCCCGAGGATCTCAACATCACCAAGCTGCTCGCGCGGGTCGAAACCGGTGAGGTCGATGAGGTCGTGCTGGCGATGAATGCCACGCTCGAAGGGCAGACCACCGCGCATTATCTGGCCGAGCGGCTTGAGCCGTTCTCTCTGCGGATCACGCAATTGGCGCATGGCCTGCCAGTCGGGGGAGAGCTCGATTACCTCGATGAGGGGACGCTTGCGCAGGCGCTGCGGGCAAGAAGGCCTGTCTCTTAGTGTTTCCGTAGATGCTTGTTCTTCGTCATTGCGAGCGAAGCGAAGCAATCCAGGATTCCTTGTTTGGCCTCAAGCGCCGGCGTTCGCATTCGCTCACTTGGCTATCCTCCGGGGGCCCGACCCCTGAGGGGCCACCCCTCCGGGCGGGCGGTCGCCCTTGCGGTCGCTGACGCGACCGAGCTCATGTGACCTTTGACCATGCCCGCCAATCACTCTCTCAATTACTCTATTCGCTCTGTTGCGCTTGCGACCTGTGAGACCACACACTAAATCATCCCCATGGCTATTCGTGAAATCCTGGAAGTGCCGGATCCCGGGCTGAAGACCGTTTCCGTCCCGGTTGAACCTGATGAGTTCAACGACGATCTGCGCGTGCTGGTCGAGGATATGTTTGAGACGATGTATGACGCGCCCGGCATTGGTCTGGCCGCGATCCAGGTTGGCGTGCCCAAGCGCGTGCTGGTGATCGATCTCCAGCCCGAAGACCCCGACGCAGTCGAAGAGGAATGCTGCGAGGATGACGGCTGCGAAGCCAAGCGCATCCCCACCAAAAAAGAGCCGCTGGTGTTCATCAACCCGGTGATCGTCGATCCGGCGGAAGAGCTTTCGACCTATCAGGAAGGCTGCCTCTCGGTGCCTGAGATCTTCGCCGATGTGGATCGCCCGGCGACCTGCACGGTGCGCTATCAGGATCTCGACGGCAATCACCATGAGGAAAATCTCGAAGGTCTGCTGGCGACCTGCCTGCAGCATGAGATGGACCACCTCGAAGGGATTCTGTTCATCGATCACCTGTCGCGGCTCAAGCGCAATATGGCGCTCAAGAAGCTCAAGAAGCTGCGCCAGGCGGCGTAGTGGCGCGCCCGATCAGCTTCAATGGAGCGGCGCTCGGCGGATTTCTCTACGCGGCGCTGATGTGCGCCTGGATCTACTACGATCGCGCGGCCACTTTCGATGAGCTGGCAATCCGCTTTGCGGTCTATTTCATCGGCTTCACGCTGGGCCTTTACTACATCTACAATTGGATCGTGACGCGGGCCTTCAATCGCGACCTCTAGCCGCGTACTCTCCGTGGCAATACGGACTGCCAGCCTAGCGAATCCTTGCCATTATTTGGGTTTGAATTGTCTCCGAAAGGGAGGGTCATACCTTGGCATTGGCACCCCATTTCACCGCAGCCCTGGGCGCAGCCGCGCTCTCCTTCGGCAGCTTCTCGCTCACCACCTCGCGTTCGGAATCGGGCGTGTGCAATGTTGGCGATGACGCCTCTTCGATCCATCTCGACCTCACTGCACCTGCGCGGCTGCATGTCGAAGCCAGCGCCCTGCGCGCGGCGGGCAGCGGGCGGGTCGGGGTCGCAGTCGAGATCAATGGCGATGAATGCGGGCGAGTCTCGCATTACGAGAAGTTCGAAGCCTCCGCCGCCTGCATCACGGATGTCGAGAGCGGCGAGTACACGGTCAGCCTGGTCACCAACAGCGCGAGTTCGAGCAGTCCGCGCTACACGCTCTGCGTACTGGCTTTGCCGCGATAGCTTCGCATCAACCGGGGATATCCCGCGGATATCTAGCGTTCCACCTTTGTTCCATGCTATAAGCGCGGAATGAATGAATCGATCTTGGTGATTGTCGCATTGCTCGTTGGACTGGCGGTCGGCGCTGGGCTGGCGTGGTTTCTCGCCTCCCGCCCGGCGGCTGAGCACAAGGCCCGGCTGGATGAGCGTGAGGGTGAGTTCAAGCAGGCTGTCGCCGAGCTGGGCGAGGCGCAGGTCGAGCTTGCAGCGACCAAGGAGCGCGCTGCGCGGGCGGATGCTCTGGCGGAGGAACTCAGTCAGCTGCGCAATGAGAACACGGTCTTCAAGGCCGAGCGCGCCACCTTTGCCGAACAGAAGCGCTTGCTCGAGGAAAGCCGCGATAAATTGCTCAAGGAGTTTGAGAACACCGGCGCGCAGGTGCTGGGCAAAGCGCAGGAGGCCTTCCTCAAGCGCGCCGAAGAGCGCTTCAAGCAATCCGAAGAGACCGGCGAAGCCAAGATCAAGGCGCTGCTCAACCCGGTGGGCGAGCGGCTTGAGAAATATGAAAAGCAGGTCGAAACGCTCGAGAAACAGCGCGCCGATGCCTTCTCAAGCCTCAATCGTGAGATCGAATTGATGCGCGCCGGGCAGGAACAGGTCCGCAAGGAAGCGCAGCGGCTGGGCAATTCGCTGACCAATGCGCCCAAGGCACGCGGCCGCTGGGGTGAGCGGGCGCTGCAGAACCTGCTCGAACAATGCGGGCTGGCCGAACACACCGATTTTGAGCTGGAGCATTCGATCGACACCGAGGATGGCCGGCTGCGGCCCGATGCGATCATCAATGTGCCCGGGCAGAAGAAGCTGGTGGTCGACTCCAAGGTCTCGCTCAACGCCTATCAGGAGGCGTTCGAGGCTGACGATGACGAAGTGCGCGAGCAACAGCTCAAGCTCCACGCCAAATCGATGCGCAACCACGTCCAGACGCTCGGCGCCAAGAGCTATCAGAGCCAGTTCGAGGAAGCGCCCGATTACGTGATCATGTTCGTGCCTGGTGAGCATTTCGTCACCGCGGCGCTCGAGGCTGATCCGCAATTGTGGGACTTTGCGTTTGAGCGCCGGGTGCTGCTCGCCACCCCGACCAATCTGGTCGCGATCGCGCGCACGGTCGCGCAGGTCTGGCGCCAGGACGGGCTGGCGCGCGAGGCGCAGGAAATCGGCCGGATGGGGGCGGAGCTGTATGACCGCTTGGCGGTCACAGCGGAGCATCTCAAGCGGGTCGGCGGCGGGCTCGAAAGCGCGGTCAACAATTACAACAAATTCGTCGGCAGCTTTGAGCGCAATGTCCTTTCTTCGGGCAAACGCCTGGCGGATAAGGGGATCGAGATCGGCAAACGCGAAATTGACGATGTCCCGCTGGTCGAAGCGGCCCCTCGCTACAATGCCAGCGACGCTGAAGGCGTTGAGGATCTCGAAGCGCTGGAAGACCGCCGCGACGCTGCGGAGTGATCAGCCCGGCGTTGCGCGCGGGACTCTATTCAGCGGGTTCGAAAGTCAGCGAAAGATCAAGCCCTTGGGACACAACCAGATCCCCTGAACTCAGCACTTCGAACGTCACTGGTTGAGCGAACAAGTCGACGAAGTGCTTCTCGAGCTCTCCGGCCGCTCCCATGCAGGCACGCTCGGTCACCGCCATCTCTTCGACAGTCAATAGGTCTCCCTCGATCCGGTAACTCGCCCAAAAGCGATTGCATCCGGTGCTGCCGCTGACTTCGCCCTGAGCGAATTCGAGCGAGGCAGTGGCTGTTCCCTCGGTTCCGGACAATTGCGACGTGCTGCGCCACGAGGTGTCATCCAACTCGCTCGGCGGGGGCATGGCGCATCCCACCAGCGCAAGGCCGGCAAGCAGGGCGGTCGAAACGGAAGCGAGCTTGGTCATGTCTGATCGGCTAACACCGCCGCCATGAACTGCTCCCGAACGGTGGATTGACCAAAGAGGCGCTGGGTGCGACCCTTCACGAGAGCAGTTGAGGGGGGAAGGGTTTATGTGCAAACCAGCGGCACTTGGAATTGTGGCCATTGCGGTTCTGGCCTCACCTGCGAGCGCCGAGCATCTCTATCCGCGCGATGAATGCTCGAATCTTGAGGGCGCCAGCGCATTCAGGATGACCCTGGTTACGGCGGTCGCCAACCGCAATGCGGAGATGCTCAAGCCGATTGTCGATCCGGACATCATGCTCGATTTCGGCGGCGGCTCTGGTTGGGAAGAATTCCGCTCCCGCCTCGACTCCGAACAGAGCAGTCTCTGGATTGAGCTTCAGAAGACGGTTGCGCTGGGCTGCGGCGCCTATTCCGAGACGGAGTTTGCTTTCCCCTGGCAGTGGACGCAGGATCTTGGGACCGACGATCCGTTCTCGGCCTTTGTCTCGCTCGGGACCGAAGTGCCCTTGCGCAGCGAACCGCGCGAGGCCGCGCCGATCATCCGTCCGCTCAATTGGGAAGTGGTGACGCTGACCGGGCCTTATAATCTCGATCAGCGCTTTCTGGAGGTGAAAACGCGGACTGGCGACAAGGGTTACGTCCGCTTCGAACAGCTCCGCTCAGAGATCGACTATCGCCTGCTTGTGTCGCGCGACGAAGCGAGTGGCACCTGGCGGATCACCCACTTCATCGCGGGCGATTAGCGCTAGCGACGCGCGGGCTTCTCACTTGCGCGGCGAAACTCCGACCTGAGTGATCAGCAGCGCGGCGCCGGTCAATGCCCATCCCTTGAGGAAATGCGCCTGCTGATTGAGCCGATCAATCGCCGCTTCGGCGTAGATCATCTCATAGCCATGCACGACAATCGTGACCGGGATCAGGAACAGCACCAGCAGCCAGCCGCCCAGGTGCGGCCGCCAGTTGAACAGGATCATCGCGGCCCCGGCCAGCTCGACCACGCCGGAGAGTAGGGTCCAGAACACCGGGTAGGGCACCACATCCGGGGTCAACGCGACGTAATAGGGAATGTTGGTGAAATGGGTTACGCCTGAGAGGAAGAACAGCGAAGTGAACAGCAGCCGCGCGAGGATGGATAGCCCGCGATGGCTTGGCAATTGATCGTCAGTCAGCATGATGTCCCCCTCTCAAGAATCGCTGGCTCTTTACTGCGATTCGAATTACGGATAAAAGATATCCATAATTAGTGCAAATCTGGCCTGAATTCTGGCTTGAATCTTAAACTGGGGGGTTCCCGATGAAGTTTCTCAAATATCTGCTCTACACAGTGATCGGCTTGGTGGTCTTGGGGCTGGGCGCCTTTGTCTACCTTGGACAATCGTCACAGAATGGCACCGCGCCCGGCCTGGTTGCAGGGCAATTGGCGCCGTGTCCCGATTCGCCCAATTGCGTGTCGAGTGAGGCTGGCACCAGCGATGAGAAGCTGGTCGATATGCTCGACGCTGGCACCTGGGGGGCTATCCCGGGCGCGATCACCGAGATGGGCGGGGTCATGACTGTGACGGAAGAGAGCTATTTCGCTGCCGAGTTCACCTCGGCCACGTTCGGCTTTGTCGATGATGTCGAATTCCGCCTGAGTGAAGAGGGCGTGCATGTCCGCTCGGGCTCGCGGGTTGGTCACTCGGATGCGGGCGTCAACGCCGCGCGGATCGCTGAATTGCGCGGCAATCTCGGCGGCTGAACGAGGCGAGGGCGGCGCTCCGATGAAGATCAGTAAGGGCGTCGAATGGGCCGCGCATGCCTGCACATTGCTGGCCTTGCTGCCACGCGGCGCCTCGCTCTCAGGCGAGGCGCTGGCGGCCTATCTCGATGTTCCGCAGCCCTATCTCGCCAAGCAGATGCAGGCGCTGAGTCGGGCGGGGATTGTCACAGCGCAGCGTGGCGCGGCGGGCGGCTATCAGCTGGCGCGCGCAGCCGATGCAATTTCGCTGTGGCAGATCACCGCCGCGATCGAAGGCAGCCAGCCGAGTTTTCGCTGCACCGAGATCCGCCGTGATGGGCCTTGCGGTCTGTCGCCAGTGGAATGCCGCAAGGCCTGCGCGATTGCGGGAGCCTTCGCCAAGGCCGAAGCAGGCTATCGCGCGGCGCTCGACGCGGTCTCGCTGACGCAGTTGGTCGAAGATGCAGCGGCCTCGACGGGTGCTGTGAGCAAACAGGCGATTATCACCTGGATCGAGCGCGAGGCGGCCGAGCGGGCGTAAAGGTCTGAGCGCGGCTCAGTGCCTTTGCCACACCAACCTGTCGGTCACGCCATTCTCCGCTGCGGTCAGAATCAGGCGATCCTCTTCGAATTCATAAGTCCGCGCGAGATCGGTCCCGACCCAATCGGGGATCAGGCAAGTTTCAACATGGTGGACCACGCGGTCGGGCAAGACCGAATAGGTCCCGCAATATCCGGTGAAGGTGATCGCCGCGAAGAAATAGGCGCGCGCCAGCGGATCGAGCTCGCCAGCCTTGATGGCCTTGACCGCCTTAGGAACTTCGCGGGTCAGATCGGCGCGTGACAGGCCCAGCTCGCGGCGCTTCTCGGCCATGAAGGTCGCGGACATCACGCCATTATCGGAATAGATGATGTGGCCGATCGAGTGTTCGCCATAGGGGTGCGTGAGGGTGCCATCGGGCAGTGTGACCGCCCAATCGAGCAAGCGCCAGGCGCCAATGAATTGGGATGGATCTGCGGCCATTGTGGCTCCTCGCTTGTCTGATCGGTGCGGCGTGTGATGTTGGTCCTATTATGAGACCAAATGGGCGGTTTCGTCAATCGCGCAATGCCCGGACGAGCTTTCCTACGTCAGGTATCGGAGGCTTCGGCCTTGGCGTCCAACTCGTCCTGCAGCTCAGATCCAAGCTCCATGGCAAGGTCGAAACCAGTTTTGATCTGTCCCAAACCAAACTTGCCACGCATGAGCATCTTCGCAAGCAGCCAGCGCCCGGCCGGATGCCCATGCTCTATGGCTTGGTCGATCAGAGGACGAACCTCCCGGCATGTCTTGCGGCTGCTGTTCTGTTTAAAACGGAGCCAGGGCAACCAGAAATAGGCTGCCAGATAATTGCCATCGATCCCATCCTCGAGCACTTCAAAACTCAGGCTGAAGTTCTTTTGGTGCGCCAGTGCATTCGCGTAGTAGATTGTCGCGTTCCACGACCTGGCTAGGATTGCATCATGGTAATGATCGATAGCCTGATCCATATCCTTGGCGCATCCAATTCCCTCCTCGTGATAGGATCCCAGGCTGATCATTGAGCGGGTTAGGCCCGCATCCGCTGCCTCGCGATGCAAAGCATAGGATCTGGCGGGATCGCCGTCCTTGAGCGATCTCGCCCGTATATGCAGTTCGTGAATCTCATCCGGATGCTCATTCCAGAGTGTTCGCTCATTGGAAGTCGCTTCGTCAAAGTCGTCAGCCTTTTCCCACAGCAGCGCCTTGCGCTGTCGGATTGTGCGGCGAGCATCGGCAAGCATTCACACGCCCAACCCATCCAGCACCTCATAGGCCAGCACAGCCCCGGCGACTGCGGCGTTGAGGCTGTCGGCCCGGCCCTTCATCGGCATGGTCACGCGCAGATCGCACTCAGCCT
Organism: Erythrobacter sp.; assembly: GCA_965249945.1. Taxonomy (GTDB): domain Bacteria; phylum Pseudomonadota; class Alphaproteobacteria; order Sphingomonadales; family Sphingomonadaceae; genus Erythrobacter. The sequence goes on along the minus strand of OZ252258.1, from coordinate 2,746,185 downwards.
CATAGGCTTCGGGCAGGCCCTGCGATTCATTGCCGACCAGGATGAAGCACGGCGCGGCATAGGGCGCGCCGCGATAGGGCACAGCCTCACGCAGGCTGGCGGCGACCAGCTGGCCGGCATCGCCGCGCAGCCAGGGGACAAACTCCTCCCACCGAGCTTGTGCCACCTGCTGGGTGAAGATCGCGCCCATGCTCGCTCTCACCGCCTCGGCCGAAAAGGGATCGGCGCAATCATCGATCAGGATTAACCCGCCCGCGCCAACCGCATCGCCGGTCCGCAGCATGGTCCCCAGATTTCCGGGATCGCGCAGGTCTTGTGCTACTAGCCAGATCGAAGAACTCGACCGATCGACCTCGGAAAGCCCGGTATCGAATTCGTCAAACACGCCGATCACGCTTTGCGCATTGTCCTTGCCGGTGATCTTGCTGAGGATATCGGGCGTGGTGGTGATCACCTCGCCGCCGTTCTCGCTAACGGCGTTTTCGAGCGCAGTGATCAGCGGGTGCGGATCGCGCCCTTCCGCCATCACCAACGTGCTGGGAATGTGCCCGCATTCGCGCGCATCGGTCAGCAGTCGCAGTCCTTCGGTGAGGAACTGGCCGGCGCGCTTGCGATGCTTCTTGTCGCGCAGGCTGCGGAGATATTTGACCGTGAGATTTGAAAAGCCGGTGATGTGCTTGCGGATCGGCGCGTCGGACGGCTGGCTCATTCCTCGCCAAATCCGTTCTCGATCATGCCGCACAGATCAGCCAGTACAGTGTCGGAATTCTCTCCCGAGACGATCACCTCCACGTGATCGCCCTTGGCCGCGCCGAGCATCATCAGCCCGAGAATCGAGCCTCCCGCGGCTTCATTGCCATCCTTGGCAATCTTGACCGAGGTCGCTTCGGAAAGCTCCGCCACGGCGCCGACAAATTTCGCGCTTGCGCGAGCATGGAGCCCGCGCTGATTGACGATTTCTACGGTGCGGCGCAGCTCGCTCATTTGGCAGCGCGAGCCGGTTTGGAATCGTCGCCGAGCAATTCGCTGGCGACGGTGATGTAATTGCGTCCTGCCTCGCGGGCGGCTTCGACTGCCTCGACCACGCTCATGCTCTTGCGGGCACCCGCCAGGCGGATCAACATCGGCAGATTGATCCCTGCGATGACTTCAACTTTGCCGGTATCAAGCAATGAGATCGCCAGGTTGGACGGTGTGCCGCCAAACAGGTCCGTAAGGATGACGACACCCGCGCCATTGTCTACTTCCGGAATGGCATCGGCGATTTCCTGGCGCCTTTGCTCCATGTCGTCATTCGGGCCGATACACACGGTGACCACGCTTTGCTGCGGGCCAACCACATGTTCCATCGCGTGCAGAAATTGATCCGCGAGCAGGCCATGGGTCACCAAGATCAAGCCAATCATGAGCGAAAATCGGGTCCGTTAATTGCCAGCCTCAGGCGGCCTTAGTGTTCCAGTCGTGCCTGTCAACGTCGCCCGCCTTCGATTTCGTCCGCCGCGCGCGATCCCAAGTTGCGGTGGCGGACAGTGGGCGAAAAACCGGCCTCGCGCAAGCTTTGCGCCATCTGCTCTGCAGTGAAAACCGAGCGGTGGCGACCGCCGGTGCAGCCAAATGCAATTTGGACGTAGGATCGGCCCTGGGCCTGATAGCGCGGCAACAGCGTTTCCAGCAGCTGCCGGATCTGACCAAATGCCTCAGCGAAGGCGGGGTCAGAACGAATGTGATCGCCGACCGGCTGATCCTGGCCTGTCAGCTCGCGCAGCCCTTCGATCCAATGCGGGTTATCGAGAAACCGCATGTCGAACACCAAATCGGCCAGCGGCGGCATGCCACGCGCGAAACCAAAGCTCGATATGGTCAGGGTCATCGGCGACTCGCTGAGATCGCCAAACAGATCGCGTATGTGGCTTTGCAACTGATTGCTTGAAAGGTCGCTGGTGTCGATCACGGTCTCGGCCCAGCGTCGCATCGGCTCGAGCAATTCACGCTCCGCCCGCATGCCTTCCTGTAAGGGACGATCCTGCGCCATTGGGTGCCGCCGCCGAGTTTCGTTGTAACGCCGTTCGAGCTCCGCATCGCTGCAATCGATGAAAACGAAGGATACCGACAGGTCGTCGCGCTCCGACAATTCCTTCACCAAAGCAATGATGTCGGCCGGGACGAATCCTCGCGTTCGCGAATCAAATCCGATTGCCAGCGGACCACGTTGATCATCGGGCATGGAAATCAATCGTTTGAGCATCCGCACCGGCAGATTGTCGATCGTCTCCCAGCCCAGGTCCTCGAGCACCGCCAAGGCCGTCGACTTTCCGGCACCCGACAGGCCTGTGAGCAGCAAGATGCGCTGCTTGGCCCGGTCCGGGACGGCGGTGGCTGGCTTGGTGTCGGCGGGGTTATCCATAGTCGCTACATGGTCCGACTGAGTTAACGTTCGTCCACTATGCCCCTGCGTCAGGTGAGATTGCAAGACCATGAATCCGCAATGCCCATTCTGCGCGCGTTGCCGGGCAGATTGAGCCAGGATCGAAAGCGACGACCGGGATTTCGATGCCAAGCATAGTCCAAGGTTCCGCCCGCTCACGGAACCGCTGCGCATCGGGGTCGAGATCGAGTATCAGCGACAGCGGGGCAGAGGTCGAGGGAAACTCCACCAGACCGACATTCCGGATCTCAAGCTTGCCGGCGATATTGGGCGGCGGGCAAGCGAGCAGCCTGGAGTTGACCCGTTCAAGCATTACGCCATCGTCCCCAATCAGCACGGCACCGCGATCAATCAGAGTCAATGCGAGGCTGGATTTGCCACTGCCGGGTTGCCCGCGGATCGCGAGGCCGCGGCCACCAATCGCGACCGCACTGGCTCGGATAATCGCTGAGTCGGCAGGCGCCATGGTCAGCTTGCTGGGAGCTCAAGCCGGAAGCATGCGCCGCTCTTGCCATCCGGCCGGGCGCAGGCCTTGAGCGAACCGTCATGCGCTTCCGCAATGGCACGAGCAATCGCCAGGCCAAGGCCTGAGTGATTGCCGAAATCCTCCTCCTTGGGTCTGACAGAATGGAACCGCAGAAAGATCTTCTCGCGCGCGTCCTCCGGAATCCCCGGACCGGCATCGCATACCTGCAGTGCTACTCGCTCACCGTCATTGTCGACCTCGACCTCGATTGGCGCGTCCGGAGGCGAGAAGGACACCGCATTGTCGAGCAGGTTTTCGACCACACGCTCCAATCGGGCGCCTACGCCTAAGACATTGGCCGCGAAGCCCCGCGTATCCAATAGTATCTCGGCTCCGCGATTCTCGGCTCTATCCTCTCGACTGCCAATGATTGAGCGGACCAATTGTGCCATGTCGATGCGTTCGAGCGTGGCTCGCGACATTTCCGCGTCGATTCGGCTCGCATCCGAGATTTCGGACACAAGCCGATCGATTCTGCGGACGTCATGCGTTGCAATATCGGTTAGCTTCTCGCGCAATTCCGGGTCTTCCACGCGCGGTAGCGACTCGATCGCACTCCGCAGACTGGCCAAGGGATTCTTGATCTCATGCGCTACGTCAGCGGCAAAGCTATCGACCGCGTCGATCCGCTGGCGCAGCGCGCCCGTCATATCGGAAACCGCGCGCGCCAAAAGGCCGATCTCGTCGCGTCGCTCAGGTAAGCGCGGAACCTCGACCTCGCGGTCACGGCCCTGGCGAACCTTGACCGCAGCTCGCGACAATTGCCGCAGCGGGGTCACAATGGTGCGCGCCAGATAGAGGGACAGCAAGATCGATCCTAGGAGAATGAACAGCACGGCAGTTCCGAGAGCGGAGCGAGCGGCGCGGACCGATTCCGTGATGTCGACGGCATTGCGCGTTGTCAGCAAGGTGGCGCCATTCAGTCCGACGGGGGCCGCAGCGGTGATGACCGGGGTGCCGTCGCGCCAATCGTACAATGTGATCTGACTTAGACCCTCTTCGCGAGCGCGAACCACTTCTGGCCAGGCCTCGGCGTTCTGGGCTTCTGGCTCGACATAATCGGTGACTGGCTCGGCGCTAACGATGGCGTCGACCGCACGGTCAAGCCAGTGCGCGAATTGTTGGTCCCAATCGTCGTCTTCAATATCGGCGAAGGTGAAACCAGGTTCGTCGAGCTCAAAGCTGTCGGCCCACAATCGGCCTTCGGCATCGAACATCTGGAGGCGCATTTGCTGTTCCTTGCCGATTTGGACCAGCAATGCTTCTTGTCGCTCACGCGTGGCGCCGGCCAGCGCCTCAGCAGTGATCTGCGCCTCGATCCGAGCAAGCTTGAATCGCTCATCAATCAGCTGCGAGCGGTAGGTATCGAGATAGAACAGGCCACCGCCAAGCAAGACCAGCGGAAGGATGTTCACGATCAGAATGCGTGCGGTAAGCGAGAACCGTCCGACCAAGGTCAGACGTTCGAACCGCCCAATCGTCTGGCTGGACTCAGGAATCGGGGCGGAGCTATCCCTCGCCAAAGCTGTATCCCGCGCCGTAGAGGGTGTCGATCGCGCCGAACTCAGGATCCACTACCCGGAACTTTCGCCGCATCCGCTTGATATGACTGTCGACAGTCCGGTCATCGACAAACACATCGTCAGGGTAAGCGGCATCCATCAATTGATTGCGACTCTTGATCACCCCGGGGCGAGCAGCCAGCGCCTCGAGAATCAGGAACTCGGTCACCGTCAGGCTGACGGGCCGGTCGTCCCAGGTGACGTGATGGCGCGCAGGATCCATGAACAGACGTCCCCGTTCCAAGCTCGGATTGACGGTATCGGCTTCGTCCGAATCGCCGTCGAGTTCGCGGCTTGGATCAGCGCGGCGCAGGATCGCCCGTATTCTCGCGATCAGCAGTCTCTGGCTGAATGGTTTGGCAATGTAATCGTCAGCGCCCAATTCAAGCCCCGCCTCTTCGTCTTCCTCGTCGTCTTTTGACGTCAGAAAGATGACGGGGAGGGGCGAGTGGTCGCGCACCCGGCGCAGCAGCTCCATGCCATCCATTTTCGGCATCTTGATGTCGAAGACAGCGAGGTCAGGGGGATTCTCCAGCAAGGCTTTGAGCGCGGTCTCCCCGTCGGAATAGAGCCGGGTTACATAGCCTTCCGCCTGCAAAGCAATCGAGACCGATGTCAGAATGTTGCGATCATCATCGACCAGCGCGATGGTCACCGCATCGCTGCCACTCTGATTGCTCCCAGCTGTTTCGCTCATCCCGAGTTCTCTCTCCCGCAGGTCGATCCCAAAGGATTAGCCGCTTCGAGGCTGCGAAACAACGCGTTGCGGGCCAGAAATGAGATGACTGGTTAATGTGTCAGGGAGAATCTGGCCTGAGTCGTTTGACGACTCAAACGCAGCTCCCTATGCCGATCCGCGCGCGGCTCCTGGGGCATTCTATCTCTTTTACGCATACGTATGCGGGAAGGGTGGGTGCAACAGGCCTTTTCCCGCGGAAAACAACCGGTTCAGGAGACATTCGTTGACCCCTCTCGCCCAAACCCTCTCGGCTCAGGGAATCAATACATCGGCTGAGATTCGGCCCAACCTTGGCACACCCGCTCTTGTGGAAGCATCACTCGCCGCTGGTGAAGGGGCCCTTTCGAAGCATGGAGCGCTGGTAGTTAAGACTGGAGCGCACACCGGCCGCAGCGCAAAGGACAAGTTCATCGTGCGCGATGCCACCACCGAAGACACCGTCTGGTGGGGCAAGGTCAATGCGTCGATGACGCCCGAGCACTTTGCTGCTCTCAAGCAGGACTTCATGGCCGCAGTCGCTGACAAAGAAACGCTCTATGTCGCCGATCTGTTCGGTGGTTCGCAGCCTGAACATCGCGTCAATGTCCGGGTGATCAACGAATTGGCTTGGCACAATCTGTTCATCCGCACCTTGCTGGTGCGCCCGACGGTTGAAGAGCTGTCCGATTTCGCACCCGAATACACGATCATCGATTTGCCCAGCTTCCGCGCCGATCCCGAGCGCCACGGCACGCGCAGTGAAACCGTGATCGCGGTCAATCTCAGTGAGAAGCTTATCCTGATCGGCGGCACCAAATATGCCGGTGAGATGAAGAAGAGCGTGTTCGGCATTCTCAACTATCTGCTGCCGACCAAGGGCGTCATGCCGATGCACTGCTCTGCCAATATCGGGGCCGATAACAAGACGGCCGTGTTCTTCGGCCTGTCGGGCACGGGCAAGACCACGCTCAGCGCCGATGCATCGCGTACCCTGATCGGCGATGACGAGCATGGCTGGTCGGACACCGCCGTCTTCAACTTTGAAGGTGGTTGCTACGCCAAGATGATCCGTCTGTCCGAAGAAGCGGAACCGGAAATCTACGCCACCACCCGCCGTTTCGGCACCGTCCTGGAAAACGTGGTGATGGATGAGGCAACGCGCGAGCTCGACTTTGATGACAATTCGCTCGCCGAGAACACTCGCGGCGCCTATCCGATCGAGTATATCCCCAACACCAGCGCGGACAATCTGGGCCCCGTCCCGAGCAATGTGATCATGCTCACCGCGGATGCCTTTGGTGTCCTGCCTCCGATCGCACGGCTCACGCCAGACCAGGCCATGTACCACTTCCTTTCGGGCTACACCGCCAAGGTCGCCGGGACCGAGATCGGCGTGACCGAGCCCGAAGCGACCTTCTCGACCTGCTTTGGTGCGCCGTTCATGCCGCGCCACCCCAGCGTCTATGGCAATCTGCTGAAGGAGCGGATCGCCAAGGGCGGCGTTCAGTGCTGGTTGCTCAACACCGGCTGGACCGGCGGCAAATACGGCGTTGGCAATCGCATGCCGATCAAGGCCACCCGCGCGCTGCTCAATGCAGCGCTCGACGGAAATCTCGACAATGTTGAGTTCCGCAAGGATCCGAACTTCGGGTTTGACGTGCCAGTGCATGTCCCGGTTCTTGCCGAATCCGGGATCGATCAGAGCATTCTCGATCCGCGTTCGACCTGGGCCAATCCGGGCGAATATGACGAGACTGCGCAAAAGCTGGTTCAGCTGTTCATCGACAATTTCGAAGAATTCGCGAGCCATGTCGATGAAGGGGTGCGACAAGCCGCACCGGTTACTTCCGTAGCCGCCTGATCGACCCACTTCGCATCAAGAACAAGGCCTCGCTCGTTCATCGAGTGGGGCCTTTTCTTTTGGCCGCAAACCGCACACACTCGCTGGGTTAGATTCGCGCTAGGATGAGGGCACCCAATGAGCATTCTTGATGGAATTATGAAGCAAGTCGCCGGTTCGCCGGACACAGTTGCCAGCCTGGCTGAGCAGGTCGGGATCGATCCCGCCATGGTTGAGAAGGCAGTCGCCGCGCTCGGCCAATCGCATCCCGAGGATGGCGATACGCTCGAGCTCGCTTCGGCCAAGACCGGGCTCGATATCGGCGCGCTTGGCACGATCATGCAGCAACTGGGTGGCGAAGGCGCATTGGGTGACATCGCGAGCCAGCTGCAAGGTGGAGAGGGCGGCGGGCTTGCGGGATCGCTTCGCTGCTTGACCAGGATGGCGACGGCAATCCGCTTGATGACATTGCGGGCATGGCGTCTAGCCTATTCGGCAAGAAGTAAGCGTTTAGCAGGGGAGACAGAACAATGAGCTTGGCCGCAATTCTTCAGCAAACCGGGGCGATCACCTCGATGGCGAGCGAACTCGGGATCGATGAGGGCACCGCAAAGACAGCAGCGGGGGCTTTGCTCCCCGCAATTGTTGCCGGCATGGGGCGCAGCGCCACCGGCGGTTCTTCCACGCCTGATCCGCTCGGCGGCCTCGGCGGTCTGGCCGGTGCGATCCTCGGCGGAGGCGGCGCCAGCTCAGGCGGTCTTGGCGGAGCATTGGGCGGAGCGCTTGGGGGAGGGCTGCTCGACGCTGTGCTTGGCCCCAAGCCGACCCCGACCCAGCCTGGCAATGACATCCTCGGCAATATCTTCGGAAGCAAAGATGTCAGCCGCTCGGTGGCGGGTGAAGTGTCCGCCATGACCGGGATTGACGAAGGTATTCTGAAGAAGATGCTGCCGATCCTGGCGATGGCAGTTGCCGGCTATATGGCGCAGCAGGCGACCGGCGCGGATTCGAGCGGCGGTGGCGCACCGGTGCAGAGCGGAGGAGCCCTCGGCGGTATTCTGGGCTCAATCGTCTCGGGTATGATGTCTCGCTAAGCGGCCTCTTCACGGCGCAGTTTCACTCTTGGCCGAGCTCAGGGCGTTGATTGCAGAGGCGATATTGCGTCTCGCTGCCCGTCTCGCTTAGTCTAGCGCCTCAATTCAGTTGCTAGCATATGCGCGAGTCTGCGCGGAGCCTGGGGGAGAGTGAGATGTTTCTGCACGACATTGGGATTATTCCAGGCAAGGATCCAGGCTCAGTAGACGGCCCAGCCTATGCCAAGCTGACCAATCTCAGTCGACGAGGCTTTGTCGGAGGATCCGGCCTGTTTGTCCTCGGCGTGGCGCTGGCGGGCTGTTCAAGCTATGTCGAACCTGATGTCGACGCGGATGCGTTTGATGTGCCCGAGGCAGGTCCGAGCCCGCTGACCGATGTCAAAGGCGGGGACGCCACGCCATCGCTGTGGATTGCGATCGAAGAGGATGGCACGGTCAAGATCACCTGCCACCGCTCCGAAATGGGGCAGCAGGTCTGGACCTCAATGGCGCAGATCGTCGCCGATGAGCTGGAGGCCGATTGGGACAGCGTCGCCATCGTCCAGGCCGAGGGACATGAACGCTATGGCGATCAGAACACCGATGGGTCGCGCTCGATCCGCTTCAACTTCCATCGTCTGCGGCTCGCCGGTGCGGCGATGAAGCAAATGCTGATTGCCGCCGCCGCGATGTATTGGGAGCTCGATCCCGCGCAATGCTCGGCCAGCGAAGGCAAGGTCAGCAATGATCAGAATGGCGACACATTGTCCTATGGCAATCTCGCCGAGCTTGCTGGCAAGCTTGAAATCCCGAGCGAAGAGGCGATCACCCTCAAGCAGCCTGAAGAATGGCGCTTCATCAACAAGGCGATCCCCTCGCTGACCATTCCCAAGATCGTGAAGGGGGAAGGGACCTTCGGGATCGATGTTGATCGTCCCGACATGGTCTACGCCGTTGTCGCCCGCCCGCCGCAGGTGTTTGGCCGGGTCGACAGCGTCGACGACAGCGCTGCACTGGAAATTCCCGGGGTTCTGCGGACCGTGCGCCTGCCCGATGCAACGCCCCCGGCGGTGTTCAAAGCGATGGGCGGTGTGGCCGTGGTGACGAGCGATACCTGGGCCGCGATCCAGGGGCGCAACGCGCTGGAGATCACCTGGCGCGATGGTCCCAATGCGGGTTACGATTCAGAGAGTTATGGTGAAGAGCTGAAGGCAATTGCACGGCGCCCCGGAACCGTCCGGCGCAACCGCGGCAATGTCTCCTCGGCCCTGTCCTCAGCCGCGACCCGGGTCCAGGCCGAATATTACGCGCCGCACTTGTCGCAGTCGCCGATGGAGCCACCTGCGGCGACAGCAGAATGGACCGACGGCAAGCTCGAATGCTGGGCTTGCGTCCAGGACCCGCAGGCGACCCGCAACGTTCTGGCTGGCATCCTCGGGATTGAGCGCGAGGATATCACGGTCAACGCGACATGGTTGGGCGGCGCCTTCGGCCGCAAGTCCAAGCCCGATTTCGTGGTTGAGGCGGCACTGATCGCGCGTGAGATGGGTCGCCCGGTCAAGGTGACCTGGACCCGCGAAGACGAGGTGCGACACGGTTTCTACCACTCGGTCAGCGCGCAATATTGCGAAGCGGGCCTCGATGAAGATGGCCAATGCGTGGCCTATCTCCATCGCACGGCGTTCCCGCCGATCGCCTCGACCTTCGTGCCCGGCATGGCCACGCCGACAGACGGCGAGATGGGGCTTGGCGCGACCGACGTGCCCTTTGCCGCTCCCAATCTGCGGGTCGAATCCGGCGATGCCAAAGGCCATTTGCGGATCGGCTGGCTGCGCGCGGTCTCCAATATCTATCACGCCTTTGCGGTGCAGAGCTTTGCGGCCGAGATGGCCCATGCAGCGGGGCGCGATCAGAAGGATTATCTGCTCGAGCTGATCGGCTCTGATCGCACGATCGATCCCGGTGCCGAGGGCGCAACCTATCCCAATTATGACGCCTCGCTGGAGGAATATCCGATTGAGACCGGGCGACTGCGCAATGTGGTCGAGGTCGCTGCTGGCATGGCCGATTGGGGCCGCGACCTACCGCAGGGCAGCGGGTTGGGGATCGCCGTTCATCGCTCCTTCTTGTCGTATATCGCGACGGTGATTGAAGTCACGGTGGGCCAGGATGGCGCGCTGACCATTCCCGGGATCTGGCTGGCGGTCGATGCGGGGACCGTTATCAATCCGGGCCATGTCCGCGCGCAGATGGAAGGCGGCACGATCTACGGCCTGTCCAACGCGCTCTATGGCGAGATTACCGCGCGCAATGGCGCGGTGGTGCAAGACAATTTCCCAAGCTGGCGGTTGATGCGGATGGGTGAAGCGCCGCGGGCCTTTGAAGTCGAGATCGTGGCGTCGAACGCACCACCGGCCGGGGTAGGGGAGCCCGCCACACCGCCGGCTGCGCCGGCGCTCGCCAATGCGATCTTCAACGCCACCGGGCAGCGCCTGCGCAACCTGCCGCTGATTGGCGCGCAAGGCACCCGCCTGACACTCACACAAGATGACAACGCTTAAGAAGGGAGGATCACATGGCTGTTACCCTGACAATCAACGGTAAGTCCGAAACGGTCGATGCGGCGCCAGGCACTCCCTTGCTGTGGGTGTTGCGCGACCATCTCAAGATGACCGGGACCAAATTCGGATGCGGCGTCGCGCAGTGTGGCGCTTGCACCGTTCATGTGAACGGCAATCCGAACCGATCCTGCATCACTCCACATGACTCACTGGATGGGGCCGAGGTGACCACGATCGAGGGCGTCGATGGCAATGCCGCCGAGGCGATCCGCGAAGCCTGGGTTGAAAACCAGGTCCCGCAATGCGGCTATTGCCAGTCGGGTCAGATCATGTCGGCGACGGCGCTGCTGGCCGAGAACAGCAATCCCTCTGACGAGGACATCGACAATGCGATGAGCGGAAACCTATGCCGCTGCGCGACCTATATGAGCATCAGACGCGCGATTAAGGACGCCGCCGGAAAGGTCTGATCAGACCGTCTCCGGCTGCGGCGTCTCGGCGCGCTTCATCTCGTCGACATAGGACCAGATCTGGCTCATCACGACCGAGCCTTCGCCAACCGCGCTCGCGACCCGTTTGACCGAGCCTGCGCGGACGTCTCCGACCGCAAAGATTCCGTCGGTGCCGGTCTCGAATGGCGAGGTGCGGTCAACCGCGGCCCCGGTCAGCACAAAGCCCTTGTCATCGGTTTCGACCAGGCCGGACAGCCATTGCGTGTTCGGCGCGGCGCCGATCATGATGAACACGGCTTTGGTGTCCTGATGGCGTTCGCCGTCGGGCCCCTTGAGCGTCACACCCTCCAAGTGACCATCGCCATGCAGCGCGGTCATCGAGGTGTTGTAATGGATCGTGATCCGCGGATCGGCCTCGAGCCGGCTCGACAGATAGCTCGACATCGAGGCGGCCAGACTGCTCGAGCGGACCAGCAAATGCACATGCGAAGCATAACGCGACAGGAACATTGCGGCCTGACCGGCTGAATTGCCGCCGCCGATCACCACGGCCTCGCTGTTCTGGCAGAAGCGCGCTTCCATCTCGGTCGCCGAATAATAGACCCCGGCGCCTTCGAGCTCGCGCAGATTGTCGATCGGGAGGCGGCGATATTGCACCCCGGTGCTGACCAGAATGGCCCGGGCACAAACGGTGTCGCCCGCATCGAGCGTGGCGCAGAAGGTTCCGTCTTCAAGCTTCTCGAGCGCTTCAACCCGCCGCGGCATGGCGAAGCGGGTGCCGAATTTGAGCGCCTGAATCTGCCCGCGGTAGGTCAGGTCAGTGCCGCTGATCCCGGTCGGGAAACCCATATAGTTCTCGATCCGGCTTGATGTCCCGGCCTGACCGCCAATCGCCATATCCTCGATCACCATGGCATCGAGGCCTTCCGATCCGGCGTAGACCGCGGCCGCCACACCAGCGGGGCCGCCGCCGACGATCAGCAGATCAAACAGCCGCTGCGGGCAAATGTCGAGATCAAGATTGAGGTATTGTGCAACCTTGCGCGGGGTCGGATCTTCAAGCCGATGCGATTGGCCGAGGATGACCGAAGGTAGATGGCCGGTCAGATCGCAGACCTGCGCGGTCTCGCTGTCGGTGGCATCCAGATCGAAGCTCTCGAACGGAATGCGATTGCGCGACAGGAATCGCTCAACCTCTTGAACCGCCGTATCGCGGTCGGCCCCGATCACTTTGACGGCACCATTGCTTAGCTCGAACTGGGCCCGACGGCGAGCCGAGAACACCGTGATGATGTGATCCGACAGCTCGGGCACCCGGCTCATCAGATCGAGCATCGCTTCGCGCGGCGCTTCGATCACTTTGGTCGGCTTGGTTGTGCGCATCCGCAGGTAGCTGGTGGCGGCGTTGAGGAAGCCGATTTCTCCCATGAACTGGGTTGGGCCAAGCGCGTGTTCGAACAAGGGGCCATCGGTGTAGGGATCGACCGCTTCAATCTCGCCCTCGACCACATAGACAAACTTGTCCATCGGCTCGCCAATCTCGGACAGGATCACACCTGGTCCGTAATCGCGCTCTTCGCCAATTTCGCAAATCGCTGCCACATGCTCGTCAGAAAGCGGCACCCGCCGCATTGTCTCGAGCTCTGGACTGATACCTTCCATTTGTCGCGCCTCCGGCTGTCCCGTCAGGCGTTAGATGGGGTCAGAGTGGCAGCAATACAATTGCCGCGTGACCTGTCTTTGGCCCCCTAGCGATTGTCGCCTTGGTCGCGAGTTCGTTCGGCAGACCGATCTTCCTCTCCAGTCTCTTCCGACATTGCATTTATGGCCGCTTCGACTGCCTCGGCGGCTGCTTGTACGGCCGCGTCTGCAGCAGCCTCACTACCATTGGTGTCGACCGTGCTTCTCTCGTCGATAGCGGAGCGAGTCATCAATTCAGTGCAGCGTGCCGGGAGCTGGGCTTCACCCGCTTCCGAAAGCTCTTCACATCTCCAACTGGCGATATCGGAAGGCAGGAGATCGACCTGCTCTGACGAACTGTCCCCAGCTTCGATCACTCGGCGCATGATATCTATTTGCCCCAGCAAATATCTCAGCCCCTCTGCTTCGTCGCGCACCCTGTAGGGAACAGAATCGCCTTCAGGAATCTCGACGTCGAGGGCTTCCATCGGGATTGTGTCGAGGGCAGCTGTCGCTGCTTCGAATTCCCCGAGCTCACGCCAGGCGTTGGCGACACGATAGCGCAGAAACATTGTGCTTGGCTGTTCGGCGTCGATTGAGATTGTTTCCGCCATGGTCGCGAACTCGCGCTGATAGCGTGACTTGACTGCAGGTTGCTCGTCGGCCTGCCACGAAGCCTGCAACAGCAGAACGACGGGCGCCAAACCAGGTTCTGGATCCAATCGGGCGGAAAGCCACGAAGCGCGATAGTAAGTCGTTTCCCCGTGCAGAGATCGATAGTCAGCTGACTCGATCAGCTCGGTCAGGGTTGCGATCTCCGCCGCCTCGAAATTGCGATAAAGGACGAGCTTGTTGGTGGGACATTCAGGCATAGGCATCGGGAAGATCCAGCTGCCATACGGCTTGCCGTCCGGCCTTTCGCCATATGTCGTATGGGATGCTGTGCTGACATAGACGAATTCTTCACCGCCTATCGGGCAGACCAGATTCTCCTCAAAAGGAATGCCAGCGTTCAGCGGAGGCGCAAGACCTATCGTGCATAGAACGGCCCAAAGGCGGATGTGACGCATCATGCTGGTCTCGCTTCTGCAATGTATCGGCTGACGGTCTTGTCGACCACATCGAGCGGCGCGTTGCCGCCCAGGATCACCGCGGTGTTGAACTCGCGGAAATCATAGGCTGCGCCGAGCTCTGACTGAGCGCGGGTGCGCTGGCGGACGATTTCGCTGTGGCCGATCTTGTAGGAGCACGCCTGGCCCGGCCAGCTGCAATAGCGATCGACCTCGCTCGCGACCTCTTCATATTTCGAGCCATTGCGCTCAACAAAGAAATTGCGGGCCTGTTCGCGCGACCAGCGCTTGCTGTGCAGCCCGGTGTCGACCACCAGGCGGCAGGCCCGGAAGGCGAGACTCTGCAAATATCCCAGACGCCCGACCTTGAAATCGTCATATGCGCCCAGTTCGTCGGCCAATTGCTCGGCATAGAGCGCCCAGCCTTCGCTGAAGGCGCCGAACGCCAGGATCGAGCGGATCAGCGGCAGGCGGTTGGAATACTCGCCCTCCCAGACATGGCCGGGAATGCTCTCGTGGAAGGTCAGATCAGGCAGATCATATTTGCGGTGCAGATCGGTGGTTCTGAGGTTGATCCAGAACCGCCCCGGGATGGTGCCATCCTTGCTGCCCGCGCCGCCATAGGCGCCGGGCGCTCCTGCTTCTTCGGTCACCGGGATGCGGGTGACCTCGAGATTGGGGTCGACCAGAGTGGTGAAAGCGCGCGGCATTTGCGCTTTGATCCAGGCGATCTGCTCATCAATGAAGGCAAAGATTTCCTCGCGCCCGGCATCGCCCTCGGCAAATTGGTAGCGAGGGTCTTCGCTGAGGCCCTGCATCCGTTCGCCGACCGTGCCCTTGGAATAGCCAAGTTCTTTGAGGATCGGATCCATCCGACCGTGCAATTCGGCGAGCTCTTCAAGACCTTGCTGATGGATCTCATCCGGGCTGAGCGAAGTGGTGGTCGAGGCGCTGGTGGCCCAGCTGTACCAGCGTTCGCCCTCGGGTTGGGCCCACATGCCGGGGTCACTCTTGGCCTCGGCCCGCTGGGTCTCCAGCTCGGCCAGTTGGCGCTCAAGCGCGGGCACGATCGAATTGGTAACAATGCCCTCAAGTCTAGGAACTGCGGCGGCGGCCTCGGGCAGCTCGCTCGCCTCGATCGGCGGAAGATAGACGTCCCTGGTGTAGCCGATCACGCCCTTCATCTGAGCGATCGCCTTGTCGAGCAGGAAATCGGGCGGAACCAGACCCATGCCGCGCGCCTGGGCGATCCGATCGGTCTCGCCATCGAGCACCGCGCTGACCTCGCTCGCACGCGAGACGTAATGTTCGACATCCTGCGCATCGCGCAGCGGCTGGGTCGCGCCGAAGAAGCGCGGGAAATCGATATAGCCGCCGACATTCTGGATCACGAGATAGGGCGCATTGCGCCAGCTCCCGACCGCGACATCACCATAGGGCAGGTCCATCCCTTCGAGCGCTTTGGAGAAGGCGCTTTCGACCACTTCAAAACCGATCTGCTGATCAGCGGTCAGGCCCTGCTTGGGATAGTCGCGCGCCTCCTGGACCAAGCGCTTGAGCGTGGCCTGATAGGCCTCGCGACCCGCGTCGCCGCTTGCGCCGAAGGTCCCGCGCCATTCGGCAAAGGCTCCGGTGTCGACGCCCAGCCCGGTCGCGCGGCCCGGCTCGTGCTTGAGCATGGCATAGGCAATCTCATCCAGCTTGGCGTCGGCTCCGATCGGGGCGGCAGCGCTGTCAGCTAGGCCGGTGGCGCCGGTGGATTGGCAGGCTGGCAGCAACGCCAATGCAGACACGCCGCCAAGCCCGGAAAGGGTCTGACGGCGTGTGAAATCTGATGTGCTCTCTCTCATGCAGGCGGTGTTACCGGCCCGCAGAAGTGAGTCAATCAAACGCGGCTCAATCCTTGAGCATGTCCGGCATATTGCCACCTTCGGCGGCCAGCATGTTGAGCACGGCGTGATGCAGCGAGATATTCTGCTCAGCGGTGCCCGAATAATCGACCAGGCCCAGCTCCTCAGCCAGTTCCTTGCGATTGGCATAGCTGGAATCGACTCCAACCATCTTCATCAGATCGACGATCGAGGTTTCCCAATTGAACTTGTCAGCATTGGGCATCGCGGCGATCCGCGCGCGCATTGCCTCTTCGCTGATTGGCTCTGGGCCTTTGGGCGCAGCGGGCGCCGTTGCGGCTTCAGGCTTCTTCTCTTCCTCGTCCGAGCCAAAGATCGCATTCTTGATCGAGCTGAAAATTCCCATTCGTACCCTCCTGTTATGGACAAACACCCGCTAGCCATCTCTTGTGCACACACAATGACGGCTCCATTTGTGGGTCTAGCACATTTAAGAGAGATCAGGGATGAATATCGTTCTGTCGATTGTGATGTTGGCCGCATTTGCCCTGGTTGCGGGGGCGATCGTCTATTGGCGTCGGACCGGCGAGCTCAAACAGCCTGTCCTGATGCTGATCCTGGCCGCGATTGCGGTCGGCAATGTGCTGATCTGGACGGTGCCAACAACGGATGGGGACAGCCCGATCACTGCGGCTCAATCGGCCGAGGAATAGCGATCCCCGGCCGAATGATGCTGTCTGCGCCCTAGTCGGGAATATCCCAGCGAATGGAGCTGGAATAGGTCCCGCTGGTGATCGCGCCGTCTGGTCCCCGCGCCGGAGTAAAGCGCGCGCGATCGCTCACCAGCCTGCAAGTCGCTGCATCCAGCACTGCGTGAGTGGTCGACCGTGTGATCGTGCAATCGCTGACCCTGCCATTGGCGTCGATCTGCAGCGTGAAGCGAGCGACACCGGACAATCCTTCGCGGATCCACCGGCTCTTGAAGTCGCGATCGGTCACCCAGCGCGAAGGCTGATTGCGCGGTTTGGCCGAGATCGGATCAAAGCTCGGCAAGGGGCTTGGGATCGCTTCGATCGCGTCCACCGGCGCCACAAAAAAGTCATCGAGTGGGGCACTTGTTGTTTCGACCGGCGTGAAGGTTGAGACGGTGACCGGCGAATCCGGGATCACGAATGGATCAAGCTTGGCCACATCTGTAACAGGATCGGCCTTTTGCGTGACCGGTTGGACTTCGTCTGGCGGTGGCGGCGTCGGCTCGATCTTGACGGTTTCGTCTTCGATCAGCACGCCAATCAGCGGACCGTCATCGTCAATCGGCATGACCGTGACCGCCAGGCCCGCCACCAGAAAAGCGCCAATCCCGGCAGGAATGCCGATCGCGCCGATCATGGCGGCCGGACTGCGCGCAGGGGCGTAGCCACCGTTCATACCGTTAGGGGGTAGTGTGTGTGCCATAGTTCAGGCTCCTCTCTCACGTGTGTGAGCGGTGGCCGTGAGCGTTCGGGTTGTGCGGGGTGCGCAAATCGGCCTCGCTCACCCCGGAGGATACATTGTATCGATTAACCCACAACAACTATCGCGTTGTAATTAAATACTTATCCCAGTGTAAGTAGGGTGAGGAGACCTCTAAATCCTTCTAATTCGCTTACTTAATCGGGCAGTCAGGCGACAGTCGGAAGTCCAAATAATTGTCTACCGAAGCCATCATATCTTCGATTTCATTCTCGAAGAAATGGTTCGCGCGGGGAATTTCATCGTGATGAATCGTGATGTGTTTCTGGGTCCGCAGCTTGTCGACCAGCTTCTGAACCGCGCTTGGCTGGACCACCGTATCGGCTGCACCTTGAACGAAGATGCCCGATGCCGGGCACGGCGCCAGGAATGAGAAATCATACATATTTGCGGGCGGTGCGATCGAGATGAAGCCGCGCACTTCGGGACGGCGCATCAGCAATTGCATGCCGATCAGCGCACCGAAGGAATAGCCTGCCACCCAGGTGGTTTGCGCTTCGGGGTGGATCGACTGGACCCAGTCGAGCGCGCTGGCAGCGTCCGAAAGCTCGCCAATTCCGCTGTCAAAGCTGCCCTGGCTGCGTCCAACACCGCGGAAATTGAAGCGCAGAGTGGCAAAGCCGCGGTCAGCGAAGGTCTTGTAAAGCCGCTGAACGATCCGGTCATTCATAGTGCCGCCGCCCTCAGGATGCGGATGGAGGATCATCGCAACCGGCGCGCGGGGGCGCGGCGGAGGAGAGAAACGGCCTTCGAGGCGACCCTCGGGGCCGGGAAAAATGACGGATGGCATGTGTGACTGACCTTGTCGAAAGAGATGACGCGATGCACCGGCTGGCGCATGCGGAGGCGGGCTCTATATACGAGTCGCATTGCATTCTGCAATTTTTTAAGAATCGTTCTCAATAAGCCCATGCCGACCCCGCGAATCTACCTCGATCATGCTGCCACTTCGCCGCTTCGTCCGGAGGCGCGCGCGGCCATGGAAGAAGGGTTTGCGCTGTGGGCCAATCCCTCTTCGCCGCATGCCGAGGGGCGCAAGGCCAAGGCGGCTTTGGAAGACGCGCGGGACCGGATCAAACGCGCTCTGGACTGGGACGGGGAGCTGATCTTCACCAGTGGCGCAAGCGAGGCGCTCTGGATCGCACTCAACCGGGCCAAGGTTGAGCGACGGATAGTCAGCGCGGTCGAGCATGATGCGGTGTTTCGTGCTGCGCCCGATGCCGAACTGGTGTCGGATGACACGGCATTTGGCCAGGGCTCGATACTAGCGGTTCAGCATGTGAACTCGGAAACCGGAGTGATCAATCCGGTCGATCAGATGCTTGAGACGATCCGCCCTACGGGAACACTGGTGCTGTCCGATTGCGCGCAATCGGCCGGAAAACTGTCGTTGCCGGATGCGGATATGCTGGTTGTCTCCGCGCACAAATTTGGCGGCCCGATCGGGATCGGCGCCTTGCTGGTTCGCGACTATGCCATGCTTGAACCGATCGGCGGGCATGAGCGGGGCTATCGCCAGGGGACAGAGAATATGCCGGCGGCCATGGGCATGGCGGCGGCCATTGAGGCGGGCGATTGGCTTACAAATGCGGATCAAAGGGTGGAATTCGCAGCAGCGCTTTCCACCGATCGTCTCTCGCTGGGGGAGCAATGCGATTACATCTTGGCTCTGACCCATCCTTCGATCTCTGCCCAGGCGCTATTGATCCGCCTCGACGCAATGGGGATTGCCGTATCCGCGGGCAGCGCCTGCTCTTCGGGTACGCTCAAGAAAAGCCGCGTGCTCGATGCCTTTGGCGTGTCTGACGACGTCGCTGCAAGGACGATCCGCGTGAGCCTCGGCTGGAATACGACGACCGAGGAGCTGGAGCGGTTTACCGTGGCGTGGAAGTCGTTGAGTTGACATTTCCGTCGCCTCGGGCCTGACCCGGGGCCCAGCTTGCTCATGTCCTAGCCATAGGAGCTGGATCTCGGATCAGGTCCGGGATGACGCTATGAGAGCATTGGAGCGGCCTGCACTCCACCGTCATCCTGAACTTGTTTCAGGATAACGAGAGAGCCTGCAGTGATTGTCCAGATTGGAGAGTGTTATGCTGGAGTCGAAGACGGCCATAGGCCCATCGAGTTCAGCATGACTGAATGGAAGACGGGCTGTGATAGCCAAGAACGGCATACTGACATTTCACCGTCATCCTGAACTTGTTTCACCGTCATCCTGAACTTGTTTCAGGATAACCTCTTCTTTCGTTTTTGCGGGCGAAGCCACGCTATCCGGAGCGCCACGCGCTGTGCGCCGGATTGCCGCGCCGCTCCGCGGCTCGCAATGACCGGTTTTGAGCAGGAGCTGGCAAAATACGGTGCCGGCTTATCGGGGAGACAGCGATCCTAGCGCTCAGGCGATCTCAAGAAATCCGACAATCACATAAGAATTGGTCTAGCTGATCTATGGCGTAAAGCTCTCTGCCAAGTCAGCAACAAGCGGCATCTCAGCTAAGATTGAGGGCGAGAACCGCTGGATCAGCACAAGAACGGCCAACACAAGGGTGCAGGGGTGAATGCGCCCCATCGCCCGCGAGTCATGCCATGCTAGAACTGCTACGAAACCCAACTGACCGGCAATACTTACGATAGGCCCCAAATCGCCAAAAATTGGATCGAACAAGCGGTTGAGGCCAGCCGCTGACAGCATCAGTGTCGCGCCAAACATAAGGCGCCTATGCCACTGAGTGCTGTGGCGTAAGGCGACTGCCCATACGACAAGCCCGCCAAAACCTAATGTGTCTACAAATCCCAATGAAACCCAAAACCCAGGCGCGATTTGTAGCGGCAGACGACCGTCAACAATTGTCATGACCGTCACATGGATGTTGGCAATAACAATCGCTGTGACCAACAGCATCGCAGCCCATCCCAACTTTCGGTGCAGTGCTATCTTACCGACATAGGCTAGCCAGTTCTGAACGCAGAAGATCGCCAGCCAGGCGACCAAGAAGATCGCATGCAGATGAACTCTCACTGGAAAGTCGGCAAAGCTGTGGATGCCGCGCAGCACAAGCTGTCCGAAACCGGCAATTATCACGAGCGAGAGAGCTAGTGACAAAGCCACGAAAAATCTCTGATCGGCCAGAAAGTCAGAATCCAATCGCGATTGCAGCGCCATTCACGCATCTCCTCTCAAAGTACCGAACTACGCAGCCAAATCGTGCTTCCTAATGCCGTGCTCTCTAAAACCTCCTCTAGCACGGGGCGCGCGGCGGTGTTAGCCGAAGATCGCTGCCTTGGCGTGTCTGACTAGGTCGCGGCGAGGACAATCCGCGTCAGCCTGGGCTGGAGCACGACCGCCGAAGAGCTCGATCGGTTTGCTGAGGCTTGGAGGTCGTTGAGTTGACTCTGGTCTATACTCTACCGTCATCCTGAATTCATTTCAGGATAACGAGAAAACCTGCAGTGATTGTCCAGATCGGAGAGTGTTGTGCTGGAGTCGAAGACGGCCATAGGCCCATCGAGTTCAGCATGACGATCTATTGACTTCAGCTCCTCAAATGCAGCCGAGCATCAAAACAGCCCCTCCGGCCAGCGTTTCCTACACGCAACGGCCTCGCTATCAGCCATGCGTTTTGGGTTGGGCATCCTGAGGAGCAGGGTTGTGTCAAAATGGACAATCTTCGAAGTCGCGAAATGGGATGGAAATTCAGGGCCTGCGCGCGCCTATACCGCTATGTACTTTATCAACTTGTTACCGAACGACGTATTCGCGCTTCGACAGGCCTGTCGCAAAGGGATAGAGGGCTAGAGGAATCATGATCTACCTCGATTACCAAGCGACCACGCCATTGGCGCCAGAGGCGCGCGAAGCCATGCTGCGCTGGCTCGACGGGCCGGACGGGAGCGGATTTGGCAATCCGCATTCGCCGCACCGGCTGGGGCGGAAGGCCGCGGCGGCGGTGGAAGTGGCGCGGGAGAAGATCGCCGCACTCCTGCCGACGGGCGGGACTGTGGTGTTCACCAGCGGCGCGACCGAAGCGCTCAACACCGCTCTGCGCGGCACCACGGGCGATGTGCTGACCTTCGCCACCGAACACGCCGCCGTGCTCGATTGCGCTCGACCGGTGCGCGAAGAAGGGCGCGATTTTGACGTGTTTCCGGTGCTGCCGGATGGCCGCGCGGATCTGGAGGCGCTGCGCGCTGCGATCACGCTCGACACTGGACTGGTCGCCGCGATGGCGGTCAATAATGAGATCGGCACCAAGCATCCGCTGGCGGAAATTTCCGCTGAAGCGAGGAAGGTCAGTGCCTTTGTTGCGGTCGACGCTGTGCAAGCTTTCGGTCGTGTCGATTTGCGCAAGCTTGATGCAGATTTCATCGCCATCTCGGCCCACAAAATCCACGGCCCCAAGGGGATCGGTGCGCTGTGGATGCGCAAGGGGGCAGAACCGGAATCGTTGCTCTTTGGTGGAGGACAGGAAGCGGGATTGCGCGCTGGCACACTCTCTCCGGCGCTCTGTGCGGGCTTTGGCGCTGCCGCTGCATTGGCTGGCGAGCGGATGGCACAAGATGTCGACCATATCGCAGCTCTGGCCGATCGCACACGCGAGCTGTTCGCGGATTGGGCGCTCAATGGCAGCGAGAGCGAACGCTGGCCGGGCAATTGCAACTTTCGCAGAGACGGACTCGATGTGGCTCGGCTGATCTCCGATGTCCGCAATGTCATGTTCAGCGCCGGTTCGGCCTGTGCCAGCGGATCGGGTCGCCCCAGCCATGTGCTCAAGGCAATCGGGCTGAGCGATGCGCAAGCCAAGTCCTCGATCCGGCTTGGCTTTGGTCGCTATACGACCATGGAACAGATTGAAGAGGCGGCACGTTTGATCAATGCAGCGGCCAAGGAGCAGGCCGTATGAGCATTGCAGTGACCTTCATTGATCCACGAGGCGAGCGGGTCGAGACCAGCGGCGAGGCGGGCGACAATCTGCTCAAGCTCGGTCAGGCTGCGGGACTGCCGCTGGAGGGGACCTGCGAAGGCCAGATGGCCTGCTCAACCTGCCATGTCATTGTCGCGGCCGAATGGTTCGACAAGCTCACCGAGGCGAGCGAGGAAGAAGAGGACATGCTCGATTTCGCGGCGGGAGCGCGGCGGACCAGCAGGCTGTCGTGCCAGATTGACCTGACTGATGCGCTCGACGGGTTGACCGTGGCCGTGCCTTCGGAAAGCAATGACCTCCAGCGGATGTAGGCTTCGGGGCGGGCTTCCCCAATTCTGCGAGTTGCCGGTTTCAAGCGTCAATGCGAGCCTGATCGGCAGTTTGGGAGAATGACAAACATGAGCTTCGAACACGATCTGGTTATCCGAGGCGGAACCATCGCCGATGGCAGCGGCGGGGATTTGCTCCACGGCGATATCGCTATCTCGGATGGCAAGGTGACGGCGATTGGCGAGGTCGCTGGAAAGGGCCGCGAAGAGATTGACGCGACAGACCGCATTGTCACTCCCGGCTTTGTCGATGTTCACACGCATTACGATGGCCAATGCATCTGGGCGGAAGAGCTCAGCCCGTCCTCCTCGCATGGTGTGACCACCGCGGTGATGGGCAATTGCGGGGTCGGCTTTGCCCCGTGCCGCAAGGAAGATCATGATCTGTTGATCAATGTCATGGAGGGGGTCGAGGACATTCCCGACGTCGTCATGACCGAAGGCCTGCCGTGGGATTGGGAGACCTTCCCCGAATATCTCGACACGGTCGACAAGGGCCAGCGCGATATCGATGTCGCCGCCTATCTCCCGCATTCACCGCTGCGGGTCTATGCCATGGGAGCGCGCGGCGCGACCCGCGAGGCCGCCAATGACGAAGATCTGGCCAAGATGCGTGAGCTCGCGCGTGAAGCGATGAAAGCGGGCGCGCTGGGCTTTGCTACCTCACGGTTGTCGATCCACAAGACCGCCGATGGCGAGAGTATTCCGACTTTCGAAGCCGATGTCGCCGAGCTCGAGGCGATTTGCGGCGGGATGAAGGAAGCGGGCAGCGGCACTTTTCAGATCGTGCTCGATGCCTTTGTCGGCTGGGACAAGGAATATCAGGTGATCGAGCGGGTAGTGAAGACCTCCGGCCGTCCGGCCACCTTCACGCTCGCCTCAGGCAATGACGCGCCGCCGCGCTGGCGCAATGTGCTCTCCATGCTGGAGCAGACAAATGCCGAGGATGGCATGGCAACCGCGCAGATCATGCCGCGACCGATCGGTCTGATCGCCGGGCTGGAGCTGACCGTGCATCCCTTCGTGCTGTGCCCGAGCTGGGCCAAGATCGCTGACCTTTCGATCCCCGAACAGGTTGAGGCGATGCGCGATCCCGAGCTGCGCGCGGCGCTGATCAGCGAGGATTTCGAGCACGGCCATCCGTTCAATGCTCTGGCGCGCGATTGGAACTGGTTGTTCCCGCTCGACGATCCGCCCGATTATGCACCGCCGCGCGAGCTGAGCATGGCTGGTCAGGCGGCGGCCAAGGGCTGCACCCCCCAAGAGATTGCCTATGATCGGATCCTGGAGACCGAGGGGCGAGGACTGTTTCTGGCGGCGCTCGGCAATTACGAAAACGCCAAGCTCGACAGCGCGCATGAAATGCTAAGCCATCCCAATTGTATTCCCGGGTTAGGCGACGGCGGCGCGCATTATGGTGCGATCTGCGATGCTAGCTATTCGACCTATCTGCTAACCCAATTTGTGAAGGGCGGGGGCGAACTGCGGTTCGGCTTGGCGGAGGCCGTGCACATGCTCTCGCACAAGGCGGCGCGGGCGGTCGGGCTGCATGATCGCGGGCTGATCATGGTCGGCGCCAAAGCCGACCTCAACGTTATCGACCTTGAGAAGCTGCAGCTGCATCTACCCGAGGTCGTGCGTGACCTGCCCGCTGGCGGCCGGCGGTTGCATCAGCGCGCGACTGGCTATGACGCGACGATCGTTTCAGGCGAAGTGATCCGACGGTTTGACCAGTCCACCGGAGCACGGCCTGGGAAGCTGGTGCGGGCGGCTTAGCTCTCTTTGGCTTCCGGCTTGCGCCAGAACCGCAAACGCAATCCGAAACGATGCAGAAGCCAACGGATGCCAAAGATTAGCGCGACGATCGGTACGAGAGCGGTCAGCAGATAGATCAGCGCTCCGATTGTCATGCCGAGGGTGGAGCCGATTGAACGGAAAGCGGTCATGACTGGCTGCGAGAAACCGATCTGGCTTTGCCCAAAATTGGGCTCGTACTCGATGCGAACATCGCTGAACCGCACGCGATTGCGAAACCGCTCTAGCCTCGACCGAGTGGAATCGATCTCCTGATTGACATCAGCAACCGCCTTCTCCGCTTTGACCAGCTCGTCGACTGAGCCGCGATTGCGCCGCAGGATGTCGGTCAGCTTGTCGCGCAGAACGAGCCGCGATTGCAGTCGAGCCTCGGTGTCGATGATCTGCTCTGTGAGATCTTCGCCGTCGCGCACCGACGAGATTAGCGAGCCACCAAGCTCCTCTGCCGGGGCGATCAGGCTATCATTCAGCTCGCCCGCACGTGTGGCCGCCACCTGCATGCGCAACTCGCCAAAGGCATCCCAATTGTCGGAGCTGGCTTGCGAGGTTCGGATCACCCGGCATTCGGCGCCCATGCTCTCACACAGCGCGACATGCTCACTCTGGAGCGTCGCAATATCTGACCCGTCGATCCGAAATCCAAAGCCATACGAGTACGCGATCTGCTGATCGGGGGAGGCGGGAGTGGCGGTTCCGATGGCGCCATCCTCAACCGCGCGGGTTGTGCTGCTGGTCGAAATGGAGGACACGCGCGCGCTTTGGCTATTCTCGGAAAACAGATTGAGGATCGAGCCCTGTTCCTGAGCCTCCCAGAATCCAAACTTGTTCTCTGGTGCATCGGAGTAGTCATAGGATACCGGCTCGAGCCGCTCGATCACCTCTCGCGATTGGTTTTCGCCACCTGCATCATAGCACCCGGTGAGCAAGAGCAGGGCGAATGAAACGCTCAGAACTGTTCTCTTCATGGCCTTCTCCCGGCATTGCCTTGGATTATTGCCATTTTCTCCTGCTGGACAAGGTCGAACTTTGGCGCCTCACTCGCATGTGCACGTCGTGAGCGCCCGTCTCAGAAAACGCCGCATCGCCGGATAGGCTTCCTGACGGGCCGTTGCATCCGCAGGTGAACCTGGGTCGAACGGCGAGCCTGAGAGGCTGTGCGAGCCGTCCGGATAGGTCAGGGCAATGGTTTCGAGCCCGGCCCTATCTCTGCTTTCAGCGATGTTGCGTGCCATCGGCCCGCTCGCCCAGACATCGTCGAGATCTCCACCGACCAGCAGCACTGGCTCATCGATCTGCTCAACCTCGATCCGCGCGGTCGCCACCCGCTCGGGATAGCGAATTCGGCCAGCGTCCATGGCGGGCCGAAGCGCGGCTGGCTCGCCCCGCGACAATTTTGCGAAGATCGATCGCATATCGACATAGGGCACGAATGCGAGAGATTCTCCGCGATAGGCAAAACTGGTCGACTCACCTTCTACAGAGCCAGCTCCCCAGCCTTCCCAGACGACGTCGCTAGGGACGATCCCGACTATCGCCTGCAGTCCTTCAACCCGGCTGCCGGTCAGCAGCGCAAGCTCGGCACCTTTGGATGCGCCCCAGATCGCGACCCTGTCCGGATTCACGCCCTCGCGTTGTTTGATCTCGCCTATGGCGGCTTCGACATAGTCAATCGGGATGTCGAAAAAGCTCCCTGGCAGGCCGGGGAATTTCTGATCCTGACCATAATAGCGCGGCGAATGATAGGGCAGTCCAAGCACGATCCAGCCCTCTTCGATAAAGCTGGGGGTCAGGGCTCGCGCTGCTCCGTCATCTCCCTCCGAGCCGCCCAGTACGATCACTACAGGTCGATCTCCACTGGGTCGGTCAACCGGCGTGGCGATGAATGCACCGGGGAACTCCGCTGACAGAGGCTGCTCGACGTAATCACCAGGACCCGGGCCGAGCCTCATTGTTTCAAACAGTTCGAAACTGCCATCGGCTTCGATGTCGACCGAGAAACGAACTTCGTTGATGGGCCAATCTTCCGGCACCTTGTCGCCGGTAGAGGCCATCTTCCAGAACGGTGCGAAAACCAATCGATTGCCCTGTGGAGCCAGCTCGGCATCTCCCTGAGCGGCCATATTTGCCGTTTCAACATTGCCCTGGTCGTCCGCGATATAGCGCAAGTCCGAACGCATGATTATGCCCGAGCCGAAATGGGAGGGTCGCTCACTTCGCAAGATGACTTCAGAGCCGGGGGCCAGACCAGAAATCACAACCGGCGCTTCGTCGATCAGACGCGCAGCCTCAGGCGCGTTAAGTTCCTGAGCCAAGGTCCCGAATTGCGGCCCGAAGAGCAATCCGATGGCCAATGTGAACGAAATTCCGATACGCATTCTGTCCTCCACCATCTGGTGTCAAATTGATTGGAGGCAGGCCTAGTGATAGGCGCCGCCAACCAACCAATTTTCCGTGAACCGCCATGTTTTGGCGGTGGGTGGACATTCAGAGCGTGTGCTGTTTGATCCTGCGCGCGCCACTGCGGCTCGTTTCGATCGTGTCACCGTTCTTCAGCAAAAGGGTCAGCCGGCCATTTCCGGCAGATTCCGCCCGCTCAATCGCTTCGAGGCGGACGATATGTGAGCGATGGGCGCGAGCAAACCCTTCCTCTGGCAGATGATCTTCGAACTTCGCCAATGACGTGGTCGAGAGGTAGGATCGGGTCGGAGTGACCACTTCAACATAGTCGCCAGCCCCGCTCACTCGAAGCACTTCGTCAAAGGCGAGCGAGACGATCTCCCTCTCGACCTTGAACAGCACTTGGCTGGCGTTAGGCTCAGGCTGGGCTGTGCCATTGCTTGAAAGGGCGTCATCAAGCAGCGCCTTGGCGGCGCTTTGGAAGAACAGCATATAGGTTCCGAGCGCGACCACAGCGTAGAGCGTTACGCCTTGAAACAGCTGCCAGATGAAGGCTGGCCCGGCGAATGGCTCGACATCAAAGCCCTCCAGCCATCCATTGCGTGCTCCCAAGACCACAAGCACCAGAAAGTACCAAGCGAGCGCGAAACCCGCCGCAAGGACAATATGAGCGATGAGCTGGATTCGAAGACTTCGTTCGAACACGAAGCGATCGATCAGGAACCAGGCCAAGACGCCGAGAATCAGAGCGGGCACACTGTTTGAAACAGCGTCCAGCGAATTGGTCCAAAGCGGCCGCTCGAGCGTAGAGGCAAACACAAGTACATAGGCGAGCGTAAGCACCGCCCAGCCGGAGAGGGCCGCAGCAAGCGGGAAGCGGCGCGGCTCAAGTTTTGCCAAGTCGGGTGTGTCGCTCATCTCTACCACCGGTAAGAATTCCGAAAGAGAGAATGGCAGTGACCGCGCCGAGTGACAACTCAGTTGAGGCTAGAGCGACTCACGGATCATCATTTCAAAGTCCTCGGCCGATGCTCGACGAGGGTTTGACAAGGCCGAGAGGTCCTTTTGGGCGTATTCGATCAGGCCTGGGATATAGTCTTCGACAATGCCCATCTCGGTCAGACCTGAGGGAATACCGATCTCGGCGTTCATCGCGGCAATCGCCTCATCCAGGGCTGCACCCGGCTCAAGCCCCATGGCTTGGCGCAAACGGACATACTTCTCTTCGCACTCGGGCTGGTTAAAGCGCAGCACGGTCGGCAAGAAGACCGCGTTGAGTGTGCCGTGGTGCAAGTTGAGTCGACGAATCCGGCCTGCCGCGTGGCTCATCGCATGGACCGCACCAAGGCCCTTGATAAAGGCCAGCGCGCCTTCGGTTGAGCACATCATCATCTGCCAACGCGCTTCGCGATCGGATCCGTCTTTCACTGCACGCGGGAGATATTGCCAACCGCGCCACAGCCCATCCAGCGCAACACCTTCGGCGGGAGGGTTCACTTGGGGCGTCAGGAAAGCCTCGATGCAGTGAGTGATTGCATCCATCCCGGTTGCGGCTGTCATGCCCGCCGGAAGGCCCATGGTCAGTTCAGGGTCGCAAATCGCTGCTTTGGGAATGAACAGTGGACTTGCAAAGGTCATCTTACGGCCATCTTCGAGGATGATGACGAAACCAACCGAAACCTCGCTGCCGGTTCCCGAAGTGGTTGGTACTGCGATCAGCGGGGCAACCTGCTTGATCAATTTGGCTCCACCCGCCAGCGGGTCATATTGCGCCAAAGGGCCGCCACTTCCGTCGAGTAGACCGACAGCCTTGCCGAGATCCATCGACGAACCACCGCCCAAAGCGATGATGCCGTCACAACCATCGGCCTGATATTGCGCAAAGGCCAGCTTGACCGCTTCTTCAGTGGGATTGCCGGGCGTCCCGTCAAACACCGAAGGCGAGTAGTCCGAGCCGATAGCGGCGATCACCGTATCGACCAGGCCGGCAGCGACCAGACCTGCGTCGGTGGCGATAAACGGCTTGGTGATGCCAGCCTTTTTGAGCTCAGCCGGAAGCTGTTGAAGCGCACCGAAATCAAAATGTGTTGTGGTCAGGTAAGTCAAAGTGGCCATCGTCGGGCAGTCCTCTCTTAGTGCGCGCGCTTATGTTCGTTCTTGAGTTGATGAGCAATCAACGTGAGATGTTCAGCCAGTTGGGAAGGGCTGGCAGACCGACCAGCCAGTTCAATGAACTCGAGCATCAACGCATCACCAATCGCCGGCGAGGAGATCCAGGCATCGCTCGCCTGTTCCACCGCATCGCGGAGCAGAGTTCGCGCTTTGTCGATTTCAATCTGATGTGCTTCGGCAATCACTTGCTTGGCTGAATCGGCTTGCATGAATTTGCCCCGTTACGATCGTTAAGCAGGCTCTGGAGCGGGCTCACCCCAGGCTGGGAATGGGTCGTGCATACCCGCCCAGGTTTTTGGCTCGAAGGTCTCTTCGCTCACCTGGCAAGCATCCAGCGCCGCCGTCAGCTTTGCCTGATCCATTCCAATTCCGATGAACACAATCTCCTGCCGGCGGTCGCCCCAGGTCTGGTCCCAATGCTTCATTACGAATTCCTCGAACGTGCCGTCATCGGGCCAGCGGTTCTTGGGCACGGCTGCCCACCATCGACCCATCCGACTCACGGTCTTCTGTGTGCCGGCTATGGCGAGCTCACCGAGATAGTCAGGCCGCGTAGCGAGCCAAAAATGGCCTTTCGAGCGGATCACTTTGTCGAGATTGTCGCTGATCAGGAAATCGTAGAACTTGGCCGGATCAAACGGTCGACGCGCGCGATAAACGAAGCTCTCAACACCATATTCTTCGGTTTCCGGTCGATGGCTGGCAAAGTCGTACAATTCCTTGAGCCACAGCGGATGCTGCTCCGAGGCTTCTTCATCATACAGTCCTGTGTCGAGCACGTCGTCGAGCGCGACCTTGCCGTAGTCGGCTTCGATGATCTTGGCGTCGCCATTGAGCGAAGCCACGACCTTCTTGACCATGGCGAGCTGGGCGGGGCTGACCTCGTTGGCCTTGTTGACGATCACCACATCGGCGAATTCGATTTGCTCGACCAACAGGCCGACCAGGCTGCGGTCATCGCCTTCGCCAGCTGTCTCGCCCCGGGCTGAGAGCAAATCGCTGCTCGAATAATCCGTCAGTAAGTTCATGGCATCGACCACGGTCACCATGGTGTCGATCTGCGAGACATCGCCCAGGCTCTCTCCATATTCATCGCGGAAGGAGAAGGTCGCGGCGACCGGGAGCGGTTCTGAGATCCCGGTGCTTTCGATCACCAGATAGTCAAACCGGCCATCTTCGGCGAGCGAGCGGACCTCCTTGAGCAGATCATCGCGCAAGGTGCAGCAAATGCAGCCATTGGTCATTTCCACCAGGGTTTCTTCAGAGCGCGAGAGGCTGGCTTCGCCGCCTCGCACAAGGTCAGCGTCGATATTCACTTCCGACATATCGTTGACGATCACTGCCACGCGCTTGCCTTCGCGGTTGGAGAGGATGTGGTTGAGCAAGGTCGTCTTGCCCGCGCCAAGAAAGCCGGACAGCACGGTGACAGGAAGGAGAGGTGTTTGAGCGTTCATGGGAGGGCCTGAATCAGTGAAGTGATGTTACAAAGTATCATTAGGCATCCTCTGATGGTTTCGCAATGACCAGAGCCCTGTTGTCTTGGCCAGGAATGCCTATATCGCGGAGCGATGACCTCTCCCGCTTCCCCTGCGCTGCGCCAGCGCGCGACGGCGCTTGTCGAATCCGCCTGGTTTGAACGCTTCATCACGAGCGTGATTGTGATCAATGCGGTCGGCTTGGGGATCGAGACCTCGCCAGGAGCGATGGAGGTGGTCGGCCCGGTGGTGACCAGGCTCGACACTTTGGCGATCGGGATCTTTGTAGTTGAATTGCTGATCAAGCTTTTCGCGTACCGGCTGTCCTTCTTCCGCAATGGCTGGAATGTGTTTGATCTGGCGATCGTATCCGCGGCGCTGGTTCCCGCCGGCCAGCAATTCTCGATCCTGCGCGCGCTGCGGATCCTGCGGGCGCTGCGACTGATCTCGGTCGTGCCTAGCATGCGCAAGGTCATCGTCGGCCTGTTCAGCGCGATCCCCAGCATCGGCACGGTAATCGTGATGCTGGTGCTGTTGTTTTACATCTCGGCGGTGATGGCGACCAAGCTGTTCGGTCAGGCCTTTCCCGAATGGTTCGGCAATCTCGGCGCCTCGCTCTATTCGCTGTTCCAGATCATGACGTTGGAAAGCTGGTCGATGGGGATCGTTCGGCCGGTGATGGAAGTCTATCCCCATGCTTGGGCGTTCTTCGTCCCGTTCATTCTGTTGACCAGCTTCATCGTGCTCAACCTGTTCATCGGTGTGATCGTCAACGCCATGTCCGAAGCGACCGAAGGCGAAGCGCATGATGAGCGCGAAGAGATCATTCATCAGCTCAAGGCCTTGCGCGAGGAAGTTGCCGCACTGCGCAGCGAGGGCTCCAAGCGCGACTGAGCGACGCACTTGCGCGCTTGACCCTTCCGACCCAATCCTCTCTCTTGCAGTGGGGTGCTGAGAATCGGGAGTGTGAGATGGTGAAACCAATTCTCAAGGCGTTGTTGTCGATTGTCGGCCTGTTGATCGTGGTGCTGGCCGTCTGGGCTTTCCTCCTGACCCGCGACGGAGATGTTGTCACGCCGCAAGGCGAGGGAACGGTCGCGATTGGCGAAGCCTCTTTCGAAGCATTCCCATTGCCCGACTATGTCGCTTCGGCGCTCCCGCGTGAGGTCAAGAGCTATCTGGTTGAAGTCGAACCGGGCATCAAGGTGCATATGCTCGAGCTGGGTGAGGGCTACCCGGTCTATATGCAGCACGGCAATCCGACCAATGGCCTGCTCTATCGCAAGGTCGCGGCTGAGCTTCCGGCGGACCAATTCCGGATGATCATGCCGACCATGGTTGGGCTCGGCTTCTCGAGCAAGGTCCCGGCGAGCCAACATACGCTGGACAATCACATTCGCTGGATGAAGGCGGCGCTCGATCAGATCGGTGTCGATGAGTTGATCTATGTTGGACAGGATTGGGGCGGACCGATCGGCATGGGCGTGCTCGCGCGCTCGCCAGGCAAGCTCAATGGTGCGGTGGTGATGAACACCGGTTTTATCGCACCGACAGAGGAACGCGCATTGTCGTCGGCGCATGCCATGGCCAATCGACCGCTGGTGGGTGAAGCTGTGATCGAAGGGATCGGCGGGATCTGGAGAAGCCTGCCGGATGTGCAGGGCGATCCTGCCTCTATGCCTGACGATGTGGTTGCCCTTTATCAGCGTCCAATCATGGATAGCGGCAATGCCAAGGCCCCTCTGGCACTGATGCGGATGGTGCCGACCGGCCCTGATCATCCGAGCGCTGAACAAATGCGCGAGATCCAGAACTATGTTGCCACTTTGGATGTTCCTGCGGCTCTGGTTTGGGGCATGCAGGATCCGATCCTGGCGCAAGGTCTGGAGCCGATGAAAACCCAGTTCCCGAATGCAACGGTGACGGAGACCGAAGCCGGGCACTTTCTGCAGGAAGAAGTGCCGGTGGAAATCGCACAAGCGGTCCTTTCGATTTACTCTCAAATCGAGGTGGGTGTGACCGAGGTTGAGAGCAACCCATAGGCGCTGGCGAGGGCCGGAGCTCACGGAGACTAAAAATGAAAATCGAAAATGGATCGGCCGTCGCGAGAGCGATGGTTGTCGCGCTGTCTGTCGTATTGGCAGCGCCAGCTCTCGCGGCTGGCCCGGCCGAATACCCTTCAGGCCACGGAGCCCTTCAGCGTTGGGACGCCAGCGGAATTGCGCTCACCCCGACCTGGGTGAAAATCTGGCTGTCCTTTCTCGGAGCAGCATTCCTGTCGAGCCTGTTCTTCGTTCGAAGGCATGTGCCAGCACGCTGGGTGATCATCTGCTTTGTTGCGTCGTTCTTCGTTACGCCGGCAGTCTTCCGACTGTTGGGCCTGCCCTTCCTGTCCGGTTCAATCGCGATCGGTCATCTGGTGTTCTGGACGATGCCTCTGATAGTCCTGCTCAAGGAGCGGGCCTTCATGAGCGCAGAGTATGGCAATGCCTATCGCATCTGGAGCGCAGCCGTGTCCTTTGCGATCCTGTTCTCCTTCGTGTTTGATATCCGCGACGCAGCAATCTACGTGGCGCATTTTTCCGGATAGCTCGCCCACTTACCCACCGTTCCTTGTGGAAAGCGCTCTCCCTCGCTGCGGCAGTCATTGCTAAGCGAGGGGGATGGCCGAGATTACCGACAAAGATGATTCTGATCCCTTCGACGCGCTGGTCGATGTTCCTTTCGATAGCGCCTTGGAAGAGCGTTATCTGGTCTATGCTCTGTCGACCATCACGGCGCGGTCGCTGCCCGATCTGCGCGATGGGTTGAAGCCGGTGCATCGGCGGCTGCTGTGGACCATGCGGCAGCTCAAGCTCGACCCTTCGAATACCTTCAAGAAATCGGCCCGCGTCGTCGGCGAAGTGATCGGCAAATATCACCCGCATGGCGATACGGCCGCCTATGACGCCATGGTCCGGCTCGCGCAGGACTTCTCGTTGCGCTATCCGCTGGTCGAAGGGCAGGGGAATTTCGGCAATATCGATGGTGATAACGCCGCGGCCTATCGCTACACCGAAGCGCGCCTGACCAAGACGGCCATGCAGCTGATGGAGGGGCTCGACGCGGGCACGGTCGATTTCATCCCGACCTATAATGGCGAAGAACAAGAGCCCGAGCTGATGCCCGGGCTGTTCCCCAATCTGCTGGCCAATGGCGCAAGCGGGATTGCTGTCGGGATGGCAACCAATATCCCCTCGCACAATGTTGCTGAAGTGATCGATGCCACGCTTGAGCTGATCGACAATCCGCATGTCGAGCATGAGCGGTTGATGGAGCTGTTCCAGGGACCCGACTTCGCGACTGGCGGGCAGATTGTCGACAGCAAACAGGTGATCAGCGATGCCTATGCGACCGGACGCGGGTCGTTCCGAGTGCGCGGGGTGTTTCACGCGCCAGAGGCCGACAAACCAGAGGATCGCGAGGCCGGGATTGAGCGGCTTGGTGGCGGCCAATGGCAGCTGGTGATCACGGAGATCCCGTACCAGGTCCAGAAGGGTAAGCTTATCGAGCAGATCGCGCAGGCGATTGCCGACAAGAAGCTGCCGATCCTCGAAGATGTGCGCGATGAAAGCGACGAGGATATCCGGATTGTGCTGGTCCCGCGCAGCCGCAATGTCGATCCCGATCTGCTCAAGGAAAGCCTGTTCAAGCTGACCGATCTTGAAACCCGCTTCGGGCTCAATCTCAACGTGCTCGACGCAACCCGCACGCCGATGGTGATGGGGCTCAAGGAATTGCTCGAGCATTGGACACGGGCTCAGATAGAGATCCTTCAGCGGCGGACCCAGCACCGCCTCGACCAGATCGCCAAGCGGCTCGAGCTGGTCGAAGGCTATATCATTGCTTTCCTCAATCTCGACCGCGTGATCGAGATCATCCGGACCGAGGATGAGCCCAAGCCGGTGATGATGGCGGAGTTCAAACTGACCGATCGTCAGGCCGAAGCGATCCTCAACATGCGGCTGCGCAGCTTGCGTAGGCTTGAAGAGATGCAGCTGCGGCAGGAGAAGGACGATTTGCTGGCCGAGCAGGACGATCTCGAGAAGCTGCTCGGTTCGCCCGCGCGGCAACGCACGCGGCTGAAGAAGGATCTGCGCGCGCTGCGGCAGGATTATGCCAAGGACACCGAAATCGGCAGACGCCGGACCCGGATTGAAGAGGCTGCACCGGCGGTCGAATTCTCGATGGATGCGATGATCGAGAAGGAGCCGGTGACAATCATCCTCTCGGCCAAGGGCTGGATCCGCGCGGCGAAGGGGCATGTCCCGCTCGATCAGGAATTCAAATACAAGGAAGGCGATGAGCTGGCTTTCATCCTCCACGCCCAGACCACCGACAAGCTGCTGATCGCGGCCGAGAACGGGCGGTTCTACACGCTTGGCTGCGACAAGCTTCCCGGTGCGCGCGGGTTCGGCGAGCCAGTGCGGACGATGATTGACCTCGAAGCTGACACCAGCATTGCCAAGATGGTGGTGCACAAGGAGGGCGGCAGGCTGCTGCTTGCATCGAGCATCGGCAAGGGCTTTATCGCCGAGACTTCGGAGTTGCTCGCTGAGACTCGCAAGGGCCGCCAGGTGGTCAACCTCAAGGGTGATGCCCAGCTTGCGGTGATGCGCGAGATTGGCGAGGACCATGACAGCGTTGCCTGCGTCGGAGAGAACCGCAAGCTGGTGGTGTTCACGCTGGAAGAGCTGCCGACCATGTCGCGCGGCCAGGGTGTGACCCTGCAGCGCTACCGCGATGGTGGGCTAAGCGATGCCACCACCTTCACATTAGCCGAAGGGTTGAGTTGGACCATGGGCGGATCGGGTGAACGCACGAGGACCGAGAACGAGATCGGGATGTGGAAGGTCGCGCGCGGCGCCGCAGGTCGACTGCCGCCGCAGGGGTTCCCGAAGGACAACACGTTTTCCTAGGGGAGAGCCAGGCGCAAACGCCTATCGCAATGCTCCCACCCTTGGCTCAGAGAGCGATGCCCATCAGGTCAGTCTGTGAAATTTGACCTTGTAATAGACCTCATTGAAATCATGGGTCTTGTCCCAGCATAGGAACACGGTCTGTCCCGGTTTCATGTCACCGACATTGGTGTTCGCGTCTGCTGAGTCCAGCCAAACGTCGGAGTCATTTGCGGGAGAGACAATGCTCATTGCCAATCCACCGTCGCCGGTCGGACTAAAGCTGAGCTTGGCGTCGACCAATGTCTCTCCCTTTACAAAATTCCCCGCATCGAGATCGACATCGCGGATTTGGAAGGTCAGTGATTTGTTGAGGTTGAGCGCGAGGCCGGGATACAACAGGCTGTTGGGGTCGATTTGGGTCGTGTTTTTGTCATCGTTGTAATAGGTGTCCTCGGCAATGTCCGCCGATCCCCAAGTCGGAAAATAGTAGGGGGTTTCGGCGTCATCCAGATTGAACTGGAGTACGATCTCGTCATTCGAGCCTGTAGTGTCCTGCTTCTGCAGGCAATGGATTTCCTGAATGTAGAACAGATATTGTGCTTCGGGCTGCGCGATAGCCGGGATCTCTCGTTCGCATAAGACATAGGTCCGCGAGTATGTGCTGGTAAGTCCAAGGCCCACGCCAAACGCCGGACCGATTGTGAATGACCAGGCAGAGGGATCACAGCTCGGCCCGAAGTCTCCCCAAATGAGCCCAAAGGATGCGCCGCCAGAAACGCCAATTCCATAGGATGCCGAGAACGAAACCCCGGCACTGATTCCGTCCATATTGTCCGGCGTCGCCGCGGCCACACCGAACGCCAGAACTGCATCGATGCTGCTTTCCCCACCGAAGGTCGCCGTGCCTGTCACTGATAGGGTGTAATAGTGATTGGGATCGGTATCGAAATTTGCGGTCGCGCGGGTGTGTGGATCCATCGCATAGGAGGCGGTGAACTCCACTCCGACACCAAGCTCCGCCGCGAAACCGACGGAGACAAAGACGCTGCCAACGACTCCGCCACCATCGGTGTATTTGTCGAGCGCCGTTCCATCGTCTACCGCCTGCGCAATCGCGGTGAACATGTCATCCTGCATCATCTTTTCGAGCGCGGCGATCAGCTCAGGCTGCGACATGTTCGCAGCATTGGCGATCAGGCTTTGGCCATCCTCGGTTGCCGAATAGTCCGCTACCGCCTGCTGGACGCTGGTGGCGAAATCTGTGTTGAGCGCGACTTCGTCAGTAGGAGCGGCGGGATTGGCGCCGCTGTCGTGCAACTGCTGTCCCTTGCCGCGTGCGTCATAAAGGTAACCTGAGGTCTGAATGCATTGCTTTCCGGACGCCTCCGTCATGAACTTGGTGTCTGAGTCCTCTTCCGCCCATTTCCATGTCACCGCGACCTGGCTCCTGTGAGCGGTCAAGGAATCATCGTCGCCATCTGCCGTGCTGCACAACGTTACGGTCTCACCCTGAGATTCGGGCAAAATGTTGCATGAGCCGATGAAATCGGCAGTGCCGCTCACGATCGGGCCAAAATCCTTCTCGTAGGCGACGATTTGCAGTGTGTGCTCAAACGAAACAAACAGCGGCAGCCGTCCGTCGGCAAGACCGAGTTCAAACTCATTGTTGTCTGAGCTTGGCAGCGCTGTGTTGGGAATAAAGGGATAGCGTATCGGTGTACCGCCATCCGCTTGAAAAAACAGGAAGACCTCATCGAAATTGTCGGAATCTGACGCCTCTTCGATATTAATGGATGTCACTTGAATTGTTTGAACAGCCATGATTCTCTCCCCCGTTTGTCCAATTAATAAATGGCAAGGAGTGCAGGGAGAAGAAGAATGGTGGAATTGTAAAGAAGAATATCCGCCAGAACGAGTTGCATGTTGGGTAAATACGCAAAAAAGCCGCCGGAGCTCTTGCTCCGACGGCCTTTTAAGTGTGCGAGCTTTGCTCGGAGAGGCGCTTAGCCGCCTACCGCAGCTGCCATGAGCGTTTCGAATGGAGCCAACGCCTGCAGCTGACCGTCAGGGCTCAGCGCGAAGAAGTTGCGGGTGAGTGTAACCAGGCCCTCATCAATCGTCTTGATAACGATGTTGTCGCCATTGACCTGATCGATCGCGCCCAGTTCCATATTGTCATTGCTGATGACCGGGGTGCCGACAGCGATTGCAGCCGCGAGCTTGGCCTTGGCTTCGGCTTCAGCAGCCGCCTTGGCTTCGGCTTCGGCCTTTGCATTGGCGGCAATCGTTGCAAGCTGAGCGTTGAGCTGTGCCTGAGTCATGTTGAGCTCGGGGCCATTGGCGAACGTCGCGATTGGCAGTGCAGGAGTTTTGTAAGTGCCGGTGTCGACGACAACCGAGGTGCCGTCATTGCTGATGACTGTGCCGATCGGGTTGCCGTCATTGCCCATGATAACGGTGCCCACGGGTTGAGCATTCACAACAATCGGGGTTGCAGCCAGGAGGGTGGCTGTGACAGCCAGCTTAGCAAATTTCATTGAGATATCTCCGAGTAACAAGTCTTCCATGCCCTGCAGTCGAGACGCCTGCAGGGCGCCATTGAAACAAAATTGCCGGAAAGGGGCCGGCGGCGACTTTAGCTTACACGCCCTATACGTGCGAGCTGCCCGGGCGGTTCCCTAAGGCAGATGTTGGATTGATGACAACCCTGTTAGTGTTGCTCATCGCAGGTGAAGACCCGCTTAACGTACGCGTAAGTCAGGACAGCGCTTCGTCGAGCAGCTGCTGGACCCGGCTCTCGTCCGGAAAACCCTCCGCGACCCAGCGTTTCTCTATCGCTTGCAGGATACGGGCTACTTCGGGTCCAGCGGCAATACCGCGGGCCACAATCGCTCCCCCCTTGAGCGGGAAGGTTGGGGCGGTCCATCCTTTGAGTGGACTAGCATTGTGGCCGAGCAGAAGCACCCGGTCGACCGCGCTTTCTGTCTCGATCTGATAGGCCAGAGCGAACAGGTCATCTGTGTCGGTTTGCAGTCTTGCCGCCGCAGAGACAAGACGTGCTCTTTGCGCCTTGGAAAATCGCAGCCGTGCCGCGACAGTCTCAGCCACATCGGGCGAAGGCGGCAGCAGCGCAGCCAATCGTCTGAGCGCATTGGGCTCGATTCCCTGCGCGATTTCGTCCGCAATTAGCTTGGCGAGCGCATCGAGATGCGCCTGGCAGGTCTCTGGCAAGACGACTGGCAAGACGCCGCGATCAAACATGCGAACGACGGTTGGATGTGGGTTGGGAAGGCTGAGCAATGCCAGTAGCTCTCCCGACACCCTCTCTCGGCTCAACCCCTTTAGCGTTCCTGCAAGCTCGGCGCAGGCATTCTCCGCTTCCTCATCCAGCTCGGCACCAAAGCGAGCCTGGAACCGATAATAGCGCAGGATCCGCAGGTGATCTTCGCGGATTCGCTCGCGCGCATTGCCGATGAATCGGACGCGGCGTTGGTCGAGATCGGATAGGCCATCAAAATAGTCGGATATCTCCAACGTCTCCGGATGCGCAAACAAAGCGTTGATGGTGAAGTCCCGGCGCGCTGCGTCGTCCCGCCAATTGTCTGCGAAGGCCACGGTTGCGCGACGCCCATCGGTTGAAACATCGTGCCGTAGAGTGGTGATCTCGACCGGGCCATCATCGAGGACGGCGGTAACGGTGCCATGTTCGATTCCGGTAGGGACCGTTCGGATTCCCGCCTCAGAGCAGCAATCAATCACCACGTCAGGTGTCAACT
This sequence comes from Erythrobacter sp., assembly GCA_965249945.1. GTDB lineage: Bacteria > Pseudomonadota > Alphaproteobacteria > Sphingomonadales > Sphingomonadaceae > Erythrobacter. The sequence goes on along the minus strand of OZ252258.1, from coordinate 2,707,093 downwards.
TGGTGGCGCAATCGATGTCGTGGACCTCGAGATCGAGCAGCGTGTCGCGCACCGCACCGCCGACCCAGCGAATGTTGTCTGCACCCAGCGTCTTGGTCAGCCGGGCCAAGCCAGTGCGATGCGGCCATTGAGCATTCCCGAGATCATACGCCATGGTTAAGCCTCTCGATCGAGATGCGCTTGGACAGATTGGCGATGATGGCAGCGGTCACACCCCAGATGCGGAAGCCCTGATAGTTGAGCTCAAGGTAACGCCGATTGGCACCGCGCCAGAAGACTTCGTGGGTTTCCCAACTGGTGGGATCAAGCAGCAGTGAAAGCGGAGCCTCGAACCAATCTTCAACCTCGCCAGGACTGGGCACCAGCTCAAGAACGGGCGGCACCACCGCCAGCACCGGCGTGACGTCAAAGCCCGTGCCGGTGCGATAGAGATCGGTCGTTCCGATGACGCGGACAAGATCGGGGCAAAGCGCCAGCTCCTCGTCGGCCTCTCGCAATGCGGCCTGCACGGCATCTTCCCCCGGATCAATCTTGCCGCCCGGGAATGCGACCTGGCCGGGATGATCGCGCATATCCTGCGGGCGCTGGGTCAGGATTACCCCGGGTTCTTCGCGATCTGTCACGGCGATCAGAACCGCCGCTTGGGTCACACGATCGGGATCGGCAAAATGGCCATCACTCAACAGATCGGGAGCGGGGCCTTGGTGCCCCTCTTCAAATACGCGTGAAAGATGATCGAACAGGCTGCTCATGCCGGAAGCAGTGAATAGGTCTCACCCCCACTGGTGACCGTCCAATCCTCGCCTTTATCCAAGGCGATCTCGGCCAGCTGAGCATAGGTCGAGCGGTTCAGCCGTGCCTCGCATCCGCGGCGGACATGGATGTAGAGCGCTGGAGTTTCGGCATCGCCCGCGGCGCGTAGGGGATGCTCTGGACCAGCGATTACTAGCTCATCAGTGTTGAGCCGGAACGCCAAACCACCGTCGCGGACCGCGCAATCGGTCGCCACGAAGGGGGCGTCTTCGACCGCGATGCTGAGCTTTTCGAACGGGCTTACCAGATGATGCGAACCATCTGCATCACGGATCAGCAGTCCGGAAAAGGCGCGGACCATGGCATCGCGCTTGATCGGAGAGCCATCGTGGTACCAGGTCCCATCGGCGGCAATACGCATCCGACTATCACCATGCTTTTGCGGCGCCCACCCTTCAACCGGCGGCAATTTGCGCGCGGCGACCTGCTCGGCGATCTCGGCCAAGGTCAATTCAGCCAGATAAGGGGGTGGTTCGTAAGGCATTACGTTGTTTTCGATGCCAGAAGAGCGCTAGTCTGCCAACATGCTGGGATCCCACGGCCCCAGATTTCCTTCGGCGGGCAGAACGGCAGGATTTTCGCACCGCACCAGCAATCGTGCTGGGTCGTTCGGACCAGGTGTTCGCCATCCCGACGTATGCTCCGCAGTAAAGCCGAAGAAGCGTTCGTAATACTCGGGATCGCCAATCATCACTTGCGGCAGCGGCGGAGCATTGCCGGAGGTCTGGGCGATTGCTTCGAGGCAAGCCAGCATCAGGGCCTTGCCATAGCCCGCGCTCTGATGCTCGGGCAGCACCGCCACCGGTCCGACCATCAGAAGTGGATACAGGCGCCCATCTGAATCGGTCAGTCCAACCGGCCATGCCTGGATCGTACCGACCAGCATTTCCTGATCATCAAGCGCGGCAAAGCTAAGCGCTTCGAGCCAGTTCATCCCGGTGCGAATGCGATAGGCTGTGCGCGCGTGACGGTCCTCGCCAAAGGCGCGGTCGAGCAATTGCTCGATCAGGGCGGGATCGACCGTCGATAAAGGGATAAGCACAGCCATGGGCGGGCGGTTAGGAGCTTTGTGCAGTTCTGCCAAGCCACCCGCTCCCTCCACCCTACCACCCGGAGCCTACCGGGATACTATCCGGGTGGTAGGGTGGAGGGAGCGGGTGGCCATGGCACAAGGATCGGGCGGATGCCCGATCCGCAAATGAAAAGGATCGCTCGCGCGCTGACTGCCGTGACCAAGATCAAACCGGTTTGCGATCAGCAAACCGCAAGGGCGACTGCCCGTCCGCAGCGGCGCGGACTTGTCCGCTGGCCGCGAGGATATCGCACGCCGGATGGCGTGCGGACGTCAAGAAAAGCTATTACAAACTCAGCTTGATCAAGCGACCGTCTGGACCATCTTCAGCCACCCAGATCGATCCATCAGGGCCTTGTTCGACCGAGCGCAAGCGCCCGCCAACCTCGTGCCGAGCAATTTCGGTCGCCTGGTCACCGTCGAGCTTGATCTGCACCAGCGCTTCGCTGCGCAGACCTGCGATAAAGGCATCGCCCTGCCAGGCACCAAACATATCGCCCTTGTAGATGATCATATCGCCCGGCGCGATCACCGGAGTCCAATGCGCAGCCGGTTTGACGAAGCCATCATCCTCGGTGTGATCCGGGATCGGTCGACCATCGTAGTGATTGCCATAGGAGCGGGTCGGCCAACCGTAATTGGCGCCTTCGGTCACGAGATTGAGCTCGTCACCACCGCCGGGGCCATGCTCTATCTCCCACAATTGCCCGTCCATATCCCAGTCCATGCCGAGGATATTGCGATGGCCATAAGACCAGATCTCTGCGGTGACGCCGCCTTCATCTGCGAAGGGGTTGCCTTCGGAGGGAGTGCCATCGAGATTGAGCCGAACGATTGTGCCGATCGAGTTGGTATTGTCCTGCGCCGGGACCAGCTTCTGGCGGTCACCGCTGGCGACGAACATATATTGCTCATCGGGTGAGAACAGGATGCGGTGGGAATAATGACCGCGGCCTTCGACCTTGGGGGCCTGCCGCCAGATCACTTCGAGCCCGTCGATTGCGCATGCCGTGTCGCTTGAGCAGGACAGCTTGCCTTTACCGACCACCGCGCCGCGGGTGTTGTCTTCACCCATTTCGGCCCAGCTGAGATAGATCGTGCGGGTGCCGATTTCGTCGCTGGCTTCGCTCTCGAGGAAAGCCACGTCACCAAATCCGCCTTGGCCGCCAAAGGCGACTTCGGGAACGCCGCTGACCGTGCCGACGCTGCCGGTCGCGGCGTTCATGAATTTCATGGTGCCAGGTTTCTCGGTGATGAAGAGCATTTCTGTGCCCGGGGCGAATTCGATCGCCCACGGTTGGTCGAACTTGCCCATCGCCTCAGTGGTCATCGTCACAGTCGCATCGCCGGCGGCGACAGACATTTCAGCGCTGTCCCCCGAATTGGCATTGGCGCAGCTTGCGAGGGCGAGGGCGGGAAGGGATAGGGTGAGCGTGAGTTTGGAAAAGGTCATCATGCTGTCTGATACTCCCATGAACGAATATGGTGCCCCTGATTTGCAGTTTTCTGACGCCATCATCGGTGTCGATGAGGCGGGGCGAGGGCCGCTGGCTGGACCGGTCGTGGCAGCGGCCGTCATTCTGTGCAATCCCGCTCCGCAAGGTCTGGCGGATTCCAAGCGGCTTTCGTCGAAAAAGCGCGCAAAACTGGATCTTGAGATCCGCGCCAATTGCGCTTGGGCGGTCGGAGTGATCGAACCGGCCGAGATCGACGAAATCAATATTCTGCAAGCCACATTGGAAGCGATGACCCGCGCGGTTGCGACCCTGGCTGAAGCCACCTCCAGCGCGGTCAGGCAGGTGCTGATCGACGGCAATATGACCCCGGCGAACCGCCGTCCCGGCTGGCGCTGGCCCGCCAGAGCGATTGTCGGAGGGGATGATCTCGAGCCCGCGATCTCAGCCGCTTCGATCGTCGCCAAGGAATGGCGCGACCGGCTGATGCTCCAAGCTGCAGAGGATTATCCGCATTACGGTTGGCAATCGAACAAAGGGTATGGAACGCGAGAGCATATGGAAGCGTTGAGGGTACATGGACCATCACCCCTGCATCGGCATTCCTTCGCCCCCGTCGCTCAAGCCAATTTGCTGTGAGCCTATGATTTCGCTCGGCAGCTTGTACTGGATCGGCTAGCGGGCGCACGCAATCATGCTTGAAGCGATTCTCTTTAGCCTTGCCGGCCTGGCTGGCCTTGCCATTGGCGGCGAACTTCTGGTTCGCGGCGCGGTTGGCATTGCCCACAAGCTCGGCGTCTCGACGCTCTTCACGGGTCTGGTGATCGTCGGCTTCGCGACCTCGATGCCCGAGATGGTCGCCAGCGTCGAAGCCGCCTTACGCGGATCGCCGCAGATCGCCTGGGGCAATATCTACGGCTCGAACCTCGCCAACACGCTGCTGATCCTGGGGGCGACAGCGGTGGTAATGCCGATAACCTTGACCGGGGCAGGGCGGCGCGATGCGATCGTGGCCCTGATGGCGACTGCGCTGCTGGTCGGCCTCGCCTATTCGCAGCTCGGTGCGCATTGGATTGGTCTGGCGCTGCTGGGAGCCATCGTCGGCTACATCGTCTGGCGCTACAACAATCCCGGTGCAGAGCCGATCGAGGAAGAAGGCGAAGACGGCCAAAGCACTTGGCTCGCCATCGGGTTCTTCGTCGGTGGCCTCGCAATCTTGGTGTTTGGCGGCCAGCTGCTGGTAACCGGTGCGATCGATCTTGCCCGCATCTTTGGGGTCAGTGAGACCGCCATCGGACTGACGGTCGTTGCGATCGGAACCTCGCTGCCCGAATTGGCGGCGTCGTCGGCGGCGGCATTGCGCGGCAAGCCCGGACTGGCAGTCGGCAATGTGGTCGGGTCGAACATCTACAACATCCTGCTGATCGGCGGTGCGACAATGTCGATCGCACCTTTCGCTCTGCCCGAAGGTTTGCTGGGGCTCCAGTCGCTCCTTCTCGCAGGGAGCGCAATTGTGCTGCTGTTGATCCTGTGGTTCGTCAAATCGATCAGCCGCGTGCTCGGGGCCGTGCTGGTCGCGGCATTCTTCGCCAATACGGTGTTCGTATTCAGTTGAGCGTGTTCGAGCCGTGGCCAGCTAGCTAACCATAAAGCAATCCATGCCGGATTGCCGCATTGTAGCGCAGGACGCTCTTGCCCCTTTGCCCGATACGCGCAGGCGGTAATATCTCTTGGAGTTCACGGTCGCCGTCACGATTTGCTTCTTGTATTGCTTCAGCTCAGGGAAGCGATTGCTGATCTGCGACCAATAGGCATTGGCCTCCATCATACTGCCCGCTGCGGCAAGCTGGATGGTCTGTGATCGACCAGACGGATTAGCGATCGCTCGCTTTGCACCTGGTCGCTGAGCTTCCCCGGGTTGTGCCAGGGACGACCAAGCTGTTTGTCCGGTCTTGTCACGTGATGCGAGCGAGAGCTGCTCATCCATCGCAGAGACGTTCAATTGCGCCAGCTGCGGTTCAGCCCCTTGGATCAAATGTCCGCGCTGACCCGCCCGTGGCATCGGCATGTGCTGCGCCAGCAATCGCGCCTGCGCGCCGGTCTCCAATGCATGGTCGGTCACCACGACTGTCGTGGTTGTCCGTGCGGTCAGCTGAAACAATGCGCTGGCGAATTGGCCCGGCAGGCGAATGCAGCCATGCGAGGCTGGATATCCGGGAAGTTTGCCCTGGTGGATCGCGATCCCGTCCCATGTCATCCGTTGCATGTAGGGCATCGGCGCGTTGGAATAGAGGTTTGAACGGTGGTGGCGGCGTTTCTGCAGGATCGGGAAGATACCCGATGGAGTGGCCTTGCCGCGCTTGCCGGTTGAGACCGGGGAGGAATCCCAAAGCCTGCCATCGCGAAAGACGTACATCTCTTGCGAGGCCTTGCTGATCACGATCAGCACACCGGATTGAAGCACCTGATTGACCGGGATCGGCAAAGTCGCACCAGATTGGGTTCTCAGAGGGCGCGTGCGTTCCGAGCCACGACTCAGCGAATTGCTCTCTGAAAGAACAGAATTGTAGGCGATGTAGGGGGGTAGCGCGCTGGCCGGATTGGCGGCCAGCGAGTGATTCCAAGCAGGCACGGCAAGCAGTGTCGCCGCGCCCAGCGCTGAGCCGCTGGCAAGTATGGTAAACGCCCTCTTAACCATAACTAACGTTGTGGGGACTCACCCGAGTCGGATCAAGCTTGATTTTCCGAGGGAAAAGGCGCTCGCCGGGCCGCGAGGCAGCTGATCGGGTAGCTCAAGCCAGGCTAACGCCCGGCACAGCGATTGCGCGACAGACAGCAAGCGAGGCGCGCAATCGTCTGAGAAACTTATTGCAAATCTTTGTTCTGAGTCTTCCGTGTCACACCCCATGATGTCGAGTCTCGGGCGATCGCCAAGACTCTATATCTAGATATGGACTCGTTCTGTTCCGCACAGGCCTTGGCCCCGCTTACCAATCGTTAACCATAAAGCTTCATCAGTTTTGCTTGACGCGGAGTCTCGAAGGACTCACCCTGTGGATAACTTTGCCATGAATGGGCCGAGCGCGGCCAAAGGGGACTGAAATGGGTGTGATGGAAACCGCAAAGCTGCGGGCAGCGGGTACTGCCAAAGTGCAGACCAAAGCGCCTGCGCGCGATGTTTCAGTCGACCTGCCGCTCGGCCAGATCCTATCTGGTGATTGCATCGAAGCAATGCGCTCGCTGCCAGACAACAGCGTTGATTGCGTGTTTGCCGATCCGCCGTACAACCTTCAGCTTGGCGGCGATCTCAACCGCCCCGACGGCAGTCAGGTCGACGCGGTCGACGATCATTGGGACCAGTTCGACAGTTTTAGCGCCTATGACGAATTCACCCGCGCCTGGCTGACCGAAGCCCGCCGCGTGCTCAAACCCGATGGTTCGCTGTGGGTGATCGGAAGCTATCACAACATCTTCCGCTGCGGTTCGATCATTCAGGATCTGGGGTTCTGGATCCTCAACGACATCATCTGGCGCAAGACTAATCCGATGCCCAACTTCAAGGGCACGCGTTTCACCAATGCGCATGAGACCCTGATCTGGGCCAGCATGGGTGAGAAGTCGCGTTACCAATTCAACTATCGCGCGATGAAAACGCTCAATGACGAGCTGCAAATGCGCAGCGATTGGGTGATGCCGATTTGCGCCGGGGCCGAGCGGCTCAAGGAAAACGGCAAGAAGGCGCATCCCACGCAGAAGCCTGAGGCGCTGCTCTACCGCGTGCTGCTCGCAACGACCGAAAAAGGCGACGTCGTGCTCGATCCCTTCTTTGGTACCGGCACCACCGGAGCAGTGGCCAAACGCTTGGGCCGCGAATGGATCGGCTGTGAGCGTGAGGATTTCTATCGCGGTGTCGCAATGAAGCGGATCGAGAAGGAGCTGCCGCTGGATGAAAGCGCGCTCGAAACCATGCAGAGCAAGAAAGCTGCCCCGAGGGTTGCCTTTGGCACTCTGGTTGAAAACGGCATGATCAAGCCGGGCACGCAGGTGTTTGACAAGAAGCGCCGCTGGGTAGCCACCGTGCGGGCCGATGGCTCGCTGGATCATGACGGTAAGACCGGTTCGATCCATGGTCTCGGCAAGGATTTGCAAGGCGCACCGAGCTGCAATGGATGGAGCTTCTGGCATTATGAGGATGGCGGGGAGATCAAGCCGGTCGATGCTGCTCGCCAGCTCTATCTGCTCGCCAGCGAAGACTAGACCTAACCAGCGTCCAGCTGCGCAGACATTGCCTGCCCATTTGGGTGCGCTGCTATTGCAAGACGCTGGGGTCGAAAATGATATGCTCCTCGACCGCCATGCCGTCAGCGATGCGGAAGCGGTCGACTCCAAGCCATTCGCGTCGCTCGCCGTCAAAATTCGCTGACGAATTCCAATAGATATACAGCCGTTCACCGTCTCCGGCGCAATCGATCGGTGTGACTTTCAGACCATGCATACTGTCGAGGATTCCGGCCATCACCTCGATGTATTCGGCGCCGGTGAAACTGCCTTGTCCGGAGAAATGGATCCGCGCATCCGGCCGGATGATCTCTGCGACGCGCGCTCCCGATGGAACAGCCCAGAACGATTGGAAGCGCTCGTAGAAGTCTTGATGCTCGGGCGAAAGGGCGGCTTGGGTTGGGTTCGACATTTTTGCTCACACTCCGGTTTGGCGCTGCGAATCGCGATGATCTCGATTTATGTGCGCAGCGCACATAAATGGTCAAGTTGAAAAATGTGCGCTAGGCACATATTGCTCATTCATGACCGACCGGACGGCAAATCTACTTGGAGTGCTGGGGCTCGCTGTGGCTGATCGAATTGAGCAGACTGCGCGCGATATTCTCAGCCATGTTGGCGAAACACCGGCTGCGCTTGTGGTGGTGGGATATGGGTTCGGCCCATCCAATGATCAGTTGCGGCGGGTGCTCGGCCTCTCACATCCCGGGACCGTGCGGCTGGTTGACCGGCTCGTTGCCGACGGTCTGATCGAGCGTCGGCGGGGCGAAGACAGGCGAGCAGTCGCACTGTTCCTTACCGATGAGGGATTTGCCCTTCGTGATAGATTGCTCAAGGGGCGCCTCGCGGCGATCCGGCCATTGATTGCGGTTCTTGATGAATCCGAGCAAGTGGCTTTCGGCGAGTTGTTGGGCAAGATCCTGTCTCGCATGGAGAGCAGCGGTGCTGAGCGGCAGACATTGTGCCGACTGTGCGATGACCGAGCGTGTGTGAATTGCCCGATCCCGGCAGATTTCCGGGGCGAGCGATAGGTAACCGTTCACGAGCGGAGCGCTGATCGCTCCTTGCAAAGCGCCGAACGACCCTGCACAACGCACTGGCCCTTTGCGGGCCAATGGAGTGTTTTTGACCACCACTGTTTCCCTCGTCTGAGCCCAACAGCTTAGCGCACAGAATCTGCACGGCGGCAACGTCGGTTCGCCGATCGATTTCACACGTCAACTCACTCTGAGAGAATTCCTATGAGAAAGAATGCCATTCGCCCGCTTGAGAGCAGCGATCTCGATCGCGTCAAATACCTTGTTGAGACCAATCAGATGTTTCCGCCCGAGATGCTCGAGCATATGACCCAGCCCTACTTCTCTGAAGGGGGATCCGAACGATGGCTGGTGTTTGACGACGGGCAAGTGGATGCCGCTTGCTACTATGCGCCCGAGGAGATGACTGACGGAGTCTGGAACCTTCTCATGATCGCTGTAGACCCGGATCGACATGGGGAGGGCCTTGGATCAGCGTTGATGGCTTTCGTCGAAGCCCAGCTGGCTGATGAAGGCTTGCGAATGCTGCTTGTCGACACCTCAGGCACTGCCGAGTTCAAGCGCACTCGAGGGTTCTACGATATGCTGGGCTACGAGCGCGAGGCTCGCATTAGGGATTATTGGGCTGTCGGCGATGACAAAGTTACATTTCGCAAAGTGCTGAACTGAAATTGTAGCGGCCGGTCAAGGATCGGCCGCTTTATCCCCGGCTCAGGCCCATTTTCGTCTCAACCATAGGCCCAGCCTGGCGGCTGCTAGCAGCGCGATAGTGTCCGCCAGAATGCGGGCGGTCTGGCTGACCCATTGATCGATATTGCCTGAGCCAACTAGGTTCGACAGCTGCGGGAGGGCAATCAACAGCAGCAGCGGCGACAGGCGCGTGGCTGCGTTGCGGATCAGGCTGCAATCGCGATGGAAGGTTAGATAGGCGATGACCATTCCGGCAAACACCACGCTCGGCAGCCTCACCAGCAGATAGAAATATATGTAACCGGTAGTTCCCCCGATCCCGAAGCTGTCATGCAATCCGATCATGATCGGGATGGTAACGAAGACCGTCCACAGATAGAGCAAGACGAACATCGCCAGCGTCAGCACGACAAAGGGAAGCCGGCCCTCAAAATCGGCGTTGCGCAGCCGCATCCCGAACAACCCTGGAGCGCTGGTCAAGATTTCCTTCCAAATCCATCCGGACCGTTTGGTGGGCAGGCGCTCGGCAATCTCCTCCTCCAAATCCCCCAATATGGCGTCGCTGAATTCGGGTCCAGCCAGCAGGCGAACAGCGCTCTCGGCCAGGCGAGAAAGTTGCGGGGGCTCGGGTGCGCTCATGGGCTCACGTGCCGGAACACCAGCCCTTCGGTCATGCTCTGCAAGGCCGCAATCGAGCGTTCGAGCAATTGTTCGCCGAGCGGCTCAATCGCGTAATGTCGCTTGGCTCGCCCGCCGCGTTCGGCAGTCGCTTCGCCCAGGCGTGATCGCACCAGCGCTTTGTTTTCAAGGCGCGACAAAGTTGCGTAAAGCGCGCCGAGCGAGGGAGAGCGCCCGGTTCGCTCCTCGATCTCCTGGCGAATGCTGACGCCATAGGCATCGCCCCCCTGTCGCAGGATGGCTGCCATGACCATGATCTCGAACTCGCCAAGATTCTTGTTGGAAGTGTCGTTCATTTCTATATATACTACATTGTAGTACTAATAACGGATGCGATCAACGCTGATTGAGGAGAGATGTCATGAAGCTCCAAACCCTTGCATTACCCCTTTCTCTGGTTCTGGCCGTCGGCACTGCCGTCCACGCCAATAATGGTGGCACTGAGCCGGACGCAGCGCAAGCCGAAGCAGCTCCGGCCAAGATTTCGATTGATGTCGACAGCCTCGTGGCTGGACGCCGTGCTGGCTATTGGATGTCGGCTAATTTGTTCGGCGGAATGTTCGGGATCGTCCAAGGCGGGGGGCAGGTCACTGGGATGGAGGGACCGGCTCGTTCTCTCGCGAGATGGGCCACAGCGCTGCCGGAAATGTTTCCCGAAGGATCGATGAGCCCACGCTCCAATGCGCTGCCGACGATCTGGAGCGAGCGCGAAGAGTTTGAAGCGATTGCGGCGCTTTATGCAGAACGCGCCACCGAGTTGTCAGCCTATGCCAAGGCTGCGGACACCGAGGGCTTCAAAACGCAATGGGCACTGGTGCGCGAAACCTGCGTAAGTTGCCATTCCAAGTTTCGCCGTGATCGTTCAGGCGAGCGGGCCGAGTCTGAACAGTAATCGCACTTAGGGTTGCTCAAAAGCCGCAATCGATCTCGATCAATCCTTCGGCTTCGTCGTTGAGCAGGTAACAGCGCGGGCGCAGCGTTTCGGGCAATTCGACATCGCCATAGTCGAGCAGTTCTGCTGGCGAGTTGGCGATCAGTAAGCGGCTGCTCAAACGGAAGTCGGCGCCATGGCGCGTGGTCACTCCGATCCGCGCCCCAGGGTCGGCAGGGTTGACCAGCACATAGCTTTGGCACTCGGTCCCACAACCGAACGATGTCAGGTGATAGCGCCCGGCAAAATTGGGCGCTCGATACCAATCAGGATCGTCACCGATCCATGGCTCATACTCGGTCAAGATCGAGGCACTTGGGGCAGGCACGTCGCCCTCTTCAGCCGGGTAGGCGTCAAACATCTGGTCGAGCTGGCTCGCCGCCATCGCATAATCATCGCCGGTCTTTGGTGGCTGAGCCATGCTTGCCGCCGCCGAACCCAGTGCTAGCGCCAACACTGCTGCCGGAAGATATTTGGTCATTGAGTGCGTTTCCCCCGTGCTCATGACTTCGTGCCTAATCGCCCTACAAGACCGCGATTGAACATTGAAGGATTGCTCCGTTCATCAATGATCAAGCTCCAACCGCGCGCCGCCGCGTGGCCGGAGATTTGAGCACAAAAATACAGATCGTGTTAGCTGAGTTTGACTGACTTACTGTCGGGCAATCTTACAATTAACCTTTGTTTACGCCCTATTTACCATCCAAGTCTTTGATCTTGCGGAGAGTGCCATTTTGGCACGCGGCATGCTTGTTAACCAACAATGACTTACTCAAGGCCAAGGGCCTTAACCAAGTCTGGGGAATGGAAGGATTTTGCGGCGCAGTTGGCCGATCGGTCACGGCGCCCGGAATCTGTGGAGATCAAGAGTGCACAGAGTTAGTGATCCGTCGTTGGCCTTTTCGCTGTATGCGTCAACAGTCGCGACGATGGCAATGTCGGTTCTAAAGAGAGACGGTCGCGTCGACCAAGTACAGATGGATCAACTCATCGAGAGTCTTGCGGCTTGCAGAGAATTCGTTGGCGAAAACGAGGCTTTGAAGATGCATGCGGACCTATTGGAAGATATTCTCAGGTCTGACTCATAGGCACACTCCGATCAGCCTAAGGAACGCTGTGGCAAGGCCGACGTTCATTACGGTAAAGAAGCCATTAGTCACTTCGCTTATCCACTTTGGTAACGGTAAGGCTGTTACCTTTCTTAATGCGGAGCGTTAAATGGTATCGAGCAGCTGAACTGACCAATAAGCTGCAGGGTGGAACGGATGCCAGAGCCTCAAAGACCGAAACAGGCGCGTGCTCTCGAGACTGAGCGAAAGCTGCTGGATGCGCTGATGCGGCTGCTCGCCAACAAGTCTTTCTCTGAGCTAACCGTTGCGGAGTTGGCGCGCGAAGCCGGCGTTACCACCGGTGCCATTTACCGTCGCTTCGAGAACAAGGAAGGTGTTTTGCGGGCGGCGGTATACAGGTTCATTCTTGATCGCACCCAAGAATATGAGGCGACATATCCAGCAGAGTTGACCGACCGACAATTGCTCAAGACCTATTTGTCCGATCTTCTCGACTTTACCCACACAAACGCAAACCTTCTCCGCGCGGCTGACAGCATAGACGACGTCGAATCATTAGGGCACCTCGTGCAAGCTCGCAAAGAAACTGCTGATTGGCTCGCTGACCGGGTGCAAACATCCAACCTTCCGATCGAAGAATTGCGGAAACGAATGCAGACCACTCTGCGAATAGCGACCGCGACATATCGAGACGCGATTCTTTCGAGTTCAGGTGCTGCCGAGGCCAACGATGAGGATCACGAGAGCGCTCAAGCGAAACTCAATCGCTTGTGTTCGAATCTTGCCGAAATGGCCGAGAGCTACCTTGAACTGCCCAACCTTGGCTGTTCGGGGTAGGGCAAACTCAAACCGTACTGCCCAGGCAGGCGTTCTTCTGCTCCTAAAAGTTTTCTAATTTTCCAGCTGTGGGCAATACCGGGCTTCTTGTTGCCCGAATGTTTACCATGTTTCGGCATTGTTGATCTTCGCAATTGGCAGAAGGGCTCATCGAGTGTGGTGAGCTCAAAATGCAGGTTTGAAGGTTTATGGAGGTACGTGCCGACGATCGGGTCCCAGTGGCCCTTGATGGTTTTGCTCACTACATTGGGGGCAAAGCCCTGGTGCGTGTCATTGATATTTCGACAAGCGGTTGTCGGTTCGTATCGGAGAGCAAAGCGATGCGGCGCGGCATGACTGTTTTGGTCTCGTTGCAGCAGGGATTTGATCTGACAGGGCGGATCGTCTGGCAAGGCAAGAGCGCCTACGGGGTCGCGTTGAACTCACCCATAAACATGCACGATGTTGATCGTATCGCCGCCGGTCACAGCCAGGCTGGAAACGACTTCGTGAGCACCCAGACCAGCCGACCGATTTACCCAGTCTGACATGACAAAAAGCTATGCCGTATTCATTCCGGTCAGCAAGTATATCAGCCCCACTCAATCGCGGCGCATTGACCGCTGACGCGATCACTTGGGTGACCGATACTTGCTCGACATCGTGCCCCACGATCGGACTGGTGTCACGTAATGAACCAATCGCAAGACTCTAGCTGGCTATGCAGGTAATGCTTTGCTAACTACGCCGCTGGGAGGTTCAAGAGGTGCAAGATCTACTTTTGCCAGCGTTGGCGATTGTGTTCACCATAGCGTTTGTTGCGCTGTGGCGCGCTGATCCTGCCAGGCGTCACCTCTTGGGCTTTGCAGCCGGATTTTTAGCTCTGAGTTTGGCTATGTCTTTGCACATGGTGTTCCCCGCGTTGGATACCGCAGAAATTACGCCGATTCTCCACGGCATGGCTTGCATAAGCGTTATTGCAATTGTGTGGGGGTGTGCGGCCCGACTCAACCAGAAGATCCCGCTGACAGCGATGCTTGCAGTGACTGCAGTATCCGGTGCAATCCTGTACCCTGCACTGGCGACTGGCAATGGCACTGTGGCTCTCGTGGTCCAGAATGGTGCCAGTGGTATCCTGTTTGGGATCGGAGCGATCGTCTTGTGGATGGCGCGTCCGATGGACATTCTTGACCGGGTGCTTGTCTGGACCATGGTCTCCATCGCCGCGTTTGGAACGGTTCGCCCGGCGGTCTTGCTGCTAATTGAAGCCGATATTCAAGCGATCATTGAGCGAAAGTCGGCGATTAACGCAGCCAGTCTGATGTTCATCACTGCGCTGGCGGTTGTGTTGGGAGTGAGCCTGGTCGCTATCGCGATCCGTGATGCGATCGAAATCCGCTATCGTGCGAAGCGGGCCGATCCGGTGTCCGGTTTTCTGGACCGCCAAACCTTCGACCACGCTGCGGAAGAGGTGATAAGCAACGCGCATCGCTTGGGACTCCCGGTCTCACTTGCGATTTTCGAGATTGATCGGTTCGATGCTTTTCGGGACGAGTGGGGTCAGGAAACCAGCAATCTTGTATTGCGCGACTTGGCCGATACCCTTCGCGCTTGCCAGCGTGACGGCGATATCGTTGGCCGGATTGGTGAAGACCAGTTTGGGGTTCTTCTGGTCGGAATGAACGCGGATTCTGGTCTGAAGCTCGCCAAGAATGTGCGCGAAGAGGTTGAACGAAAGAGCTATGAGAGCGTTGGGGGCATGATGAATGCCACGCTCAGTTGCGGGATTGTCGAAAGCAACCTGCAAGCATCCTATCATTCGATCGCAAGACAGGCCTTGTCCTCATTGAAAGATCCCAAGTCGGCCGGGAGCAATCGCATCTTCGTCAACGGACGTGAGCACGAAACGAATCGTATCGGTCGCGCAGACTCTGACAATATAGTCGCGCTGGGATAAGACTCCGCTCAGTCAGGTTCGACCTGGCCATTCAAATCATCTGGCTATCCTACGTCGACAGGCTGCGATAGGGCAGTGGAATGCTGACTTGCGTGCTCTTTTCAACCCGCTCTGACCGCGCGAAGAGAGGGCCTTGTTTCCTTTTCAAGAACACTGTTCCAAGTGTTCCATCCAGTAGGATTTCGCGAGGACATTGTCGGCCATGACTGCATCGATCTATATCCGCCCGCTCACAACCGTCCCGGGACCCCAGGCGGTCGAGGGCAAGGCCGTTCGGCTCGGCGGATCGATGGTCTATGCCCGCGAATTTGCAGTGATTGCGCGCGATGAGCAGGGTGTGAAGGAGCGCTGGCTGGCGACGCCGGAAACAATTGATCAGGTCCTGTCCCAACTGCCGGATGGGCTAGCCGAGGATGCGGCTGCGCAGTGGAGCAATCTTGCCAAGGTGCATGCGCCGATTGAATTGGGCGATCGGGCGATCCGGCTCGATCAGCCCCAAGTCATGGGGATCCTCAATGTCACGCCGGACAGTTTTTCGGATGGCGGCGAGTTTCTCGACAAGCCCGATGCGGGCCGCGCCCATGCTGCGGGGATGATTGAGGCGGGTGCTTCCATAATTGACATTGGCGGCGAGAGCACGCGGCCAGGTGCGCAAGCGACCTGGGAAGGCGATGAGAAGGATCGGGTTCTACCAGCGGTCGAATATTGTTCGAGCATGGGCGCCGCGATCAGCGTCGATAGCCGGAGGGCGGGGGTGCTCGAAGCGGCGCTGCAGGCGGGCGCGCATATCGCCAACGATGTCTCGGCCATGCGCTATGATCCTCGGACCAGCGAGCTTGTCGCCAACACGGGCTGTCCGGTAATCCTGATGCATGCTCCGGGACCGGGCGAAGATCTGCACGAAGGCGGGACCTATTCCAATGTCGTATTCGACGTGTTCAATTTCCTCAAATCTGCCCGCGACAAAGCGATTGTCGGCGGTGTTGCGGAGGACAAGATCATCCTCGACCCCGGGATTGGCTTTGGCAAATCGATCGCTGACAATCTTGCGCTGCTCAACGCTCTGCCGCTGTTCCACGCGCTCGGTTGCCCGCTACTGCTGGGCGTCAGCCGCAAGCGGATGATCGGCGCGCTGTCGAACGAAGCGGACGCGCTGGATCGGTTGGGCGGCTCGATCGCGCTGGCCACCAAGGGGATGGATGCCGGGGTCCAGATCCTGCGGGTTCATGATGTTCACGAGACGGTCCAGGCGCGCAATGTCTGGCGCGGGCTGCGGGACGCCGCGCTGACCGATTTCGCGGAACTTCCGCCGCTCTAGAAACGTACCATCGTCGCAATTTCGTCATGCTCTGAAGGCAAGGCGCACAAGGTTTGAATTGAGGAGACACCCATGCGTAAGATCACGCTTCCATTGGCCGCCATCGCGCTGGCCGCCATGCCGGTTCTGTCGGCCGGACATGCGACCGATGAAGTCTTGCTCAATTCGGAAGAAATGCTCGCGCCATACTACGCCAAGCTTGCTCAAAGCGTGGAATTGCCGGTCGCGCCGCCAAATGTTTCGCTCGCGCCCGAAGCAACGATCACACGGCTCGCCTTTGGTAGCTGCAATCATCAGATGCGGCCGCAGAATTTCTGGAGCCAGATCGCCGGGACCAATCCGGACCTGTTCCTGTTCATTGGCGACAACAATTATGGCGATCAGATGTGGGGCGGCGATGCCGCGCTGACGACCCTTCGGCAGGCTTACGAGGTGCAGGCTGACACCCCCGAACTCGCAGACTTCCGCAGCCAGGTTCCGATGATGATCACCTGGGATGATCACGACTATGGATTCAACGATGGCGGCGCCAGCTTTGCCTATCGTCAATGGGCTGAGACGATCTTTGAAACCTTCTGGGGCTCGTCGGACGATGTGAAGTCGCGCCCTGGTGTCTATGAAAGCCGGATGTTCGGAGAAGAGGGCAGGGTCACGCAGGTGATCGTACTTGATACGCGCTACTTCCGCTCTGACCTGGCAACCATTCCCTATCAAATGGAGCGCCCGCCGCTGGGCTCCTATGCTCCGAGCGCGGATCCCGACAAGACCATGCTCGGCGCGGAGCAATGGGAATGGCTCGAACAGGAATTGGCCAAACCGGCTGACCTGCGGATCATCGCCTCTTCGATCCAGGTACTAACCGATGCGCATAATTATGAGAGCTGGGAGAACCTGCCGCTCGAGCGTGACCGGCTGTTCGAGATGCTCGCTGCGCGCGAAGACAGCGGCCTGGTGCTGCTGTCGGGTGATCGCCATGCTGGCGGCATTTACAGCGATATTCCTCCGGCAGGGGGCGGCGAGCAATTCTGGGAGCTGACAAGTTCTTCGCTCAACTATTCGTTCAGCTCGACGGAGCGCAACACAGCGCGCGAGCCCGATCCCAGGCGGCTGACCGACTTCATTTCGGAGGAGAACTTCGGCCTGGTCGAGATTGACTGGGACGCGAAGGCCTTCACGCTTTCGATGCGCGGCAGCGAAGGCGAAGTGCGTGTGACCCGAACGGTCAGCTGGTAAGCGCTAGATCGTAAATCCGCCGTCCGAGACGAGCACATGGCCAGTGATGTTCGCTCCGGCATCGGACAGCATGTAAAGGATATTTTCGGCAATCTCATCCGCGCTGGCGAAGCGTCCGCTCGGTGTGGTCTTGGCCATCGCTTTGATCGTCGCCTCGCGGCCATGCGCTGCGACCGCGCGATTGAAGTCCTCGCCGCCTTCCCAGATCGCGGTGTCTACCCCGCCCGGAGCGATCGCGTTGACACGGATATTGTGCGGAGCGCCTTCGAGAGCCGCCATCCGCGCCATCATCGCCACGGCCGCCTTGGCAACGCCATAGGGGCCGGTCGCCGGAACGGGCTTGATCCCGGTGGTCGAGGACACCACCACAGCGCTGCCCCCTTGGTCCTTCATCGCGCGCATGGCCGCAGCCAGAGTGAGGAAAGCGCCATCGAGATTGACGTCCATCACCCGCCGCCATTCCTTGAACTCGAGGTCAAAGATCGAGCCGCCTGAGCCGATTCCGGCGTTGACGATTGCATGATCGAGTCCCGCCATTTGCGGCTCAAGCTCCTGCCACAATTCTTGGTCGGCGACGCTGCCGATCACGGAGACGACCTCGCAATCGAGCTCGAGCGCATCCAATCCGGCTTGGTCAACATCGACCAGAAACAGCTTGGTTGCTCCGCGGGCTGAAAGGTTGCGAGCGCAGGCCGCGCCAATGCCTGAAGCAGCCCCGGTTACGAGCGCGCTGCACTCGGCGAAATCTTGGTTGGTAGACATGAGCGCGCGCTAGAGCGACAGCTCGCGGGGATCAAGCTGCGTTGTCGATCCCGAGGTCGGAAAGCTTGCGATAGAGGGTCGATCGACCAATCCCCAGACGCCGTGCA
This sequence comes from Erythrobacter sp., assembly GCA_965249945.1. Taxonomy (GTDB): domain Bacteria; phylum Pseudomonadota; class Alphaproteobacteria; order Sphingomonadales; family Sphingomonadaceae; genus Erythrobacter. The sequence goes on along the minus strand of OZ252258.1, from coordinate 2,688,877 downwards.
ACTTCCGTCATCCGGCCACGATAATGACCGATCGCCAGACGGATTACGTCGGCTTCGATCTCTTCCAATGGACGGAGATTGCCGTCCTCGGTGTAGAGCAACACGCCAACGCCCTCATGCAGCTGGTTGGTCGCATCTGTATCCTGCTCGCCGAGCATTTCCGAAAGCTGCGGGAAGCTGTCGGCCGTCAAAGCTTCGCCTTCGGCATAGACCGCCGCGCGGAACAGCACTGATTGCAGCTGGCGGACATTGCCGGGCCAATCGAACGCCGCGAGCAGCGCCAGGGCGCTGTCAGTGATTGACAAGTGGTTGAGGCCGGGCTGATCGCCTATCCGTCCGAGGAAATGGCGCGACAGGGCTGGAATATCGCCGGTCCGCTCGCGCAGAGGCGGCAGCACAATCCTGGTGGCGGAAAGCTGGTCACCAAGCTTGGCGTCAAAATGTTCGGTCGAAACCAAACGCTCAATCGTGAAGTTGCTGGCCGTCAGCAGGCGGACATCGACTCGGAAGCCATGAGCGGCTCCAACTGGCCGAATGATACCGGTTTCGACCGCCTCTGCGAGGCGTTGCTGCACGGTTTCCGGCAGACGATCGATGTCGTCGAGAACCAGAGTGCCACCATCACAGTGCTGCATCGCACCGATTTGACGGTCGAATGCACCCGGGAAGGCATTGGGCTCATGCCCGAACAGCACAGATTCGATCGAATTCGGTGGAACTGATCCGACATTGATGATCCGCATCGGCGCTTTGCTGCGTGGAGACGCGGCATGCATAGCGCGCATCAGCATTTCCTTGCCGGTGCCGCTTTCGCCTTCGATCACGACGTGTCCGTGGCCTCGAGCGGCCTTGGCAGCCTGCGCCAGCGCGGTGCGGAATGTCGGTGCGGTGCCGATCATTGCATCGAAATCGAGGCTGGCCGACATTTTCTCGGTAAGCGGAGCGAGCTCATCTTGCGGAGCTTCGCGGGTTGTAACGCTGCGCAAAGCCTCCATCAGGCGATCGGGAGAGACTGGCTTGACGAGGTAGTCGCTGGCGCCAGCGCGCATCGCTTCGACCGCCAGAACGGGCGAAGCGCTGGTGGTGAGCATAAGAATTGGCAGGGCAGGGCGGCGCGATTTGAGTTCTTCGATCAACGCGCAGGCGTCATCACCAGGAACCCATTGGTCGAGCAGAATCGCGGAAAGCTGCATGCCTTCGCGCGTTCCGAGTGTCGCGATCGCGGTCTCAGCATCGCTCGCCACGATTGTCCGCCAGCCTTCGCGCGCAGCGATTGCGCTGATGAGCCGGCTCTGCGCCGGCTCATCATCGATCAGCAATACAAGATGCGATTCCGACTCGGACATAATTCGCAGCTCATCCCCAAACGCCCCCGGGTACCGTCCCAGAGTGGTACGAGCGCTACGAATAGGGCGAAGGGGTAAAGACCCGATTAAGGCTGTTCGCAATTGGCTTGTGGCGTTTACAAACTGGCAATAGAGCGAGGTTGAGCCGGGGGTCCTGCTTCGATAGGGGGCACCCGGCTTAATCCGTTGGCAACTTTTTGCCGACTCCATCGTTGGACACCACAATTGAGTAGGGGAACGTGCGCAATGGCTACGCATGATATGGATAAAGCTGATAAAATGTACGGCGGCTTCATCGCTTCGCTGAAATGGATCGTGCCACTGATCGCGATCATCTCATTTTTCGTAATCTTTTTGATCGCACCATAAGGCTGACCTAGTGAAAATAGCTGTCCTCAAAGAGCGCGCTGCAGGCGAATCCCGCGTTGCTGCGACGCCGGAAACCGTCAAGAAATTCATCGGCCTCGGCAATGAGGTCGCGGTTGAAACGGGGGCAGGGGAAACCGCTTCGATTACTGACGAAGCCTATGCCGAAGCCGGTGCGAGTGTCGGGGCTGCGGCAGAAACAGTCAAAGATGCGGATATCGTTCTGGGTATTCAGGCTCCCGAAGTTGGCGAACTAGCGGGCGCCAAAGCGGGCGCATGGGTAGCCGCCTTGTTCGATCCCTTCGCCAAGAAGGACGTAGTCGAGGCGTACGCCAAGGCCGGTCTCGAAGCGCTCTCGATGGAATTCATGCCGCGGATTACGCGCGCCCAGAGTATGGATGTGCTCTCGAGTCAGTCCAACCTGGCTGGGTACAAGGCTGTCCTCTCGGCGGCTGATACCTATGGGCGTGCCTTTCCGATGATGATGACCGCAGCCGGCACCGTCAACGCGGCAAAATGCTTCGTTATGGGGGTCGGCGTTGCCGGCCTTCAGGCGATCGCGACCGCCCGACGTCTCGGTGCACAGGTCTCGGCGACCGACGTTCGCTCGGCGACCAAGGAGCAGATCGAAAGTCTTGGAGCCAAGGCCATCTTCGTTGAAGAGGTCGAAGGCATCGAAGGCGAGGGCTCTGGCGGTTACGCGACCGAGATGAGCGATGAATACAAGGCTGCCCAGGCCAAGCTTGTATCTGAGCATATCGCCAAGCAGGACATTGTGATCACCACTGCACTGATCCCGGGCCGGGCAGCTCCGGTTCTGATCACCGACGAACAGATCGCCACGATGAAGACGGGCAGCGTGATTTTCGATCTGGCTGTCGCCCAAGGCGGCAATGTTGAGGGATCGTCACCGGACACCACTGTCGTCAAGCATGGTGTGAAGATCATCGGTTTTTCGAACACGGCAGCACATCTGGCAGCTGATGCTTCGGCGCTATTTGCGCGCAATCACTTCAATTTCCTCTCGGCCTTCTGGGACAAGGAAGCCGGGAAACCCGAACTCGACGAAGAGATCGGCGACGCCATTCGCCTGACCAAAGGCGGTGAAGTGGTGAACGAGAGGCTGACAGGGTGAAGACGCAGGTCTTGGCTCCACTCATGGCTAGCGCGCTTCTGACCCTGCCATCTTGCGATCAGGTTTCTGCGGGACAGCAAGTCGATGATAACGGCCTCACAGGTCCTTATTTCGCCATGCGCGACGCGCAAATCTGTGCTGGTCTGGACCCGAGAACTGATGTCGGTGAATATCAGCGCGAGGAGCTCAGGACTGCCGCTATCTTGCAATTGGCGAGGCGGAACGGTCTTAGCGATGCCATTAATGCGGCGGCGAAGCACTGGGTCGAGACTGATGGCTATGGCGACAAGATATGCCCCTTCCAGGTTGGGGAGTTAGACGAAACCACTCACAGCATTGAGCTCTATCGGGCGGCCAATGACGAGTTGGAAGCTGCGATCGCAGCGGAGGCAAAATAATGGACTTTATCTCAATCCTATCGATCTTCGTGCTGGCGTGTTTCGTCGGCTATTATGTGGTCTGGTCGGTTACCCCGGCGCTGCACACGCCGCTGATGGCGGTGACCAATGCGATCTCCTCGGTGATTATCGTCGGCGCGCTGATCGCAGCGGCTGAGGCGAGCAGCCCGATCGCCAAATATCTCGGCCTCGCCGGTGTGGTGATGGCCAGCATCAACATCTTCGGCGGCTTCGCCGTGACCGAGCGTATGCTCGCGATGTACAAGAAGAAGGAGAAGTAAGAGATGACTGACTTCTTCTCCTCACTCCGTCATCCCGGCCAACGAGCCGGGATCCAGCTTCTCAATGGTGCTATGAACAAGGCAGCGGGACCCCGGATCAAGTCCGGGGTGACGTTTGCCTTTTTGACTGCTCTGCTTGCCACCCCCGCGCATGCCGCGGGCGAAGGCGCAGGAACCCCGGCTTGGGCCATGCTGGCTTACCTCGCCAGTGGGGTCTTCTTCATTCTCGCGCTGCGCGGTCTCTCAAGCCCGGCGACGAGCCGCGCGGGAAACCGCAATGGCATCATCGGTATGGTGCTGGCGGTCGGAACCACCTTGATCACGCACCAGCTTGCCACCTGGTATGAAATCGCCATCGCCATAGCGGTCGGTGGTGTGATCGGCTTTATCATTGCACGCCGGATTGCGATGACCGCGATGCCCGAATTGGTGGCAGGTTTTCACTCGCTGGTCGGCTTGGCTGCGGTTGTTGTTGGTTTGGCCGCATGGCTCGATCCGGCCTCGTTCGGAATCACCGATCCGGAAGGTCAGATCTTTGTGGTTAGCCGGATTGAGCTCGGGCTTGGCATCGCCATCGGTGCGATCACCTTCTCCGGTTCGGTCATTGCCTTCTTGAAGCTGTCAGGCCGGATGAGCGGATCGCCGATCCTTCTGCCGGGTCGCCACATCATCAATCTCGGTACGCTGGCCGCGATCCTCGGCATTATCGCTGCCTATGCGATGTCGGGCGCCGGTGGCGCTGGCGAGGGCATGCTGATCATCTATATCACAGTGCTGGCATTCCTGATCGGCTTCCTGCTGATCATCCCGATCGGCGGCGCCGACATGCCGGTTGTGGTTTCAATGCTCAATTCCTATTCGGGTTGGGCCGCTGCAGCGATGGGTTTCACTCTTGGCAACACCGCGATGATCATCACCGGTGCTCTGGTCGGCTCCTCGGGCGCGATCCTGAGCTACATCATGTGCCGCGCGATGAACCGCAGCTTCATCAGCGTGATTGCAGGCGGTTTTGGCGCCGACGAATCCGCGGGCGGCGGCGAAGCGCGCGAACAGCGTCCCTACAAGCAGGGCAGCGCCGACGATGCCGCTTTCATGCTCGAGCAGGCCGAAAAGGTCATCATCATCCCGGGTTACGGCATGGCAGTGGCGCAGGCGCAGCACATCCTGCGCGAGATGGCCGATGCGCTCAAAGAGAAGGGCGTCGACGTCAAATATGCGATCCACCCGGTTGCTGGCCGGATGCCCGGTCACATGAACGTGCTGCTGGCGGAAGCCAATGTGCCCTATGATGAAGTGTTCGAGCTGGAAGACATCAACAGTGAGTTTGCCCAGGCTGATGTTGCCTTCATCATCGGCGCGAACGATGTGGTGAACCCCGCAGCCAAGACAGACAAGTCGTCGCCGATCTACGGCATGCCGGTTTTCGATGTCGATAAAGCCAAGCAGGTCTTCTTCATCAAGCGGTCAATGGGCGGGGTCGGCTATGCCGGCGTCGACAATGATGTGTTCTACATGGACCAGACCATGATGCTGCTGTCCGATGCGAAGAAGATGGTCGAAGAGATCGTCAAGGCGCTCGACTAAGGTGCTATGATGCGGTGGTTGCTGATCCTTTTGGTGCTGGCAGCCATCGCGGGCACTGCTTGGTACGTCCTTCGCAGTGACGGTCTGCTCCAGCAAGTGACCGAGGACCGGGTGCGTACCGCCCTTATCGACAATCGAGTTCCGGAGCCGATGGCCGATTGCATGGCTCCTAGGTTGGTCGACAAGCTTTCGATCTCGCAATTGCGCAAGCTTGAGCGGTTGGCACCTGAGGAAGGCGAAAGGAAGATCCCGCTTTCAGTGGGCGAGGCCATGGTTCGGCTGCGGCGGGTCGATGATCGCGAGGCGGTTGAAACCCTGGTGACGGTCGCTGGCGGATGCGGCTTCGATATGATGTTGCGGCGGCTCTGACGGCCTGGCCTTGGCTAGGTCTGGCCGTTGCATCCTCCTTGCAATTCCTTCCCATCATGCGCCACAATGCCGCGCAACGGAGGGCAGATTATCATGTTCAGTTGCCAGTTTCGCGCCATGTCTGGTTTTGCAGCAGCGGCGCTTGCCATTGCTGGGCCGGCACCGCTTCTCGCCCAAGTTCACTCCGATCACACAGAGCAGGTCGAATTCGCGCCCGAAACAATCGGGGCTGAATATATGGTGATGGAAATTAGCGCCAATGAGGCGGCCTCCAAACCGTTCCTGCGTGGCCTCGCGCTGCTCCACAATTTCGAATATTTCTTCGCCGCCAAGGAGTTCCGCAAGGCTCAAGAAGCCGACCCCGATTTTGTCATGGCCTATTGGGGTGAGGCGATGACCCACAACCACCCGCTGTGGGCGCAGCAGGATCGTGACAAAGCATTGGAGATCCTTGAACGGCTTGGCGCGACTCCGTCCGATCGGGCAGCCAAGGCGCGCAATGCAAAAGAGCGTCAATGGCTGGGAACGATCGAGACGCTCTATGGCACCAGCGGCGAAGTGGCGACCAAGATTGAGCGCGATCACGCCTATCTCGCCGCTTTGCGGACCATGCTCGATGCGCATCCTGATGATATCGATGTGCGGGCCTTCACCGGATTGGCCGTGCTGGGCTCATCGCACGGCGGGCGGCAAACAGAGATCTATATGCAAGCGGCGGGTGTGCTCGAGCCCGGCTTTATGACTCACGAGCGTCATCCCGGGATCTTGCACTACCTGATCCACTCCTATGACGATCCGGTTCATGCTCCACTGGGGGAACGAATGGCAGAACGCTATGCCGTGGTCGCGCCCGATGCGGGCCACGCGCAACACATGGTAAGCCACATCTATTTGGCGCTGGCGGATTGGCCCGCGACCGAGCTCGCCAACGTCAAAGCCGCCAATGTCGTCAACCTTCAGCGCAAAGCGCAGGGGCGCGATAAGACCTCGTGCGGGCATTACAACGAATGGCTGGCCTACGCCTTGCTGCAACAAGGCAAGGATGGAAGCAGCCTGATCAAGCAATGTGTGGCGCAGGTGTCAGCGCTGGCTGCAGAGGCCAAGACGGAAGGCGAAGACACTGTGCGTGGCTCATGGAGTGCAGCGAGAGTATCGCTGTTCCTGGGCATTGATGAGGGCCAATGGCTGGAACCGATCGATTTTCCTGAAACAAAGGAGACCGGCTCTGCGCGGTTCGTTCAGGCCCATGCAGCGCTGATGCGTTGGCACCAAAGTGATCTCGCCAAGGCCAAGCAGGCTGTGGCTGATATGAAGCGGATCTATGCCGAGATGGGCGATAGCGTGGTCCAGAATGGCGACACGTCCTATCGCGACTGGCTGGACCGGACAGTAGAACGTGGAGAGGCGCTGGTCCAGATTGCTGAGGGAGACCGGGAGAACGGTCTTGCGGCGCTCGAACAGGCTGCTGCAGCCGAACTGGCATTGCCGGTGGTGTTCGGCCCTCCGGTGATCTTCAAACCGAGCTACGAAATCCTCGGCGAGATTCATCTTGCTGAAGGTCGGTTGGACGAAGCTGCCGCGTGTTTTGAGAAATCGCTCCAGCTGTCTCCCGGCCGTCGGCTGTCGCTTGAAGGCCTCAAGGCAGCGCAAGGCGGATAGAAGCTCTTGCATTCTCCGGTCGCTCTGCGCCACAAGGCGAGAGGGATGGGAGATTACCAATGATCAGACTGACACTTGCGGCGCTTGCGCTCGCATCGGTTGCCCCTGTGCTGGCCGAGACACATACGATTTCTCCGGGTGAAGGCGCGCAAGAGCGGATCCAGGAAGCGCTCATTCTGGCTGAGCCAGGTGATACGATCATGCTCGAGGCCGGTCGCTATGAGCTGACCGATGGTCTCAGCCTCGATGTTGACGGCGTAACGATCAAGGGCGCCGGCATGGGAGAAAGCGTGCTCGACTTCACCAATCAGGCGGGTTCGGGCGAAGGTCTGCTGGTTACCTCAGACAATGTGACCCTACGCGATTTTGCGGTTGAGAATGCCAAGGGCGATGGGATAAAGTCCAAAGGCGCCGACCAGATCGTCTATCATGCGGTTCGGGTTGAGTGGACCAACGGACCGGACGCCAGCAATGGCGCCTACGGGATCTATCCGGTCGAAGCCTCCAATATTTTGGTTCAGAACAGCTACGTCCGCGGCGCTTCGGATGCAGGCATCTATGTCGGTCAGTCAGAGAACATCATCGTTCGCCGCAATCATGTGGTTGAGAATGTCGCCGGGATCGAGATCGAGAATTCGAACTACGCCGAGGTGACTGAAAACCTCACCACCAAGAACACCGGTGGGATTCTGGTGTTTGATCTTCCCGGTCTGCCGCGTGTCGGCGGAGGCAAGGTGCTGGTCGCGCGCAATGCGATCACCGGCAACAACACCGATAACTTCGCGCCTGAAGGCAATATCGTCGCCAGCGTTCCGGCTGGGACGGGCGTGATGGTGATGGCCAACACCGGGGTGATCGTCACCGAGAACGCGCTGAGCGACAATGCAACCTCGCACATCATGCTGGTGGCTTACACCCAGGACTATAATGATGATCGCTATCAGCCGCGTCCGGTTGATGTGGTGGTCAAGAACAATGCCTATGAAGGCGGCGGCAATGCGCCCGATTTCCCGGGTGGAGACCAACTGCTGGCGGCAATGGGCGGGGCGCTGCCACCGGTCCTGACTGATGGCCTGCATCAGGGTCTGACTGTGGCCGACCCCGTGCCGGTCCTGTCGCTGGGACTGACCGAAGTTGGCCAGCCACTAACCGAGGTCTCGCCCTCGGTGATTGAGCCCGGCACAGCAGAAAATGTACCGAGCTTCGCCGCGGTTGAGCTTCCGGCTGAGATGGAAGCTCGTCTGCAGTGAAACTCGGAACGGCAGCTTTAGCGCTAAGCGTAGCAACCCTGTTCGGCTCAATCGCGGTCAACGCGACCGTGATTGACGAGCCAGCCGTGAATGATGCTGTGATAATCGAGGACGGACTTCCGCGGACATTGGCCGCGTTCGGGTTCTTCTTCGATGAGGCTGGTCGAGTGCCCAATCACCGGGTCATAGCTTACGAGCTAAACACCCCGCTCTATTCGGACGGGGCGGACAAGCTGCGGTATATCTATTTGCCGGAAGGGACCCGCCTATCCGCCGATGGCGAGGGTTTGCTGCAATTTCCAATTGGGGCCGCGATGATTAAGACCTTTGCCTTCGGCGAGGGAGAGGATCAGCGCTTTATCGAGACCCGCGTCTTGCTCAACCGCGCGGATGGCTGGGTGGCCTTGCCCTATCACTGGAATGAGGAGCAGACCGAGGCCAAGCTCGCAGTGGCGGGAGCGCGGCTGCCGATCACTACGCCGAGCGGGGAAGAAATCTCCTATCGCATACCGAACAAGAACCAATGCAAGTCCTGCCATTCCAAGGACGGCGAGGTCATTCCGATTGGTCCGAAAGCGCGCAATCTCGACTATGAGTGGATGAAGCTCATGGCAGGAGAGGATATGCTCGACACCATCCCGCGTGCCGCAGACAGCCTGCCGGTCTGGTCAGAGCAGGGTCGCTTTGGCACGGGTGAGCTTGCTCGCGCCTATCTTGATGTGAATTGCGCCCATTGCCATCAACCGGGCGGCGGAGCGTCTAACTCCGGCTTGGATCTGCGGTGGGAGCAGGACGATCCGTATGCGATTGGCATTCGCAAACCGCCGGTGGCTGCTGGACGCGGTGCTGGCGGGCACAATGTTTCGATCCTGCCGGGCAATCCGGATGAATCGATCCTAGCTTATCGCATGAGCAAGACCGATCCTGGCATTGCCATGCCCGAACTGGGCAAGTCGACGGTAGATAAAGAAGGTCTGGCGGTCATTCGGACCTGGATAGCGGAGATGCCGCAATGAAGTGGGTTTGGCGCGGGCTGGGCTTGATCCTGGCGCTTCTGGTTGTTGCCTTCTTTATCTTCCGCACGCCCGACACTGATGCTGCGGAGATGCGCGCCAAATACGCTGGCGAGCCTTCGCAATTCGTCGCGATCGGCGATGGTGTCAGCGTGCATTTGCGCGATGAAGGTCCGCGCGATGCGCCCGCGATTGTCCTTTTGCATGGCTCAAACGCCGATCTTCACACCTGGCAGCCATGGGTCGACGGGCTCAAGGATCGCTATCGTGTGATCCGGTTCGATCAGGTTGGTCATGGCCTGACCGGGGGCGATCCCGATCAGGACTACAGCCGCGCCAATTTCGTCGAGGACATCCGCGAGGTGGCAGATGCGCTGGAGCTCGAGACTTTCTTCCTTGGCGGCAATTCGATGGGGGGCAAGCACACGCTCGCCTTCACCGCCACCTATCCGGAGCGGGTCGAGGGCATGATCCTGGTGGATTCGGGCGGGGGTCCGGTGATCAGGGACGAAGAGGATGACGACAGCGGGAATATCGGCTTTGCCATTGCCCGCACGCCGGGGCTCAATCGCATTGCCGAGCAGATTACGCCGCGCAGCCTGATCGAGCAAAGCCTGCGCGAAACAGTCTCGGTGCAAGAAATCGTCACCGAGGAAATGGTTGACCGCTATTGGGAGATGCTGCGCTATCCCGGCAATCGTGCGGCGACCATGGCGCGCTTCACCAGTGATTATGAGCCGCTGACTGAAGAAGAGATCGCCGCAATCGAAGTCCCGGCACTGATCCAATGGGGATCAGAAGACACGCTGATCCCGCTGTCGGCAGGTGAATGGCTCGACAAAACTCTGCCGAACAGTGAACTGGTGGTCTATCCGGCGATCGGCCATATTCCGCAGGAAGAAGCGCCTGAAGCAACGCTAGCGGATCTCAATATCTGGTTGGAGCAGCAGATTCAGGTTCTTGAAACGGGTTCAGTCGAAGATTGAACCCAAGTCTGGCTATGGACTTGGATGGACCGGGATCGTTACACCACAATCTTGGGCAGTAAGGGAATCTGCGGGTGGCATTGCGAAAACTGGGCATGATTGGGGGAATGAGCTGGGTTGGAACGCGGCTCTATTATGACCGGATCAACCGTATCGTTCAGCGCCGCGCAGCGCCCATGGCCAGCGCTCCTTTGCTGATCGAGAGCCTCGACTTCTGCCAGCTCTATGCCTTGCGCGAGGACCGCGATTGGCAACGCGCATCGGAGGTTCTGTCGGACAGCGCCAAGCGCCTCGAAGGCGCCGGGGCGGAAATGCTCATCATCGGCGCCAATTCGATGCACAAGGTCTATGATGACGTGGCAAGCGCGGTCGATATCCCGATCATGCATATCGCCGATTGTGTTGGCCGTAGGATGCAACAGGCCGGCGCCGCCAATGCCGCAATTATCGGCACCCGCAATGTCATGACGGAGAGCTTTTACCGGCAACGGCTGGTGGCGCGGGGGATCGACTTGCTTCCGCCGAAAATGGAAAATGTCGAGCGGCTCGATCAGATCATTTATGATGAGTTGATGGTCGGCAAGGTGACGCGCGATGCCGAACGCAGCATGAAGACGATCATCACCAACAAGGCACAGGAAGGTGCCCAGGCGATTGTGCTCGCCTGCACCGAGCTCGATCTTATCGTCGATGTCGATGCCAATGTGCTGCCGGTGTTCGATTCCACCCGAATCCACTGCGAGGCTGCGGCCGAATGGGTGCTGGGACAGGACCTTGCCGATTTGGTGTGAAGCACAGGCGGTTGGCGCTCGAACGCGTCTGTCCACCGCAATAGCGCGAAGTTGCTGATCTGTTCCGGTTGAGCGGAATGAGTCTCTCACCTAGGCCCTGAGCCGAAATGAACCGCGCACTTTACGCTTCCAACCCAGAAAACCATCGCGGCCGCGAATTCGGCACCGATCGTTCTGGCTCGCGTGGGCCGCGCAGCGAGTTTCAACGCGATCGTGACCGCATCATCCATTCCATGAGCTTTCGCCGATTGCGGTCCAAGACTCAGGTCTTCATCGCACCAGAGGGCGATCACTACCGCACCCGGCTGACTCACAGTCTTGAGGTGGCGCAGATCGGCCGTGTGATGGCGCGTGCTTTGGAGCTCGATGAAGATCTCACCGAAGCTCTGTGCTTGGCGCATGACCTGGGGCATCCGCCATTCGGTCACGCCGGTGAAGATGCGCTGGCAGACGCAATGGTTCGGCACGGCGGCTTTTGTCACAACGCGCAGGCGCTGCGCACGATCATGCGGCTGGAATCGCCCTATCCAGAGCACGAGGGATTAAACCTGACTTGGGACGTGCTTGAAGGCCTTGCAAAGCACAATGGTCCAGTCGATGTCCCGAATTGGGCCTTGGCGGAGCTGGACCAGGCCTTTCCGTTGCAACTTGGCAATTGGCCCTCACTCGAAGCGCAGATCGCAGCGATCTCGGACGACATCGCCTATGACAATCACGATATTGATGATGGGCTTAGGGCGGGCTTCCTGACCTTGGATGATCTGCTTGAACTTGATTTCCTGGCCGATCAGTGGCGTGCGGTTGAGAAACGCTTCCCGCACGCTCCGCGTGATCGCCAATTGCGTGAATTGGTGCGCGATCAAATCGGCTTGATGGTGAATAATGTGCTCCAACACACCATGGCCAATGTCGCTGGCCTGGACTCAGTCGATCAGGTGCGCACCGCCAATCGCCAGCTTGCCGGCTTCTCACCCGACATGGCCGAGCAAGAGCGCAAGCTGAAGGCCTTCATGTATGACAGGCTGTATTATCATACCGATCAGGTCAGCGCTGCCGAACGCGCTCGCGATGTCGTTGCCCGCTTGTTTGCCGCCTATTCTCAAGATCACACTTTGATGCCCGACGAATGGCAGGCGCGCTTGCCGGAACATGAACCGGGCAGGTCGAGGACGATTGCCGATTTCATTGCGGGAATGAGTGATCGGTTCGCGACGATCGCTTGCACCGAGATCTATGGCGAAGCGCCACGGGGGCTGTCCAATGTCTAGGAAGGCGGACCTATGAACAGCTCGCTGCAAGACAACAAGCGCATAGCTCTCGTCGGGGCGACCGGGCTTATCGGCCAGCGCGTGATCGAGATTTGCAGTGCAGGCGACAGAGTTCGCATCGTCGGCATTGCGCGGCGGGAAGTAGCTTTGCCCGAGGGCGCAAGGATGGAGATGTTTGTCGCAGAGCCGTCCAAATGGGGCGAGGTCCTGGAGGCGATCCGCCCCCGCGCGCTGATCTGCGCACTAGGCACAACCTGGAAGAAGTCGGGCAAGGACGAGGTGGCCTTTCGCGCGGTTGATCAGGAATTGGTGCTGCAGACCGCGCACGCTGCAAAGCAGGCTGGTCTGCGCAATTTCGTCGCGGTGAGCTCGGTCGGTGCCGATCACAAAGCCAAGAACTTCTATCTTCGCGTCAAGGGTGAGACTGAGCGCGAGCTTTCCAAAGTGGGGTTCAAGCGCTTGGACATTCTGCGGCCCGGACTGCTCAAGGGACATCGCAAAAATGATCCGCGTTTCGCCGAATTTATGGGAATTCTCGCCAGTCCGGTGGTCGATCCTTTTCTGAGTGGGAAATGGAAGGGCTATCGCTCTATCAAAGCGCAGACGGTCGCCGAAGCGGCTTTGGGATTGTCGATGCGGCAAGCGGCCGGGCGTTTCACCCACGACAATGACGCGATCCGGCGAGCTGCGCGCGAATGGCGGCAGCGGCTCGAACGTGCACCCCTGAGCGACTAGGCTTTGGCGCATTTGTGCTGGCCAGTGGCTTCCTCGCGGGTTAGCGTGCCCGCTTCGGGAAGACGGATATCCAAATTTGGAAGGAGCTGCCCATGATCAGGACGGCGACCAATCTGTTTGCCCTTTGGACAGTGCTCGGGACAGCCTGGGCGTGGTTCATTCCCGATCACTTTCTATGGGTGGTCGATGGCACTTTCAGACCCTTCGGGCAGTCACTGGTGAGCGTGCTCCTCGGTGTGATCATGTTGGGGATGGGGCTGACCCTCACGCCCAATGACTTTCGACGGGTGCTGACATTACCGCGAGCGATCGCAATCGGGGTCATCCTGCAATTCTCGATCATGCCTCTGGCCGGCGTCAGCCTGGCAAGTGCCTTTCAGCTTGAGACCGGGCTGGCCGTTGGATTGATCCTGGTTTCTTGCTGTCCCGGCGGGACCGCCTCCAATGTCGTGGCTTATCTCGCGCGCGCCAATCTTGCCCTCTCGGTTACGATGACTTTGCTGTCGACCGGTATTGCGATCATCGCCACACCGTTGCTGACCGGCTGGCTCGCCGGGGTCTATGTCGAGATCGATCAATGGGCGCTGTTTCGCAATATGGTGACCATCGTGCTCCTGCCGGTGGTCGCAGGCGTCGTGCTCAATCGCCTGTTTCCCGCCACCACTGCCAAGATTGCGACGATCTCTCCTTTGGCCTCGGTGATCGGAGTTGTCCTGATCGTCGGTGGTATCATTGCAGCTTCCAAAGGCTTGATCGTCGAACATGCGGGTGAGCTGCTCGCGGCATTGTTTCTGCTGCACGCCACCGGGTTCCTTTTGGGTTATGCCATCTCGCGCGCGCTTGGTCTGGCAACTGTCGATGCGCGTACCTGTTCGATCGAGGTGGGCATGCAGAATTCAGGTCTTGGCTCTACACTTGCATCGGGCTCATCCTTTGCGGCCCAGTTTGCGACACCTCTGCAAGCTGCACTTGCGCCTGTTCCCAGCGCGGTCTCTTCTGTTTACCATGTTGTGATTGGCAGCCTTCTGGCGGCAATTTGGCGCAGGCTGGGAGAAAGCAACACGCGCGAGGAGTAGGTCCGATGTGGGATATTGTGTTCGGGATGGTGAACTTGGGTGCTGTGTTCGGCTGGATCGTGCTGATCTTGTTGCCGCGACATCCAGCGGCCCTGTCTGGCGTGATGTATCTCGGTGTCGGTGTGTTGTGCCTGATCTATTCGGTTGCGTTGATCGGTGTTTTGTCGGGCATCATTCCCAATACCGGGGGCGGATCCGCCAATTTCCTGGAGATAGAAGGTGTGAGGGCCATCTTTGAAAGCGATGCTGGCGTGGTGATCGGTTGGACCCACTACCTCGCATTCGACCTGTTCGCCGGACTATGGATCGCCAAGGATGCCGACGCCAAACAATTCAATCGCATCGTGCAGGCGCCGATCCTGTCATTGACCTTCCTGGCCGGGCCGGTCGGACTGGGGATATGGCTGATCGTCAGGGAACGACGGGCGCGTCGACTGTCCTGAGCGCGCTGTAACGGAATCAGTGGAGCCTTAGCCAAATTTGCCTTAAGCATTCGGGAAACAGATAGATTTCCGGAGAGTGCACAATCATGGCGTCGATAGCTCATCACGACTTCAACACGTTTGACCAATTTCTCCCGTTTTGGGCGAAAGAACGCCCTGACGCGATTGCGCTTGAAGATGGCGATCGCCGGACGACCTATGCCGAGGCGGAGCTTCAGACCCGCCAGATCATTGCCTTCCTCCAATCGCGGGGGGTCGGCAGGGGCGATCGGTTTGCCTGGCTTGGTAAGAATTCGGATCGCTACTTTTTGCTGCTCTATGCCGCCGCGCGGATGGGAGCGGTTATCGCTCCGATCGGCTGGCGATTGGCTCCGCCAGAGATCGGCTATATCCTCAGCGACACCGGCTCCAAACTGGTCGTAACCGGCGACGAATTCTATGACACGGCTGCCCAGGTCGCTGCTGGGCTGGACAGCAAGCCGCAGGTCGTCACCGCAGATGCCATGATGAATGAGGCCGCCGGACTTGATCCTGCGAGTTACGACCCGGCCGATCCCAATGATCCGGTGTTACAGCTCTACACTTCGGGAACCACCGGCAATCCCAAAGGCGTGCAGCTGTCCAACGCCAATTTGTTCAGCCTGCGCAAGCCGGGCCTTGAAGAGCAGATGCCGTGGCAAAACCTCGAAGCGGATGATTGCATTCTGATGGTCATGCCGTGTGCTCATATCGGCGGCACCGGCTCCGCGCCCACCGGCGTTGCCAATGGCATACGCATCCTGGTTCAGGCCGAATTTACGCCGACCGGTGTGCTCGCCGCGATCGAGAGCGGGGCAACGATCCTGTTCCTGGTGCCAGCGGCGATCCAGATGGTTGTGCAGCATCCGCAAGCGGCAGAGACCGATTTCTCCAATCTGCGCTACATGCTCTATGGCGCGGCGCCGATGCCGCTTGAACTGCTCAAGGAAGCGGTGAGGACCATGCCGGAAACCGGCTTCCTGCAAGTCTATGGGATGACCGAGACCACCGGAACCGTTACCGTTCTGCCGCCTGAGGATCACGATCTTGCGGGCAATCAGCGGATGCGCTCTGCTGGCAAGGCGGTGCCCGGGGTCGAGGCTCAAATCCGCGGTGCCGACAACAGTGAAATGCCGCTGGGAGAGATTGGTGAGATCTGCATCAAGTCCCCTTCCAACACGGCGGGCTATTGGAAGTTGCCTGAAGCAACCTCCAAGACGATCGATGAAGATGGCTGGCTCCACACCGGCGATGCCGGGATCATGGACGAAGATGGCTACATTTACATCCAGGATCGCATCAAGGACATGATCATCTCTGGTGGAGAGAATGTCTATCCGGCCGAAGTAGAGAATGCGATTTTTGGTCACCCAGCCATCGCTGAGGTGGCTGTGATCGGCATTCCGTCGGAACAATGGGGCGAAGAGGTCAAAGCCTGTGTGGTGTGCAAGCCCGGGCATGAGGTCGAGGCTGGCGATGTGATCGCCTATGCGCGTGAGCGTGTAGCGGCCTTCAAAGCGCCCAAGAGTGTCGATGTGATCCCAGAGATGCCGCGCAACGCCTCAGGCAAGATCCTGCGGCGACAATTGCGTGCGCCCTATTGGGAAGGGCAAGACCGCCAGGTCAGCTAAAGAGATCGCCCCAGTGAAGAAGCACGCGCCAGCGACTCTGCGCAATCGCGACGCGATTGCGGACGTGCTCAGGCGCGAACTGCCTGAGGCAGGGATCGTGCTTGAAGTTGCCAGCGGCTCGGGCGAGCACGCCGTCTATTTCGCGAGCCTGTTTCCGCAGCTGAAGTGGCAGCCGAGCGATCCCGATGACGAAGCTCTGGCCTCGATCGCCGCATATCGCGCGGATAATGCAAGCGGCAATCTGCTCGCGCCCCTACGGCTCGATGCTGGCGATCCAAGCGCTTGGCCGATCGATCAGGCCGATGCGATCTTGTGCTGCAATATGGTGCATGTCAGCCCGTGGGCGGTGACGGAGGGGCTGTTCAGGGGCGCGGCAAAGCTGCTTCCAAGTGGTGCAGCGCTGCTGCTCTATGGCCCTTATTTCGAGGAGGGAGTCATTCCCGCGGAATCCAACCTGGGGTTCGATCAAAGCCTGCGAATGCGCGATCCGGAATGGGGGATCAGGCAGCGCGAAGAGGTGGACGCCTTGGCGGAATCCCTGGGTTTCGCATGTAGCAGTCGCTACGAAATGCCTGCCAACAATCTCACGCTGGTCTACCGCCGGAACTAGATTTCCTTATCGACCTCATTGGCGACGGATTCGAGATCTTCACCCAGACCGCGCACGGTATTGCATGCGGTGGAGGTGAGGGTGAGCGCAGCCAGCGCGGCGGCGATAACGGTCTTGCGGATCATTGGGTGTCTTTGCATTGGGCCAGCCTAGGACGGGGCTGCTTGCTCAATCTTCTGTCTTGTGAGCAGTCGTTCGCGGTATGCGATCAACAGGCCTGCCCCGATGATCAGTGGTGCCCCCAGCCACAACGTGGTCGGTGGGGAGCGGTCGAAAATTGTCCAGCCATACCAGATAGCCCACAGCAGGCTGGTGTAATCGATCAGCAGGATCATCGCGGCCGATCCAAACCGCAAGGACGTAGTCAGCAGAATCTGCGCGAGCGCTCCGCACAGCGCCATCGCGATGATAGTCACCCAGGTCTCTTGGTTGTGGCTGCTCCAGAAGAAGGGCAGGGCAAGCAGCAGCACCGGGCTGGTCAGCGCGGTGAACCAGAAGATGATGCTCCAGGGTGTCTCGGTCTTGTTGAGATCCTGCACCTGGAAACTGATCATCGCGACCATGGCGGCCGCAATCAATGCCACTGCCACGCCGGATAGTGTGATCTCCTCACCGCCGCTTCCCGGCTGCATGATGACCATCACTCCAGCGAAGCCAACCAGCACCGCCGCTGACCTGTAGAAGCCGACCTTTTCGCCAAACATGGTGACCGCGATCAGCACCGCGAAGAACGGAGCGGTGTAGGAAAGTGTGGTCGCTTCGGCCAGAGGCAGCAATATCACGGCACCATAGGTGAACAGCATGCCGACACCGCCCATGACCGCCCGGCCTGCGTGATTTTTCAGGCGTTTGGTGCGGAAAGTTGAGAGCTTTCCTAGGATCGCAAACCCACCACCAATCAAGGCGACGGTGATGATCTGGCGCCAAAAGATCATCTCGACCAGATGGACACCGCGCTCGCTTGCAAGTTTCACAAACATCGCCATGGTTGCGAATACGACGGCCGTCGCGAGGCGTATTCCGATCGCCAGCAAAGGGCGTGGGCTTGCGACTGAACCATCCATAGCTGTGCGTGTAGGGTGGTTCGAATATTGCGCAAGCCGCTGATCTGCCTAAATCACATTCGAGATGGATTTCTTGACCTGGCTTTCTTTGGCGAGTGACGCTGTTTGGCTGGCAATTGCCGGAGGGTGCTTCATTCTCGTCGCGGGCTTCGCGATGTTTATGGAATGGCGCCGTAATCGGTCGCGCCCGCTCGACCGACTTGAGCGGGTCGGTTGGGTGCCATGGATGATCGTCTTCCTGGGCTGCTTCTTTATCGGGATGGGACTGTTGGTTGTGAGCTTGCCAGTCTTGCTCGGCGAGTAGAGCGAAGGAGCATATCACCCAGCTACGTTGCTAGTTATTGTCTCTGGGTTTGCAGTATTCCCTTTGTCGTATACTATAGCCTTTCAAAGTCTTGGGAGGGGCTATTATGGAAGATTCCAATTCAGCAGGCGCGAGCGCGTTCGATCCTCGACTCGATACTTTCGACCATGTTGTGGTCTTGATGCTGGAAAACCGATCTTTTGATAATCTCCTGGGTTTTATCTATCCCGACGGCGTGCCGAAGGATGCTCCGGCCAGCCTCAACTTTGATGGCAACAGTCTCAGCAATTCCAATCCTGTGCCTAGCACCGCCGTCAATCAACCGCCCGACGGCAGCGGGCGAGTGAATGTGACGCTGACGTCTGACTATCACCAGCCATACCCCGATCCCGGCGAAGAATATTATCACATCAACACGCAGCTGTTTAACCAGCCGAACGGCGGCTCAAACCCGCCTTACAATCTCCCGCCAAAGCCTCTGCCAACACCTGGCATGCAGGGTTTTGTAACCGACTATATCGAGAAGCTCGGCGAGCCAGTGTCCAAGCTATCGGGGCCGCCTACCTTCGAGCAATACAGCCAGATCATGCAGAGCTTTGAGCCGACGGCGGTTCCAGTGCTGACGACCTTGGCGCGTGAATTTGGTGTGTTCGACCATTGGCATTGCGCCGTGCCAAGCCAGACTTGGTGCAATCGGGCGTTCTGGCACGCCGGTACATCCTGGGGGCGGGTCAACAATTCCCCTTTTGACGAATGGTTCAAATTCAATGGTGGTGAGACGATCTTCAACCAGATCAGCAATTCAGGCTCCGACCTCAGCTGGAAGGTCTATCATGATACGCCGTTCGTCTCGCTCACAAACATCATCCATTTCCATGCGCTGGATGGGCATGAGTTTCATTTCCATTCGATGGATCGCTTCTTTGAGGATTGCGCGAATGGCGATTTGCCGAGCTATTCCTTCCTCGAGCCCGATTTTATCTTTGAGCACAACGACTACCATCCCTCATCCGCCGGGAAGGGGCTGGTCGACTATGAGACCAAGCCGGGCTCGGTGCTGTTGGGGGAGCAGCTGGTCGCCAAGATCTACGACGCGATCAAGGGTTCCACCGGCAAGCCTGGACCGAATGGACCAACGGGCAACACGTCGCAGAACACACTCCTGATCATCACATTTGACGAGCATGGCGGGTGCTATGACCATGCCGAACCAATCGCTCCGGTCACGCCGCCCGATTTGAATGGCTATCCGCTGGAAGAGGGCTTCGGGTTTGATCGGTCTGGCATTCGGGTGCCAATGATCATGGTCTCGGCGCATATTGCGCCCAACACCGTGGTCAATACGTCTATGATGCACACCGCTTTCATCAGCACAATGCAGGCCAAATGGAGCCAGACAGCACCCGGCAAATTCCCGCAGATCAGCAATCGTCAGCAGTCCGATGAACTGTTCACCGAAGTGTTTACTGCATCGTCGCCAAGACCGGCAAGCGAGTGGCCCGAGGTCTGCCCGCCCAAGCAAATAGAGCCAGAGGGCACGTCTTGCGATGACGATGATTTGGGCGATCTTCAGCAGTCAATTGTCGGAGGGCTTGAGCAAGTGCTTCGGGCCAAAGGCGTGGAGTTTCCTTCCGGAGGGCTGCACACGGTCAAGGATGCCAAGGCCTATCTGCGGGAAGCACGCGAGAAGCTCGACCAATTGGGCTGACCGGCTTTCCTACACGCGAGATGTCCGGCATAGATGGGGCGTTCTTTGACACGGCATCCCGCATAGGCTGAAGCGCTCCTGTTGGAGAAGTGTCAACCTCAACAATCGCAACTAATACACTGAAAATATGAGATAAATGCCAAGGCAGAGCGGTTGACACTCGTTCAGTGTGTCAAGCTGGAGCAAGGGCTGCCCTTAGGTCGTATGAGCGAGGATGTCGCAGCCCAGATGGGATGCGCACGCGTGTTACAAACAGGCCTCCAGATAAGCCTGGTCGAAGCCGAACTGACGGGCTTTCTCGAGCGTGTAGGGGCGCAGGCCTGACGAGCGGAACTCGCCGAGGATCTTGCCGTCTTCGCTTTCGTCGAGATATTCGAATTTGAACAGCTCTTGCGTCACGATGACGTCGCCTTCCATCCCGATCACTTCAGTGATGTTGGTGGTCCGGCGCGAACCATCGCGCAGGCGCTTGACCTGAACGATCAGGTCGACCGATTCTGCGATCTGGCGCGAGATCGCTTCTTTCGGGATCTTGATGTCGCCCATCAGGATCATGTTTTCCATACGGCCCAGACACTCGCGCGGGGAGTTGGCGTGGAGCGTACACATCGAACCGTCGTGGCCGGTGTTCATTGCGGCGAGAAGGTCAAAACATTCGGCGCCACGAATCTCACCCAGGATGATCCGGTCCGGCCGCATACGCAGAGCGTTCTTCACAAGGTCCCCGATCGTGATCGCACCTTGACCTTCAAGGTTTGGCGGACGCGTTTCGAGCGGCAGCCAGTGCGGCTGTTGCAGACGAAGTTCGGCCGCGTCCTCGATCGTCAGCACACGCTCGCCCGGGTCGATCATCTTCGACAGGGCGTTGAGCATGGTGGTTTTACCTGAACCGGTACCGCCCGAGATGACGATGTTCATTCGGCACGCCCCGGCGATCTTGAGTGCGGTGCACATCTTGCTACTCATCGAACCGAATTCCTTGAGCATGTCCAAGGTGATCGGTTTCTCGGAGAACTTACGAATGGAGATCGCGGTGCCGCGCAGTGACAGCGGCGGCACGATGACGTTCACACGCGAGCCGTCCTTCAGACGGGCGTCAGCGAGCGGGGTGGTTTGGTCGACCCGGCGGCCAACCTGGTTCACAATCCGCTGCGCGATCTGGAACAGGTGTTGTTCGTCGCGGAAACGGATCGGAGCGATAACCAGCTTGCCCTTTTTCTCGATGTAGGTCTGATCCGGGCCGTTGACCATGATGTCGGACACGTCCGGATCGTTGAGCAATTCTTCCAGCGGACCAAAGCCGAGCAGCTCGTCGATTAGGACCTTTTCGAGAGCAAACTGCTCACGACGGTTGAGCGTGACCTTGAGCTCGGCCAGCACTTCCATGATGATCGGACGAAATTCTTCCGACAGCTCTTCCTTGGAGAGCGTGGCGGCGGCTTCGGGATCAACCCGCTCGAGCAGGCGCGGAAGCACCTGTTCCTTGATTTTGTGGACGCTGGCTTCGAACCCGCCAACTTCCGAATTGGATTCGTTGATCGCTGCCGCGCGTTCGGCCAGGCGATCCATTGCGTCGGCAGTTGCAGCACTGCCGCCAGATGGCTTGGCAACGTTTTGAGCGGGCGTGAGGGCTTCGGTCTTTGCTGCCGCGCTGTCATCCTCCGGAAGCGGCGGGAATTGCTCGCCACCTTCCGGCTTGGCTTCCGCGGGCGTAGAGCGGCCGCCCTTCATCGGACGAGCGACGCCAAAAGATGGACGCCCGCCGGAATTCATTCCGCCAGCACCGCCCTTTTTGCCGAATGCGCTCATTTAGAAGCCCCCAGGGATCTATCAAACATCTGCAGTTCGCCCGCTAAAGCGAACACTGCGTCTCGAAAAATGGTGAATAAGGAGGAAAGCTTATTTTTTCCCTAAGGCTCGGGCATTTGCTGGCGTCGCTCAAACGGGCCCTGCAAAAAGCTGGGGGACACAGCCGAGCCTCCATTGCAGCGACAGCCAATTGGGTTAATCGCCGGGGAAGTGCAATCCTGCTTGGCCTGGCCAAAAGGACGTTCCGATGAAGTCCAATCTGATGCGCGCGGCGCTCTACATCGGCATTCTAATCGGGGTGCTGTTGCTCGATGGCAATATCTCATTGCCCAACAGCTATTTCTTAGACCACGATCTGCTCGCTGGAGTGCTACTGGTCACAAGTCTTGTTGCGCTCGCTGTGTGGCAACCGCGTCTCGCCGGGTTGCAGCAAGTGTTCGATCGCGCTCCAAGATTTTCCCTTGTCATCGTGGCCGCCGGCTTGCTCGCCGCTTTGCTCTGGCTTGGGACTTATGCGGTGATGTTCGATTACCCGTTGACGCGCGACGAGCATATGGTGGTGTTCGACGCCGCGATCTTTTCCACCGGCGAACTGGCTATGCGGGTTCCGCCGCAATGGAGTGGCTACACTCTGGCCCTGGTTCCCGCTTTCAATATGGAAACGCCAGGCAATGTATTGTTTGTTTCTGGCTATTTGCCGCTCAATGCAGCGATGCGCGCAGGGTTTGGCAACCTGTTTGATCCCGCGCTGATGAATCCGGTCCTGACCGGCATTGGGTTTGTTGCGCTTTACGATATCTGCAAGCGCCTGTTCCCAGATGATCCGGTCCCGGTCTGGATCGCCTTGGGTGGATATGTCCTATCGGCACAGATCCTGGTCAATGCCATGACCACTTATGCCATGACGGGGCATCTCGCGCTCAATCTGGTCTGGCTGGCGCTGTTCCTGAGAGACAAGCACTGGGCTCACGGCTGCGCCTTGCTAGTCGGCTTTGTGGCGATGGGCCTGCATCAGTTTGTGTTCCATCCGTTGTTTGCCGGTCCGATTATCTTGACCCTTCTGTTTCGCCGAGAATGGACCAAGTTTGCACTCTATGCTGTTTTCTATGCAGCGGCGCTGATGTTCTGGATCCGCTGGCAAGCCGTGGTTATGGACGCGTTTGACGTAGTCCCGGGTGCTGGCGGGTCGGGCGGATTGGGGGATTTTCTCGCAGAACGCATTTTGCCGCTGGTGACGACATTCCAGACCGATACGCTGATCCTGATGTTCTACAATCTGCTGCGGATGCTGACCTGGAACGCGGCGTTCGTCCTTCCGCTCTGCCTGGCGGTTGTCCCGCTGTGGAAGCAGCGCAATGCGATCGTCATCGCTCTGACAGGCGGCGTGCTGCTGAGCATTTTGGCGATGATGATCATCCTGCCATACCAAGGGCATGGCTGGGGCTATCGTTATCTGCATGGCTTCCTGGGCAGCCTGCTGATCCTGGCGGGGTTTGGCTATCAGCAATGGCGGCAATTGGTTGGCGACGCGGCGGGTAGGGCGGTGGCGGTGATGGCTACGGTTACCGCGGTGATCTTGCTACCGAGCGCAGTCTATTCGGCGCATAGGTTCGTGGTGCCCTATGCCAAGCTAACCGAAGTCGTGGAGGCGCAGGACAGCGACTTCGTGGTGGTCGACAACATTCGCAATGTTGTCGCCGTCGATCAGGTCCGCAACCTGCCGGACTTGAGCAATCGCCCGCTGATATTCTCAGCCAGAGATCTGACAATTGAGCAGGTCAGTACACTGTGCGGGCGTGGCAGCGTCGCCGTGATTGGTGGAGCGGAGATCGCCGCCGTCGGGCTTTCGTCCACCCCGCTCAATGTGTCAGCTTTACCCGCGGATCTGTGTGGCGATCCCGAAAGCGCATTTATCCCTCTGGTTGAGGACGAAAATTAACCTCTTGTTAGGCATAAACCGGGATAGCGGTTCCAGAAGGAAACGCGCATGGACCGTAGACAGATCGCTGACCTGATTGTTGCCCGGCTTGAGCCCGAGGTAGAACGCTATGCCAAGGCGTTTCGCGAAGGGGGTGTTATACCGGCCTGTGCGATCGAGAATCTGCTGCCCGAGGATCTGGTTGAGCAGATTCAAACCAAGTTTCCAGCATCGGATCGGATGGTCTTCAAGAAGTCGATCAAGGAGCGCAAACACGTCGTCGCTCAGATGGATGAACACGATCCCCTGCTCGAAGAGGCAGTCTATGCTTTTCAGGATGAGCGGGTCGTCGATCTCGTTGCTCAGATCACTGGTCTCGATGCGTTGGAGCCAGATGTAGACCTCTACGCCGGTGGGATCAGTGCGATGTCGAACGGAGCCTATCTTCGCCCGCATCTCGACAATTCGCACGACAAGAATCGCCAGCGTTATCGCGTTCTCAATCTGCTGTTCTATGTCACGCCGGGCTGGCGCGAAGAGGATGGTGGCTGCCTGCAATTGTGGGATAACGGACCCACCGGACAGCCGCGCACGATCCCGAGCCGCTTCAACAGCTTGGTAATAATGCTGACCAACAAGCATTCTTGGCACTCAGTCAACGAAGTGACCGGGCAGGGGCGCCGCTGCTGCGTTTCAAATTACTACTTCTCGCGCAAATCGCCGGAAGAGAATGACTATTTCCACGCCACCTCCTTCCGCAGCGAGTTTGGCAAGGGCGCAGCCGATCTGGTTATGCAAGCTGACAATGCCGTTCGCACTGCCATTCTCAACTCGCCAGTTGGGGGGAAGGTCTATCGCAATCCTCATGTCTATGAGCGCAAAGATGTCTGACACAGTTCGCGTGGCGCCGACGCCGCAGCTTCGCTATGAAACCCTTGAGCGAATCGGTGTGTCTGCACCGGTCGAGCGGGTTGGATTCATCGCTGGTCATTGCGTTGGCAAGCGCGTGCTGGACATTGGCTGCCTTGACGAGACAGCGCTCGAAAAGCGCGATACTGAAGAATGGCTTCACGCGCGGATTGGTGCTGTGGCTGACCAAGTCACCGGGATCGATCTGTCTGACAATCTGCCGGACGAGGGGCTGGTCACAGGATCAAATTCTCGGATCATAAAGGGCGATGGCACGCGGCCGGATGTTCCGGCTGATCAAGTCGATGTGATCGTTGCTGGCGAATTTATCGAACACATTGAAAATCCCTTGGCGTTTCTGCGCGAGCTCAAATCGCGTTATCAAGGCCGCACATTGCTGATTTCGACGCCCAATGGTGCGTCATTCGCCAATGGCCTGCTAGGGATGATTGGCAGCGAAGCCCAGCATGCCGATCATCTTCTGACGTCGACTTACAAGACCCTCAACACTTTGTGCCGCCGGGCTGGTGTGACCGAGTGGGAGATCGTTCCCTATCGCTTCTATGCGACCGAGATGTTGCTGCAATCCTCTGGGCTCAAGAGCGTGATCGTGAAGGCCACCGAGGTCTTCATTAGAGTGGTCGAGCGGATCGCACCGCTACGCAGCTTTGGCTATGTCGTGCGGATGAAGCTCTAGAGAGTTCTAGACAAGGCTTTCGTCACGCGGCTCTGAGCGGGTGATCAATCCGGCAATCGTCAGCACAATGACAATCATCAATAGTGCCAAGAAATTGAGGCAGCGCGCGACGAGTGCGGCCAGTGCTGCCGCGGCGGCTCCTGTACCAGCAAGAACCAGCAAGGCAGTCCAGGTCCAATCGGCGGTGCCCAGACCGGCCGGGGTGATGGGGATGCCAATGGCAAGGCCAACGATCGGATAGCCAAGCGCAACCAGGCCCAGATCCATGGCAGGGATCAGGACTGCGACCATAATCACCATTCGAAGCGCCAAGACAGCCAAACGGGCGGTCGACCAAGCGAGCAGCCAATGGATCAAACCGCGCGGCAACTCGGCCATGGCAATCAGCACCGCGCTGACCTTCTGGCCTTGGGCGCTGATCGGGGGGGTCGGCCTGGTTGCATTGGCGATCAGACCTGCGACCAGCATTAGGGCTAGCGGCAGGCCTAGTACTGCGCAGCCAATCAAAACTAGCAGGGTCAGAACGCCGACAAAAGCCGGGGCTCCCAGCATTAGAACCAGGACAGCGGCTGCACTTGCCGCCGACAAAACCACAAGGTCCATCAATTGCTCAAACAGCGTGCTGCCGACCGCGCCGCTGCGTTTTATGAGTACCCATCGTGCAGCAGTCATCGCCAATTGGACCGGCAAGACCTGTCCAAGGAAGGATCCCCAGGATGTCGCAGTCAAAGCGGGAAGGAAAGCGGGACGTGCGGCGTCTGGAAAAAGCGAGACTGTGACTCGTTGCCAGCGGATCACACCGATAACCTGATTGATCAGGGTCAGGCCGAACACCGCCCCGAAAGCCCAGACGGGGACCGAAGCCAGGCTATGCCCCAAATCGGACAGGGACAGATCGAACTGCCAAAACAGCAGCGCCACCAATAAAACCGCCAGGACAATTCCTGCGGCAGCCGAGGTGGTGCGCGCGCTCATCCAGTCAGGCCTCACGCCAATGAGCAGGAAGTTCGCGACCGATCAGCTTCTCCAGTGCATCGAACGATGGCTTGGCCTGCTCCCTTTCGATTGCCGCTGTGTCGAGCACGCTTGGGTCGACCGTAACGCGTCTTTTGTAGAGCAGCGTTTCCATGATCGGCCAGCGTTTCACATTCTCAACAAAATTGCCGAGCCCCAGGGCCCGGAAGACCACACCGGCGCGATAGACAGAATGCGTGAACCACTCAAAACGAGCGCCTCTGGCAGGGTTGACGACTTCGTCGAGGACGGCCGGACGGAAGTTGGTGGAGACGCCGATATGGTCGCAAATCTCGTCATAAAACTGGCTGGGATCTGCTTGGAGATCATCGAAGAAAACGACCTTGATCTGATCGGCAGGGAAAGCGTCATAATAGGGTTGAAGCTGTCCGACAAAATCGAGCGCGGCGCGCAATATCGGGTGCTGCGCCATAGCCTTGGCATCGCTGCCATAGACAAAGGTGTGGGTTTGCAGCCAGAGCAGCATCGATTTTGCGAAGTCGCCGGGCTCGCGAAGACAGACAATGATCTTTGCGTCAGGAAAGTTCTCAGCCAACAGCTTGGCATTGCCGGGGTAGAGGTAAACGTCGTGCGAAATTTCGCCGATCTTGCCGCCCTCAGGGAGCAGATCGAGCCGCTCGCGATATTCGGCGATTGGGCCCGGCGTTTCGGTCTCAAAATGCTTGGATGATTTGGACGGGAACAGCCGCACATCCGGATGTTCTCGCAGGGCTTCGAACAGCCAGGTGGATCCCGCTTTGGGAGTGCCGATGTAGATAAAGTCGAGGTCGCGTTGCATGATGGTCGTGGTGGTCTGCTGCAATGTTACTCCGCCTCAGCTGCGGGCGGCTTTTCAAAAATCAGAGTGAAGTTGTTGAGCCAAGGCTTGATCCGCCCTTCATCTATTCGGTTCAGCGAGGGGGCCGCGGTGCCAAGCAAGTGCTTCATCTCTTCAGGCGTGAGATAGGCGATTTTGTCACCGGTCAACCAACGGTCGCTGGCGTAACTCAGCCAGTGAATGGGCGTCGGCGTCCGCGCCCAATCCTTGAGGATGAAACGACCGCCCGGAGCGATACAGCTCGCAAGCGCGTCCAGCACTTCGGCGCGCAAATCTTGGGGAATGTGGTGGACCACATCGCTGAGCATCACGAGGTCGAATTGGCCCGGTAGCTGCTGCGCTATCTCCTGGACGGTGGCTTCTCGGAATTCGACACGATCGCGCGGTCCGCGATAGAGCCTGCCAATTTGCGGCATGATATCAATCGACAGGATTTCAGCATCGGGATAGGCCGCGGCCAATATCTCCGTCACCGCGCCTTCGCCGCCGCCGACTTCAAGGATACGACTGGCTTGGGGAGCCCAATCGTGGAGCTGTGCGGCGTAGTCCTCGAGGCTCATATAGAGCTCTCGATAGGCTTCTGCGACTTTGGGCTCCAATGGGCCAAACGCCTTGCGGACGATCGCACCGATGCCCATCACATCGCTCCTTTCATGCGCAGTCGCATGCGTGGCCAGACCCGCTCCACCAAGCGTGAGTAGCGCAAATAGCGGGCGGCGTCGCGTGGGCCCAACATGGCGAAGATGCCGATTGCTGAGAGCAGGGATTTGCTGGCGCCGGCAGAGGCTTCAGCGAGAGCCGTATTGATCCGGACGGAGGCCCGGCTGATCGGTTCAAAGCTTGCATCGTCAAAACGATATCGATCAAGGATGGCTTCCATTTCGCGGGCCATTTCGCCCTTGTCGCCTGTCATGGTCAGCGACGACCCGTGAAGCCTGAAACATGCCGAGGGTCGCGGATCAAACACCACCGGGCCTTCCAACGAAAGCTTCAACCAAAGATCCCAATCCGGGGTGTACCATTTATCTTCGTCCAGACCGCCGCAAGCGAGATAGGCCCTACGCTTCCAGACCGGAGCGGGCATGGCTATCGAATTCTGAACCAGCAGTCGATCGCGATAGGCGCTCGGGTCCTGCTCCCCGGCTACGAATGGTGGATGCCAAGGCCCCACCACAGTGCTTTTCGCGTCGATGATCGATGCGCCGGTGAGATAGAGTGCCGCATTCGGGTGGGCCTCTATCATCTCTTGGATAAGTGACGGGCGCTCGGTGAGCCAGATATCATCTTGATGCAGCGTGCAAACGTGTTTGCTGCGAGCGGCCTCAACTCCGAGGTTGGTTTTGCGCGTCCAGCTCGCGATTTCTGGCCAATATTCATAGTCGATTGGCAAGCGGTTGCGGTGGCGAGCGATTGGCGCTTCGCAAGGTCCCTCAGGCGTGGAGTCGCGAATGATGACTTCGATTCCGCCCTTGGCAGTGGGCGCGGGAATGCTGGCCAAAGCTTCGTCCAGCCAAGTCGCCCCACGATGGACCGGCATCACAACTGAGAGCCACGGCTCCGACATATTGGGTTTATCCTTCTGACGGGGTCTTCGGTGCGAACTGGCTTTCGTTGCCAGAGATGATCGCGAGCATGAAGCCGCCAAGAATGTTCTGCATTCCGATCGTGCCGACCACCGCCCAGAGGATCAGCGGAAGGGGGTTGTCGAGTGCCACAAAGCCACCTTGACCCCAGCCAATTGTCACAGCTGCCAATCCAGCTGCGCCAGCGACGATAAGCGCCAGCCCGCTCAGCAGCATCGTCTCCAAGGTCAACCAATTGGCATTCTTCTTGAGCGTTGGACGCAATAGGCGATAGCCTTTGTTGACCCCGTAGAAGTGGGTCGCGACGGCCATGATCAATCCGAAATGGCCAAGCGTTGCGAGAAACCCTGCGGCAATCGTCCAGCTGACACCGAAGAAGGATGGTCCCTGGAGAATATTGAAGAAATGGCCGAGACCAAAAGAGAAGATGGCCGCGGATGCGATCAATGCCATCAGGGCAGGGACACCGAACACCCAGGTCGGGCTCAGCATGAAGAGATAGCGCAGGTGACGCCAGCCATCGCGCCAGGGACGCAAATGGGGCGCACGATCACGCAGGTCTGGTGAGAGCGTGGCAGGGACTTCGGCGATGCGGACTTTGAGCAGAGCGGCCTTGATCACCATTTCGCTGGCAAATTCCATCCCCGAACCGCTCAGTTTCAGATCAAGAAAGGTGTCTTTGCGAATGGCGCGCAATCCGCAGTGCGCATCGCCAATCCCGGACCGGAACAGAATGTTGAGAACCCCGGTCAGGCCGGGGTTGCCGATATGCTTGTTTTTCCACGGCATTGCGCCAGCGGCGATCCCGCCCTTGAAACGGTTGCCCATGCACAGGTCGTAACCCGCTTCGAGCTTGGCCACCATCGCCACACCTTCGGTGAAGTTGTAGCTGCCATCGCAGTCGCCCATCACGATGTAGCGGCCCAGCGCAGCTTCACAGCCGCCGATCAGTGCCGCACCATATCCGCGCCGATCAACATCCACGACCCGGGCACCCAGCTCGGTCGCCAAGGCCTGGCTGCCGTCGGTGGAGCCATTGTCGGCGATGACGATTTCGCCGCTCAAGCCCAGCTCGGACCGCAGCCGCGCAAGCGCATCGAGCGCATTGCCAATACAATGCGGCAGGCTCTCGGTCTCGTTAAGGCAAGGCATGACGATTGTCACATCGGGATCGACTTCGCGCCCCTCGGTGATTGCGCTGTAGTCGGTGTACGAGAGATCCATTGCTACCCCCTGGGACTTCCTTGGGAGTGTCTGACCAATATTGGTTAATGAAGTGTCAAAATCGCCGCCAAAACATGGGTGATCGACGGCTTAACACAGCGCAGCTTTGCAATCATGTCGGGAAAGGCCTAGCGCTCCGCCTCACTATCAAGCCTGCAGAGAGAAGGCGGTCTCCCCCAATGCAACATCAAGAGCGTGCTGGTCTGGCCTATGCCATTGCGGGCTTTGCGCTGCTCTCGGTCGGCGATGCGGTGATCAAGAGCATGGCAGGGGAGTGGCCGCCGGTCGCAGTCGCAGCTCTGCGATTTTCGATCGGAGCGATTGGCCTTTCCGTGCTGCTTTATTGGAGTGAGGGGGCGACAGCCTTCGTTCCACCCAAGCCGTGGCTGCAGCTCGCTCGAGGGCTCTGTCTGACTGTTGCTTCGTTGAGCTTCTTCTCGGCAATTTACATCATGCCTTTGGCCGATGCGATGGCGATTGGGTTTCTCGCGCCTGTGCTCACCCAGATTCTGAGCGGGCCGATTCTGGGTGAGAGGGTGCGACCAGCGGTATGGCTCGTGTCTGTCTTCGCTCTGGCCGGTGTTGTGGTTATCCTCCGGCCGAACCTTCTCGTGCTCGGCTGGGCAGCGATCTTGCCGCTGATATCGGCAATCTTCTTTGCCTTGATGATGATCGCCAATCGGGCGAGCGCAGGACAAGGCAGTGCCCTCTCCATGCAGGTCTTCATCGCTGGCGTGAGCGCACCGATCCTGATCGTTGCTGCTATTGGCGCTAACGTCTTCGGAGGGCCTGAGCTGACCTTTGGCTGGCCGTGTTGGGACGTGGTTGCCCGCTGTGCGATCGTGGCTGTCACTGCGAGTTGTGCGCATTGGCTTGCCTATGTTGGCACGGCAAAGGCCGGCGCTTCGACGGTCGCTCCCGCGATCTATGTCCAAATGTTGATGGCGATTGCCCTGGGTTGGTGGTGGTTCGGAGATGTGCCTGACAGCCTGACACTGGCCGGCGCCGGCATGATTATTGGAGCTGGACTTTTCCTGTGGCGCGACGGTGCCAAGGTCGCGACACAGATCAACGGAAGAGTTGACTCGATATCATGACATGATATCAGTATATCAATGAGCCGAATCCTGATTGACCTTCCTGATGACGATATCCGCGCGCTTGATGCGATGGCTCAAGCGAACGGGCGGTCGCGTGCAGCCGAAATGCGGGAAGCGGTGGCGCTCTATCTGCGGCGCCAGGCAGATGGAAATTGGATCACGCAGGGAGCTGGGTATTGGGCGGACAGGTCGGACAAGAGCGCTAACAGCGGATCTAGCAGCTGATCATGTCCGATCCCGTGTTTGACACAGATATCCTGGTTGACTGGCTGCGCGGCCTACCGCAGGCAGGGGCCGAACTGGCACGATACAGGAAGCATCGGATCAGCCGTTTGAGCTGGATGGAGCTGCTATCTGCTGAACCACTTGAGAGTCGCGATGCGCTGGAAGCGCTGCTGGCGCCATTCCAAGTCATTGAGCTCGATGCGCGGATTGGAGCAGCGGCAGCAGATATCGGTCGCCGCGCGGGCCTTAGCTTGACCCGTGCGGCCATTCTGGCCACTGCGCAATGCAGCGGCGCAATTCTGATCACACGAAATACTCAGGATTTTCCGGCAGCAATGCCAGGGATCCGTGTTCCCTACACTGTTTAGCCTGAAGGACATTCTACCATGTGCGGAATCATTGGCATTGTCGGCAAAGAAGCGGTCGCTGACCGGCTGGTCGATGGGCTGCGTCGAATGGAATACCGCGGCTATGATAGCGCGGGTGTATGCGTGGTCCACGAAGGCGAGCTGGTCCGTCGCCGTGCGCAAGGCAAACTTCAAAACCTGGTCGCAGAACTGGCTCAACAGCCGGCCGAGGGGACCATCGGTATTGCGCACACGCGTTGGGCGACCCATGGGGCGCCGACTGCTGAGAACGCCCACCCGCACGCGACCGAAGAAGTCGCGCTGGTCCACAATGGGATCATTGAGAATTTCAAGCCACTGCGCTCAGAGCTGGAGCAGGCGGGGCGTACGCTTTCAAGCGATACCGATAGCGAGGTGGTTGCGCATCTGATTTCGGCAGAGGTTGAAAACGGCGCTTCGCCTGAGGACGCTGTGAGGACCGTGCTACCTCGTCTGCGCGGAGCTTTCGCTTTGGCAATCGCATTTCGTAATCAACCCGACATGCTGATCGGTGCGCGACTGGGTTCCCCGCTTGTTGTCGGATTTGGAGATGGCGAGACCTTCCTTGGTTCCGATGCTTTGGCACTGGCCCCGCTAACTCAGAAGATCACCTACCTGGAGGAGGGGGACTGGGTGGTCGTCACCCGCGATGGCGCACAAATCTACGACGCGGAGAACAATCCCGTTGAACGCGAAGTGGTAACCTCTGGAGCCTCCGCGGCGGCGGTTGAGAAAGGCAATTACCGTCACTTCATGCAGAAGGAGATCTTTGAGCAGCCGACGGTCGTCGCCCAAACGCTCAATTCTTATGTCCGGCAAGTCGACGAGAGTGTCGCCTTGCCACAGATCGACTTCGATCTGACCGCGATCAAGCGGATTACGATCGTTGCCTGCGGGACGTCATATTACGCCGGGATGGTCGCCAAATACTGGTTTGAGACTTTTGCCCGGGTGCCAGTCGATATCGATGTGGCGAGCGAGTTCCGTTATCGCGAACCGGTGTTGGAAGAGGGCGGTCTGGCGATCTTCATCTCACAGAGTGGCGAGACGGCGGACACCTTGGCTGCCCTGCGCCATTGCAAGGAAAATGGTCAGACCATTGCCGCGGTCGTCAACGTGCCGACCAGCACAATGGCGCGTGAGGCTGACTTGCTGCTGCCGACCCATGCCGGTCCTGAAATCGGAGTGGCCTCTACCAAGGCCTTCACATGCCAGCTGGCGGTCCTCGCGGCTCTGGCCGCGCATCTTGCGGTCAAGAAGGGGAAAATGACGCGAGAAGAAGAGCAGGAGGTCGTTCGCCACCTGCTGGAATCACCCGCGGCTCTGAACGCCGCGCTCGACCATGATGATGATATCGCTGCCATGGCACCCTTGCTCGCACCCGCCCGGGACGTTCTCTATCTGGGCAGAGGGCCAGATTATCCTCTGGCGATGGAAGGCGCGCTCAAGCTCAAAGAGATCAGCTATATCCACGCCGAAGGCTATGCTTCGGGTGAGATGAAGCATGGCCCGATTGCTTTGATCGACGAAGCCGTACCGGTAATCGTGCTGGCGCCTTCAGGACCTCTGTTCGAGAAAACAGTTTCAAACATGCAGGAAGTGCGGGCGCGCGGCGGGAAGATCGTTCTTATCTCTGACGCTCAGGGCCTCGAGGAGGCGGGCGAGGGCTGCCTTGCCACGATCGAGATGCCGCATGTCCATTCCCTGATCGCGCCGCTCGTATACGCCATTCCAGTGCAGCTACTGGCCTATCACGTAGCCGTGGTGAAGGGGACGGACGTCGACCAGCCGCGCAATCTCGCCAAATCAGTAACGGTCGAGTGAACGAAGCCTATTTGACCCGTCAAATGATCGCCATTCCAAGCGCCGCGAGGCGGTGAGCGAGGCGGCGAGCGAGAGGCGCAAAAGCGGGCGAAGATTTTTACGTCCCGGGATCAGAGATGGATGAGGAGTCGAACTTTTAAGCCTCTGAAACCTCAAAGAAATGATCCGACCTAACTTGCAGAAAAGTGATGATCGTAACCAAGGTTTAACCACATACTTTACCGGGCAATAACCTTTCCGCCGTATCAGGCGGGGGTGACCCAAAGCGATTCATCATTCGAGAGTGCCGAAGGCAATCTCTCAGTCGGAGCTGTCCTAGGACTGAGCTCGAAGAGCGATATTGATTGGGCTCGCTTGCGCGGGCTTCAATATGCTTCGCTTGCGCGGCTCACTTTTGTGCGGGCCTATGTCAATGTGATCCTATCACTGTTCGTGGCACAGATCTATTCGCAAACCGTCAGCATGATCTGGCTTGGTCTTTGGCTGCTCGCGATGGTAGCGGTCCACGTTCAGGGCGCTCGGTTCGATCGGTCCTTGGCCGACGTCGAGCGCCGTAGCATCACGCGCGGAGAATTCTTCCGCCAATCGATGACTCCCTTGTTCTCGGCAGTCCTTTGGTCGATTGCATTGATCCTGTTTTCGCCCTTGGGCTCTGGAGATGATCTGCTGGCTCTGATGGTGGTCATAGCGCTGCTTGTGACCAGCTCGATCGCCTTCTATACGACCGCGCCGCTCGGCATCATCTTGCTTTCCGCAACTCTGGGGGTCGCGTCATTTGTAGCGCTGTCGGCGCAGGGGTATTGGGACGCTTCTATCGCGGCTGTGCTGTTCTTCATGGCGAGCGGTCTTGGAACCGTAGAGGTCGCACGAACCTTCTTATCTGCGCGGATCGCCGAAGGCACTCTGGCGGAAAAAGAACAGGTTGTCTCGCTGCTATTGCGCGAGTTTGAAGAGAATGAGGCAGACTGGCTGTGGGAGGTAGATACCTCGCGTCGGCTGCGTTCGGTCAGTCCCCGCTTTGCATTTGCACTGGGATGCGACAAGCACGAGGCGGAAGGCAAATCGCTGCTCGAACTGGTCGCTGGTTCAAGCTGGCAGGACGGGAAATTCCCCGCGAGCCTGCACGATCTGGCCGAGCGCCTGAAGCACCGCGAGAATTTCTCGAACCTTCTGGTCAGAGTGAAGATCCGCGGGGAAGGGCGCTGGTGGGAGCTTTCTGGCACCCCGATGCGCGATGAGCGCGGTAAGTTCATTGGTTTCCGGGGCGTCGGCTCTGATGTCACCGAAGCGCGCGCCTCGTCTGAGAAGATTGCTTATCTTGCGCGCTACGACACGCTTACCTCGCTGCCCAACCGCCTGATGCTCAACGAAGCTCTGGGCGAAGCGCTGCAATATGCCGAGCAGTGGCGCACCCGCTGCGCGTTGCTGATGGTTGACCTCGACCGTTTCAAGGCAGTCAATGACTCGCTTGGCCATATGACCGGTGACAAGATGCTCGCGCAGGTCTCTGCTCGACTGCAGGCGCTGATGGGAGAGGGGCAGATGTGCGGCCGTCTTGGCGGCGATGAATTCGCGATTGTTATCCGCGATGCATCGGATTCCGAGGTGATCAAGCGGCTGGCCGCCCAGGTGATCAACTCGTTGTCCGAACCCTATCAGGTTGATCAGCACACGCTTTATGTTGGTGCCAGCGTTGGCTCTGCAATCGGCCCGCGCGACGGCAATTCGGTCGAGGAGTTGATGCGCAATGCCGACCTTGCGCTCTATCGCGCCAAGGATGCTGGCGGGGGTGAGCACTTCCGGTTTGAACCAGTGCTTCACGCATCTGCAGAAGAGCGCCGTCAGCTTGAGGTGTCACTGCGCGCGGCGCTGGGTCGTGAAGAGATGGTGCTGCACTATCAGCCTGTCGTCGATGCCCGGAGCGAGAACGTCGTCAGTTTCGAAGCCCTGGTCCGCTGGAACAGCGAAGAGCACGGCTTTGTGAGCCCCGGAAAATTTATTCCTCTAGCGGAGGACACACGTCTGATTGTTCCGATCGGCAAATGGGTCATGCGCCAAGCCTGTATGGAAGCGCGTGCCTGGCCCGAGAACGTCAAAGTGAACGTCAATGTTTCGCCGGAACAATTGCTTGAGCCCGAATTTGCGCAGGATGTTGTAGACGCCTTAGCACACAGCGGATTGCGGCCTGAGCGGCTCGAGATCGAAGTGACCGAGAGCATCTTCATGCGCGATGCAACGGTGGCGCGCAACGCTCTGGAGCAGGTCATGGCGCTGGGCTGCAGCGTTGCGCTGGACGACTTCGGGACCGGCTATTCCTCGCTGGGATATTTGCGCAAACTGCGGTTCTCGACAATCAAGGTCGATCGTTCATTCGTGCAGGGCGCGGCTCAGAACAGCTCGGAAAGCCTCGCGATTATCAATGCGGTGGTGGCGATGGCCAAGAGCCTCGACATGACAACCACTGCAGAGGGCGTCGAGAGTGCCGAGGAAGCGGAGCTGATCCGGAATCTCGGCTGCGACAAGATCCAGGGATATTACTTTGGTCGACCGATGACCAAGGACGAGGCGCGCCGGCTGTTCATCGCGGCCCCCAATCGGCAGTCAGCCTAGACCCAAATCGGAGCTTCGAGCCGTTTTGTAGCGGCGCTGATCAGGCGCTGACCAAGGCTCCGATCACGCTTTCGAACAATCGCCGGCCATCACTGCCACCAAGCGCTGGCACTGCAGCGTCTTCAATCGCACGCTCAGGGTGAGGCATCATGCCCAGCACATTGCCGGCCGGGTTGAGCAGGCCGGCAATGTCGTTGCGCGAGCCATTGCAGGGCTCTTGATAGCGGAAGGCCACCCGCCCTTCGCCCTCAATCCGCTCCAGCGCGGCATCATCAGCGAAGAAGTTACCATCGTGATGTGCAACCGGGATCCGGATCACCTCGTCAGAGTTATACTTGCCGGTAAATATCGATTGGGTGTTCTCGACCTTGAGCGGCACCGTCCGGCATATGAAGTGCTGACTAGCATTTCGCATCAACGCTCCTGGCAGGAGGCCACTCTCGGTCAGAACCTGAAAGCCGTTACAAACGCCAAGGACAGGAACGCCGCGATTGGCCGCTTCGACGACAGCCTTCATGATCGGGCTCTTGGCCGCCATCGCGCCCGAGCGCAGATAATCGCCGTATGAAAAGCCACCGGGCAGGGCGATAAAGTCGAGACTATCCGGCAGATCGGCCTCACCATGCCATTGCCGGATTGGTGCCTTACCAGAGATGTTTTCGAGCGCGACGGCCATGTCCCGGTCGCAGTTGGAACCCGGAAAAGTGATGACTGCGGCGCGGAAACCCATCAGAGCGCACCTACAGTCTGGCCCTCAAGCCGCTCGATCGTGAAATCTTCGATCACCGTGTTGGCGAGCAATTGCTCACACATTTTTTTGAGCGTCTCGTCAGTGGTGCCGGCGTCCACATCAAGCTCGATCAGGCGACCGATCCGGACATCCTCAACCCCAGAAAATCCCATGCCATCGAGCGAATGGTGAACCGCTCGCCCTTGGGGGTCGAGAACGCCAGGCTTGAGTCTGACAAGGATGCGGACCTTCATGGAATTCCTCATTTCTGGGTGCGAGAGGCAGACTTCGAAAAGTCTGGTGAGCCTATAGCGGTGAATGCGGTCTGTGCAATCGCATTGGGCGGGTTTGCCCACGGGTGCGAAGGTCAAGATCCGGTCATAATTGTAACCTGTCGGCAACAACTGAAAGGGAAAAGCCGCATTCTGCGCCAAATTGATCGGTTTCTGACCGCCTTCTCTCGCTCGAATCGCCACCGTCTGTCAGCGCATTAGTCCTCGCTGTACATTTCATTTGCGACCAAGCAAGAGGCCCGCCCATGTCCCATCGTACCTTTGCCGCTCGTGCCGCCTGGACGAGCTCAACCATTCTTTCAGCCGCCGCTCTCAGCATGGCTGCTCCCGCATTCGCTCAGGGAGCCGATGCCGAAGAGGCGGCTGACGATACGCCGCTGCCGACCATCATCGTCACCGCGCAGCGGGTTGAGGAAGACATCCAGAAGGTTCCGATTTCGGTGACCGCCTTCAATCCTGATGCGCTCGCTGCCGTTAACAGCGGTGGGCAGGACATTCGCGCCCTGTCCGGTCGCGCGCCGAGCCTGGTGGTCGAATCCTCCTTCGGTCGGGTGTTCCCGCGCTTTTACATTCGCGGTCTTGGTAACACCGATTTCGACTACAATGCTTCACAGCCAGTCAGCCTGGTTCTGGATGAGCAAGTGCTCGAAAACCCTATCCTCAAGGGCTTTCCGATTTTCGACACTCAACAGGTCGAAGTTCTGCGCGGCCCTCAAGGCACGCTGTTCGGTCGCAACACTCCGGCCGGGATCGTGAAGTTCGATAGCGTCAAGCCGCAAGACTATGCTGAAGGCTACGCGCGCCTGTCCTACGGTCGCTTCAACAACGTCAACGCCGAAGCCGCTGTCAACGTCCCGATGGGTGACCAGGTCAGCGTCCGGATTTCGGCCCTGTACCAGCGCCAGGATGATTGGGTCGACAATGTACTACCCTCTGGCACTCAGGAAGATGCTTTGGGCGGTTATGAGGACTTCGCTCTGCGGGTCCAGATGCTGGCTCGTCCCAGCGACAACTTTGACATCCTCCTGACCGGCCAGGCCCGCGATTTGACCGGCACTGCGCGGATCTTCCGGGCCAACAATTTCACCCGCGGACAGCGTGGCCTCAATGCCAATTTTGATCGCGATAGCGTTTCGACTGACGGCCAGAACGATCAGGAGCTGAGCGTCTATAACGCGTCGGCGCGCATGACCTGGGACCTTGGTCCGGTTTCGCTGATCTCGGTAACCAGCATCTGGGGCGGTGATTCAACCTCGGTCGGCGACGTAGATGGCGGATTCGGCGCGGAATTCCTCCCGCCCAACCTGACCGGACCGGGCTTTATTCCGTTCACCGCGGAAACCCGTGACACCATTCCTGAGCTTAGCCAATTCACTCAGGAGCTCCGCATTGCCAGCAATGGTGACGGACCGCTCAGCTACCAAGCCGGTTTCTTCTACTTTGACGAAGACCTGGAGATCCTGTCTGAGAACTACTCGACGCTGGGTGATCCACTCAATGCGACTGGTGGCGTGAACATCGTCGTGACGCAGGAGCAACAGAGCGAGGCATTCGGCCTGTTCGGATCGCTGACCTATGCGCTGACCGATCAGCTCAGCGTGACAGGCGGTATCCGCTACAACGATGACAAGCGGGAGTTTGTTGTGGTGCGGAGCCAAGACACGCAATTCCCGACCTTCCTGCAGAATCCGTTGGGTACGGTCACACGCTCGGTCAGCGACGACACGGTCACCTGGGACGCCAGCCTGACCTATGAGGCCAGCGACGACGTCAACCTCTATGCGCGGGTGGCTCGCGGTTATCGCGCTCCGAGTATTCAGGGACGGATCCTGTTCCCGCCCGCGACCGCCACGCCGCTGGAAGATGGTGTCTCTGTCGCTAACTCAGAGATCATCACTTCCTATGAGGCTGGCCTCAAATCGACACTGCTCGATGGGCGGGCTCGATTTAATCTGTCGGGCTTCCTCTACAATCTCAACGATGCGCAGCTGACCGCCGTCGGCGGAAATGTGAACGCCAACCGCGTGATCAACGCTGACAATGTTCGTGGCTATGGCTTCGAAATGGACGCCCAACTCGCGGCGACTGACAATCTGCTGCTCACGGCTAGTCTGAGCTACAACGACACCGAGATCCAGGACAGCAATCTGACCACCGCTGCTTGCGGTGCGGTCCGGACCGACACTTTCCCGGATGTCTCGCTGTGCACGCTGCTTGATCCGATTGTCACACCTGCGGCGCCTTTTTCGGCTGCGATCGTCAGCATTGATGGCAATAGCCTGCCGCAATCGCCCAAGTGGATCGCCAACTGGACCGCTCGTTACAGCGTTCCGGTCGCAGATGGGGAAGTCTACTTCTTCACCGATTGGGCCTATCGGTCGCGGATCAACTTCTTCCTCTATGAATCGGTTGAATTCCAGGACCGGAGCCTGCTCGAAGGCGGCGTGCGGGTCGGCTACAAGACCGATGACTTTGAATTCGCTGGTTTTGTTAGGAACATCACCAATGATACTTCAGCGGTCAGCGGCATCGACTTCAACAACCTCACGGCGATGGTCAACGAACCGCGCATCTGGGGCATTGAAGCCGGGGTTCGGTGGTAAGCACGCGCTGCCCCTGAGTTCGCTCGGGGCGTAATTGCGTCGCATCAGGCGGGGTCTGGACCTGGACCTTCGGGTTCGGGCCCCGTTTGCTGAGTCCCTTCGGCG
This sequence comes from Erythrobacter sp., assembly GCA_965249945.1. Taxonomy (GTDB): domain Bacteria; phylum Pseudomonadota; class Alphaproteobacteria; order Sphingomonadales; family Sphingomonadaceae; genus Erythrobacter. Next base: position 2,648,974 of record OZ252258.1, on the reverse strand, counting down.
ATCTCCGATACAATCGAGGGGCTGGTCTCTGGCAGAACGATAATCTCCACCGCCTGACCAGGATCGAGATATTTTTGCGCCATCGCGAGAATGTCAGCGGGAGTGATTGTTTCGACCAATTGTGGGGCCTGGAAGAAGCGTTCCAGCCGATAGGCTTCGCTTTGCGCGCGATCCGCCAATGTCATCCAGCCACCGAGTGATTTGAGCAGATTGTCATATTGCTCAAGGATTGGCTGACGCGCGCGAGAGAGGAGGTCGTCGTCAATCTCCTCGGTGCGTAGATCCGTCAGCATGGCCATTATCGCTGCCCGGGTCGCCTGCACATCTGAGACGTCAACCGAGGAAGCCAGAACAAAGGTGCCATAGCCGTCATAGACCCGGCTCGGGTTGGAGCTTGAAGAAGGGGAGTAGGCCTGGCCCAGCTCCTCTCGCAATTGCTCCTGAAGCTTAATTTTTACCACACGATTGAGCAGCGCGAGGCGCACCGCTTCCGCCAGATCCTTATCGTCGGTAGTCGGCCAGGTCATGCGCACCAGCGCCTGATCTGGCTCCCCGCTGTGCGTGAGCGTACGCAGGCTGCGATCTGCGGTGAATGGCCGCGTGCGGGCCTGGCTGCGAAGCAGGAATTCTGCTTCCCTGGTTGGCAAAGCACCCAGTGTCTTCGCGACCGCAGCGATGGCTGCGTCAGGATCAAAATCGCCGACCAAGGCAATTTCTATCGCACCGCGTTCCAATCGGTCACCGATATCCTGCCGCAACTGGTCAAAGCTGCGATCGAGATAGGCCTGTTTGGATTGCAGGCTGAAGCGAGGATGATCGTCAGACAGAATCGCACCCAAACGATTGCTCAGTGCGCTGCTCGGCGTGGCGTCTAATCGAGCGAACCAGTCTTCAACCCGGCGGGCATATCTTTGCTCGCCTTCCTTGCGATAGCCGGGGTCAGTCAAGGCCGCAGCGAGCAATTGCAATTGCAGATCGAGATCTTCGGGGTTGGTGCCACCGCTTAGGCTGAAGTGATCGCTACTCGAGCGCATTGAAAGGCGCACATCACGCCCGGCCAAAACAGTTTCCAACTCGTCCTGGGAATGCTGCCCTAGTCCGCCCAAAGTGAAGGCGCTCACCAACGCAGTCTTAAGTGGATCGTCAGAGGTGTTGAGCAGATTGCCGCCATCGAGCGTCACGGAGTAGCGGATTTGGTTCTGTCGGATGTCGCTCTGCTTGAGGTTGAGCCGAACACCGTTCGCAAAGCGGATCAGACGGAATCCAAACCTCTCATCCTCGGTATCGGAAATGACCTCTCCGGGCTCGCCAAAGTCGGTATAGGCGAAAGCGGCCGCGCTATTGTCCTCAGGCGCTTCCAGTTGGACTGCCAAGGCATCCGACCAGGCATTGCGAAGCGCGAGCGCTCCTCCTACTGGCTCGGCCCGACCGCGGAAACGAATAAGCGGGTCGGTCAGCTCTGCAGCGTCGGCCTCGATCGCCGCCAATGCAGACTCAGGAGTGATGGAGGAGGCATAGCTCTCAAACCTCTCCAAGCCGCTCGAGGGACTTGTCGGAATGCGGTCATCCGCAACTAGGCTTAGCGCTTGATTGACCAGCACCGAATTGGTTCTTGTCGCGCTGCTTTTCGCGGCATTCTCAAGCGAGGTTCGCAGCCGAGCGATTTGCTCGGCGACTTCAGACTCAGTGAAGCCGAATTGATATGCTCGCCGGACTTCCGTGACGGCGGCATTGACGCCCGTTTGCCAATCCCCGTCCGCCGTATCGACGATTATGGAGGTCGAGCGCGCATCTTCGAAAAAGTCCGAAGTGCCATATCCGGCGCTTCTGAAGGGAGCCTCTGCGCTGCGTGCCAGACTGGCAAGGCGTCGATTGATGATGCCATATCCGACAGCGCGCAAAACGCTCTGCCGACGGTTCTCAACCGTGTCTGGACGGTCAATCCAGTCCTGATAGCTCGACAGGGAGACCCGCTCACTCAAGGCCGGATCTACGTAGATATCGGTTTCGCCCCGGCGTTCAATGTCCACCGGTCCGGTTTGCGGTTCGACCGGCATTTCACCCGGTGCCCAATCGGCAAACCATTGTGCGATCTTGGATTCCAGAACGTCGACCGGATAGTTGCCAATGATGATCAGCACCGCGTTCTCGGGCACATAATTGCGCTCGTAGAAGGCCTGGAGATCTTCCGCGGTGGCATTTTCAAGCACGTCCAAGGTTCCGATCGGGAAGCGCTCGACAAAGCGCGCCTCGGGTGCGGCAAAGGCAAATCGATCTTCGGTCTCCTTGAACGAGAATGTCCGTCGGTCGCGCCGTTCTGCCAGTATGATCCCACGCTCACGCTCAACCGCCTCTGGGGTGATGGTGAGTTCGCTGGCGGTCTCGCGCATCAGCATCAAGGCGGTGTCTAGCAAGGCCTCGTCATTGCGCGGGAGGTTGAGCATGTAAGTGGTGGCGTCGAATCCGGTCGATGCGTTGGTATCAGCACCAAAGGCGAGCCCTTCGCGTTCCAGCAGTTTGACCATTTCGCCTTCGGGAATCTTGTTGGATCCATTGAAGGCCATATGCTCAACATAATGGGCTAGGCCGCGCTCGCTGTCCGTCTCGTCGAGCGATCCCGCTCCAACATAGAACCGGACCAAGGCGGTTCCTTCTGGGGTGGCATTCTCGCGCACGATATAGCGCATGCCATTGTCGAGCTGACCGAAGGTGTAGGCAGGATCGACCGGAAGATCGCTGATCTCGAACGGCCAAACCGGTTCGACCGCTTCTGCTTGATCGATCGCTGTATTCGCAGCGTCGCCCGCGGCGGGTGAATTTGCCAGCGCTGTAGCAGGGATCAGCAGCAGCATCCCCGCAATCCATGCACGTGAACCAATCAGCATCGTCAGAATATGTGCCTCTATCCTCTCCGATTGAGAGACTAGCGCGCAAATTCTGTCTGTCAGGTGAAAAATGTGACAGGTCGGCGAGGACCAGCAGGCTATTTCTTGGGTGGGGGTCCGCGCAGGCGGCTGCGGTGGCTCGAAAGATCAAGCACTTCGCCTGGTCCGCTGTCTTCTGCCTGAAGCAGGCCCAGGCGCCGTGCGACTTCGCGATAGGCCTCTTCTTCACCGCCGAGATCACGGCGGAAGCGATCCTTGTCGAGCTTTTCGCCCGACTTCATGTCCCACAGACGGCATCCATCGGGACTGATTTCGTCGGCCAGAATGACGCGGCTGTAGTCGCCGTCGAAAATTCGTCCGAACTCCAGCTTGAAATCGACCAGACGAATGTCGATCGCTGCAAACATCCCGCACAGGAAGTCATTGATCCGGATCGCCATCGAGGAAATGTCATGCATCTCCTCGTGGCTCGCCCAGTTGAAACAGGCGATATGTTCTTCGGCAATGAGAGGATCGCCCAGCGCATCGTCCTTGTAGTAATATTCAATCAAGGTGTGAGGCAGCGGTTCGCCTTCCTCAAGACCCAGCCGTTTGCAGATCGAACCTGCGGCGACATTGCGCACCACCACTTCGATCGGAACGATTTCGACCTGCCGCACGAGCTGTTCGCGCATATTCAGTCGCCGGATGAAATGGGTCGGAATTCCGATATGTGAAAGGCGGGTGAAGACATGCTCGCTTATGCGATTGTTGATCACGCCCTTGCCGTTAATCGTGCCCTTTTTCTCGGCGTTGAAAGCGGTCGCATCATCCTTGAAATACTGGATGAGAGTGCCCGGTTCGGGGCCCTCGTAAAGAATCTTGGCCTTGCCTTCATAGAGCCTGCGGCGGTTTGACATTGATGCGTTACCTTACAGTTTCTGGCCGAAACCAAGCAAAAACACGTCGCCCCGGCGCGCTCGACTGACATTGAGTCGACATGGCCGGGGCATTCGTTAATGCTTTACTGGCTCGTTGCGACAAACGCAATCGCGACGGCGGGCCGGTAACAATTGAGTCAGCTTGGGTCTGAAGGACTAAACTATGTCCAAGATTGCCAGTTTTGGAAGACTGCCATGGGGTGAGAAGCTTGCTGCGATGGAAGCGTTTCTCATGCTTTCTTGGGCGCGCTTCCTGATCAAGCTGGTTCCGGTCAAGATGTGGCGTTCGCACATGGCTCTGAGCGCAAGCAACGCCGCGACCGGCTCGCTGTCCGAGCGGGAGCGGAAGACCGGAAAGCTGGTCGCACGAATGATCAAACTGGCGGTCAGGAATGCCCCTGTTGAGCTCGTGTGCCTGCCACAGGCGCTGGCGGCGCGCTGGATGCTGCGGCGCAGGGGAGTAGAGTCGGATCTGTTCATTGGCACCAAGCTGGGTGATGCGGGTAATCGCGATTTTCACGCCTGGCTAAAGGTCCAGGAACTTTGGATCACCGGGCATTGCAATGAGGCGGACTACGCTGTGTTTGCACCGCAATCGGCCAGAGAGAGTTAGCCAAGCAGAGCTGGTGAGGGAAAGACTGACCCTTCTTACAAAGGGAATGGTGCCCAAGGGCGGGATCGAACCACCGACACTACGATTTTCAGTCGTATGCTCTACCAACTGAGCTACTTGGGCATGCACTCCGCGTCGAGCCATCATCCGGCTCGGCGAGCGTTGAGAGCGGGCCTATGGCGAACGGGGCGAGTCTTGGCAAGGGGAAAGTGGACAATTCTCCGGATTGGCTAATCCTGCTTGTCCCAGTCCTCTGATGCGATCTCATCTGCGCTCGCCGGACGACCTGGTACAGCGTAGCCATCGCCGAACCATTGCGCGAGGTCGCGGTCCTTGCAGCGCTGGCTGCAGAATGGGGCAAACTCCTTTGTGCGAGGCCTTCTGCAAATCGGGCAAGGGCGGGTCTTGGTGGTCATGTTCTTTCTTGATGCACTAGCCTTGCCACCCGCTCCCTCCACCCTTCCACCCAGAGCCTAGCGAGACACTATCCGGGCGGAAGGGCGGAGGGAGCGGGTGAACCTTACTCATTCAGACACCACCTGAGCGCTTGGCGCCTCCAGCGCAAGGGCTGGGTCGGTTTCGAGGCGAACTTCTCGACCGCTCCGACGGGCAAGTTCTTCGAGCCATTCGGGCTTCAGTTTGGCTTTAAGGGCAGGGTGCACGCGCAGCAGCAGGATCGGCCCGGTTCCTGACGCCCGCTCAGCCACTCGCAAGGCATAGCGAGCGCACATTCCGGTGCGGGATGCGGCAAACCGATGCAAAAGGGAAGGGCCGTCGAGCCGCGCAACCAGTTGGACAAATCCGAACCCATTCATGGCTGTCCGCTCGTGCGGCCAATCGACCAAGGACTCAGCCAATTCGGTATCAATTGTCTTACGGTCAGCCTTTGCTTCTATCGTCGGGAAGTCGATCCCGATGTTCCCGCCCAAATCGAACCATTGCAGCGCTTGTCTGATGGCCGGAATGGCCGCGAGTGAGAGCGCTGGCGGCGATCCTTGGCCATCGATATCGATCACCGACATTCCGGGAGTGACGCTGCAAAGCAGTTCTCCACCCACGAATGCTACGCTGCCGGCCGAAGCTGCGTGCCAGATTTCATCCCAGCGCTCATCCAGTGTCGTCCCACGCGGCAATTGTCGGACATTCTCCGTCACACCGAGAGGATAGGGCAGACCGTCGGACTGGTTGATGCGTCCGCCGCGCTGTGTGAGCTCCTCGACAGCCTCAGGGCTCTCAAACCGGCCCGCAGCCCGTTTCAACCGCCCGCGCTCGGCGATCGCCGCTCGAGTGATCCGGACGTGCAATGCTGCGCCCTCGGTAAGGTCCGAAGGTAATTTGTCGACCAGCACCTCGATCCCATTGACAGACCGAGCCACCCCACGTCGGGTACCAGAGGGTTTTGAAATAAGTTGCGCCTCATGGAGAGTCCCCGGATTAAGCTCGCCCGGCCAAAAGACTTTGGCCGCGATCGCCTGCTCGCCCTCTATCAAGATGGCGCGGGTTTCCCCGATGCCATGCTCGACCAGCCAATGAGCGACCGGACTAACCAATCTCGAACCCCGCCGATTTGAGCAAGGCGCGGGTTTCGAACAGTGGCAGGCCCATGATTGAGGAATGGCTCCCCCGGATCCATTGGATCAACCCCTCAGCGGCCCCTTGGATGGCATATCCGCCAGCCTTGTCGCGCCACTCATCGCTGGCAAGATAGGCGGCGATCTCTTCGTTAGACAGCGCTTTGAACCGGACAGTGTTTTCGGACAGCCGGGTCTGCACGGCTCCGTCTGGAGCGTGTAGCACCACGCTAGAAAGGACCGTGTGTCGCCGGCCTGAAAGCAGTTCAAGGCAAGCTTGCGCTTCTGCCTCATCTTCAGTCTTGGGAAGGATACGCCGGCCGGCGGCGACGACCGTGTCGCCCGCGAGGACGAATCCTGGGGCATCCACGGCTGTCGCCTTTTCCTCGCCCATCCGCACAGCATAGTCACGCGGCCGCTCTCCCTTGAGCGGGCTCTCATCGATATTGGCCGGGCTGATCGCGTCCGGGCTGATACCCAGGCGCGACAACAGGTCACGTCGACGCGGGCTGGCTGAAGCGAGGGTAAGGTGCAGCGCGCTCATCTGCGCAGCAGCGGATTATTGCGGGCCGGGGCCGCCGCGCCCGGGCATGAAGCGATAGGTGATACGCGCCTTGGTGAGGTCATATGGTGTAAGCTCACACAGCACCTCGTCACCCACCAGCACACGGATGCGGTTCTTGCGCATCTTGCCGGCTGTGTGGCCGAGCACTTCGTGGCCGTTCTCAAGTTCCACCCGAAACATTGCGTTGGGCAGCAACTCAACAACGCGCCCACGCATTTCGAGAAGTTCTTCCTTGGCCATGTAAATCCTTGATCTGTCGTTATTGGACCGTCTGGGCGCGCCCTTTACCTTTGCCGAGAACAAAATGGAAGCCTTGTGCGTTGTCTGCAGTAAGTCGGCGCACGTTCGGTGCGTCGCATCACAACGGCATTGTGGTGCAAAACGATACAATTCAGCCGCTTGTCGCAGGACCGCGGTTCACGCAAATGACCAAGTATGACCCCCGACCATTCCCCCCAGAGCGGTCGCCCCCGTATGGACCGCTCAAAATCACTCTCATTGCTGGCCAGTGTCTGCAGCGCCGCCCTGATCGGCGCGCCCCTCGCCGCAGAGGAAACGCAAGCTCAGCCTGTGCCGGAATTGCCGGAGAGCGACATTGAGCTCGGCATCGCTGCCGGCGCCAGTGATAATGAAATCTTGGTGCAAGGCGATCGTCTGCGCGGCCAATTGCTGGTCGAACAGGCGCCGTTGCTTGAACTGAATGAATCCGACATTGCGGCCGAAGGCGTCACATCAGTGGCAGACCTGGTCACTCAGGTGACCAATCAAACCGGCTCGGCGCGCGGGCGTGGCGGAGGCGGTAGGCCTGTCATCCTCGTCAATGGCATTCGCATTGGCAGTTTTCGCGAACTGGCCTCTTATCCTCCAGAGGCATTGGCCAAGGTTGAGGTGTTTCCGGAGGAGGTCGCTCAGCGATTTGGCTTCTCGCCAGATCGGAGGGTGATCAATCTGATCCTCAAGGAGAACTATTCGAGCCGTGAGATCGAGCTTGAATTCGAAGGTCCGTCGCGTGGCGGCTATATGGCCTTGGAGCAGGAATTCGGTTTCCTGCAGATTGCCAATGGTGGGCGGATCAACGCCAATCTCGAAGCGCGTGATACTTCGCTGCTGACCGAAGCTGAACGCAATGTCATCCAGACCGAAGGATCGGTGCCCGAGGTCGCAGGCGATCCGAACCAGGCTGACTTCCGCAGCTTGGTACCCGACGGTCTGTCGCTTGAGGCCAATCTCAGTTGGGCCAAGGCCCTGATCGAGAGCGGAACCGCGATCAGTGCAAATCTAAACTATGAACGTGAAGAAAGTCGCAGTCTGTCGGGCTTGAACGCGGTCGAACTGACGGACGCTGGTGGAGCAAGCCTGTTCAGGACCTTCGGCGAAAACGACCCGCTTGAGCGGCGTAGCTCGACCGATACATATTCCCTGGCTGGCTCGCTCACACGCCCGCTCGGCGCGCTGCGCCTGACAGCGACCTTCGATGCGAGCCTTGAAGAAGAAGAGACCGAGATTGATCGGAGGTTCGATACCAGCGCGTTTGAGGCTGACGCTCTGGCGGGCAGTCTTGCACTCGATGGAGCGTTGCCAACCAGCGCCGACGCCGGTTTCGATGTCGCGTTCACACGCAATTGGAGCGCGACTTCCAAAGCGACAGTGCGCGGGCCGTTGGCCAACCTCCCCGGCGGTGAGGTAGTGACAACGTTAGACCTTGGATACAGCTGGAACCGGATCGAGAGCGAAGACACGCGAACTGCTCAGTCCACCGCCCTGACCCGTGGCGATCTGGAGGCAGGCCTCAATGTTGTCGCGCCCTTGACCAGTCGCCTCAATGGCTTTGCCGATGCTTTAGGCAGTTTTACCTTCAACGCGCAGGCCGGGATCGACGAATTGTCGGACTTCGGGACCTTGACCGATTGGAGCGCTGGGCTGACTTGGGCACCGTTTGACAATCTGGACCTTTCGGCAACCTATATTCGCCGCGAGGTGGCTCCTTCGCTGAGCAATCTCGGCAACTCACAAGTCACGAGCTTCAATGTGCCCGTGTTCGACTTTGTGAATGGGGATACTGTTCTTGCGACCGTGATCACGGGCGGCAATCCCAACCTGCTGGCTGAAACCCAAGCTGATTGGAAGTTTGGTGCGAACTGGCAGCTGCCGTTCTGGGACAATACGCGGTTTAATGTTGAATACATTCGCAATCGCTCGGACAATGTGACCAGCTCTTTCCCGGTGTTGACCGACGAGATTGAAGCCGCGTTTCCCGACCGCGTAACCCGTGATGCGACTGGGACACTAGTAGCGCTCGATCGCCGCCCGGTGACATTTACCGAAACCCGCTCCAACCGCCTGCAATTCACGCTTTCTACCCGCGGTAGCTGGGGGCAGGGCGGCGCTGGTCAAGGCAGGCGAGGCGGTCCGCCGCCCGTTGCTGGAGGTCCTCCTCGCGGCGAGCCCGCTGGAGGTGCTCCGGGAGCTCGTCCAAGCGCGGATCGCGCCGGGCTTCCGACTGAGGAACAGCGCACCCAGATGGTGCAATTCCGTGAGCGGATCTGCGCCGATGACGGACTGCAAGTCCTGACTCAATTGGTCCAAGCCATTGAAAGCGGACAGGATCTCTCAGCCATGATCCCGAATTTCGATCGAGAGCGGTTCGAGCGGATCCTTTCACGCATGCGGGACGACAATGGTCAGATCCCGCCCGAGAATATCGAACGGTTCCGCGACCGTTTCTGCAGCAAGGATCCGTCGAGCTTTCGCGGCGGTCCGCGACAGGCTGCTCAAGACCAGCCGGGCGCTGGCGGACCTCCTGCTGGAGCGCGCGGTGGGCCTCCTGGCAACCCGTTGACTCGCGGATTTGGCCGCGAAGGCCGGGGCCGCTACTTCCTCAACCTCACGCATTCGGTAGAGCTCGACAATGAGATCCTCGTCGCGCCGGGCGGGCCTGTGCTGGATCTGCTCGATGGAGACGCCACCGGTCAATTTGGTCAAGCGCGCCACTCGACCCGGCTCGAAGGGGGCATCTTCCGCAATGGCATGGGCATGCGGGTGTCGGGACGGTACTCTGGTCCGTCGCGGATCGATGGCACCGGACTTCCGGGCAGCACTGATCTGTTCTTTGGCGATCTCGTCACCTTCGACCTGCGGTTCTTCGGCGATCTTGGGCAAATCCTCGGCCAGCAAGAGGGGTTCTTGAACGGCCTGCGGATCGCCTTGCGCGCTGACAATATCCTGGACACGCGGCGCGAGGTGACGGATGCCAATGGCGACACTCCGATCAACTATCAGCCGTTTGTGATCGATCCGACCGGGCGGTTCCTCGGCATCGATATTCGCAAGATCTTTTGATCGCGGCGACGACCGTCAGTCGAGACCAGCCTCGTTTCTGGCTTGGCCGGGGCTGTGTCCCCACCAACGCGAATAGGCGCGTGAAAAGCTAGCGACTTCAGCATAGCCTAGCCGGTGCGCTGTGCTGCTCACGGTCAACCCGGCGGTCGCCAAATACTCCTTCGCAATCGCCATCTTGGTCGACAGCACAGTCTCCTTGAACGATGTGCCTTCATCCTGCAGGCGCCGGCGAAGCGACCGACCACTCATTCGAGCCTTGGCTGCGACGTCTTCAAGCCTTGGAGTAAAACAATCTGTTTCAATCATGTGGTCGCGGATCAGTTGCGCATGATCGGGCATATCCTGCTGCTCTTTCAAAAGCAGCTGCAATTGAGTCTTGAAATGGGCGTGAACCACCGGATTGGTTTGAGGCAGCGGCTGCTCCAGCCAGTCAATGTCCTTGGCAATGGCAAAGTACGGCTGGTTGGGAATAACCCGGATGCCGGTTAAGTCGGCCAATTGGCGTTCGTATTCGGAGTCACTGAACGGCAACCACAATTCGAAGATCGATAGATCTTGACCGGGAAGTAAGTTTCGAACAAACATCATATAGCTGCTGTAGACGCGTTCAAAAACGTAGCGATGAAGGAGCGTCGGAAGATCGAGCATGTCCACTTCCAAGGCATACTTCTGTTGATCTTCATGTGCCTTCAAATCGCTCAGCATGAATGGCTTCGAATAGCGTGTGGTAACTTCGAGAGCCTCGCGAATTCGAGGGCTCGACAGGATCGCCAGACCCCACGCGCCATAGGTAATTGTCTGGAAGGTCCCGCCCGCACGAATTCCATAACCTGCTTTGGCGGGCAGTAGCTCCAGCCCGCGCAACAGAATCTCAATCTCTTGACCGTCGGAAAACTCCGTTTCTGCGCTCAAGATATCAGCCGGCGACAGGCCAGTTCCGTCCAAACACAGGCTCGGCTCAAGGCCATTTTCTTCCAGAACATGCAGCATGGATTGCACAGACAAGTGAGCCCGCCGATGTCCGGTGATCTGCATGGCTCCCTGTTGCTTAGGAAGCCCTAGGATATCAACTTTGGACGAATGAGAACCTTCACATTTCCACATGCTTTTTGTCAGAGATTTCCGGTCACGCCGCTCCAAAGAACACGCGAGCAAGGTCGAACGTTTTGGGCTCAATTCACAAATTCTGTGCTTATCAGAAGGTTAACGTTGGCCGGAGGAGTCAAATCATTGGCCTGAGCGGACATTCGCAGTGACTCCAGTTTCGGTCACAAGCAGGCATCGTTTGCATGGAATTGCGAGCATCGGGACGCCAGATGAACATTGAAGCACCACTTTCGAGAAAGCTCACCTTCGACAGGAGGGGCGCGGTCACCTGCGTCACTGTGAATCATGGAGAGGGTCAGGCTTTCTTCGATCGAGACTTGCTGATGGAGCTGCGGTACGCGCTTCGCGAGATTGATCGCGATCAGGATTGCAAAGCGGTTGTTCTGGTAGGAACTGACGCGCCATTTTGCGCCGTCGACGGATTTTTTGCTGGGGCGCGGCAAGAAAGCGATCTGGAAGCGCAACTTCACGATGAAGTGCTGCTGCTGCTTGATGGACTCCGCCCAGTGACCATCGCCGTCCGCAACGTCGGGAGCGAGAGCAGAGGGGACGACCTTGCCTCTGCTTGCGATCTCGTTGTGACAGGTGCTGGTCGACAGGCCAAGCGCCCGACAATCAGCTGGGCCGTTGCGCCATTTCGGAGCAGCAAGCTCAAACTCGCAAGTATCACCGATCACTTGCATGAGATTGAAGACATACTGAATTCAGTATTTCCAGACGCGGATCAGACAGCACAAGTGGCCGCAGACCGCGGTGCTGGATCTGCTCCTAGGAAAGCGGTTTGCAAAAGGGCCGCGTAGAGCCCTTCGTTTTCTGAACCTTCGGGTCGCTGTTGCAAGCATGCTCGGGAAGCATGGCTGGTCGGATGCCGTTCATGCATTCGGGCATAGTGTCTTCCGCCGGTCCGGAGTGGACCTTCAACCCAGCTTGCGCTGATCCAGGAATCCTTGGGGGATGGAGGCGATCTGGTGTAGCTCAGAATTGAGCGATGCCATCAGAGGGCCTGTCCCAGTGAATTACGACCATCCGTTTCTTTACCCAAAGATCGAACCCTACGAGAGCGGGTATCTGCAGATAGACGGTACTCATTCGATCTACTGGGAGACCTGCGGCAATCCCAACGGGCGTCCGATCGTGTTCCTGCATGGTGGGCCTGGCGCGGGGACCAATCCCTCGGATCGCCGCTATTTCGACCCACGAGTCTATCGGATCGTATTGCTGCATCAGAGGGGCTGCGGAGAATCACGCCCCTTGGCCGTCCTCGAGGGCAATACGACACAAGCCCATATTGCGGACCTTGAGCTTCTGCGCGATCACCTTGGGATTGATCGCTGGTTTGTGGCAGGGGGCAGTTGGGGAACGATTCTGGGGCTCGCCTATGGCGAAACCCATCCCGATCGCTGCCTCGGGTTCGCATTTCGCGGTGTGATCCTTGCGCGGCAGAAGGATATCGATTGGTGGTGGGACAGCACCAGAATGCTGTTCCCGGATCACTTCGACAGACTGCTTGAACACGTGCCCGAAGGCGAGCGGAACTATCCGATGCAGGGGCTCTACAAGCGGTTGATTGACCCCGATCCGGCGGTGCACAGACCGGCAGCCAAGGCGCTGAGCTGCTTCTCCTATGCCACGGTTGCAATGCACCCGATCACCGTCCCGGAATCCAAGTTTGAGGACCCGGCGTTCGCCGTCCCGATGGCGCGGTACTTTCTGCACTATTGCTGCAATGGCTTCTTCCTGAAGGACGCGCCGTTGCTCGAGAATGTCGACAGGGTCGCGCATCTGCCCTGCCATATTGCTTCAGGTCGCTACGATGTTACGACGCCGGTGGACTCGGCCTGGTTGTTGCACAAGGCCTGGCCCGGTTCGCACCTGACAATCGTCCAGCGTGGCGCGCATGCGCTGGTCAATGCCGGAATGTCGCGGGCGTTTCTCGACGCGGTTGACCGGCTGCGGGAAGTCTAGTCGGGTCAGCTGAGGCGCGAGTTCGGGAACATCCAGCGCTGCGTGAGACTGGGTGAGAAGGGCTTCCAATTGCCTTCCTTCTGTGCGAGCCGATCGGCAATCGCGATCATCACGCTGGGATTCACGCCCAAGCCAATGTGGCTGGCGTACACCTGAATGTTCTCGGTCGGATGTTCGCCCTCTGCTTGCACACTCCCGCGCCAATGAACAACGCCATCGGTCTTGGTCAGGACCGAAGTGGTTGGCACCGGCGGAGCGACATCAAGACCGCGGAACTGGCCATCGCGCATCTTCTCCGGCTCGTCGCCATTGAAGAATTTGAACAGCCGCGCGGCATTGGTGTGATTGCGGTCGTCGCTGATCGGGCTGCCGAGGCTCATCACCAGTCGAACCTTGTCAGGGTGCAGCTTGGCGAGTTCGCGCGACAACACGCCGCCCAGGCTCCAGCCAATCAGCGAGACCTTGCGGCCTGAGTCTGAGTGTAGCCGGGTCAATTGCGCCTCAAGCTTGTTGATCAGCGCTTCGTTGACGCGGACATTTCGACCGCTGTCCCAGCCATGCGCATCATAGCCAAGCTCGCTCAGCACGCTGCGCATCGGCCCGGTTGAGCTGTTTGACGCCATGAAGCCAGGCATCACCATGACCGAGTGACCATCGCCTTTGGGGAGCGAAGTCAGCAGCGGGCGCGAGGCATAGAATGCCCCGAGCTCAAACAGCGCTCGCCCCTCGGCGAAGGTCCAGAAGCGATGGGGGGGACGAGCCGCGACGGGGCTGTCAAAGTCATCGCTATCGAATGCAACGCTGGCCATGGGGTTCTCTCCTACGATTTTGTTCTCGATGCCTTGGCAGCCGCGGACGTTTTCGCCGTCGGTTTGCGTTTGGCTGGCGCTTTGCGCCGCGTCGTTGTTTTTGTTGTTGTTTTTGCCTTTGTCGGAGTGGCCGCCTTCTTTGCGGGGGCTTTCTTCGCTTGTGTCTTTTTGGCGGGTGATGCCTTGGCTGCCGGTTTCTGTGCTGGCGTTTTGGCCTTCGGTGCGGCCTCTACGGCTTTCGCCGCCGCGAGCAGGTCTTCAAAGCTCTCCTGCAGGCACTCCGAATAAAACTCCGGATCCGGCATGATGTCGCGACAGGCGGTGAAGCTGATGATCGCTTCATCGACATAGCTCTGTACAACATGCGCGAGGCCTAGGCCGTCGGTCAGGCAGATCAGCGACAGCGCCATGCTCTCCATCCGCGCGCCGCTCGAATAGATCGAGATCGGCGGGCCGGGGACATTTGTGACGACCGTGTTGAACGGCATAGCCAATCGGTGAGCAACGCTGACGCGGCTGAACAATTGCGCTCCCAGAGCCATATAGAGCAGCGGATTGACCTTGCTGACCTCAGTCATGGTTCGCGCACCGAGGGCGTTGGTCATCGCCTTGGAATTCTTGGTCTGCGAAAAGACATAGTCGAGCCGTTCAGCCGGGTCGGAAATGTGCGATCCCAGCGGGGCAACCATGGCCGAAACCTGGTTACCCATATCGCCCTTTTCGTCGTTCGAGCGGACCGAGATCGGCGCCATGGCGGTCATGGTTGTCTTGGGCAAATCGCCCTTGGCCGAGAGATATTTGTTGAGCGCGCCGCCGACGATGGCGAGCGCAACATCGTTGACCTTAGCTTCGGGTAGAAGCGCGCGGATCGACTTCACATCCGCCAGCGGGAAACTGCGCCCTTCAACCACTCGGTGGGGTGAGATCGTACGATTGAACCGCGTGCGGGGCGGGACCCAGTCGCTGGTCAGTTTGAAATCGCGTGCGATCAGGCCTTTGATCGCGCTGGCGATGCCGGGCACGGTCTGGGCTGCAACTTGAGCCTGCTTGAAGGGGTTAATGATCGCATTGACGTAGGATTTGCCAAGCAGTTCGACTGGCGTCGGGATCTTCTCTGGCTTCCAGTCATCGGGCGTGTTCGGCGGCGCGGTGCTCGGCGTAACCGTGTGGAGCGCCTCCATCAGGTCGATCCCGCTCATCCCGTCGATCGCGGCGTGGTGAACCTTGGTGACAAAGGCAAAGCAGCCTGGTGGGAAATCGCGGACATTATCGAGCCCTTCGACAACGGTAAATTCCCATGGCGGACGGGTCAGATCCATCGGTCGCGCGTGGATCCGCGCCGCTTGAATGCAAAGCTGTCGCCAATCGCCCGGCTTGGGCAGGGCAACGTGGCGGACATGGTACTCCAGATCGAAATTCGGATCCTCGATCCAATAGGGGTAATCCAGATCGAACGGGACGCGCACCAGACGCTGTCGCATCGTCCTCGACAATTGCATGCGGGACGAAATAAAGCTCAGGATATCTTTGAAACGAACAAAGCCGCCTGGCGCCGTTTCCGGATTGTAAATCAGCACGCTGCCGATGTGCATCGGCGAGTTTGGTGATTCCATCGCAACAAACGATGAATCCATCCCTTGTAGCTGGCGCAGGGCATCCTCCTGTTTTCACCGGCTTTTGTGCCGGATTCAACCCGTATTCGGGTCTGTTCAACTGCCGAGGTAGTGACAATTGTGTTGCAACACAAGCTAACGCGCACGGCAGGCATTGCCGCCACGGAAGCTTGTGCGCAATATTCTTGCTTGTTCTTAGGCCTGTTGCGCGATCGCTCGGTCGCTCTTCCACCAACCCTGGAGAGATAGGGTTCGCGATGAAGCCTGTCCGGCCAAGACCAATAAGCCCGCAAGGATGCCTAGGTTTTTGAAGAAGTTCTGACGCTCGCGATCGACCATGGTTTCGTCCATTGTCCAAAAGTCGTGCAGCATGAGATTGACCAGCAGGACGTAAATTATGAAGCCCACGGCAACGAGTTTGACATGTCGGTCAAAGATCAGGGCCAATCCCCCCAGGATGTTCACTGCGGTCGAGAACCACATCAGGCCTGCCGTCAGGGGGATGTCATGGCTCTGCATGTAGGCGAGGGTCTGTTCAGGGCTGGCCGCCTTTATCAGTCCGGGTAACAGGAAATAGAGCCCCAAGAGGACCCTTCCAACCGCAACAGCAGCATTCGACATGCAATGCCCCCCATTTGTCAGCTTTGTTTTTCGCCCAACGCCTCACCGGCCGCAACCCCGCTAACCCAGGCCCATTGAAAATTGTATCCACCTAGCCAACCGGTAACATCGACGGCTTCTCCGATCACATAAAGCCCGGGTACTTTCTTGGCTTCCATCGTGCGTGACGAAAGCTCACTGGTAGAAATGCCGCCGATTGTGACCTCTGCCTTGGCAAATCCTTCGGTCCCGGTCGGGGCGAAGCGCCAATTGGCCAGCTGGGCACCGGCTTCACGCAAGGCCTTGTCCGGGACATTGCCAAGTTCGCGCTCGATCCCCAGACGCTCCGTCAGCGCATCGGCCAGACGATCGGGCAGAGCTTCACGCAGCGCCTGACGAACCGTGGCGCGCGGCTTGTCGCGCTTGAGCTCAAGCAGCCATTCCGCATCCTCTTGCGGCAAAAAGGTGATGCCAATTTCTTCGCCCGGCTTCCAATAGGAAGAAATCTGCAGGACCGCGGGCCCCGACAAGCCCCTGTGGGTGAACAGTGCGGCCTCGGCGAACTCGGCTTTGCCGGCGCGCGCCAGCACCGGCGCTGCGACACCCGAGAGCTCACGAAACAGGACATCTTCTCCGCCCAAGGTCAGCGGGACGAGAGCAGGGCGTGGTTCGACGACCTTGAGGCCGAATTGGCGCGCGAGGTCATAAGCGAAGCCGGTTGCGCCCATCTTGGGGATCGAAGGCCCGCCAGTTGCGACGACCAGATTGGGCGCTGAGTATGTTTGGCTTTCCGGATCCAGATCCACCCGCGCCCTCCGCCCTTCCACCCGGAATCTACCCGGAGAATGTCCGGGTGGAAGGGCGGAGGGAGTGGGTGGCCCGGCAACCTTTTCGATCTCAAAATCACAAACCACTTCTACATATTCATCCGGACATTCATCGAGCAGCATCTGCACGATTTGCTTGGCTGATCCATCGCAGAACAGCTGGCCCAGGGTCTTTTCATGCCAGGCGATCCCATGGGCATCGACCAGATCGATAAAGTCCTGCGGCGTGTAACGGGCCAGGGCAGACTTGGCGAAATGCGGATTGGCAGAGAGGTAATTGTCTGGGCCCGCATCGACATTGGTGAAATTGCACCGTCCGCCGCCAGATATCAGGATCTTTTTGCCTGGTTTCTCGGCCTTTTCGAGCACGACCACGCGCAGCCCGCGCTTGCCCGCCTCGGCAGCGCACATCAGTCCCGCCGCACCCGCGCCGAGGATGATGACATCGTAGCTTTGCATTTGAGCCTAGGCCGCTGCCTCAGTCTCGGGAGCGCGGCGGCGCGCAATGAAATAGAGCAAGGTGCCCACTATCATCAGTCCGCCAAAGGTGGTCCAGGCCTGTGCGCTCGCATGCGAGGCGATCCAGATCGAGGAGGCTATGGCGAGCACCACCACCACCGCATGGAATGGAACGATCCCGCCATCGCGTTTCTCAAGCACGGGCAGGGCTGCGGCGCTGATCACATAGGTCAAGATGCGCGAGAGCGTGCTGGCGGTCGCCAAGGCAGCGAAACCGCCCGAAAGGCTCAGAAAGGCGGCGGCAACGCCATAGAACAATGTGGCATTGATCGGTGAGAGGAACTTCGGGCTGATCTTGGCAAACCATTGTGGCAGCATGTTCTGCTCGGCCATGCCGTAAGTCATGCGCGGCAGGATCACGAGGCCCGAAAAGCTGTTTGCCATGATCGAGAAACCAGCGGCGAGCACAATCATCAGCGTGCCGACCTGACCCAGCGCAATCCCCGCAGCGCCGGCCAGGGCGTTGGAATTGCCGGTCGGCTCGGTCGCGATCGACATATAGGCCCAGATCACCAGGACATACATCAGCGTGACCCCGGCAAGGACAGCGATCAGCACACGCGGGAGATCTTTCTTGGGATGACGCATTTCCCCGGCAGGGACGGTCACACCCTCGAACCCGATGTAGGCGTAGAAGGTCAGCAGGATCACGGTCTCAACCTGGCTGAATTCAGGCAGGACAATGCCGGGGGAGCTGTAATTTCCGAAGGCAGCGGCGAGCAGCAGAGCAGCCAAGGGACCGAGCTTGAGCACCGTCAGCGCGCCCAGAGCATTCACGGAGCTGCGCATGCCCAGCACATTGACCAGCGTCATCAGAATGATTGCAATGAAAGCTGCGATTGACGCGATCATCGGCGCCTCAAGCGCGGGATAAAGCGCGGCGAAATAGCTCACCATGACATGGGTGTTGGCGCCCAGGGCCACCATCCCCGAGGCATAGCGCCCCCAGCCCGCCTGGAACCCGGCGAAGCTACCGAAAGCCTCTTTGCCGTAGAGCACTGGCCCACCAGTGCTTTCAAACCGGGTTGCCAGCCAAGCAAACACAAGTCCCAGTGGCAAGATCAGCAGCCCGCCGATCATGATCATGACGGGCGCGAAGCTGCCAACGGCAGCCACCAACACGGCGGGCAGGGCGAAAATCCCCGATCCAATCATGCCATTGATCTGGAACAGGGCAGTGCCGGCTGGGCCTACGGTTCTGGGCGGAGCAAGCTTTTTGTCGTTCATCCGCGCTTTGGTGACCTGTTTAAGGATCAAGGGCAAGTGATTGAGTCAGCGGCTGCGAAAGCCTATCTCGACCCTGATGTCCAAAACACCGGCCGGTTCCCCTCATGATCCCCGTGGGGCTGAGCGCTTCAATGAGGAGCGCGCGGCCTATACGGTGGCGCGTGCGCAGCCCAATCTCGAGGCCGGGGTCGAAGCGATCCGAGCGACCGTCAAGACACTCAAACCCATTCCTGGTGTCTATCGCATGCTCGATGCGCGCGGCGATGTGCTCTATGTCGGTAAGGCTCGCAGCCTGAAGGCGCGCGTCGCCAACTACACGCAGGTCAAACAGCTTTCCGGGCGGCTCCAACGCATGGTCAGCCAGTGCCGCTCGATGGAGATCGTCACCACCAATTCCGAGGCTGAGGCGCTGCTGCTCGAAGCGCAATTGATCAAGCGTTTTCGCCCGCCGTTCAACGTGCTCTTGCGCGACGACAAGAGCTTCCCATTCATCCTGCTTAGAGCGGATCATGCTTTCCCGCGGATTCATAAGCATCGCGGTGCGCGCAAGGCCAAGGGCAATTACTATGGTCCGTTCGCCAGCGCCGGCAGCGTCAACACCACGCTCAATGCTTTGCAAAAGCTGTTTCTGCTGAGATCCTGCACCGATAGCTTCTTTGAGCGGCGCGACCGGCCGTGCCTGCTTTATCAGATCAAGCGCTGCTCGGCCCCCTGTGTCGATCGGATCAACACTGAAGATTATGATGATCTGGTCCGCCAGGCGAAGGACTTCCTGGCTGGAAGGAGCTCGCAAGTGCAGGCCGATCTGGAAAAGCAGATGGCCGCAGCTGCGGAGGAGCTCGACTTCGAAACCGCTGCAATTCTGCGCGATCGACTGCGCGCGGCGACCTTTATCCAGGGCAGTCAGGCGATCAATGCCAGCGGGGTCGGCGATGCCGATGTCTTCGCGCTGGCCAGCAAGGGCGGCCAGGTTGGAGTGCAGGCCTTCTTCATTCGTGGTGGCCAGAATTGGGGCCATCGCGCCTTCTTCCCAACCCACACCAAGGATGTCGAAGAGGCACAAGTGCTGGCCAATGTCATGCTGCAATTCTACGAAGAGGTTCCGCCTCCGCCGACGGTTCTGGTCGATCGTGAGCTTCCCGAACGCGAATTGATCGAAGCGGCGCTGTCAGAATTGGCCGAGCGCAAGGTCGCGATCTCAATCCCGCAGCGCGGGGACCGCCGCAAATTGCTGCAGCAGGCCAGTCGCAATGCGGTCGAAGCGCTGGATCGAAGACTGGCTGAAAGCGGCACCAAGGCCAAGATCAACCGCGAGATGGCCGAGTTTCTCGAGCTGGAAGGCCCGCCGACACGGGTCGAGGTCTATGACAACTCGCATATCCAGGGTGCCAAGGCAGTCGGGGCGATGGTGGTGGCCGGGCCCGAGGGCTTTGAGAAGTCTCAATATCGCAAGTTCAACATCAAAAGCGCGCAGACCAATGACGATTTCGGGATGATGCGCGAGGTGATGCAGCGGCGTTTTACCCGCGCGATGAAGGATGATCCCGATCGCGAGCGCGAAGGCGTGTGGCCCGACCTGGTGCTGGTCGATGGCGGGAAGGGCCAGATGTCGAGCGTGCAGGAAGTGCTGGGAGAGCTCGGGATTGATGACGTCCCGGTGATCGCGATCGCCAAGGGGCCGCATCACGGGCGCGAAGGACGCGAAGTGTTTCACTTCCCCGACGGACGCGAGAAGACTCTGCCGACCAATTCGCCAGTGCTGTTCCATCTCCAGAACCTGCGCGATGAAGTCCATCGCTATGTCATCGGAGCGCATAGGGCCAAGCGCTCTAAGGCGATCACCGCGTCACCGCTGGACGAGATTCCGGGTATCGGACCAGCCCGCAAGCGCGCTCTGCTGCTGCATTTCGGGACGGCGAGCAAGGTTCGTGCGGCAGCCCTCGAGGACCTTCAACGCGCGCCGGGAGTGAGCGACAAGGTCGCGCAACAGGTCTACGATTTCTACCACGCCGGGGGTTAGTTGTCGGGCCTATGCCGTGGGTTGCTCCCCCAGGACCAGACTGCGTTTGCGCAGCATGGCTTCAGTGACAAATTCCATCACAGCTCTGACCCGCGGCGTTTCGCGCAGGTCCGGATGGGTTAGCACCCAGAAATCCTGCTGCGCCACCGGCGGTTCCTTGGTTAGTCGCACGACCTCTGGCACTGGGTCGGCCATGAAACAGGCGCCTCGTCCGAGGCCAAGGCCTTTGACCAGAGCACGGTGGCGGGCGGTGATGTCGTCGATCTGGATTGCGATCGGAGCATCGGGATAGGGTGAATTCTCAAGCCAGCCCGGCCAATACCCTTCCGAGACAGGGGCGATCCAACGCAGCTTATCGGCGGGGGTCGAAGCCAGATAATCCCTATGGGCGTAATAGGTCACACAGGTGGGAAACAGCCTTCGACCAACCAGATGATCATCTGGATTGGGCACCCCACGCAACACCACGTCCGCTTCTGATCGGTCGAGATTGGCAAAGCTTGATCCGGTGTCGACCACCAGCTCGATGTTTGGGTATTGTTCGGAGAAGGTCAGCAAGTCATCCAGCAACAGGTGGTGTGCCACCGGCTCTGGAATGGAGAGCGTTACGCGCCCGGAATGTTGAGTCTCGAAAGCTTGCTGCATGCGCGTACCAGCAAAGTTGAGCTCTTCCATCTGCTTGGCGAGGCTCACCATGGCTTGACCGAGCTCAGTCGGCTGATAGCCGTTGGGCAGCTTCTCGAACAATAAGCCTCTTGAACGCTGAATCGCCTCTAGGCGCCGAGCGATCGTGGTGTGAGTCAGCCCGAGGCTGGCTGCCGCCGAGCGCAAGGTGCGCGAGCGCTCTAGGGCCAGAATAATACGGTAGTCGTCCCAATTGCTCATGGAATGTTTATGCACCGGCAGAGGTCAAATTTGAACCGGGACTGCGAAAAATTATCGATTATTGGTGTGAAAAGAAACCAATGAGGGATCATTCGCATGTTGAAGGCAATTCAAAACTCTGCATTTTCAGTGTCGCTGGTGGTTTGCAGCATCGGCTTGGCTGGTTGTTCGAACGTTGCAACCGCCCAGAACGGAGGTGCGGCGATTTCCGTGACCGACGCCGAAAAGGTGTTGGTAGAGGTCAAGGCTGGTGAAGTTCTGCAGCTTATCGCTCCCGAGGGACGCGAAGACGGTCAAACCGCTCGGCAAGCCTATTACGAGCAGGTGATCCCCAAGGCGGAGGCTTTGGGCTATCGGCGGATGGCTCAGCTCAATGTGCGGCAGAGCGTTATCAGCGAGTACGATCCTGGCGCCTTTATCTTCTTTGCGTGGCCCAGCGAAGACGCAGCGCGGCAATTCGCCGGTGACCCTAACTGGCCAGAGCTCAAAGCCACTCGGCCGGATGGCTGGAATGAGCTCAAGATCTATGATGACGTCCGAAAGGAGGATCTGACCCTCTCGTTCGATCCCGCGAAGGATTATTCAGTTGTGGTGGCGTGGTTCGATCCCGACAATCCGGGTGATTATGAGCGCTATCTTGGCGGCATTGAAGCGGCGGTCGCTCGCGAGGGAGGCCGATTCATCTACAAGATGCACTCACCTTCTTATGAGGTCCATGCTTCCGACCCCACGGCACCTGGGCAGGTGACGTTCGTGGAATGGAGCGATCGCGACGGTTTCGCCAGGGTTCAGCAATCCGAAGAATATCGCGAGAATGCCAAGTACTTCTCTAGTGGACTGACCCGCTTCGAGTTTCATTGGCTTACGCTCTACCAAGGATAGACTCGCCTTTGGCTCTCCAAGAATTGACTCCAACGGCTGTGGCGACCGTGCTAGTCATCCCCCCGGGTCGGGAAATAGGGGGGAGAGGACCTATGAAGAAACTGATGATGTTTGCCGCGCCGTTGGTGCTGGTTGGCTGCGCGCAGGAGGCCGCCGAGGAGGCAGCGCCGGCAGAGGTGGAAACCGCGGCGGTGACGACAGCCAATGGCAGCCCGGCCGGTACATATTCGGTCACCGGCGAAGATGGCCCACAAGGCAATTCAAACCTGAATGCCGATGGCACCTATCAAGACCTCGACGTGGACGGAAATGTTGTGACCGAGGGAACCTGGGCGGTCGTCCTCGAGAAAACTTGCTTCACCGCGAACACCGAAGGCGCTGAAGCGGTCTGCTGGGCCGAAGGAGAGCCGGGCGAAGACGGATCATTCACTGCCACGTCTGACGCTGGCGAGACCGTCACTGTTACGCCTGCCGCAGCCGAGGCTGAAGAAGAAGCCATGGCTGAGGAAGGCGAAGGCTGAATTCGGCGGAAATTTTGATTGGGCGAGGGCGGCCTTTGGGCCGCCCTTTTCTTTTGGGGCAGGGGCCCTCAGCGGGGCTCAGCCACCACCTGCACCTCAATATCGCCGAGGTAGTTGGAACCATGGCGGACGCTATCTCCCGGTTGGAGGAAGTGTCCGCCTTCCAATTCGTTGGCGATGATGATTGGTCGGGCAACGCCCATCAATCCACCGTCGCTTAGCGGGCCACCCGCTAGCAAATATTTGACCAGGATCTCGACATAGTCCCCACGCGATGGCTCGGTGAAGATCACACCTTCGGATGTGCCCGACATCAGCGTCATCGAGCCGTCGATCAGCGGATTCTCGGCAAGCCGGAAGAAGTCACCTTCGTAGAAGAAGCGCGGCTCGATCATGTCGTCCAGCGCCTTTTGCGTAAGCTCCCGAAAGTTGAAGGTCATTTCGCTACCGCGGGCGTCCTGGCGCGGTTCACCATTGACCTCGGTTGTCATCCGCAGCTCATCGGTGAAGCTCTCCCAATCGCTCGGGATAACCAGAAACGGGCCCGAGGGAAAATGGCCCGGTCCGCTCTTGGCGTCGCTGAAACCATAGCCGGAATCGAGATTGTCCGGGTCTGCCATCTCGACCAAGGCATTGCGATTGGTGAAATCGCCGCACAGGAACAGGCCCTTCACCGCAGCATCAAAATCCTCGAGCGAGGCGATCGCGCGGTCAAACCGCATGCACAATTCGACCTCGTAATCGAGCAGGATCCCGCTCCGCGCCGCAATACTGGTCCGCGCGGGCGTGGCGGTTCCGAACTTGGGAAATTGGAAGACCGAGGAGGAATTGGCTTCCTCGGCATGCTCGGGGAAATTGGTGCCGGTGCCAATATGGCGCGATCCGGCAGGGGCGCTCGGCAAGAGCTCGGACGCTGGGATCGTAATGAGCCAATCATCTCCGGCTGAGTCGTCGAGCCGATCAAGATCGGCCGGCGCCAAGGCATCGAACGGATCGGGGCTGTTCGCTCCCCCAAGTTCGGCCAGGTCGACGCCGGTGACCTTGCCATCGCGATAGTCGAGCACGACCATGGTCACGATCAGCCCGTCGTCGCCTTCAAATTGCGCCAGCGTGACCGCCCGATCGAGCCCAACGATGTCCATTTTCAGCGCTTCATCTTCGAAGCTTGCGGGATTGAACTTGGGATCGGGAGAGGTGGCCCAACCCAGAAACAGGGCGGCGATCAGCACAAGCACGAACCCGCCGATAAGTCTGACAATGCCCACTTGCTGTGTCCCCCTCTCCAGAGCTTAGCACACTAGCGCAGCGGTTTGACTTGGCCAGAGACTTGTTGAGGGCAGGGGAAGGCTGACTGGAGTCACTGCAGTTTGCCAACGCATCATATTTCGGCGAAGCAACGCTTGAATGAAGCCAATCAAGGAATTGTGCGAAGCTCTGATATTTGAGTTTTCTTCCAAGAATACAGCACTAAAGTGCGTCGGGGCTAAACTATTCGATTTGCTCTGGGGAGGGAAGAAATGGCGGCAGCTGTTCTGCGCTGTATTGTCTTGTTTGGCGGAATTTTTGGTCTTTCTTGTGCACCCCTGGCTGCACAGCCCACGCCTCCGCCGCTTGAGGCCTATGGCGCATTGCCTGAGGTCGAAGACATTGCCCTTTCCCCAAGTGGCAAGCGCTTGGCCATGTTGATGACGTCCTCGAACGCCCGCGCCATCGTTGTCATGAACGAAGCGCTCGAGCCGATCTTTTCGATCGGGCTGGAGGATACCAAGGTCCGCAGATTTGACTTCGTGACAGACGACTTGCTGGTGATGGAACGGAGCTCGACCGAGGACCTGGGTTACCAGTTCACTCAGGATAGGCTCGAGATGTTCCAAGCTTTCGTCATATCGATCGACCAGCAAACATCGGAATTGGTGTTTGAAGATCGCAGGGGAGTGATGAACGCCATCTTTGGCAATTATGGCACGCGCATTGTCGACGGCAAGCCGATGGGTTTTTACGGGGCAATCGAGCTCCAGCGCGGCGGCTCAAGCCAAGGCAACCGCTATATCTGGAACCACGGCAGACCAGCGCTTTACTCGGTCGATCTGGCTAGCAATTCGTCGCGTCGGATTGCGAACTCGGCACCGAGCGACAAATGGCGTGATTGGTTGATAGGCGCGTCGGGAGAGACCGTCGCCCAGTTGGAAGTCTCAGAACTCAATGGAACGTGGACGATCCGGGGGCCGCGTAACGTGATTGCACGCGGGCAGACCGCAACCGGGTCTGTCAATCTGGTAGCGATCGGGCGCGATGGCACCACGATCATCTACGCTGCCCGGGAAAAAGGGGAGGATCTTTATGCATGGTTCGAAGTGCCGATCGATGGCAGCACCAGCCCGGTAGAAGTCTATTCCAATGAAGGTATTGAGCGTATCTTCACCGATCCGCAGAATGGACGGCTGATCGGATATCGTCGAGATTCCGGAGCCGACCCGATGGTCTTCTTTGATCCCAAGATGGCCTCAAGGGTGCGCAATGTTCAACGGGCGTTTGGTGCCTATGCCAACACAATCACAGATTGGAGCCCAAGTTTCGATCATGTTCTTGTCAGGATAAGCGGCAACGGCGACAGCGGATCTCACTTCAAAGTCGACATGCGCGCCACCAGGGCTTCTGCGGTCGCCTATGAGCGGGACAGCATCCGAGCTGATCAGGTCGGTCCGATCTCGGTGTTTCCGTTCACTGCGGCCGACGGGCTGGAGATGGACGGGATCTTGACCTTGCCTCCCGGCCGAGAAGCCAAGAACTTGCCAGTCATCCTTTTGCCGCACGGCGGCCCGCGCAGCCACAACATTGCCGAGTTCGATTGGTGGGCACAGGCGTTTGCCTCTCGCGGATATGCGGTCTTTCAACCCAACTTCCGAGGCTCAACCAATCGCGATCAGACCTTCATGCTCGCGGGCAATGGAGAATGGGGCGGCAAGATGCAGACCGATATATCCGATGGATTGGCAGCCTTGACCGAGGCGGGCATTGTCGATCCAGCACGGGCCTGTATTGTCGGTGCGAGCTATGGCGGTTACGCCGCGCTCGCTGGAGTTACACTCCAGCAAGGACTCTATCGCTGCGCTGTTTCGGTGAACGGGGTGAGCGACATCAATCTGCTCTGGATCAACGAGCGACGTCGGGGCGGGACAAGTCCCCTGGAATCGCGCGCTCTGAAAGAACTGTTTGGGCCACCCAGCCAGTATCGCGCGCTTTCGCCGCGTCACAATGCCAAGAAGGCTGATGCACCGATCCTCCTGATCCATGGCCGGGATGACACGGTTGTGGACTTTGATCACAGCAGCAAGATGGCAGATGCTCTGGACGACGCGGGCAAAGTGGTCCAGTTGATGCCGCTTGATGGCGAAGATCACTGGCTATCCCTCGCTGAAACACGTCTCGCCATGTTGCGTGGTTCTGTCGCCTTCGTGCTCGAGCACAACCCTCCTGATTGAGGACCGGTCTGGATGGTCATAGGAGAGGAATTCAAATGCTTGAGGTGATTCTGTTTCTGAACGCGCTGTGGTTCGCTATGGGCTTCCACGCCTTCTATGTCCGCCGCGAGGTCTTCGCCAAGGTCGTGGTTCCGATCAAACAGGATCGTGACAATTCGGCCTATCAGGCGGTGGTCGAGACCGGGCGCTTCATGGGTGGCTTCAATTTCGCCCTGGCCGCGCTTAACATTGCCCTGCTGTTCAACCTCGGCGGGTTCGGGAACAACACGCAATGGGCGGTGCTGCTGCTGTTCAACAGCATCGTGCATGGATCGCAATTCGTCGGCAATGTCCCAATGGCGCTCCGCAATCGCCGTGGCGAAGGGATTTGGGACGTTTTCAAAGGCGTGATGCTGCGGATCTTCGTTATCGATTTTGTGCTGATGGTCGCCAATGCAGTGCTCGCGGTTGTGATGCTCAGCGGAATGGTCGGCTCGGCCTAGATTGCTTGCTCTTTCCTTGGTGTATTAAGGTGCTATAACACCCTGATGAATGAGCCCGTCCCCAGCCTCCCTCTTAAGCAGACCTGGCGGTCCCGGCTGTGTACGGATTCGAGCGTTTCCATGGTCGCCTATCCCGGCTCTGAAAGGCATTCGCCGCATCGGCACGATTGCGATCAATTGACGATCCAGCTGGCAGGCACGCTCAAGGAGAAACTGGAACGCAAGGAGTATTGGGCGCAGGGCGTGATGATAGGATTCAAACCCGCCGGCGCGCTGCATGCCGATGAATGGGGCGGGGCCGGGGCGCTGCTGTTTACGATCAGCTTAAGGGGTAGGGCCGCCCAAGCACTGTTTGGCGGGGTCACGCCGGGCTGGAGCAAGGCCAGAGCACCGCGGGAGATCGTCCAGATGACGGCCAATCTGGCCGGTGCCAATGCGCCGCTGCTGGAGGATTCGCTGCCCGATCTGGTCGCTCTGTGCGGTGAAACTGAGCCGACCTCCAAGGCGAGCGAAGCGATCGCACCACAATGGCTGGTGCGGGTGCGCGAGGCATTGTGCGATGATCCTGTCTCCAGCCCGATCGCTGCACTGGCTCGGCGCGAGGATGTTCACCGGGTCTATCTCGCGCGGGAGTTCCGTCGATATTTCGGCCTGGCTCCGTCGCAATTTCGCCGCAGCCAAATGGCGTCACGATTGGCTTTTATCCTGGCCGACGAGGAATTGTCGCTCGCCGAATGCGCGATCGAAGGCGGCTTCTGCGATCAAAGCCACGCTTCGCGGGTGTTTCGACGCGAGACCGGTATGAGCCTGTCGCAATGGCGTCAGCTGCTTAGGACGGGGGAGGTTTCATCCGTGCAAGACCGTGATTCATTGCCCCACTAATCTTGGCTCCAATCGTAATGATGGGAGCATGGAATGCGCGCGATTATCGGATCGGCCCTGTTGCTTTTGCTTGGAACTGGAGTGGTTCCGGCCTCGGCGAAGATGCAAGTGGATGGCGCTATGGTTGAGCAGGTCGGCGACGAAGTGTTGGCGCAAGAAATAGGCGCCTTCGCCGAAGAGCTTCGGGCGGCAGCGCCAAACCTGCCGGGCCTGTCGGCGGTTGTGCTGTGCGAAGACCAGGTGATTGCGACACTGCATTGGGGATTTGCCGAGCGCGAGTCCGAGGTTCCGGCGAGTGATGAAACCCGCTGGTACATCGCCTCGGCCACCAAGACCTTCGTCGGGACGGCATTCGCGCTGCTGGCTGAGCAGGGCGAAATTGACCTCGACTGGACTTTGGCCGAGCTAGCTGACGATATCGACTTCGCGCCAGGTCTGAAGGCCGACCAGGTCACGCTGCGGCACTTGCTGTCGCACACTCACGGCCTGTCCAGCGGACACATCGAATATCGCCTGGCCTATAGCGGCGAGCATGATCCTGACACCCTCTGGGCCTTGCTGGCCGCGCTGGAGCCCAATCCGCAGGCGCCGCTCGGCACGTTTCGATATGGCAATCTCGGCTACAATATTGCGACCATTTTGATTGAGCGGCGGCTAGGCCGGCGCTGGCAGGATCTGGTCGATGCCGAGCTTCTCGCTCCGCTGAGCATGACGGCCTCGCTGACCCAAGGACTGGAACAGGCGCGCGAAATCCATCCCTTTGCCTATCCCTACAATGGCAATCACTTTGCCGGGGCCGAACGGCTCTATCTGATCAAGCGCGACCAGACGATGCAATCGGCCGGTGGAATGTACGCTAATACCGACGATATGGGGCTATGGCTGCGAGCCCAGCTCAGCGCGGCTCGAAAGACTCCGTCAAACCCGCTTCTGCGCGCTATCCGACTGGCTCAGACCTCAGTGGCGGCGCTCGGCAGCAGCTTTGGCCCGTTTGAGCGTAAGGCCTATGGGCTCGGCTGGTATTCGGGCGACTACAATGGAGAGGTGCTGCATCACGCCTTTGGCTCCTTCGTCGGCGCGATGGCGCACAGCTCGTTCATGCCGAAACAGGATCTCGCCGTGGCAGCGATGACCAATGAGAACGGCGTGGGCGCGCTCGCGCCGCATATTCTGGCTGGCTTTGTCTATGATTGGCAAACGCGCGGTTCAGAATACGCTTGGGGTGAAGGGCGAGAGCGACTTGCCCAGCTGCAATCGCGGCTCGAAGCCGAGCGGAGCGGGATGTCGGCGAGAATCGCCCTGCAGGCAGAGCGGGCTTGGGACATGTCGCTGCCCAATGCTGCCTATGCCGGTTGCTATGCCGATCCGCTGAGGGGCACGCTCCGTATCGTCGAGCAAGGTGAGGGGCTTGCTGTGCAAATGGGCGCGCTGGTAGCCAAGGCTCAAGCATACACACAGCCAGACAGCATTCGTCTGGAGCTGATCCCCGGTCGAGGCCAAGTCGGGCAGTTCCTGATCGAGGGCGATGCTGTGATCGGGTTTGAGCTCAATGGGGTGAGCTTCACGCGCTGCGACTAGATCAGATTCATCCTGCGGGCTAACACGCTTTCCTACTTGGCCCTCGTCTGGCTTAGCTTGACGGATGAAGAACTATTTCTCGCTCCCGTCCAAGCCACGCCCACAACCCAAGCGCATTCCACCGTTCCATGCGGTGCCGGTCCGGATCCGAGAAGATGGCTGGAGCCCGCTGCGCCGGGCAGAATTCATCGGCCATCTCGCGCAGACACGCTCGGTCTCTGCAGCCGCCAAAGCGGTCTCTATGGCTCGCGAGACCGCCTATCGCTTGCGGAGCCGCCCCGGTTCAGAGGGCTTTGGCGCAGCCTGGGACGTGGCGATGGGCCGATTGGCTGCCGAGGATACCGCGCGCATGGCGCTGAGGCCTTCGCGGAAGGTCACACTCAAGCAGCTGGAATGGCGCGCAGAGACCGGAATCTGGCGGGTCATCCTTCGCCAGGGGCGTTACCTCGGAGTATCGCAAAAACCTGACAATTCGGCGCTTTTGACGCTGCTCAGCCGGCTCGATGCGATCGAACGGCGGGGGTGAGACGATGCGGAAGGTCACAGTTTTTATTTCGCCGCTGGGTGTTCCACCAAATACACTCGGCAAGCGCGGTGAGGGAACATGTTTGCGTTCAGCTTGGTTTATGTAAGGAACGGACCATCACGCAATTGGAGATGATTTATGGCGGACAGCCAGACCACGGCTGAACCTCAAGCTACGGGCTCTGAGCCTGCGAAGCGCAATGCCTTCACGCGTTTCCTCGACGGGGTCGAATGGTTGGGCAATCTGCTGCCGCATCCGGTCACTCTTTTTGCGGTCCTGGCGTTCGGAATTGTGCTGCTGTCGGGCCTGCTCGGCTGGCTAGGCGTGGCGGTCGAGGACCCTCGCCCGGCAGGGGCCAATGGCGTCGCAGCGGACGGGATGATCCGCGCGGTCAGCCTGCTGGATGGCGATGGGATCCGGCGGATCTTCACCAATCTCGTCACCAATTTTACCGGCTTTGCCCCACTCGGCGTGGTGTTGGTGGCGATGCTGGGGGTCGGCGTGGCCGAGAAATCGGGCCTGCTGTCCGCTGCGGTCCGAGCGATGGTGCTGGGAGCGCCCAAGAATCTGGTCACGGTCGCGATCGTGTTTGCCGGTATCGTGTCCAATACAGCGTCAGAGGTTGGCTATGTCGTGCTGATCCCATTGGCGGGAGCGATCTTCTACGCCCTCGGTCGGCATCCGCTGGCCGGGATGGCGGCGGCCTTTGCCGGGGTCTCGGGCGGCTATAGCGCCAATCTGCTGATCGGTACGATCGATCCTCTGCTCGCCGGGATCACCCAGGAAGCCGCGCGCCTGATCGATCCCGATTACACTGTGGTGGCGACCGCCAATTGGTATTTCATGTTCGCTTCGACCTTCCTGATCACGATCATAGGCTCGCTGGTCACGATCTACATCGTTGAGCCCAAGCTCGGCGAATACGATCCTTCCGGCGCGGATGAGACGATCCTTGATGACCGGATGATGGAGCAAGTCAGCGACGACGAATACAAGGGCCTGCGTTGGGCCGGCTTCGCTTTGCTGGGCGTGCTCGGCCTGATGGCACTCACGCTGGTTTCCGAATGGGGCGTGCTGCGCAATCCCGACAATGGTGACCGGATCGACAGTCCTTTCTTCGACGGCTTTGTGGTCTGGATTCTGATCTTCTTTGTCGCTTTGGGCTATGCCTATGGCCGGGCGGTCGGCACGATGAAAACCGATCGTGACATTATCGACGCGATGGCGGCGGCCTTGGCCTCGCTTGGCCTCTATATCGTGCTGGTGTTCTTTGCGGCCCAATTCGTCGCCTTCTTCGGCTGGACCAATCTTGGCGCGATCACTGCCGTGACGGGCGCCAATTTCCTGGTCGAGAGCGGGATGACCGGGCCAATTGTGTTCTTCTTCTTCATTCTGATCTGCGCCGTGATCAACCTCTCGCTTGGCTCTGCCAGCGCGCAATGGGCGGTAACCGCGCCGATCTTTGTGCCGATGCTCATGCTGATCGGCTATGCCCCTGAGGCGATTCAGGCAGCCTATCGGATCGGCGATAGCACCACCAATATCATCACCCCGATGATGAGCTATTTCGGGCTGATTTTGGCCTGGGCGACGCGCTATGTCCGTAACCTTGGGGTGGGGACGATGATCGCGATGATGCTGCCCTATTCGATGTTCTTCATCTTCTTCTGGTCGATCTTCTTCTATCTCTGGACCTTCGTGCTGGGGATCCCGGTTGGCCCGGGCTCGCCGACCTATTATGAGATGGCAGGATAAAGAGGAGCGCCAGTGGATCGGAGATTGGTCATGACGGGAGTATGCGCCGGAGTGGCAGGAGCCATGCTGGGATGCACACCGTGGCAGGGCGAGGCCAAGGCCGGGCAAAACCTCTTGGGCTATCTGCGCACCAATTGGAGCAAGGATCCGCACAGTTTCGGTTCCTATTCCTTCCTCGCCAAGGGCGCGAGCCGTGCGGATATCAAAGAGCTGCGGCGCCCGGTCGAAGACAGGCTGTTCTTCGCTGGAGAGGCGACCCACCCAAGCTACAACAGCACGGTTCATGCCGCCTATGAATCGGGACTTTTGGCAGCAGAGGATGTGGCCAATACGCGCGCGCGCAGAATCGCTGTGATCGGTGCGGGTGCGGCGGGTTTGGCGGTCGCGCAAAAGCTCGCTCAAGCTGGTCGTGAGGTAACCGTTTACGAAGCGCGTGACCGGATTGGTGGACGGGTCTGGACCAATCGCGACCTTGGTTTCCCGGCTGATATGGGCGCGGCCTGGATTCATGGAGTCAAAGGCAATCCGCTCAAAGAATTGTCTGACCAGCTCGGGCTGAAGCTCAGTGAAACATCGGATGACACCAGTGTGCGCGGGAGCGACGGCCGCGAAAAGGGCTGGCTGAGCATCCCCGGATGGCTTTTCGATGAAGGGGAAATCCAGGTCGCGTACGGCGCGGACAAGGACTGGATCGCTCCTGCCGGGTTCAATGACACCGATGGCTATAAAGGACACGATGTCAGCTTCGACCAAGGTTATGACGGCCTATTCGAAGCTCTGATGGGTGACTACTCGACCGAGCTTTCGCGCAAGCTCCAGTCGGTGCGCTCTGGTGGGTCGAACATCGCGCTGAGCTTCGCTGATGGGTCGGAAGCCGAATGCGATGCAGTCGTTGTCACGGTGCCGCTCGGCGTGCTCAAGGTTGATATGATCGCCTTCGATCCGCCGCTGCCGCAGCCCAAGCGGGAAGCGATTGAGCGGCTCGGCATGGGCCTGCTCGACAAGGTCTATCTGCATTTTGAAGAGGTGTTCTGGGACCAGGATTCGACCTGGATCGGAACCCCCGAGAACGGGCTGCCCCGCGGTCAGTTCAACATCTGGTTCAACCTGGGGCGCTACATTGACGCGCCGGTTCTGGTCGCGCTCAACGGCGGATCAGCGGCGTTTGAGCTGGCTGAGCAGGATGACACGCAAGTGGTGACCGCTGCGTTGGAAACGCTCGCGCAGGCCTATCCCGCTTGAGAGTGGTTAGTCGGCGGGCTGAACGATGTCAGCGGCGGCCAGATCGCCACGCTCGATCTCACGCTTGGTGACGACGAAGGAGTAGATTAGGCCAACCACCAGAACGATTCCGCCGCCACCGGCGACGAAATTGGCGCCAAATGCCACGGAGATGATGATCAATGCGATGGCTGCGAACAGTATGCCCAGTGTGGTCATAGACACGTGAATAGCCCTCTCGATGTTTAACATTGTTGCGGTATCGCTTCCAAGGCGATCGAGGGTGCTGCGAATTTCCTAACAAATGGTAATTGCGCAGTCAGTTGGCCGAGAACCACTCGCCTTCAAACACAACGCCAAGCACTTCGACTTCTTGCAAGGCTGCTGCTCCGTCAACGCGTGGATCGCGGTCGAGCACGACGAAATCGGCCTTCTTGCCCGAGGCTATGCTGCCAACCAGATGGTCCATTCCAATCACTTGTGCCGCTTCGATAGTGATGGCGCGCAAGGCCTTGTCGAGGCTCAGCCGTTCTTCGGGGGCTTTAACATTGCCCCGCAGCGTTTCGCGGTTGCTGGCGACCCAGGCGAGGTACAGCGGATCGATCGGAGCCATGTTGAAGTCGCTATGCAGCCCGAGCGGGACTTCCTTGCGCTCAAGCGAACCAAGCCTGCTCATTTGCGCGGCGCGGTCCGGACCAAGTCCGGTCTCGGCATAGACGTCGCCCAGCACCCGAATGTAATTGGGTTGGGCCGATACCTTAAGCCCAAGCCCGGCGATCCGGCGGTTTTGGGCCTCGGTTGAATAGCCGAGATGTTCGAGCACAATATCCTGGCCCCGGCGTGGTTGCAGTCCCTCGATAATGCCGAGCACGACATCAAGGCCCTTATCGCCATTGACGTGGATGTGGAGGTTCCAGCCCGCTTCCCAGAAACGCTTGGCTTGCTGGGCCTGGATTTCTGGTTCGGTGATCCACTTGCCCTCGTGGCCATCGCTATAGCCTGGCGCGTTCATCTGCATGTACTGCGCGAAGAAGGCGCCATCCGCGAACAGCTTGACGCGATCCGAGAAAAAGAACTTGTCGCTGTCGTATTGCGCTTTGGTCTCGGCCAACCAGCCGGCAGGTTCGTCAGCCACCAGCGGCGCCACCGGGATCGCGAGAATTCGCGAAGGGGTTGAAGGCAAGTCGTAGAGGCTCTTGAACAGCGGCGCCTCGAGCGCAATCCCGCCGAAACCACCAAACGCCAGATCAGCGCTGGTCGTTACGCCATTCTCAAGCATCATCTGGCGCATCTCGATCAGGCCTTGCTGCACCTTGCTGGGCGGGAAAAGATAGGGGCGCAGCTTCTCGACCCCACGGAACAGGGCCGTTTCGTGGATAATCCCGCTCGCGAAGTCGGCATGGGTTGGATCGATGCCTGGCTTGTCGAACTCAGCGACGAAGGCCTGCTCGTCACCGATCCCGAGCAGTTCCAGAGCTTTGGTGTTGGCGATAATCTCGTGAAAGCTGCGCTGCCAGATCACCACAGGGCGGTCGGGCGCGATAGCATCGAGCTTGGCCTTCGTCATGTCGCCATGGAACAGCCGATGATGCCCCCAAGTGATGAACAGCTCTTCGCTGCTGTCAGCGAGTACCTCGCTCAGCCGAGCTTCGTAGGCAGCCTCTCCAACGACCGCGGGGTAGGACTTGCCCGGGAGCTCCCACGCTTCGGGGCTGATGAAGGGTATGCCCAGCATCATGATCGTCTGCATTGGGTGGATGTGTGGCTCGATAAAGCCCGGCATCAGGATGTTCTCGGCAAACCGACGGTCGATCTCGACCTCGCGATCCTTTGTCCAAGCGGAGAGATCATCCAACGTATCGGCAATACCCAGGATGATGCCATCCGCCGTGGCGACATATCTGGCTTCGGGCAGGCCAGGCTCCATCGTCACAATGGTCTTGGCCTCGAAGATCGTAATCGAAGGGTAGGGCGGCTCGACTGCCTCACTTTCGGCTTGGGCGGATGTCGCGCAGCCAAGCAGTGCAGCAGGCAAAAGCCAGTTCAAGATCTTCATGATGTTCCCTCCCGCGCTGAGCCTAGTGCGAGGCGGGAGCGAGAGCAAATCATGCCCCATTCAAAACTTCGTGGCTCCAATAGGAAAGAGCCGGCCCGCATTGCGCGAACCGGCTCTCCTGAAAGCTGTGATGACCCGCTGGTCTTACTTGGGATAGACCCAGGCTGTGCCCCGCGCGAGATTCTCGCTGGCGAAAGCCCAGTTGAGCTTTCCGTCGACCACCGCGTCAAGATAGGCTGGGCGTTTGTTCTGGTGGTCGATGTAATAGGCGTGCTCCCACACATCGATTACGAGCAGCGGGTTGAAGCCCTGATCGGCCAGAGTGTCGCCATCGTGGGTTTCTTCGATCGAGAGCGCGCCGCCCTTTTCGGCGAGCCATACCCAGCCACTGGCGAAGTGACCGGCGCCGCGCGCTTTGAGTTGAGTCTTGAGCTCATCCATCGAGCCGAATGCTTCGTCAATCTTTGCCGCGAGGTCAGCCGATGGGGCGCCGCCATCATTGCTGAGCGAGAGCCAGTAGAAGCCGTGGTTCCAAGTCTGCGCAGCGTTGTTGAACAGGCCCTGGTTGGAGCCGCGAGCGTCAGCGACCACCGCTTCAAGCGCCGCGTCAGCGTGGGCAGTGCCATCAATCGCTGCGTTCATTTTATCGATATAGGTCTGGTGATGCTTGCCGTGGTGGAACGACAGGGTCTCTGCCGAGATAGCCGGGGCAAGGTCTGCATAGGGCAGATCGATCAGTGTGAAAGCCATGG
This sequence comes from Erythrobacter sp., assembly GCA_965249945.1. GTDB lineage: Bacteria > Pseudomonadota > Alphaproteobacteria > Sphingomonadales > Sphingomonadaceae > Erythrobacter. Next base: position 2,613,372 of record OZ252258.1, on the reverse strand, counting down.
ATAGTCCCTCTCTGCTTGGGGTGTTTGTCCGTTGTGAAACCAATGCTTGGCGCGGATATAGGTTGCAGGACGGTTTGAAAAACCTTTTTCGGCAAGAATTGTTATGCGGCGATCAATCCGCGCTTGAATTCGGCATCCGCCTTGAGCTGTGCGTGCTCAACCCAAGTGCAATGCACTCCGCTGGAAATCTTGTGTGGCAGGCGCGCGCGGCAGATCGGGCCCTTGGTGACATCACTGGCATCCAGGATCGCAAGTTCAGACGTGCCTGTATTCTCATCGATCAGGAAGGTCACCAGATAGCCGTCATCCTCGGCTGTCGCGCCCTTCCTCGGTACCATCGGACTCTCGCTTGCGAATACCCCCTCCGGCAGCTGATAGAGCTGTTCTTCACCGGTCGTGGTGTCATGTCGGCAATAGCCATTGAACAAGAACCAACCCGGCTTGGTGGTGGTCGACCAGACGTAACGGCTTTTCTCCATCAGATAGGCCGGATTGATCATGCCGAATTCGACGATCCGGTCAGACAGCCGCTCCTCCACGGTCTCGCCGGTCTTCAGATTGAAGCGCCAACGGTGCAGACGGCATTGGAAACTGTGTTCGTCAACATAGGCCATCATGTGGCTGTATTCGCCCGCTTCCTCAATCGGATCGGGCATCGGCTTGTCCTGATAATAGCCTTCGAGGATGACCTCATCGCCTTCTTCCCAGGCATTTGTCCAATGCAGCACGTAGGTGGGAGAGGCTTCGAACCAGCGAATATCCGCTGCGGTTCCATGACGCGGGATCAGCGCAAACCGGGTTGGCACGCCGTCATGCAGCCGGGCTGCATGGATATCACGCTTGAGCAGATCCTTGTCCCAGAACAGCGGCATATCGTTGAGGATCGAGAAATTGCGCGTGATCGCCATGTCGTGCGGCAGACGAGGGCCAGGCAGCGGGATCGGCTCATAGCGCACCAGCCTACCCGAACGATCGACCACCCCATAATGCATATAGGGTGGATGCTTGGAGTAGTTGAAGAACATCAACTCCCCCGTGCCTTCATCAACCTTGGGATGCGCTGAAATGCCATCGAGCGGCCCCCAGGGGGCTTTGCCAAGGTTTTCGAGCGTGAGCGGGTCCATCTGCCAGGCTTCGCCGCATTGGTAGAGCGTGGCGAGCGCGACGCCGGCATGGACAATGATATCGGTGCTGCCCGTGTCCTTTAGGCCACCATGCGCCCCAAAACCCGGACGTTTGGAAGTTCCAACCGGGTCCATCAGCCCGCCCCACAGCGACTGGCCGGCAATCTGTTCAGCCTCAAAACACTGTGTGCGAACGAAACGATTGCGATAGCTAGCCTTGCCGCCCGAAATGCTGACCTGGTGGATCATGGCATCGCCATCAAACGGGTGATGGCGACCGAGCGGCTGATGAACCGGATTCTCGGTGTTGCGGAGATAGACGCCGTCAATATCGTCTGGGATCGCGCCTTCGATCACTTCAAGCTCGTCGACATCGACTTCTTCGTGGACCGGAGTCCAGGGACCCGAAAGATAGGGGTGATTGCTTGGCTGAAGGCTGGTCCTGACCGGTGCCTGGCGTGTGATCTGCATCGAGTTTCTCCCGTCTGCATCACGGTAACGTTCAGGCACCATTTCGCAAGATGAGTCCGTCTTCTACGCGCTGCCTAGTCTCCCAGAAAGAGCCACAAATTTGATCTCGATCAATGCAGCATTGTCGGCGTCTGGATAATTTCAAACACACAGAGGGAGACCGACGATGAAATCTATCCTGCTGCACATTGATGGTGACGACTGCATGGAAGCCCGGCTGCAAGCAGCCATGGATTTGGCACGTGCGCATGATGCGCATATCACCTGCTTGCAGGCGGTCAGCTACGAAGTCTTTGCACCTGGTGACTTTTATGGATCTGCCATGGCGGCCGCGATGCCGGTCATCAAAGAGGCGGCCGAAAAGCTGCGCGAAAAGATTGAGACAGATCTCAAGAACGAAGACGTGCTGTGGGAATGGCAGTTCCTTTATGGAATGGCCGAGGTGAAGCTGCTCGAGCAATCGGCCTTGCATGACATCATCATCGTCGGGCCGCACGACATTGGGCAGCACAATCGCGGACCCTCGAGCATGGTCGGTGAGCTGGTTCTAAAGGCCCCTGTCCCAGTCCTGGTCATTCCTGGTGAGTGGAAACGGCTGGACACCAATGCACCGATAATGGTGGCGTGGAATGGATCATCAGAGGCGTGCGTGGCGCTTCGAGCGGCGATCCCGATGCTCAAGGCGGCTAGCAAAGTCTATCTCGCGACAATTGCTGAGGATTCCGACCGTGAGCGGTTTGACTTTCCTCCGGTCGAGGGCGCGAAATATCTCAGCCGGCATGGGATCGAAGCAGAATTGCTCGATATCACCCGGGGTGATGCCAAGATTGCCGACACCTTGTTCTCTGCGGCTGAGCTGAAGGAGTGCGGATTGATGGTGATGGGCGCCTATGGCCATTCGCGCCTGTCTGAATTCTTGCTTGGAGGGGTCACCCGGCGCTCGCTGAGTGAGCCGCAAATGCCGATCTTGTTGGCGCACTGATGTCGCGAAGGACTGCGCTGGAAGCGCGGCCGGAGTATGAGGCGCTGAACGAATAGCCTCGCTCGCAATTTAGCGATAGGAAGGAAGGTAGCGCGAGGGAGATTGCAGAACGATGGTATTCGGAAAAGAGGCGGCGCTATTGGCCAACCACTTGAGCTGGTTGTCCAAATTGCTGGCGAATTTTGAGCTCGATGAGCCGCTCTCTGACCGCCTCCCGAGGCCAGAGGATTCGATCACGGTCGGACATATTCGATCCGCGTTTGGCCTGACCGACTTCGAAGTGGATGTCCTGCTCCTTTGCCTTGGAGCGCAAGTTGACGCTGAATTGTCGGCAGCGATCCGGAAGCTGGAGAACCAGACGCAACCAACATTTGGTTTGGCCTTGGCTGCGCTCTTAGACGCTAACACTCTTGCCGCATCACCATCTGCGCCACTCCGCAAGTTCAATCTTATCCAGCTTGATCCAGCGGTTCCCCCTCTGCAAAGCCCGCTCAGGCTCGATGAGCAGATTCTCTTTTCGCTCCTTGGCATCTCGATCGATAATCCGGCACTGTCCCCGCTCCTGCTCCCAGGCCAAGCGAAACCTCGACAGATAAGCGATGACATGGCTTCGACAGAGCATCGCGCGGCCTTTGAACTCCTTAGATCTGCATTGGCTTCAGGCGCCGACAATGCGGAGTCGCAGCCGACTATTGTGAGTGGAGGATCATCTGGATTGCGACATGCCATTGTCGCCAAGGCAGCGGAAGAGATGGGATTTCGGGTCAGGCGTGTGCGATTGCGAGACATGCCGATATCTATCCACGAATTGGCCCTTGTGTTGCGGCATATGACTCGGGAATCCCGTCTGGCTGGGTGCCTTTTCGAGATCACGGTGGATAGGCGTTCACGGTCCGGCAAGCGCCGATTGCTGATCGAACGGCTTATCGACCACAACACCAACCCGTTTCTCGTCCTCTCAACCGAGCCGGGCATGTTGGACCCGGACTTGATCGAGCAATCGATTGCCTGGATTGAGTTGTCGACCTGATCCGATCCTGGGCAGTCATGATTTGCGCTTTCGCATCATGCCTTCTTGCGCGACGCTTGCAACCAGCTCGCCCCGCTGGTTGAAGATCCGCCCCCGGTTGAATCCGCGTCCACCGCCTGACCACGGAGCATCGGTGGCATAGAGCAGCCATTCGTCGGCGCGCACTTCACGATGGAACCAGATTGCGTGATCGAGGCTGGCTCCGACCAACTCGTTGCGCATCCAGCTTAGCCCGTGCGGCAGGGCGCTGGTGCCGAGCAAGGTGTAATCGCTGGCATAGGTGATTATTGCGCGGTGCAAATTGGGATCATCGGGAAGCGGCGCTGCTGTCCGGAACCAGCTATGGGCCTTGGCCTCGCGCGGCTCAGAATTCATCCAGTGCAAGCGGTCTATCGTCCTCATCTCGATTGGGCGAGGGCGAAGCATCATCTTGCGGGCGGCGTCAGGCAATCTGTCGCCCATCTTGTCGACCATGATCTGGCGCATTTCCATGTCGCTGCGAAGATCTTCTGGGCCTTCGACATCGGGCATCGGTGAATCGATGTGCTCGAGCCCATCCTCCGGGGTTTGGAAGCTTGCGGTCAGGTTGAGGATCGGCTTGCACGCACCTTCCTCGTCCTCTTGGGCGGCGACAACCCTTCGGTTGGAAAAACTGCGCCCGTCAAAATCGCGCTGGATGCGATATTCGATTGGAGGCCCTTCCTTGCCGCCACGCAAAAAATAGGCGTGCAACGAATGGGCAACTTTGCCCTCAGGAATGCTCGCTTGGGCAGCTTGCAGCGCTTGCGCAAGCACTTGCCCGCCAAACACGCGGCCCATACCGCCCTTTTGCGGACTGCCGATGAATATGTCGGAGGCGGCCTTGCCGACGGTTAGCAGGCGCACAAGGCCAGCGACCAATTGCTCGGGTGTTCTTGATGAATCTGTCACGCGAAGGCCCATGCGCGACCAGGTCGGCTTTCGTCAAGCGCCGCTAGTGCTGCCAGATGGGTTGGCGATGTCACTCAGTTGCCGGTATTTCGATCTCAGCTCCACCCAGCGACGCTGAGCCGGGATTGGTGCGGGCTCCAAGAGCGCGTTGACAATGCTAATTTTGAGCGGGCTTGGGCGCCCCAAACAGGCGCCGCCAGGCCCGAAAGGCGAGGTCCTTGTTGCGGTTGGACCCAGGCCAGCGCTTGGGCTGCTGAGGCTCTAGACCCGCCCGTCGTAAAAGGGCGTTAAAGCAGCGCGCACCCGCCTCGGCATAGCTCCACTCGCTGCGCCAGGTAATCGAAAGCGAGATTGAGCTGTCCGGACCATTGCGAACGAAATGCGGCGCCATCACCGGGACGTGAGCCGCCTCGCCCGGTCCGATGGCGAACTCCTGACCGGCCGGTACGAAGCTCTCGTTCCACTGCAATTCGCGCGGGCCGCCTAGGTGATAGCTTTCATGCGTTTCGTCCGGAGCGTAGCGGGCATTGCCAGCGGGAAATTGCGTCATCACCTTCGAGCCGGCGATCTGCAGCAGGATGTTGTGCTCGGGGTCGAAATGATAGGGTGTGACCGCGTTCGGGCTCGAAACAAAGATGAAGGCCTGCGGGGTCAGCATCGCGCCGGTCTTGGCGACGATCTGGTCCTCAAGCTCGCTTAGCAAATCACCGAGCAGATCCTTGTAGAGAGGGGCCTGCTCGACATTCTTCAGCACAGCCCAGGAATTGGCGCTGCGAACATTGCGGATCGTCTCCGCGATGGTCAGGCCGGTCTCTCCCGGCTTGCCATCGACACCAATCGGCAGATCGCCGCGATTGTACTCGACCGAGGCGTCGGGAAGGCTCGAACCCAGATCGGCGAGGGCGTCCAGCTCCAACAAGGGATGGCGGTCGAGGCTGTGGCTGAGCACGCAGGGTGTCTCCGGATAGCTCTGCTCGAACAGGTCGCGCGCATCCTGCCCGAAGATCGCGAGGTTCTGTCCAGGAGAAACCCCAATTACCGAGGTCTGTTGGAAGGGTGCGGTCATTGTGTCTTCCTTTCGCGCGCTTCGCGGCGGATCAATTGATCGAACATCGCTCTGCGCAGGGGACCGCCAATCGCGACATTGAGCGATTGCATCGCCCGCTTCTCACGCCACAGGCGCTCAATCATGGAATGCCCTTCAGCCGCGCAGCTATCGGTCCATTGGATGTCATCGCGTTCCAACAGTGCGAGATTTTCCAGCTGTAGGAGCAGGCCGGGTGAATGCTTGGCGAAGCGATCATCGAACGAGGTTTTGAAGCTGAACCCGCCGGGTGGGCAGATGAAGTTGGCGAGCATTGCGACCGGCGCTCCGTCCAATCGAAATGCCAGTCGCTCAAGCCGCCCAATCGCGGCAGCACCACTCAGCGCTTGCTTGAACAGCGCCGTGGTCCCGGCGGCGCAGCCCAGTGCAGAGCCCTCGTCGCCCTTCCAGCTGTTCTGCTCAAGCGCAAGGAATCCCTCGATCCATTGTTCAAGGTTTTCGGTTCCCTCAAGCCGTTCGATCTGCAGGTCGCCGCATTCGGACAGACGCTTGTGCAATCGCCGCAATTCCTTGCGGCGTTTTTGCGACATCGAATTGGCGAGATAGTCTGCTGCATTGAGCTCTGACATCAGCATCGCGCGTTGCTCTCGCTGCACCACGCCGTGGCCGCGCGCTTGCGCATTTGCTACGGCCTCAAGCGCCTCTGCAACGGGCCCGGTCTCGCAGAGGTAGGGTAGGTGCAGGAACAGCGCCTTGCGCGGATTGTCATCAATCGCGGCGAACAAGGTTGACCAGAAGTCCCGCTCGGCGCCCTTTCTTACCAAAGGAATCCCACAAAAGGCGTTGTCATGCAGCCAAGTGGCGCAATGCGGCAGCGGATAGCCGTAATAGGAAGTGCTCCTAGCCAATGGAAACAGGCCGGCCAATTCGCCATCCAGAATGAACACGCAAAGCTCGATCCGCTCGTCCCGCGCAATATGCGAGAGCGCAGGGGTCAGAAACCAGCTTTCGAAGAAGGGATTGGGCTCAGCGGCGCTCTCTGCCAATGCCAGCCAGGCGGATTGAAACGCCGGATCATGGATCTGATCTTTGAGCAGAAAGTGGACACCGTCAGCCAGACGCAGGCCGGCTTTACCCTGCGTCGGTGCTGTCAGAATGTCTGGCGCGGTCGCCATTTGGTCGCATTACCCTTGTCTGCCCACAAAGTGACTTGCTTCAAGCAGCACAAGGTTAACAAAGATTAAGGATTTCGGCGGTTTATCCCGCCTGCCCCAAATGGGCACACTCCCGGCGCGCAAATGAAAACCCCGCCAGGATCGCTCCCGACAGGGTCTCCATTGCTTTTCAGCTGTTTGATCGAGCGCTTAGTGCGCGCCAGCCAGTGCGGCGAGCAACAGCAGCGCCACGATGTTGGTGATCTTGATCATCGGGTTCACGGCCGGACCAGCGGTGTCCTTATAGGGGTCACCAACGGTGTCACCGGTCACCGCAGCCTTGTGAGCTTCGGAGCCCTTGCCGCCATGATTGCCGTCTTCGATGTATTTCTTGGCATTGTCCCAAGCACCGCCACCAGCGGTCATTGAAAGCGCCACGAACAGACCGCCGACGATCACACCCAGCAACAGAGCGCCGAGCGCCGCGAAGGCGTTGTCCTGGCCAGCCAGGAAGTAGATCACGAAATAGGTCACGATCGGAGCCAGAACCGGAAGCAGCGATGGAACGATCATTTCCTTGATCGCGGCCTTGGTCACGAGATCCACCGTGCGGGCATAGTCTGGACGGCTGGTACCTTCCATGATCCCGGGGTCATTGGCGAACTGATCACGCACGTCGACGACAACGTCACCAGCAGCACGACCAACGGCGGTCATGCCCATCGCACCAAACAGGTACGGCAGCAGTGCACCGAGCAGGAGGCCCACGATCACGTAGGGGTTCTCAAGGCTGAAGTTGACTTCGGCTTCTGGGAAGAACAACCGAAGGTCAGCTGTGTAAGCGGCGAACAGCACGAGCGCAGCCAGACCGGCAGAACCGATGGCATAGCCCTTGGTCACAGCCTTGGTGGTGTTGCCCACTGCGTCGAGCAGATCGGTTTTCTCACGAACGCTTGCGTCAAGCTCTGACATTTCGGCGATACCGCCGGCATTGTCAGTCACTGGACCGTAAGCGTCGAGCGCGACGACCATGCCAGCCAGCGCGAGCATCGCGGTGGCACCAAACGCCAGTCCGATCAGGCCAGCGAGTTGGTACGCGCCGATGATGGCTGCGATGATGACGATGGTGGGAAGGGCGGTCGACTCAAGCGAGATTGCCAGGCCCTGGATCACATTGGTGCCGTGGCCCGTTTCCGAAGCCTTGGCGATCGATTTCACCGGACGGAAGTTGGTGCCGGTGTAATATTCGGTGATCCAGATGATGATACCGGTCAGCGCGAGGCCGATCAGCGAGCAATAGAACAAGTCACGTCCGTGGAACTCGACCGTGTCGCCCGGGTTCAGAACCGTGTTCATGTCGCCTAACGCAAATTGCGTCGCGAACCAGATCAGCGGAATGGCCAGAACGGCGGTGACGATGAAGCCCTTGTACATCGCGCCCATGACATTGGTGCCATTGCCGAGACGGACAAAGTAGGTGCCGATGATCGAGGTCACGATGCAAGCGCCGCCGATCAGAAGTGGCAGAGCCATCATTGGCAGCAGCAGATCGCCGAGCTGCTCAGAGAAGAGCAGCGCGGTCAGAACCATGGTTGCACCAACGGTCACAACATAGGTTTCGAACAAGTCAGCGGCCATGCCTGCGCAATCGCCCACGTTGTCGCCGACGTTATCGGCGATGGTGGCGGGGTTGCGGGGATCGTCCTCTGGGATCGAAGCTTCGACCTTACCGACGAGGTCAGCGCCAACGTCAGCAGCCTTGGTGAAGATACCACCGCCGAGACGCGCGAAGATCGAGATCAGCGAAGCACCAAACGCGAGGCCGACAAGACCATCAATGACCGTGCGGCTGTTGGCTTCGAGAGCCATCGGGCCGACCAGGACATAGAAAAACACGGCGATTGCCAGCAGTGCGAGGCCGGCCACCAGCATGCCGGTGATCGCCCCAGCGCGGAACGCGATGGTGAGGCCCTGTTGCAGGCCTGATTCAGCCGCAGCGGCCGTGCGGACATTCGAGCGCACCGAGATATTCATCCCGATATAGCCCGCAACGCCAGACAAAACCGCGCCGATGACGAAGCCAACCGCTGGCACAACGCCAAGGAACAGGCCGACGACGACCGCCGCGACCACACCAACGATACCGATCGTGGTGTATTGACGGTTGAGGTAGGCTTGAGCGCCTTCTTGAATGGCGCCGGCAATTTCTTGCATCTTGGCGTTACCGGCGCTGGCACCCAGCACCTGGCGGCTGGTGACAAAGCCGTAGAGAACGGCAAGCACACCGAGGCCAATAGATATGAGAATAAGATCCACTCTATCCCTCCCTGAATAGTGGAAAGCGCCCTCGGCGAAATCGGGGCGCGACGCGGCCTCGCTAGTGTGGTTGACCGAATGTGACAAGCCTGAAAGCGGCGGATTCTGCCGGTTTCATCAGTCTTGTTAGGCTTTTTTTGGGTTTGTTGCCTCAGCCGTGCTGATAGCCCAGCGAATCCGACGCCAATAGCGCCGTCCCTCCGAGGAATAGAGGCGCCTCTTCAAAGGGCTCAACCGAGCCAATTCGGGTGGCTGGAATCGGCGGCTGGACATGTTTGGGCATGGTAAAAAGCAGCTCGTAATCGTCACCCCAGCGGATGCACTCCGCCAATCGATCAGGATCGGCCACCGGAATGAGCTCTGGATTGAGCCGGAAGGTGGCATTGCTGGCGCGGGCCATGCGCCACGCATCGAGCAGCAGTCCGTCCGAAACATCCATCATCGCCGTCACCATCGGCGCGAGCGCTTGCCCCTCGGTCAGCCGCGGTTTTGGTCGATTGAACGCTTCGTGGTGGTCCTCATGCCCTTCGAACCCGAGCATGGCCTCGCCAAAACTTCCGGTGACATAGATCGCGTCACCGGGCTGCGCGCCTTGGCGGGCGGGGACCGGCGTGTGGGTGGCGCGCCCAACCGCGGTCACGCCAAAGGTGCTGGCTCCTGTTGCAGCGATCGTGTCGCCGCCCAGGATCGGGACATCATGGACGCTCAGGATATCCCGCAGACCGTCGAGGAAATCCGCGTCATTCTCGCTCAGCGAATGCCCCAGCAGGATTCCAATCGGTTCGGCCCCTTTGGAGGCCAGATCGGACAGGTTGAGCGCGACCAGCTTCCACGCCACATCGCTCATCCGGGCGTCGGGACGAAAATGCGTGTCCTCGGCCATCATATCGTGGGTCAGGATGATCGTCTCATTCCCCAGAGGAATGACCGCACAATCATCTTCTAGCCCGCGCGCACCGGGGTGGAGCGGCAGCTTCTTCAGATTGGCGAGAAAGGCGAATTCATTGGTCACTCGGATCCCCACTGCTGGATCAGAGTTTGGAACACATTCAGCCTTGGGGCAAGCGCTAGGCGCGGGTTTGCTTGGCTAGCGCGTCGAGGATGCCGTTGACGAATTTGGCTTCGCGATCATCGAAGAACGCCTTGGCGACATCGACATATTCGTTGATTGCCGAGGCAGTCGGCACATCGGCCCGGGCGATCAGCTCATAGACACCAGCCCGCAGCACCTGCAGCATGGTCTTGTCGAGCCGCGCGAGCGTCCAGCCATCAGCGAGGCGTTCGAGCAGCAGCGCGTCGATCTCTTCGCGCCGGGCGTCGACCCCGCGAACGACATCATCGAAGAAGTCGACCTCGGCATCGGCGAATTCATCCTCATCGATCACCTTGCCAAGCCGATGCTGGTGAAACTCATCGAGCAGCTTGGACAAAGCGGTGCCTTCCATCTGCTGCTGATAGAGCGCCTGAACGGCGGCCAGACGCGCGGTTGAGCGAGCGAGGGAGCGAGCGGGCGTGTTCATTTGAGGCGGAGCTCCACCGATTTGGCGTGGGCCGGAAGGCCTTCTGCATGGGCTAGAGTTGCTGCGGCGGGGCCGATCGCCGCCAAGGCGGCATCGTCGAGTGAGATGAAGCTGGTCCGCTTCATGAAATCGAGCACGGACAGCCCGCTAGAGAAACGCGCGCGCCGGCCGGTGGGCAGAACGTGGTTCGGCCCTGCTACATAATCGCCCACCGCCTCCGGAGTCATGCGGCCAAGGAACACGCTGCCCGCGTGATTGATCTGTTTGAACAGGGGCTCGGGGTCAGCAACCGCCAGTTCAACGTGCTCGGCAGCGAGCCGATCGGCGAGGGCGGGGGCCTGCGCCAGGTCGTCAACCACGATGATCACGCCGTGGTCGTCCCAACTGGCCTTGGCGGTCTTGCTGGTCTCGAGCTGCGAAAGCTGGACCGCAATCCGGTCTTCGACCTGCGCAGCGCAGGTTGCATCATCGGTGATCAGGATCGATTGCGAGGTTGGATCGTGTTCCGCCTGGCTCAACAGATCGGCCGCAATCCAGTCAGGATCATTGTCGCAATCGGCGATCACCAGGATCTCGCTCGGTCCGGCGACCATATCGATCCCGACCACGCCATAGAGCTGACGCTTGGCCTCGGCGACATAGGCATTGCCGGGGCCAGTGATGACGTCGACCGGCTTGATGCGGTCGGTGCCATAGGCGAGGGCTGCGACCGCCTGTGCTCCGCCGACGCGCCAGATCTCGTCTACGCCAGCAACATGCGCGGCGGCTAGGACCAGCGGATTGCTGTTGCCTCTGGGGGTCGGGGTGACGACGACCAATCGCTCGACCCCGGCGACGCGGGCGGGAATGGCGTTCATTAGCAAGGACGATGGATAGGCTGCGCGGCCGCCCGGGACATACAGGCCTGCGGCATCGACCGGGCGCCAGGTGGCGCCTTGGCGGACACCGGCTTGATCGGTGAAATCGCGGTTCGCGGGGACCTGGTCGAGGTGATAGGCGCGGATCCGCTCTGCGGCGAGATCGAGCGCTTCGCGCAAAGGCGCGTCGAGCTCGGCATAGGCCTCGGCGCAGCGCTCCGGGCTGATCGAACAGTCGCTCTCCTCGGCAAGGGCGTAGCCATCGAACCTTTCGGTGTAATCGACCAGGGCATCGTCGCCGCGCGATTTTACGCTCGCCAAAATGTCACGCACCCGGCCCGAGACATCGTCAGCGCTTTCACGCCGAGCGTTGACGACCTTGTTGAACTTTCGGTCGAACTCGGGGTCAGAGATCAACAGCTTTTGCATCAGGCGGCCCGATCCTCGGCATTGCTGCGGAAGGCTTCGACCAATTGCGCCACACGCGGATCGGTCTTGAGCGCTGCGCGGTTGACGATCAGGCGAGCGGTGATGTCAACGATCCGGTCGGTCTCGACCAGGCCATTCTGTTTGAGCGTCGCGCCGGTCGAGACCAGGTCGACGATCTGCCGCGCCAGCCCAAGCGAGGGGGCGAGCTCCATCGCGCCATTGAGTTTGACGCATTCGGCCTGGATCCCCTGCCGCTCGAAGTGACGGCGGGTGAGATTGGGATATTTGGTCGCGACCCTGAGGTGGCTCGAACTGCTGGCAGGAGCAGTGTCATCCGCCATCCGCGCGACCGATAGGCGACAATGCCCGATATCGAGATCGACCGGGGCATAGAGATCGGCGTAGTCGAATTCCTCGATCACATCCGAGCCGACAATCCCGACCTGCGCCGCGCCATGCGCCACGAATGTCGCCACATCGAACGCCCGCACCCGGATCAGCCGCATGTCGTCGCGCGTCGTCGCGAAAGAAAGGCTGCGGTTGGACTTGTCGTGAAAGCCATCCTCCGGCACGACGCCAGCGCGCGCCATGACGGGCAGGGCCTCATCGAGGATCCGCCCCTTGGGAATGGCAAAGGTCAAAGGCCGCGTGGGATTGCTGGTGGACATCATTTCGCCGCGGCACTTAGGCATTGGAGAGCCAAAGGGCAACACGCCCGCGCACCAGATGGAACCAGAAAGCAAAGGAGCGGCCGAATTGAACGACAGTGGGATCATGGCAATTGAAGAGTTCAACGCCGCTCTGGAATGGCAGGCCGACCACGCGATCGAGGCAGGAGCGCCGTGCACGGCGCGGGTCATTCGGGCGCTGCACAAGGTCCGCGAGAGCGACACCGCGACCGGTCGCCGTATGGCCAATTGGCAGGGGCTGACGCTCAAGGACGCCATGCCGCTGCGGATCGCTGGCGGGCTCCACCACCTGGTTCTTTCCGGCACAGACGACCGGCTTGCGCGGGTCTACAGCGGGCAGATCACCGATCAGGCGCAGGTCGACGCCTTGGTGTGTGAATTGGTCGCGATGTACGACAACCGGTTGCTGCCGTGGCTGGACGGGCCGCCGCAAACCAATGAGGCCGGACGTTCGGCCAGCATAATGGCCGGACTGCTTTGGCTGGCGCAGCATGTCGCGCCGCGGTTCGAGATGTTTGAGCTCGGCGCGAGTGCTGGCGTCAACACGATGATGGAGCGCTATTTCTACCGGCTCGGAGAGACCGAGGCGGGGCCGCCCGGCTCACCGATGCAGATTGTGCCCGAATGGCGGGGCAATTCTCCGCCCGCGTCAGAGATCGCAATCACCTCGATCCGCGGCTGCGACGTGCAGACGATCGATCTGTCGGATGAGGCCAGTGCGCTCAAGCTCAAGAGCTATGTCTGGCCGGATGCGCTTGCTCGAATGGTGCGGATCGATGCTGCAATTGAACTGGCAGGGCAGAACCCACCCGATCTGGTGCAGATGGACGCAGGTGAGTTTGTCCGGCAGCAATTGGAGCGAGAGCAGGCATCCGGCACAAGCCGGGTCATGTTCCACTCGATCATGTGGCAATATATGCCGAGCGAGACGCAATCGGCGATCACCCAGGCGATGGAGCAGGCCGGTTCGCGAGCCTCCGAGGACAAGCCGCTGGCATGGATTTCGCTTGAGACCAACCCGGCGACCTTCCGACACGAATTGCGCGTGCGGTTCTGGCCGGGCGGACCGGTGGGTGAGTGCGCACTGCTTGCGCATGCCCATCCACATGGGGCCTGGCTTGAATGGACCGCTGAAGCCTAGTCAGCGCGATCCTTCAGTAAGCTGACTTTGATCAGCAGCAATCGCAGTTGCTGCAATCGCCACCTTGTTCGCAATTCTCGCATTCGCAGTCACAGCAGCCTGCGGGGATATGATATACCATAGCAAAACTCCTTATATATCAGAAGTTTATACCATTTTCTGCCTATGCGCCAGAGGGATCGAAATTCCAGCCAGTGTATCAGCCATTCCGGTCGTATTCGATCAGGAAACTAGCACTGCCGGGCACACAGAGCCGGAGCAAGATATTTGGCCTAGGATTGCAGAAATTCTTCCATCGCAGCAATGACTTGCTCGGGCGCTTCCCAGGGAACAAAGTGGCCGCAATCCGGCACTTCAACCAGCGTCAGATCGTCGATCTCATGGTCGAGCCCTTCGATATTCTCGGGCGGCAAGGCAGTGTCATCGAGAGCCCAGATCACTAGAGTCGGGATTGTCAGTTGCGGCAGATCCGGCGGCGTGTAGCCGTCGGGAAGCACGTAGGGCGCATCCATCGGCGGAACATGCATCGTGCTGCCGCGATAATAATTGATCATCCCGAAGCAGGCATCGCGATCTTCCCAATCTCTGAGCAGCTGCGCGCGCTCTTCCGGCTCCATATTGGCGGGCCGATCCCAATTGACCTCCTGCTTGAGGATGCCAGTGATCCCCTTTTCGCGGATCAACTGATCATTGGCGGGATCGCGAAAGCCACGAATGTATTGGCTCGCCTCGCGCTGCCCGCGGTGGGTGTAGAGCAGCTTCTGGAAGATCGCCGGGTGCGGGGCATTGGCAATGATCGCCCGCTCGACCCGCATATGCTGTCCACCCAGCGCTACGCCCCAGGCAATCGCTCCGCCCCAATCGTGCCCCACAATGGTGAATTTCGGGATCGACAGAGCATCCACCAGCAGGAAGATATCGCCGATTAGCTTGTTCGGGGCGTATTCCTCGGCCGCTTGCGGCTTGGATGATCCGCGATAGCCGCGCTGATCCGGAGCAATGCAGCGAAACCGGTCAGAGAAATGCGCGATCTGATGCCGCCACGTCCGGTGGCTCTCAGGAAAGCCGTGCAGAAAGATCAGCACTGGCGCATCGACCGGTCCCTCATCGACGATGTCGAGTTCAATCCCATTTGCGAGCGCAACGCGTTTCTGTTCCATCACTCAACTCTGCCTGCATCAGCCCGGGTTTGCCAGCATCATTTCTGGCAATGGCACTCGCTTTCGGGTAAAGTCTGAAAGATCAGGCCGCACCAGACCGGTGCGCGAGGGCGTCCAGACTTTCAGACCCATTGAAAGGATGCCCAATGCCCAATTCTCACAACCCGCTGATCCCGCGTGGCTTCAAAATCGCCTTTGCTTTCAATTTCCTATGGATCAACCTGTCTGAGACCCTGCGCTATCTGCTGGTGGTCAGACCGATGCTGCTTGAGGCTTTTCCTGAAGAACCCAAGGTCGCCCCGGTCGATTGGCCGACCCTGATGATCTGGGGGCTGTGGGACCTCTTGCTGATTGTCGCGGCAACTGGCTTCTATTGGCTGTGGCTGAAGAATTTTGGGGCCGGGATCAGCCAGATCCTGTCGGGCTCGCTGGCCTTCAGCCTTACACTATTCGGCCTGCTATGGCTCGGGATAGCCAATATGGGGCTGGCCCCGATTGACCTGCTTTGGGTCGCGCTGCCTTTGGCCTGGATTGAACAGGCGATTGCCTGTGCGATTGTCGCCTGGGCGCTTCGACGGGCGAACTATTTGCCCTCTTCCATCCGCTCCATGTAGCCAGCCGCGACCATCGCCGCGACCTGATCGAACAGAGCATCGGGCGTGCGGCGCATCTCGCCCATGCCTTCTTCCATACCCTGCGCCACGATGATTTCGCGGTCGCCCTTGGCGATGGCGTCGAGCATGGTCTTGGCGGCGTCATTGGCCGGGATGCCTTCGTCGATGACCTTGTCCGAGCGACCGCGTTTGGAGCCGTCGCCGACCATGGCATTGCGCGAGACATTGGTAGCGACCGAGCCGGGATAGATGACATGCACGCCGACCCCGGTCTGGGAGAGTTCGGCCCGCAGCGCATCGCCATAGCCAGCGAGACCGAATTTCACCGCGCTATAGGCCGTCCGCATCGGCACGCCGACTTTGCCGGCAATCGACGAGATGAAGGCCAGTCCGCCTGAGCCACGCTCAACCATATGGCCGATCAAGCCTTGGCTGAAGGCAATTTGCGCGGTGAGATCGATATCGATGATGTCGCGATAAACCTGCATATCGGTCTTGAGCGCGCGGCTGCGTTGCGAAACACCGGCATTGGCAAAGGCCAGATCGACCCCGCCCTTCCAGGCGATTGCCTTGGCGGTCGCCTCCGCCAGAGCAGCATCGTCACGAACATCGAACGGCAGGATCAGGGTCTCGCCACAATCGGCCGCTACCTCAGCCAATCGCGCCTCATCTCGGCCCGAAAGGATGACATTCGCGCCGCGCCCCGCCGCATCGCGGGCCAGGGCAGCGCCGATGCCCGATGAGGCGCCGGTGATCCAGACGGTCTTGCCGGTATAGTCCAATGTTCTCTCCCTAGTTTATTCTTGCGGATAGCTGACCGTGTTTGGCCGCTCGGGCAAGGGAATATATTCCTCTTCATCACCCGGTACGGTCGGAAACTTGCCCTCGGTCCAATCCTTGGCAGCCTGCCGAATACGCTCACGGTCAGAGCTGACGAAATTCCACCAGGCATGGCGCGGGGTGGTAAAGGCTTCGCCGCCGAGCAGCATCACGCGCCCGCCGCGCTCGGATGACAGCGTCATATTTCGGCCGGGTTCGAGCACTGCCAATTGATAGGGCACCAGCTCGATCCCATCGACCTTGGCTTCCCCTTCAACCAGCATGACCGCGCGCTCATCGGCGCTGATCTCGAGCGGGATGGCACCGGTCGGCGCCATGTGAATCTCGGCATAGATCGTGTCGGCATAGGTGGTTGTGGCAGCGCGCTTGCCCCACAATTCGCCCATGATGACATGCGCTTTGACGCATTGGTCCTCGACCACCGGCAGATCACTCACAGCCTCGAAGGCCGGACCGATCTCTTCGCGCCCATCGGGCAGCGCCAGCCAGGTCTGCATTCCGAACATTTTCGAGACAGCGTCGCGCTCTTCAGCCGGGCTGCGCTCGGAATGGACGATACCCTTGCCGGCGGTCATCAGATTGACCTGGCCAGGTCGGATCGTGGCAAAGCTGCCGAGGCTGTCGCGGTGATCAATCGCGCCATCGAACAGCCAGGTGACGGTTGCGAGATTGATATGCGGATGCGGGCGAACGCCCATGCCAGCGCCGATTGCAAGCTCGGCCGGGCCAAATTCATCGACGAAGATAAACGGGCCGACCATTGTCCTTTGGCGCGAAGGCAAAACCCGGCGGACTTCGAATTGGCCAAGGTCATGCGTCACAGGGGTGATCGTTTGCGTGATCATGCCTGGCTCTCCTGCTCGATGATCGATCTCAAAATATCCGGGAAGATTGCTTCCGGCCAGTCGCTCAATTCGTCCATTGTGAACCAGCGGTGCTGGGTCATCAGCTCACGCTCGGTCTCGGTATGGCCGGCGGTGTTGATCGCTGTGATCTCGGTGCGGACGAAATAGAAGCGCTCATCGGCCCGGACCGGCTCGCCTTCGACGGTTATGAATTCGGGCTCCATCTGCAGAATCTGCGCGCCCGGATCGGCGTCTATCCCGGTTTCTTCGAGCAATTCGCGCCGGGCGGTCTGATCGAAACTCTCGCCCGGATCGCACTCACCGCCGGGGGTGACCCAGAACGGTGCCCGGCCCGGGACATCATATCGGAACAACAGCGTTTGACCCTGCGGGTTCACTAGGATGATCCGGGCGGCCTTGCGCAGGCGCTTGGTTGTAGAGGTATCGCTCATCCTTGCGGGACGCTGGCCTTGATCGCCACGGCGTGCACCCGCTGACCGACGATATCACCCAGCGCGGCTATGACCGCCCGCTGCCGGGCCAGCCGGGACATCGGCGCGAATTTCTCGGACTCGATCACCACGGTGAAATGGGATTCGCCCGAGCCATCGTCACCGGAATGGCCAGCGTGGTGCGCGCTGTCATTGATCACTTCCAGCTGGGTTGGCGCGAACGCCTCGGTCAACAGACTGGTGATTTCTTCGGCGATCGTGCCGCTCATCGCAAATTCCCTTCAAACTGTGTCTTGGCATTTGCGCGCCCAGGCCCCAGTTTCAAGGGCTATGCGTCAATCGAGGTTCCACGGCAGATACGAAACGGTCGATCGCGAATGCGAATGGCCGGGGTGCGGCAAGCCGGGCGAATTCCGCGCACCCGGCCACCGACCCAATGGATTTGACGGACCGGGGACCTATCGCTGGTTCTGTCTTGAGCACGTCCGTGAGTTCAATTCCGACTACAATTGGTTCGAAGGAATGAGCGCTGAGGAAATTCTCGACGCGCAATCCCCGGCCTCTGGCTGGAAGACTGAGAGCCCCGGCTTCTCGCCGACCGGCGGGGTCGATGGCATGCCGCGCTGGGCCGATTTCGACGATCCGCTCGAAGCAATTTCTGCCCGAGCCAATGGCATTCGCAGCCGCGCCGAGCGCGAGGCAAAGATGGCGATGGATGGGCGGTTCTCCAAGGAAGAGGCGCAAGCGCTCGAGACCATGGGGCTGGGTCTCGACACCGATCGCAGAAGGTTGCGCCGGCGCTATTCAGAGCTGGTCCGGCGCTATCACCCGGATCGCAATGGCGGCGACCGCAAGTTCGAAAACCGCCTCAATCAAGTCGTTGATGCCTACCAGCTGCTGCGCAAGAGCAGGGCATTGGCTTAGCCATATCCTAGCTTTCGGCGGCGGCTTCCTCGATCAGCTTGGCATCAATCGCATTGGCTTCAGCATAGGCCGGGCGCTGGGTGATCCGCTCAACATAGGCCTTGAAGGCGGGTCTTTCCGGGATCGAGCCGAACCGCAGGCCCCAGACGAATTGGCTGCCGACATAGGTGTCGGCCATGGTGAAGCGCTCGCCTGCCGCGAAATCATTGTTGCTCAGCCAGCCTTCCATCGCCGACAGCGCCATATCGAGCGAGCCGAAGCCCGCCGTCGCGGTGCGCTCCTCGGGCACTTCCCAGCCGAGCATCTTGGCAAGCAGCGCCTGCTCGATCGGGCCCGAGGCAAAGAACATCCAACGGAAATAGGCGGCCTTCTCATGCGCACCGGGCAGCAGGCCTTTATCGGGATGGGTCTCAGCCAGATAGTGATTGATCGCCGCCGCCTCGGTAATGACGTGGTCGTGATCGCCGTGGTGATGCACCAGCGCGGGCACTTTGTTCATCGGGTTGATCTTGACGTAGTCGGCCGGGCGCGTGGCCCATTCGAACACCACCTGATCATAGTCTGCGCCGGCTTCGTGCAGCGCCCAGCGCGAGATCTGGCCGCGGCTCATCGCGACTGTGTAGAAAGTGAATTCAGCCAATTCTTGTCTCCCTAGTCGCGGCCTTTGGTCAGCAGCGGCTCAAATTCTCCGAAGATCAGGCGCGACCCATCAAACGGGGGGTCTCCCGCTGGATAATCCTCAAAGCCTTCGCCCCTGCCCATCGCCTCTTGCGCCTTCGCAAGCGTTTCCTTGTCCGGCCAGACGATCCAGCCCGCGACGATCTTTTCACCCTCGGGCGCCTTCACGGCCTTGCGCAGATCGGTGGTCTTGCCTTCGGGGACATTGACCTCCCAGGCCTCCATCACCTCCAGCGCGCCGTGATCGATCGACCAATTGGCCATGAATTCAGCGGCTTCGCGATAGGCTTCCTTGTTGGCTTCCGGCACGGACAAAACGGCGATGGCGACATACATTGCGACTCTCCCTCAAGCTGATCCTGCGGGACGATGTAACACGAATGCGTCGAAACGCGGTCAGTTTTGCTTGAAGGCCCAACGCAGGGTCTTGCCGACGCCCCAGGTGGCTGCGCGAGCGGGCAGGGCGACCAGCCCGGGATCGGACAGGCCGAGCATCGATCGGCTCCATGGTGGCAGCATCGAAACGGCGTCTGCGCCAAGCATGGTCTGGACCGCGAACGGCGTCCCCTTGGGGCGCTGCGTCAGGACCAATTGCGCAACCTCGCGCGCTTCGGGAGATGTCCGCAAATCGTGACGTAACTCGCGAAAGATCTGCTCCGCCTCATTGCGCGTGAGCGGGACCGGATCCGCCCCCAGCGCGCGCGCAATCACTGCGAACTGGCGGTAGTACTCGTCTTGCTGATGGCTCGGCATATTGGGACGAACATGGCGCAAATAGCCGGCGAGGAAGCTCTGCGCCTCGGTGACATGGACCCAGGCGAGCGTGCGCGGATTGGTCGCATTATAGGGCGTGCCGTCAGGCAGCGTGCCCTCGATCTTGGCGTGAATTGCATTGACCCGCTCGATCGCCGCCGTCGCGCGGTCGCGATGGCCGAAGGTCGTCACCGCGATAAATCGTGCGGTGCGCTGCAACCGACCGTGCATATCCTCGCGGAAGTTCGAATGATCGAGCACGCCCTGCAAGGCATGCGGATGGAGCATTTGCAGCATCAAAGCGCGAATGCCTCCGCTCATCATCCCGACCAGATCGGCATGGACCATGCGGATCGGCGAGTCGCGTTCGAACAAAGCTTCGTCCGATGGCGGTTCAGGCTTGTGACCGGCATTGCTGTCGTTGAAGACATTGCGCACCTGCTCAACCAGTTTGAGCCGGAGAGATTCGATCGGGTCAGGGCGCGCCATTCGAGGAATGTAGTCACAGCAATCGAATATTTCGAGCGGCTTGGTGGTTCAAAATTGGCATCAGAGGCCCATTTCGCCTGCATGGATATCAACGCAGACTTTTCAGAGCGGGCAGCGGTCGACACCAGCGAGCTCGCCTGGGTGCCTTCGCCGATGAAAGGCGTCGACCGGCGGATGCTCGATCGGATCGGCGATGAAGTGGCGCGGGCGACCTCGATCGTCCGCTACGCCGAGGGCAGCGCTTTTCCCGAGCACACCCATGGAGGCGGTGAGGAGTTCATCGTCCTCGAAGGGACCTTCCAGGATGAGCATGGCGATTATCCGGCGGGCACCTATGTCCGCAATCCGCCGACCACCCATCACATTCCACGCGCCGACGATGGCTGCACGATCTTCGTCAAACTGTGGCAGTTCGACGCGGATGATCGCAATCAGTTCAGCCTCGATCTCAACGCGCTTGAGCTTGAGCAGATCGAGCCCGGGGTGGGGCAGGCCAAGCTTCACGAAGATCAGTTCGAGAGCGTGATTCTCGAACAATGGGACGCTGGCGCGCTCAGAAAACTGGGCGATCCTGGCGGGACCGAAATTCTCGTGCTTGAAGGCTCTTTCGCCGCTGACGGTCAGACCTATGAGCGGCACGATTGGCTGCGTCTGCCCAAGGGTGATCAGATTGACGCTACGGCAGGAGAGCAAGGCGCGCGGGTGTGGATCAAGACCGGCCATCTTGACCATGTCCGGATCCCGCAGACGGGTTGATCGTTGAGAGGGGAAATAAACCTCCCCCTCTCAATAATCGGGCATTGCGGCATCAGCCGGGCTGATCTAGGTCGTGCCGCGAAATGAACGATATGACTGATACCAAACTCGATCCGAACGCCCTCAGCACCCTCTCCGCACCCGACACAATGGTCGATGTGCGCGATACTTTTGGGATAGATATCGACTGGCAAGTGCCTGCCTTCAGCGAGAATGAAGAGCATGTGCCCGAGCTCGACGAAAGCTATGTGTTCGATCCGGACACGACGCTGGCGATTTTGGCCGGGTTTGCGCACAACCGCCGGGTGATGATCCAAGGTTATCACGGCACCGGTAAGTCGACTCACATCGAACAGGTTGCGGCGCGCCTCAATTGGCCGAGCATCCGGGTCAATCTCGATGCGCATATCAGCCGGATCGATCTGGTCGGTCGCGATGCGATTGTCCTCAAGGACGGACTGCAAGTTACCGAGTTCAAGGAAGGCATTCTGCCTTGGGCGTTGCAACATCCGGTCGCGCTGACCTTTGACGAATATGACGCCGGTCGCCCGGACGTGATGTTCGTGATCCAGCGGGTGTTGGAATTTGATGGCCGCCTGACGCTGCTCGATCAGAACAAGGTGATCACGCCCAACCCGCATTTCCGACTGTTCGCCACCACCAACACGGTCGGGTTGGGCGACACCAGCGGGCTGTATCACGGCACTCAGGCGATCAACCAGGCGCAGATGGACCGTTGGAACATAGTCGTCGCGCTCAACTATCTGCCAGCTGAGACCGAGCAGCAGATCGTGAAGTCGAAGACGCCCGAGACCGACGACGCGACGATTGCCAATATGATCAAGGTTGCCGACCTGACCCGCCAGGGTTTCATGAATGGCGATATCTCGACCGTAATGAGCCCGCGGACGGTGATAACCTGGGCGCAGAACACCGCGATCTTCAATTCGGTTGGCTTCGCTTTCCGGCTCAGCTTCCTCAACAAATGCGATGAAGCAGAGCGCACCTTGGTGAGTGAATATTACCAGCGCGTCTTCAACGAGGATCTTCCTGAAAGCGCTGCCTAAGACTGCCGCCTTCATGGGACTAGCGCTGCTCGCTGCAGCGCTCTTTCCCTTTGGATCTAGCGCGCTGACAGCTCAAGATGCCACAGCAGAAGCGCAGCCGCCTGAGTCGAAACCCCTAACACCGGAACCAATACTGAGGCTGGCGCCGCGCCATCCTCAGCGTGCTCGCGCCCAGCGGGTCAAGACTGTCGACATTCCGCAATGGGCCAAGGATGAGGGCCATAATGGCAGCGCAATCTATGTCGCGAGCGTCAGGCCCGATGGTACGCTTGAAGGATTGCGGCTCGAGCAGAGCAGCAATTCCGAAGCGATCGATCAGGCCGTCAAGCAGCGAGCCGAGAGCCTGTACTACACTGCGGCGACCAATGACCTTGGCGAGAGAATCAGCGGCTCGGTCGACGTCCGCATGAGCTACGCCTTGCACGATAAGGACAGTCCAGGCGGCGGGTTGGAGCACTACACCTGCGCTGATCTGACGCGCGAATATGATTGGTTCTCAGAAGCCAACCGGGACCGGCGCAAGATTTTCTGGCTCCGGAATGCCTACACCTCGATCAACATCATCGATCAGTTGGAAAGCGGAGACATCCCATCCGCCAGTGCACGCCTCAAAGCGCGTCGCGAGCGAGAGGAGATGTGGGATCGCCTCCTCGGGCGCTGTCGAAAGACCCCGTCGAATTTGTTTCTCGACGAAGTTGAAGATCGCGAAAAGTTTCTCAGGATCGCTGAGGGCTTCTGATATCGGAGACCGGAAACTTCCTCGCGTTGCCTGAGGGCGACCTGGCATTTGTTAACGGGCGAAGTTGCGTGCGCTGTGTTAATGCGATAACACAGTACTCCCATGCGTCTGTGGCAACGTCCCCCACGTTCTGAGCCTTCCGCTCGTGATTCACGCGACGACTCGCGGGATGCAGGATTCTACTCGGCGCGTGACCCTTATGGTGAGCGGCTGGCTGCGTTCGATGAGAAGTTCGATTTTGGGCCCAACGCGAAAAAGCCCGGGCGCCGCTGGTTGAAATGGCCGTCCTGGCCAGGTTTTGGTCGTTCCAAGACCACCACCATCGAGCAACCCCGCTTCAATGTCCCCGCGATCCCGCCCACCAAATGGCAGGTCCGCAAGAAATGGGCTGTCCGTGGCCTGGCGGTCATGCTGCTGATATTCATGCTGATCGTGGGCTGGCTTGTGGTGACCGCGCCGCTGTCCAAATCGCTCGAGCCGATCGCTGCCCCGCAAGTCACCCTGCTGGCCAGCGACGGCACACCGATCGCCCGCAGCGGTGCGGTGGTGGAAGAGCCGGTCGATGTCAGTGAACTGCCCGATCATGTTGTGGGAGCTTTCTTGGCGATTGAAGACCGGCGATTCTATTCGCATTGGGGCGTCGACCCTCGCGGGATCGCGCGCGCTGCCTGGACCGGCGTGGGCGGGGGCAGCACGATCACGCAGCAGCTCGCCAAGTTCACCTTCCTCACGCCCGAACAAACGCTCACCCGCAAGGCCCGGGAGGCCTTGATCGCCTTCTGGCTCGAAACCTGGCTGACCAAGGAGGAGATCCTCGAGCGCTATCTCTCCAATGCCTATTTCGGTGACAATCAATATGGCCTGCGGGCGGCGAGCCTGCATTATTTCTACCGCCAGCCAGAAAACCTACTGCCCGAACAGGCAGCGATGTTGGCTGGTCTGCTCAAGGCACCAAGTCGGCTTGCTCCGACCAAGAATTATGACCTCGCGCGTGAGCGGATGCAGCTGGTGGTCGGTGCGATGTTTGAGGAAGGATACCTGACCGAGGCTGAAGCGGCCGAATTGCCAGCACCTGAACTGGATGTGCGCGCGACCAACTCTCTGCCAACGGGGACCTATTTCGCCGATTGGGCTCTACCCATAGCGCGCAAGGATGCTGAGGCGAGCTACTCCAAACAGGTCATCACCACCACGCTCGATGCGCGCCTGCAGGCTCTGGCCAATCGCGTGATCGGGCGCGCGCCGCTTGGTGATGCGCAGGTCGCCTTGGTGGCCATGCGGCCAACCGGTGAAGTGGTGGCGATGGTGGGCGGGCGCAGCTACGCCAAGTCGCCCTTCAATCGGGCGACGCAAGCGCGCCGGCAGCCCGGCTCAACCTTCAAGACGTTTGTCTATCTCGCTGCCCTAGAGGCCGGCTGGGAGCCTGAGGATCGGATCGCCAACACGCCGATCGAAGCGGGCAGCTACCGACCCAAGAATGCGCGCGAAAACTACTCAGACGAGATTACCTTGCAAGATGCCTTTGCCAGCTCAAGCAATGTTGCTGCGGTGCGCCTGTTCAATGAAATTGGCAGCGAGCGGATCATTCGGACGGCCCGGTCTCTGGGTGTTGAATCGCCTCTACCCGAAGGCGATCCCAGCCTTGCGCTGGGCACTTCGACCATGACTCTGCTTGAGCTGACCTCCGCCTATGCCGGGGTTTCAGCGAACGAATTCCCCGTGCGCGCCCATGCCTTCCCGGAAGAGGAAGAGAGCTGGTGGGATTGGTTGACCAGTCCGGAAGAGAGCATGTCCTATGATTCGCATGACGATCTCGAGCAGATGCTCCGCAATGCGGTGAACAATGGCACCGGGCGGGCGGCGATGCTGCCGATTGCCAATTACGGCAAGACCGGCACGACACAGAATTATCGCGACGCGGTGTTCGTCGGCTATGCTGACGATCTGGTCGTCGGTGTGTGGATTGGCAATGACGACAATTCGCCGCTCAAACAGATTTCGGGTGGCGGTCTGCCCGCTCGGATCTGGAAAGACTTCATGCGCGGTGCGCTCTCGCTTAGCCCGGCGCCATCGCCGACACGCTCGCCCGACCCCGAGGGCCCGATTCAACAGCTCGATGTCGAGGACGGCGAAGAGATTGTTGGCGAGTTCGAGAACGGCGAATTGCGCATCCGCGACGGTGAACTCACCCTTGAGACCGATATCGAAGGCGTCCCGGTGGAGTTTCGCTTGACCGAGGATGGTCTCGAAATCGAACCGCTCGATCCGGACGACTAAGCGTCCCGCTCCGCCATCAATATGTTCATCACCGCGGATGCGATCGGTTTCTCGCGATCCTCCTGCCAGGCTTCGACGCTAACATTGGCATTTCGTCGGCCCAGGCGGGTAATCCTTCCCTTGGCGTAGCTGGTCTGCGACTTGCCAGCCGACAGATATTGCACAGTGATATTGACCGGTTTCAGGATCAATTGCCGGTCCTGTTCCAACAGAACAGAGCGCAAGGCGGCATAGCCGGCATTCTCAAGCAATCCGGCGGTCGCGCCACCATGGAAGAATTGCGGACGGCCTTCGACATTGGGACCGAAATCGACGGTCAGGATCGGGATCCCATCCTCCATCGCATGGGGCCTGATGCCGAGCGATTGCGCATAGGGCGGGAGCTCGAGCTTCGCTTGACTGTCACTCATCGCCGGTCCCCGCTGCACTGCCTGATGGGACCTTGCCTTGCTTGGGGTCCTTGCCGATGGTCATGAACACGCCTGCCACATGCGCGACCGGATCGTCGGGATCGCCGTCGTGGGCGATGCCGCGAACGAATGCCGCTGATTTGGTGCGGCGATAACATTCGACTCTGCCGATGACAGATGCACGCTCCTTGGCTGGACGTTGGTAGTCGACCCGCAGGTCGAGCGTCGCTATTGGCACGAAATCGCGCGAGGCGATCCAGATCGACATGCCGCTCGCCATATCCATCAGGCTGACAATCGGGCCAGAGGCCAGCACGGGCCGATCGGATTCGCCGAGGAGGTCTTCGCGCCAGGGCAGTTCGACCGAAACCCAGTTTTCGCCATGCTCGAGATAACGCAAACCGAGCCATCCGGAATGGCCTGCGCGGAAGAAGAACTTGGCCGCCTTTCCGGGGTCAAATTGAGGATTGCCTTCGCTCATGCTGGAAAGCTGTGCTTCGAGTTCGGCTTCATTACAACGATTTAATTTCAGCAATCTCCGCAAGCGCCGCATGGATCGCGCCTCACACAGGGCAGTCGAGCACCCAATGCGGAGTACGGCATGCCATCCAGTCGGCTATCAGGCGACACTGCACCATCTCTCCGAGAGATCGAGACGCTGATCCTGGCGGATCCCGACCCGATCGTCGCGATGATGGTCTATCTTTACGATACTATTTCACTGAGCGAACCGCAGCAGAACGATCGGGGGTCAGAGGATTCCGCCAGCTAGGCGGTCGATTGCCCCTTGCAAGATCACTGCTGCCGCATGGCTGTCGATCGCCTCGGCGCGCTTCGCTCGGCTCATGTCCTGGCCGATCATCGCGGCTTCAGCGCTCTGGGTCGACCAACGCTCGTCCCACAGCAGGATTGGCAGGTCGAAGGCGGATGAAAGATTGCGGGCATAGGCGCGCGCGCTCTGTACCCTCGGGCCGTCGCTGCCATCCATATTGAGCGGGAGGCCAAGGACCAGGCCAGCGATGGTGCGATCCTTGATCAATTGCTCGATCACCGCCTTGTCGCGGGTCCACTTGCCGCGGGGCAGGGTCTTGGCATTGCTGGCGAAGCGCCAGCCTGCGTCACATACAGCCGTACCAATGGTCTTTGTGCCAAGGTCGAGACCCAGCAGCGCGCCGCCTTCGGGCAGCGCCGCCGCAAACTCGCCAGCGTCCTCGGTGATCAGCGCGACTGAGCCCATGCATTCACTCGCCGCGCGACGTCTGCCTTGGTGTTGGCCCAGAACAGTGGGATGTCATAGACGTGGTAATTGTTGCCGGGCAGGACATATTGGCCGAGCTCTGGCGGGTCACCGATCAGCAACAGGCCGCGGGCATCGCAGCGGGCGGGCACAGCACCAGCAACCAGCTCGCCGTTGCTGATGGAATCGTCGGGCACCAGAGTGCCGAGATTGGCCTCCATTCCCGCCGCACCGTTAAAGGTCCCGGTCAGCGGGTTGGTGCAAAGGATGGTGCTGTCGCCGCGCAGCTCGCCGTCAAACCCGATTGAGCTGGAGTAGGTCTCGATCACCGCGGAAGGGTCGGCTGGTTCCGCAAAGCTTGACCAGGACAGGATGCAGCCGGTCTGGGCTGGGGTGGCGCAAGCGGCGAGGCCAAGCGCCGGGAGGTCGTGATCGACCGAGATTGGCCAGCCGATGGCATAGGCGGCGACCACGCGCGAAGCGATGTCCTGATTGGCGACCTCTTCGCGCAGCAGGCGCAGCAGATGGAGCGCGCCCTGGCTGTGTCCGGCGAGAACAATCGGCGTGCCCTCTTCGACCGAGTCGAGGAAGAAGCGATAGGCGTCGAGCACATCCTTATAGGCGGCGTCGATCGCTTGCTGCCCTTCCGGCTCGTCGGTCAGGAAGGCGCCCATGGTCGCCTGGCGATAGCGCGGTGCCCAGATTTCCTCGGCCGAGTTGAACGGGCTGGCCATGCCGCGAATGTAGATCCGGGCCACGCGCTCAGCTTCCTCGTCACCGATCGGAGCATTCCAGCTCCCACGATTGAGATAGCTGGTCGGGTGGATGAAGAAGACCGCGAAATCTGCGACCTCACCACCGGCATTGGGATCGACCGCGCGCGAGCGGGCCGCCTCAAAACGATTGGTCTCGGTTGCGGTGCTTTCTGCCACATCAGCCTCGGCGGGGGCAGAGCCGAGCGATTGCTCTGCCGCCGGTGCTTCGGGGGAGGCTTCGACGACTTCTTCCTCAGGCGCTGCGTCGGCCGTCGGGGCGGGTTCTGCCATGGCTGGCTGCCAGCGCGCGGGATCGCGCACGCCTATGCCAGGGCGCGAATACCACAGGCCGGGATCGAGATAGGCGTTCTCTTCCAGCGGCTCCTGCTCGACAAACTCGGTCGAGGGTACAAGCGCCACCGCCGCCAAATCGTCTGCGTAAAGCTCCCACGCGATCCGGCCGCCCACGAACAGGACGATTATGGACGCAACGAGGTAGAGAAACTTTTTGGCCATGATCTAGGGTCTCGCTGTTCTCGCTTAACTCTCAGGCACTTCCGCAAGCGGCGGGCGCAAGGTCGACCAAGCCCGGTTGCCGCGCAAGGCGCCCCACCAGCTTAGCGGATTCCAACTGCTCGACCCATCGAGCGAGAAGGTTATGAATTCGGCCCTTCCACCGATGTTCTCGAGCGGGACCGGCCCACCGAGGCCCTGTCCGGCGATCGAAGCGCGGCTATCGGCCGAGTGATCGCGATTGTCGCCCATGACGAAGACTTCGCCCTCTGGCACTGTCAGCGGACCGAAATTGTCAGCCATTTGGTCGGTCATATGGTCGATAATCAGATAGGTCGCGCCATTGGGAAGCGTCTCTCGCTCGGTCGGCGGCTCGTAGAATTGCGCGCCGCTCTCATCGCGGGTGAGATAAGGGCTGAACGCGGTTAGGCACGGGATGCCATTGCAGGTCAGCAGAGGTTCGAACGGGATCCGCACGGAAGGAACGACCTCGCGCTTGAGCGGCGTCCCATTGAGGATCACCCGGCCATCGCGAACCTCGATCGTGTCACCCGGCAAAGCGATCACGCGCTTGATGTAATCCTGATCCTTTTCGGGATGAACCGGGATCACGATATCACCATATTCCGGTGTGCTGCCGAGAACGCGCCATTCGCCGCGCGGGAACAGGTGGAAACTGGCCGAGGCCCAGGACCAGCCATAGGGATATTTGCTGACCACCAGACGATCACCAACCCACAAGGTCGGCATCATCGAGGTCGACGGGATGTAAAACGGCTTGGCGATCAAGCTGTGGAACACCAGCACAGCCAGCAACATCAGCGCTAGCCCGCGAATCTCGGCGAACCAATTGACCTTGTCTTCGTCGGCCGTGGGGGAATCTTTGTTTTCGTCTGTCACAGGGAATGTTTCACTTGCACCAGTCATACCGGGCGGGCCTCAATGATTACGAAGGCCTGCGCCCATGGATGATCGTCAGTTAGGGTAAGATGAATATGCGCCTCATGGCCTTCCGGGACCATTTCTTCAAGCCGCTTTGCAGCGCCGCCTTCCAGCGCGAGGGTCGGCGCACCTGACGGCGCATTGACCACGCCAATGTCTTTCATAAAGACGCCGCGGCGAAATCCGGTCCCGACAGCCTTGCTGAAAGCTTCCTTGGCGGCGAAGCGTTTGGCGTAGGTTCCGGCGATGGTGAAGGGCCGCCGCCGCGCCTTGGCGCGCTCAATTTCGGTAAAAACGCGGTTCTCAAAACGCTCGCCAAAGCGATCGAGCGAGTTCTGAATACGCTCAATATTGCAGAGGTCCGAGCCGGTTCCGATGATCATTCTTGCCACCACCATTTGCAGGCTGGTTCGCCAAGCATGAAATTGAACCAGCGACGAGAGATTTCTGCCAAAAGCCAAACGAGCAGGGCCAGCCCTATTGCGACCGGAATCAGCCTCCAATCATCTGCCAGTCCGCCGTCGACCGTCGGAAACAGCCTCGAGGCCGCAATCAGCAGAATGATTACCGTGAAAAATGGTGCAAAGACCTTTGCGAAATTCCATCTGCTGCGGATGAATCGTGCGCGTTTGTCCATCATCGCGCTCTCAGAAACACCGCCACAAGCAATCCAAGCGCGACCACGTGAAGCATCACTTGGCTCTTGAACAGCGGGTGAGCGAAATCGCCCTTGGCGCGATTGAGCGCTCCGACATAACCAAAGATCTGTAAGGCGACCCAGCCAATCGCGAAAGGCTGCATCACGCCGTTTGAAATCGAGAAGCCAAGGAAACCTATCGCCAGCAGAAACAGAGCCGCGGCACCAAACGCCCACAGCTTCTGATCAGAGCTGAGCTCGGGAAGATCGTCCGAAGCCATTTCAGCGCACCTCATCCATCAGATCACGCATCCGCCGGATAGCGGTCTCGAGCCCGACAAACACCGCTTCGCCGATCAGATAGTGTCCGATATTGAGCTCGGCGATTTGCGGAATGGCTGCGATCGGTTGGACATTGTCAAAGGTCAGACCATGCCCGGCATGGGGCTCGATCCCATTCTTGGTCGCGAGCGCAGCCATATCGGTGATCCGCCGCAATTCCTTGGCGGTGCGTTCGCTGTCGCCATCGAGAATGGCGTGCGCGTATTCGCCGGTGTGGAATTCGACCACGGGTACGCCGAGCCTCAGCGCGGCATCGAGTTGACGCTCATCGGCTTCGATAAACAGCGATACGCGAATGTTCTTGGCGGCCAATTCATCGACGATCGGCACCAGAGTATTATGCAGTCCAGCGGCGTCGAGTCCACCCTCAGTGGTCCGCTCTTCGCGCTTTTCCGGAACGATGCAGGCGGCGTGCGGCTCATGCCGCAATGCGATTTCGAGCATCTCCCGCGTTGCTGCCATTTCCAGATTGAGTGGCAGATCGGTTGCCGACTGGATCCGGGCGAGGTCCTCATCGCGAATATGGCGCCGGTCTTCGCGCAGATGCGCGGTGATTCCGTCTCCACCCACGGCGGCCACAATCTCGGCCGCGCGCACCGGGTCGGGATGATCGCCACCCCGCGCATTACGAATGGTAGCGACGTGATCAATGTTCACGCCAAGACGGAGCGGCAGGGTCATCAGGCTTTCCGACTGCCTGGCTTGATCGCGGGGATAGCGGCGAGCTCTTCAGGCAGCTCATCCTCGGCATAGGTCGGGAAGTTAAGTGCAATCAGCGGGTAGAACGGGACGCCCAGATCAACGCTGCCGGCGGAACGATCGACCAGCGAGCATTCGGCAATCACTTCGCCACCTTCACGCGCCACTGCCGCGATCGCTTCACGGCTGGAAAGCCCGGTCGTGACCACGTCTTCGACCATCAGCACTTTGGCGCCCGGCTCGAGCGCGAATCCCCGGCGGAAATGAAACTCGCCTTCGGGCCGTTCGAGGAACATTGCGTCCTTTTCGAGCGCGCGGCCGACCTCATGTCCGATGATCAGCCCGCCCATGGCTGGCGAGACCACCACGTCAATTTCGGCCCGCACTTCGCGGGGGATATTGGACACGGTCGCAAGCGCGAGTCGCGCGGCCCTGCCGGGGTTCATCAGAACCCGGGCGCATTGCAGATAATAGGCGCTGTGCCGCCCTGAGGAGAGCAGGAAATGCCCTTCGAGCAAGGCATCGCAGCTGCGGAATTCGGACAGGACGTCTTCGTCGGTCATGGATACAGTCATGGCGGGAGAGATAGTACCTTATTCACAAACTTGCAGGCCAAACATGCTGGCTTGCATAAAATTCTCCCTAGAAGCGCTTGAGACAGTGAGCAAGCGCAGCTAAGGGGACCGGAACGCTGGCAGCAATGCCGGTCGGATGATAACGTCTGGTGGCCTTTTTTCAGGGGGCGCCGCTTGGGCGAAATGGGATCAGCTTCGGATAATGAGACACATGGAATTGGGTCATATGGTAGGCCATCTTAAATTGGCACTCACTGCGCTTATGGCGGCGGTGATGATCGCTTTTGCGCCAAGCGCTGCGCTTGCTCAGGACGCTCCGGAAGCGACAGAGGCGGTGGAGGAAACCGCTGAGGCTGCAGGGGGTTACACCCCGATGGCACCGACCGAAGGCAAGGGTATGCCGACCGCCTATGAGGATGATGCTCTCGCAAGCATGACCTTTCAGGATCAATATTCCGACGTCGGTCGAACCGCGCTGTTCATGCATGACTACATCCTGCTCCCGGTAATCACCGTGATCAGTCTGTTCGTGCTGTTCCTGCTGCTGTGGGTGATTGTGCGCTACAACCGACGTGCCAATCCGGTCGCCTCGAAGACGACTCACAACACGCTGATCGAAGTGGTTTGGACAATCGTACCGGTGATTATCCTGGTGGTAATTGCGGTGCCGTCAATCTCACTCTTGGCCAAACAGTACGAGACCCCGCCCGAGGAAGCAGTGACGATCAAGGCGATCGGCTATCAGTGGTACTGGGGCTACGAATATCCCGACCATGGCGGCTTTGAGGTGATCTCGAACATGCTGTCTGAGGCCGACGCACTTGAGAGCGGTGAGCCACATCTGTTGGCGGTCGACAATCGCATGGTTGTTCCTGCGGGCGTTCCGCTGCGGATCCAGACTACCGCGGCTGACGTTATTCATGCTTTCGCCGTGCCTTCGCTGTGGTTCAAGATGGACGCAGTGCCAGGACGCTTGAACGAGAGCATGCTGATCATCGACGAGCCTGGCGTTTATTACGGCCAATGCTCCGAACTGTGCGGCGCGCGCCATGGCTATATGCCGATTGCGGTCGAGGCTCTGCCAATGGAAGAGTTTGAGGCCTGGGTGGCTGAGCAGCCTGGCGGCGTGCTCCCCGGAGCCGACGTGGCCGAAGCGGAAACCGAAGTAGAAGCCGACGAAACGGCCGAAGCTGACGAAGCCGCCTGATAGAACCGAATTTGAACGAATAACGCGAACCGAAAGAATCTGAACGATGGCAACCACCGCTGAAGGTTTCGACGCTCACCACGATGATCATGCACATGATGCGGATCACAAGCCGGGCTTTTTAGCCCGTTGGTTCATGTCGACCAACCACAAGGATATCGGCACGCTCTACCTGATCTTCGCGATCTTCGCGGGCATCATCGGCGGCGCCATTTCGGGCGTGATGCGGATGGAACTGGCTGAGCCAGGCATTCAGTATCTGTCCTGGTGGTCGCAATTCATGGGTGGCGCAGCGGATGAGAACGCAGCGCTTCACATGTGGAATGTGTTCATCACTGCGCACGGTCTGATCATGGTCTTCTTCATGGTCATGCCAGCCATGATCGGGGGCTTTGGCAACTGGTTCGTGCCGCTGATGATCGGTGCGCCGGATATGGCGTTCCCGCGGATGAACAACATTTCGTTCTGGTTGACGGTGGCTGGTTTCCTCAGCCTGATCTTCTCGCTGTTTGTCCCTGGCGGTACTGGCTCAGGCGCTGGTGTCGGCTGGACGGTCTATGCGCCGCTTTCAACCACCGGGTCGGTCGGCCCTGCGGTCGATTTCGCGATTTTCTCGCTGCACTTGGCGGGCGCTGGCTCGATCCTTGGTGCAACCAACTTCATCACCACCATCTTCAACATGCGTGCGCCGGGGATGACCCTGCACAAAATGCCGCTGTTCGTGTGGTCGGTGCTGGTTACGGCCTTCCTTCTGTTGCTTGCTCTGCCGGTTCTGGCGGCGGCGATCACCATGCTGCTGACCGACCGTAACTTCGGAACCACCTTCTTCGACCCGGCCGGTGGCGGTGACCCGGTGCTGTACCAGCACTTGTTCTGGTTCTTCGGTCACCCAGAGGTCTACATCATGATCCTGCCGGGCTTCGGCATGATCTCGCAGATCGTTGCGACCTTCAGCCGCAAGCCTGTGTTCGGCTATCTCGGCATGGCCTACGCCATGGTCGCGATTGGCGTGGTCGGCTTCATCGTGTGGGCGCACCACATGTACACCGTCGGCTTGGACGTGAATACGAAGATGTACTTCACCGCGGCCACGATGGTCATCGCGGTTCCTACCGGCGTGAAGATCTTCAGCTGGGTCGCCACCATGTGGGGCGGCAGCATGGAGTTCAAATCACCAATGGTTTGGGCGCTGGGCTTCATCTTCCTGTTCACGGTGGGTGGTGTGACCGGCGTTGTGCTCGCCAATGGCGGCATCGACGACAATTTGCATGACACCTATTACGTTGTGGCTCACTTCCACTACGTGCTGTCGATGGGTGCGGTGTTCTCGCTGTTCGCCGGGTTCTATTATTGGTTCCCGAAGATGAGCGGCCGGATGCACAGCGAATTCCTGTCGCACCTGCACTTCTGGATCTTCTTCATCGGGGTGAACGTGATCTTCTTCCCGCAGCACTTCCTGGGGATGAACGGAATGCCGCGTCGTATTCCAGACTTCCCGATTGATTATGCCTTCTGGAACCAGGTCAGCTCTTACGGCTATCACATCATGGCCGCGTCGATGGTGATCTTCTTCGTCAACGTCGCCTACGCATTCATTGCGGGCAAGAAGCCGGGCAACAATCCATGGGGTGAAGGCGCAACCACGCTTGAGTGGACACTGTCGAGCCCGCCGCCGTTCCACCAGTTTGAAACCCTGCCTGTGATCGAGGATCACCACGATTACCACGATCACATGCCCAAGGATCAGAAGTCGGCATCGGCTTGATTGATCCCGGAGTTCCAGGGGCCGAATGGTCCGAACTCCGACTGAATAAGGGGAGCGCGCCGTCATGGTGCGCTCTCTGCAAAACAGGACTGAAGACGAAAAGCGCGATGACTGCTCAGACGAACACCACAGCAATGCCGGCCGATTGGCGTGATTTCTTCACGCTAACCAAGCCGCGCGTGCTGACGCTCGTCATTTTCACGGGCATTTGCGGTCTGCTCGCAGCGCCAGGCACGATCCACCCGGTGCTGGGCTTCACCGCCGTCCTCGCGATCGCGATGGGCGCGGGGGGGTCGGCTGCGCTCAACCATTGGTGGGAAGCCGATATTGACGCCGGGATGAAGCGCACTGCCAACCGGCCATTGCCGACCGGTCGGATGCGGCGCGACGATGCCCGCGACTTCGGCGTGTTCCTGTCGCTCGCAGCTGTGTTCCTGATGGGCGTGGCTGTCGGCTGGCTCGCGGCGACAATTCTTGCCGCGGCCGTGGTCTATTACGCGGTGATCTACACCATGTGGCTCAAGCCAAGGACCCCGCAGAACATCGTGATCGGCGGCGGCGCTGGAGCCTTCCCTCCGATGATCGGCTGGGTCGCCGTAACCGGCGAGATCACGCTGATGCCGGTTCTGCTGTTCGCGATCATCTTCTTCTGGACTCCGCCGCATTTCTGGGCGCTCGCGCTGTTCGTAAAGTCGGACTACGCCAAGGTCGGCATTCCTATGCTGCCGGTGGTGGCGGGTGAACGGGTCACGCGCAATCAGATCCTTCTCTACACAATCTTGCTGGCTCCACTGGCGATTGCGCCATGGGCGATCGGCGCCACTGGCTGGGTCTATGGCTCGGTCTCGGTGGTGCTGTCTGCTCTGTTCCTCGCTTTGGCCTGGCCGGTGTGGCGGCGCGATCGCGATGGCGAAGCGGACTCGATGCAGCCCGAGAAGACGCTGTTCAAATACAGCATCTATTATCTCTTCATACTGTTCGCGGCGCTGGTCGCTGACCGTGTGCTCTACGGCCAGGGGATCCTGTCGTGACGCCGGAAGAGGAAATCGAATTCAAGCGTCGCCAAAAATCGCGCAATCTCGTGGTTGGAGGAACGCTGCTGTTCTTCGTCGTGCTGTTCTATGCGATCACAATCGCCCGGTTGGGGAGTCAGTGATGAGCGTGGCTGCCGCATCGAACCTAGAACAAAAGAACGCCCGCGTTGGCCTTTATGCGATTCTCGGCGCGCTGGCGATGCTCGGCCTCGGCTACGCTGCGGTGCCGCTGTACGATCTGTTCTGCCGGGTGACGGGCTTTGGCGGAACCACCCAGGTGGCGACCGCTTACGAAGCGAACAAGGCGGCTTCTCTGGCAGGAGGCCAGACCATGTCGATCCGTTTCGACGCTTCGACCGCTGGCAATGTGCCGTGGGAATTCCGCCCGAGCCAGGCGACCGACACGGTCCAGATCGGAATTCGCGACATGGCAACCTATGTTGCCAAGAACCACAGCACGCAGCCGATCACCGGGACCGCGACCTTCAATGTCGAGCCGGCACAGGCCGGCGTCTATTTTCACAAGATTCAGTGCTTCTGCTTCACCGAGCAGACTCTGCAGCCCGGGCAGGAAGTTCGCATGCCTGTGCTGTATTATGTCGACCCTGCCATCCTCGAAGATGAGTTTATGCAGGATGTCGAACAAATCACGCTGAGTTACACTTTTCACCGCGCCAAGGAGCCCGTATCATCGGCTCTGGATCGCTTGAATTCGGGCTCGTAAGGGCCTTACGCTGCAAGGGACGGGAATTCCGACATGGCTGGCAACGTCAACCACGATTATCACATTCTAGACCCCGATATCTGGCCGCTGATCGGCTCGCTTTCGGCTTTGAGCTTCACCTCGGGCATGGTCCTGAGCTTCCACCCTGATCTGTTCGGCAATGCTGGCAATATCGTCATGGGTTTGGGCCTGGCTGGTCTGATTGCGACTTTCTTCATGTGGTTCCGCAATGTCACGATCGAAGCGCAGCGCGGCGACCACACCCCGGTGGTTCAGCTCCACATGCGATATGGCATGATCCTGTTCATCGCTTCGGAAGTGATGTTCTTTGTCGGCTGGTTCTGGAGCTTCTTCGACTTCGCACTGTTCCCAGAGCCGTTGCTCTACGACGCCGCGAGCGGGGTGACGACCAATGAGTTCCTGCAGGACAACACGCTGACCGGCGGCAGCTTCGTGCCCGAGGGTATGGAGGTGCTCAACCCGTTCTCACTGCCGTTGCTCAACACGCTGATCCTGCTGTGCTCGGGCACGACCGTGACCTGGGCGCACCACGCGCTGATCCACGGTGATCGTGAAGGCCTCAAGCAGGGTCTGTGGGCGACCATTGCTCTGGGCGTTCTGTTCACCGGCATCCAGGCTTACGAATATGGCATCGCCCCGTTCGGCTTCGGTGGCAACACCTACAGCTCGGCCTTCTACATGGCGACCGGCTTCCACGGCTTCCACGTTCTGATCGGCACGATCTTCCTGATCGTTTGCCTCTATCGTTCGTACATTGGCCACTTCACGCCGCGCCAGCATTTCGGCTTTGAGGCCGCTGCTTGGTATTGGCACTTCGTTGATGTGGTCTGGCTCTTCCTGTTCGTCGCAGTCTACATCTGGGGCGGCTGGGGCGCTGAATTCCACTGATGAATTCGGACGAGAATTCGTCCAACAAACAGGGGCAGCCGGACTTGGTCCAGGCTGCCCTTTTTGGTCGCTGCCCACGCTGCGGAGCCAAGACCCTTTTCGAAGCGCCCGCCCAACTCGCCATCAAATGCGCCGAATGTGAGCTGCCATTTGCGGAGCTCGAGGGCAGTGGCCGCTTCGCTGGCATGTTCACCGCGATCATTGCCATCCTCTTGATCATGCTCGCCACAGGCCTCGATATGTGGCTGCGACCGCCATTCTGGCTCCAGCTGGCGCTGTGGCTCCCGCTGACTGCGATGGTGGTGCTTGCGAGCTTGCGGGTGTTCAAGACCCTGCCGATGCTCGCCGCTTACCAGCGCCGCTATTGCACGGAGGATGAGTGAGACATGCCCCGGGTCCCGATCATTCCCACCATCCTGGTCGTTGCCGCAGCGGCGGTAATGGTCGCGCTGGGGTTCTGGCAATTGGGCCGCTCCGAAGAGAAGACCGCGATGATTGCGCGCTATTCGACAATTCCGGTGGATCAGGCGGCTCAGCCATTGGTCGCGGAAGGCAATTGGCAGGAAGAGTTGCTGTATCGGCGGCTCAGTTTTGATTGCGGCGCACCTGCTGGCATGCGGAGCACCGCGGCGACCAGCGCCAATGGCGCAAAGGGATGGTCGCATGTGGCAAAGTGCAGCTTTGACGGCGATCAGCAAGTCGAAGTGGCGCTGGGCTGGACCATCAGCGCCGTCGCTCCGGAGTGGGAAGGGGGCTCAGTGGTTGGCGTGCTCGGTCCCAAGGGCAAGCTGGTCGCTGACCCTCCGTTGGCCGGTCTGGAAGCCTTGGCGGCGCCCGATCCCAATGATCTGCCCAATAACCATCTCGCCTATGCTGGCCAATGGTTCTTCTTCGCCCTGACCGCCCTGGTGATCTATGGCTTTGCACTCCGCGGCCGGCGCAAGAAGCGCGGCTAGAGCGCCCGACCATCTCTGCTGCTTGCCAGCGCCATAACTCCCCGCTAACCGCCACAGCCCAATGGAATATGTTTCAACTCGCGGGAGCGCTCCGACGCTCGATTTCGAAGGCGTGACCCTGACCGGTCTGGCCAGCGATGGCGGACTCTATTTGCCACGCGTTTGGCCAAGCTTCAGCAAGGACGAAATCACTGCCATGGCCGGCTTGCCCTATGCTGAGCTGGCGACCCGGGTGATGACCCCCTTCGTGGCCGGAAGCCTGACTGAAGACGAGTTGAGAGGACTTTGCGAGCAGGCCTATGGTCGCTTCGCGCACAAGGCCGTTACCCCGCTTGTACAGCTTGATGAGCGTCAATGGTTGCTCGAACTGTTCCATGGGCCGACCTTGGCGTTCAAGGATGTCGCCCTGCAATTGCTGGGGCAGTTGTTCGAGACCTTCCTCGCGCGCCGCGGCTCAAAGCTGACGATTGTGGGGGCAACCAGCGGCGACACCGGCTCCGCCGCGATTGACGCAGTAGCAGGGCGCGAGGGCGCCGAGATTTTCATGCTCCATCCAAAAGGTCGGGTGAGCGAGGTACAGCGCCGCCAGATGACGACGGTGCGCGCGCCCAACGTTCACAACATTGCGATTGAGGGCAGCTTTGACGACGCTCAGGCAATGGTCAAACGGATGTTCAACGATCCCGAGCTGACCGGCAAGCTCAACATCGGTGCCGTTAATTCGATCAACTGGGCACGCTTGATGGCGCAGGTGGTCTATTACTTCGCAGCCGGTCTTCAGCTTGGCGCACCGCATCGCGCCGCCGCCTACAGCGTCCCGACTGGCAATTTCGGTGATGTCTTTGCCGGCTATGTCGCGGCCCAGATGGGTCTGCCGATCGAGCAGCTGATTGTCGCGACCAATGTCAACGACATCCTGCACCGGGCTTTGTCCGACGGTGATTACTCAACCGGTTCGGTCACACCCACGGCAACACCATCGATGGACATCCAGGTCAGTTCAAACTTTGAGCGCCTGTTGTTCGATTGCGGCGGCCGTGACGGCAAAGCCATGGCTGAGCAAATGGCTGGTTTTGAGACTGCACGCGCCATGCGGCTGACCAATGCGCAGCGTGAAGGCGCATCGGCGCTTTTTACCAGCGCTCGTGCGGACAACACCGAGATGGCTCAAGCTTTGCGCTGGGCCTATGACTCGGCCGGGCAAGTGATCGATCCGCACACCGCCATCGGGCTCCATGCCGCATTGGTTTCGCCGCTTGATGCTTCGGTTCCGATCGTCACGCTGGCAACCGCCCATCCGGCCAAGTTCCATGACGCCGTCGAGCGATCGACCGGAATCCGGCCGCAATTGCCACAACGGGTTGGAGATCTGTTCGCTCGCGAAGAGAAATATACCGAGCAGCCTGGCGAATACGACACTGTGCGAGCCTTCGTTCTAGAGAACTCCGGGGCCTGATGGCTAAGTTGCGCCACGATCCAATTGTGATGGTGGGCGAGGGCTGGGATGGCTACCGCCTCCTCGACAGCGGACATGGCCGCAAGTTTGAGAGCTTTGGCGAGCACAAATTTGTCCGCCCTGAGCCGCAGGCCATGTGGTCGCCGCGCCTCGCTGAGTGGGACGCTCATGGTGAATTCGTGCCCGGCGCGGACGAGGATGGCGGCGGGCGCTGGTCGTTGAGCAAGCCAGTGCCGGAGCAAGGCTGGACGGTATCCTGGAACGACGTGACCTTCACCGCGCAACCGACACCCTTCCGCCATTTGCAGTACTTTCCCGACATGGCGCCGGTGTGGAGCTGGATGCGCGAACAATTGGGCGAGCGGCGCGATGCCGAGACGATGAATTTGTTCGGCTACACTGGCGTGGGGAGCCTTGCGCTAAGCGGCCATGGCCGCGTGACCCATGTCGATGCCTCGAAGAAGTCTGTCGCCCAAGCGCGCGGCAATGCTGATCTGAGCGGGATGGAGGAGCGTCCGATCCGCTGGATGGTTGACGATGCCGCCAAGTTCACCGCGCGCGAGGTGAGGCGAGAGCGACGCTATGACGGGATCATCCTCGACCCGCCCAAATTTGGCCGTGGCCCCAAGAACGAGACCTGGCGGATCGAAGAGGGCCTGCCTGGTCTCGTCGGTGATTGCGCGAAACTGCTCGATCGCGACAGCCGTTTCCTGTTTCTCACCGTCTATGCGGTGCGGATGAGCAGTCTGGCGCTTGCCGGTCTTCTGCAAGAGATGCTTAGCCATTTGCCGGGCAAGATTGAACATGGTGACTTGGCGGTGCGCGAGACTGGGGATCAAGCGCGGCTTCTACCCACCGCAATCTTCGCGCGATGGAGCAATCCGGGCTAAGGCTCAAACAGCGATGACCGATTCTCTCATTCTTGAAGTCAACGACCTCGAAGTCGACGTGCTGACCGGGATTTACTCCGAGGAGACCGGCAAACCGCAGCCGCTGCGCATCTCGATCGCGGCGCGGCTCACGATGGCCGGTCATTACGCGCCTGACACGCCGCTCGAAGCGAGCAAGAATTATATGGATTTGAAGTTTGCTGCCTCGGAAGGCCTACCCAAAGACGTGCATTTCAAGCTGATTGAGGCAGTAGCCGAGCATATTTGTGAGACTTTGTTCGTGCAGGACCGTCGGGTGGAAGGGGTCACGGTCAAGATCGTCAAGCTCGCCATTGCCGAAGCCAATGAGCAGATCGGCATTACGATGCATCGTGAACGTCCCACAGACTGATGCAGCAGGTTCAGCATATCGAAACGCTGCCCGAAGCGCCCCTGAATGCCAGCGAGGCCTTCTTTGCCGAACATCTGCCACGCGCAAAGGCGCTGATTGCCGACAATGCTAGCAGCGCTCTCGCGATTATCGTCCCCGGGGCTGGTCCCGATCATGACGATTGGCGCATGGGTGTGATTCGCGATCTGGCACGGCAATGTGCGCCCAAACGGGTCAATATGATCGGCGGTGACAGTGCGGCTGCGAATGAAGTCATGCTCGCATATTTGAGGAATGCGCCCGGCGTCACGGGACAGTATCTTGCTGCCCATGAATGAGATTGGGATCAGAAATCGCGACTTTCTGAAAGTCTCGGACAATAGGGCACCCTTGATCGACGCGTTTCAGCGGCGGATCACCTATCTTCGACTTTCGGTTACAGATCGCTGCGACCTGCGCTGCACCTATTGCATGCCGGAGAAGATGAAATTCCTGCCGCGCAAGGAAGTGCTGTCGCTGGAGGAATTGTTCGAGCTATCGACCGGCTTCATCGATCGCGGCGTTACCAAGCTCCGGATCACCGGCGGTGAGCCGCTGGTTCGGCGCGACATCATCGATCTCTTCACCGCGCTCGGTCGTCGGCTGGGGCATGGCCTGGAAGAGCTGACTCTGACCACCAATGCTACCCAATTGGCACAGCACGCGGATGATCTGGCCAAAGCCGGAGTCCGCAGGGTCAATGTCTCGCTCGACACGCTCGATCGCGAGAAGTTCGCCGAACTGACGCGCCGCGATGCCCTGCCCAAGGTGCTTGAGGGAATCGCTGCGGCCAAGGAGGCAGGTCTCAAGGTCAAACTCAACGCCGTGGCGCTGAAGGATATCAATCAGGGCGAATTGCCCGATCTGATCGCTTGGGCGCATGGCCAGGGCCACGATGTGACTCTGATCGAAGTCATGCCACTGGGCGAAGTCGATGAAGACCGGGTGGATCACTACCTGCCGCTGCCGCAGGTCAAGGAACAGCTCGAGAAGAACTGGACTTTGAGTGAAAGCAGCCACGCGACCGGTGGGCCCGCGCGCTATTATGATGTCGCAGAGACTGGTGGCAGGTTGGGGTTGATCACGCCGCTGACAGGCAATTTCTGTTCAGGCTGCAACCGCCTGCGTGTGACCGCAACCGGTCAGCTCTATCCTTGCCTCGGCGGAGGAGAGCGGGTCGATCTGCGCGCAGCGCTGCGGTCCGATGATCCCATGCGCAATCTTGCGCTGGCGCTCAACGAGGCGATGGCGATCAAGCCGGAACGGCATCACTTCGAGATCAACAAGCGCGGGGCCGATCCGCACCTTCCTCGCCATATGTCGACCACCGGCGGTTAGGGTGAGCGTCAAGGTTCTCTTCCTTGGTCCGCTGCGCGACATGGCAGGCTCCGACAGCGTCGAACTGACGGCGCCCTTGGATTGGCCCGGCCTCTTGGCCGCAGTCTCGCCGGAAGTCAGTGAGCAGCTCGAGGCAGAACGCATCAATGTCGCATGCGGTGGCAAGGTCCTCGGAGACAAGACGCAATTGTCCGCGCAGGAGGGCGACGAGGTAGCGCTTCTGCCGCCTGTTTCGGGCGGCTGAGCTCCCGTGTTTGACATCCGCCTGTTGATCGAGCCATTCGATCCCCATCCGTCGGTGAATGCCCTGGCCAAGCAGATTCCAGAGGCTGGCGGAATCGCGAGCTTTGTTGGCCAGGTCCGCGCCGGGGGCGTCAAAGCGCTCGAGCTTTCGCATTATGAACCGCTCACGCTTCCTTCGATGGAAGCGCTGGCGCGCGAGGCGATCAGGCGGTTTGAACTGCTCGGTATTGTCATGATCCACCGCTCAGGCGAAATGCAGCCGGGCGAGCCGATTGTCTGTGTCGCTGCGGCCGCCGCGCATCGCCGCGGTGCCATTCAGGCGGTTGATTATTGTATGGACCATCTCAAG
Source organism: Erythrobacter sp. (assembly GCA_965249945.1). GTDB lineage: Bacteria > Pseudomonadota > Alphaproteobacteria > Sphingomonadales > Sphingomonadaceae > Erythrobacter. The sequence continues at coordinate 2,570,700 of OZ252258.1, read as the reverse complement.
AGTGCCGCCTGGTTCTGGAAACGCGAATTGCGTGAGGATGGTTGGCACTGGATTGAGCCGCGCTCTGATGACTATGCCGATCTCGCTCGATGGGAAGCAAATCCCGACAATTGATCTGGGTCAAAGCGCCGGACTGAGAGCCCGCCTACTTCCGATTCATCGGAAGGAGAAATTCAATGAGCGAATTGGTCACAGATTTCGTCGAAACAGGAAAGGCGCGGATCGTCGATGCGCCCGAAGCCAAGCCAGAAAAGGCGATTCATCAGTTAGAGCACGACCGCAGCTTTGAACTGCCCACTGGGTTGTTTGCCACCACCGTGGCTTGCTATCTCGGTTTCCTTGGACTGACCCTCGCGGCTTTCGCCACGCCAGAGCTGGGCATTCCAATGGCAATCTTCGCTGGCATCATCATCGCTGGATTTGCGGTGCCGACTATTTGGACCCGCCTGAAACCCGATGATGTCGCTCAACCCAAGACCTGGGGCGTGTTCGTCAAACAGGGTATTGTGACACACACCGGTCGCTGCAGCGCGCGCGATGCGACCATCCAAATGCTTATCCTGCCGGTCCTTATTGTGCTCTGGGGAGTTGCGGTGGTGACGATAGCCGCGCTGGTTTGACGCGGTTAGCCAAACTCCTCGGTCCTTCCGGAGAGGGCCTGCAGGTGCGCGGGGTCGAGCAACTCGATCCCGCGCTTGCCTTTGCGCTTGATCGCGCCGACATCTTCGAGCTCGCCGAGTTTGCGGCTGACGGTCTCGATTGTCAGGCCGAGCATATTGGCGATTTCGCCGCGCGTTAGCGGCAGTTCAAACTCCGCGGCGGCATGGCATGGCGAATGGCTTGCGGCCTTCGCAAAATCGCACAGCATCGCCGCCAAACGCGCCTCGGCACTGGCATGAGCGGTCAATTCCAGCAGGCTGCGGGTTGAGTAGAGGTCTTCCTGGCTGCGCCGGAGCAGAGCGCGGGTGAGCGCCGGATAGGTTGTTAGTCCCGCTTCCAAATCCACCTTGGCAAAGGTGCACAGCCTGCTCTCGGTCAAAGCCACGACATCATAATGCGCGAACGGAGCAAACATCTCTCCAACAAAGCCCGCCGGATGCACCAGCGAGAGAATCTGCTCATTCCCGTCGACATCCACTGCCGAGACTTTGAGCGCGCCAGACACCAGAGTCGCGCAAGCGGCGTCCTCATCCCCTGCGGCGAACAGCATTTCCCCGCGCTTTAGCACGCGGGTGCGACCGGCTGCTGCCAAGGCGTCACGTTCCTCCTCGGTCAAAACCGAACAGGCTGCGCTGTCTCTTACCGGGCAATCTGCACAAGCGAGGTTCATGGGGCGGCCACTCCTACAAGTCGGGTGAGGGTACGATCTTGCTCATCCACCCAGGCACTGACCTTGGCCTGAGCCGCTGCAATCTCTTCTCTTGGCGCGAAAGTCGTCGCCGCTTCGGCCGCGAGCAAATCAATATCCCCCAGCGCGATTGCGGCATCGCTGCGGTGCGATTGCAGATCCGCCAGAGCGGTTTGCGCGCGCGACCATTCATTGCTCTCAGGCCCTAGGCCCTGTGAAGCTTCCACCAGGCGGGTGGTGCCAGGGGCAGAATCAAGAAACCGTTTGTGCGCAGCCTCGGCTCTGGCAACGAGTGCGTCGAGCGTGATCGCATCGGCCACTGGCGCAACCTGTTCCGGCGCAGGGCGCTGTGCTGGATCAAACGTCCCGGTCACGCGCTCCGCATCGCGCACAGCCAAAGAGGGATAGCGGTCCGGATTGGCTGAGCAGGCGCCCAGAAGACACGCAATTCCCAACGTCCAAATCAGATGACCGTGTTGTGATCCCATAGGGAAAGTCATTTAGCATGTCTGGCACCGGACGCTAGAGAAACCGGACGAGCGCTTAATCGAAAATGTCGCCGGAGAATCGTTGACTTGCGCGCGCCTTTCCCTTAACGGCACGCATCTTTCCGGCGCTGCTCACAAGCGGCGCGGCAAATGCGCCTGGTTTTCGCGGTTCTTCCTTGGGATCGGGCACAGCTTTAGAATGAGAGTATTTAGCCATGTTCGCAGTCGTGCGCACAGGCGGCAAGCAATATCGAGTTGCCGCTGGAGACAAAATTGCCGTTGAAAAGCTCGCAGGCGAAGCCGGCGATACGATCACGCTGGGCGATGTCCTTTTGGCGGGCGAGGGTGAGACCCTGGCCGACGCTACGAAAGTGACCGTTTCGGCTGAGATCATCGCCCAAGCCAAGAGCGAAAAGGTCGTCGTTTTCAAGAAGCGTCGCCGTCACAACTATCGCCGCAAGGCTGGTCATCGCCAGCAGATGACGCTGCTGCGGATCACCGATGTGGGCACTGGCGCCAAGAAGGCTCCGGCCAAGAAGGCAGCACCGGCCAAGGAAGCAGCTCCGGCAACGGAAAAGAAAGCTGCGCCAGCTAAGAAGGCCGCAGCGAAGAAGGCGCCGGCCAAGAAAGCAGCCGCCAAAAAGGCTCCGGCCAAGAAGGCAGCGCCTAAGGCAGCCGCAAAGAAAGCTCCGGCCAAGAAGGCACCCGCCAAGAAGGCAGCGCCCAAGGCCGCTGACAAGAAGTAAGGATAACGGACGATGGCACATAAAAAAGCAGGTGGTTCGTCACGTAACGGTCGCGACTCAGCCGGTCGTCGCCTCGGTGTGAAGAAGTTCGGCGGTCAGGACGTGATCGGCGGCAACATCATCGTGCGTCAGCGCGGTACCAAATTCTATCCGGGCAGCAATGTCGGCATGGGCAAGGATCACACCCTCTTCGCACTCGAAGCGGGCGTGGTGCGATTCCACAAAGGCAAGCTCGGCCGCAAATATGTCTCAGTCGACATGATTGCGGAAGCAGCCGAATAGCCGGACGGTTCGTGAAAGGGATCGTCCAACGGGACGGTCCCAGCCGGAGATAGCCGGCAGACGAAGAGGGAGATGGGGCCGACCCGTCTCCCTCTTGTCGTTTCTCCCTCAATAAAGCTGTGAGGCAATAATGTTTCACGGCAACGTAACTGTCATGCGCCCCTGGTAAGGGAGGGACGCAAGGCGATGAGGAGGAAACTCATGTTCCATCGCAGTGAAAGATTGCTGTTGCGGCCAATCTGGCGGGAAGACTGGCAAGGTATATTCCGTGGGATCGCGGATGAGGGAGTGGTGCGCAATCTGGCGAGAGCGCCATGGCCCTATCACGAGCAGCATGCACGCGAGTTCGCTGAGCGTCCGATCGATCCGACGCTGCCCAAATTCCTGGTGACTCAGGCTGCCAATGCTGAGATCGTTGGTTGCCTTGGGATCGACGATACCGAAGCCGGGGTTGAGCTGGGTTATTGGATCGCTCGCAAGCACTGGGGCAAGGGCTACGCAACTGAGGCAGGCCATGCCGCCCTGCGAGTTGCTCGGGCGCTTGGGCACAACCGGCTGATAGCAGCGCACTTTGTCGACAATCCTGCGTCAGGGAAAGTGCTGCGCAAGATCGGATTTGTTCCGACCGGCGTGGTGGCCAAACGGCATTCGCTGGGGCGCGGCGAAGACTGCGACACAGTCGAATATGCTTATGAGGCTGATGCCGAAGGCATGGTGGAGCGCAAGCGCGCAGCCTGACGTCAGGCATGATCCGTTGGTCGTACCCACAGCCAAGCCCTTGCAGCGGCCCAAAACCCGCTTTAGGCGAAGGGGGATGACTTGCGACATGTTCAAAACTTCGGGGGCAAGCAGCTAGTGGCGACCCGAAAGCGACTTTCACCGGAAGAATCCCGCAATTCTGCGCTGGAGGCGGCGCGTGGCCTGTTGATCGAGGCGGGTCCCCAGGCGGTTACGCTCAAAGCGGTGTCGGCCAGGGTGGGGCGGACTCATGCAAACTTGCTGCACCATTTCGGCTCCGCTGCCGGGCTGCAGAAAGAGCTCGCGCGGTATCTTTCCGAAACTGTTTGCGAAACGATCAAGCACGCAGTCGAAGCCAGTCGCGCGGGTCTCGGGACGTCGCGCGAAGTGGTCGATCTGGCGTTTGATGCCTTTGACAAGGAAGGCGCCGGAGCCCTCGCGAGCTGGATGATCCTGACCGGCAATGAAGATGCATTGAGCCCGATCGTCGAGACCATCCACCAACTGATGGACGATATCGCTCCGGCCGATGCTGATGAGAACGGCTCAGTCACCCATGTTTACGAGGAAACCCTGGTTCTGGTGCTGATGGCGATGGGAGATGCGCTGATTGGTTCGGCTCTGGCTCGATCTCTCGGCCTGCCAGACACTGCTGCCCGTGATCGCGCGCAGGTGATGCTCGAACAATCGCTGGAGCGAACTATTCAGCAGGAGGGCTGATACCCGTTCTTTGCCAATCGGGTAATGTGCCGGGATCGAGATCAGCCACGCGAAGATGATCAATGGCCAGGCCCAGCTGAGCATGTGCGGCTTTCTGGCGCTTTTCGTTCGAGCTTTCGATCGGCACCACCACCAGTCGCCGATTGACCTTTTGCCGCCAGTTCATTCGGGCGGTGTTTTCCTGGCCGATGTAGCAACCCTTCTCAAAGCTCACGCCGTTGAGTTCGACCGCATTGGTTTCGAGCCATAGGATGTCGCCCAGCTCATGGGTCCCTTCAGGGACCCCAAGCCCAAGCCTGTGTGCAAGCCATTGAGCATCTGCAGAATCGTTGTCCGCACTCGCTTTGCCTTGGCTCAACCAGCGGAATCCCAGCTCAGGCATCCGAGGGTCAGGCGATGCTCCGTCATGCGGCTCGGTGCTCCAATGAACTGACAAGGTGTCATCGCGGATGATCTCTATCTTGCGGCGCAGACGGTAAAGCGAAAGCCGCTTTGCCAAATCGTCTGCGACTTCGGCTTCGCAATCCAGCAGCAGCGATCCCTGTCCCCCCTCCCAGACGAGAAAGTCGAACATCGATTTGCCCTGAGCCGACAGCAATGCGGCGTACACGGGCAGGTCACCGCCGACATCATTGGTCACCAGACCTTGCAAGAAGCCGCCGACATCTTCGTCAGTATCGAGCGGGGTCAGACGGACAATTGCTCTTTGTTTCAGAACAGTATTGGTCATAGCGAAGACACTCTATCAGCGACCGCTTGAGCAATGCGTTCGCCCAGATCCGGTCCTTGTTCGGGATAGAGATAGGGTTCCACCAGCTCCGCTTCCATAAGCAAGAGCTCACCCGGGCCCGCCGCCAGCATGTCGATTCTGGCGTAGAGCGGTGTTTCAAACGGCAAGGCCTCAAGAATTGCGTTCGCCTGAGCTACTTCCTCTGCTGCGGGTTCGTACATGGATTCCTGCCCGCCATAGAGTGACTGGATGCGATAGTCGCCGGAATCAGGGAGCTTGCGCAAGACATGGCTCAGCTTGCCATCGACAAAGATGAAGCTGAGCTCTCCCTGATCCTGGATCGCTGGCAGGAAGGGCTGGATCATGGCTGGGGCGCCAAAGCTCCACTCGCGAGGGGGAAGGGCACCGCGTGAGACGAGCTCCTGGCCGAGCGCGCCGGCCCCAACCTGGCGTTTGACCACAACCTTGTCGCAGCCGAACACTTCAAATGCTTCCTGCACTCCTTTGTAGGTCACGGTTTCGCGCCACAACGTCGGGATCGTCTTGGCACCGGCCTCTGCCAATTCGCGCAGATAAGTCTTGTGGATGTTCCACCGCACCACTTGCGAGGAATTACAGACCTCTATTCCGCTTTCCTCAAGCTTCTCTAGCTTGGACAGGAATTCTTCCGGCTTGTCCTGATAGTTCCATGACGTTCCAAGCAGAGCGAGATCCACGCCGTCAAAGGCCTGGATCGATGCTTCCCAGTCGATCACGCGCAGTTCCAGACTGCGCGCCGCGAGGGCGGGTTCGATCGATTGGATCATGAGATCATGCTCGAACGCATCCTCGCGGCGCTGGCCAGCACCGGGCAGGGTTGTTTCGCAGGCGAGAAAGGCGATTTTGGGCATGAAATTTGCCCTAGTTGAGAGCGGTTTCGGTGGAAAGTCCCTGCGGCACGATTTAGGGTAAAGTTACGATGACTGACCGAATTACCATCCGACGCCCGGACGACTGGCACCTTCATTTTCGTGATGATGACATCATGCGGGACGTGGTCCCTTACACCGCGCGACAGTTCGCACGGGCGATCGTCATGCCCAATCTGTCTCCGCCGGTGACAACTACTGCGATGGGGGCAGCCTATCGTGATCGAATCCTCGCAGCGGTGCCGGCCGGGATCGACTTCACGCCCCTGATGACCTGCTATCTGACCGATGACACCGATCCAGACGACCTGGCTCAAGGGGCAAGAGACGGCGTCTTCACCGCGGCCAAACTCTATCCCGCGAATGCCACGACCAATTCAGCGCATGGCGTCAGCGACGTGTCCAAGCTCTATCCTGTGTTCGAGCGGATGGAGCGCGAAGACATCGTGCTCTGTATCCATGGCGAAGTGGTTGAGGATGAGATTGATATCTTCGATCGTGAAGCGGAATTCATCGAGCGGCATCTCAATGCCATTGTCCGTGACTTTCCGATGCTGCGTGTCGCGTTTGAGCACATTACCACTTTGGAGGCAGTTGAGTTCGTGACCGAGGCGAGGGCAAGAGTTGCTGCGACGATCACGCCACAGCACCTGCACATCAATCGCAACGCGATGCTGGTCGGCGGAATTCGTCCGCATGCCTATTGCCTGCCGGTAGCCAAGCGCGAGATGCACCGTCTGGCCTTGCGCAAGGCAGCCACCTCGGGTTCTCCGAAGTTCTTTCTGGGGACCGACAGCGCACCGCATCTTCGCAGTGCGAAGGAGACTTCCTGCGGATGTGCTGGAATCTTCAATGCACCTCACGCCTTGGAGAGCTATCTGACCGTGTTTGACCAAGAGAACAGGCTGGATCACTTCGAGGGCTTTGCTTCGCTCCATGGTCCGCAATTCTACAATCTGCCGGTCAATGAGGAGACCGTGACATTGGAACGGGTCGAGGTGCTCGTCCCTGATGCGCTGCCGATTTTCGATGAGGAGATCGTCCCGTTCCATGCTGGTGAAACCATTGCATGGCGACTGGTTGGCTAAGCCGTTGCCGAAGCTCTGCGTGCCCTTCGGGTTCGCAACCACATGTCACCAACAAACAAAGCGACAGCGGTCCATATCAGAACGAAGCTGGCGAGCTGAATTGGCTTGAGCGGCTCGGCAAACACTGTCAGCCCCAGGAAAAACACGATTGTCGGCGCGAGATATTGGAAGAAACCCAGTGTCGAATAGTCCATTCGGCGGGCTGCGACCGCAAACAGCAGAAGCGGCACGGTCGTAACAACTCCGCCCATTATGATGAAAGCGCTGAGCAAGGGGTCGACACCAAAGGACGGGCCCTGCGGACTGGCAGAATACCACCACGCTATTCCCGCTGCCGGCAGCAAAAGGATCGCGCTTTCGATCGTCAAACCCGGGAGCGATCCGACACTGACTTGCTTGCGGACCATGCCATAGAAGCCAAAGCTGAACGCAAGAGTGAGGCTGATCCAGAGCGTGGTGACCGCACCAGCTAGGAGAATTCCCACCGCGCTGGCAGCGATCGCAACCGCGACCCATTGCAGTTTGGACAGCCTCTCCCCCAACAGCATCGTGCCGAGCAAGACATTGATTAGCGGATTGAGATAATAGCCTAGGCTTGCCGCGTAGACGTGGTTCTCCATGATTGCCCAAATGTAGACGAACCAGTTGATCGCAATCAGGATCGCGCTCAGCAGCAAGGTCAGAAGGACCTTAGGGCTCGCAATTGCGCTCATCAGGTCAGCGATCTGGCGGCGGGCAACAACGATCACCAGGCAGATCGGCAGGGTCCAGATAATCCTCCATCCGACGAACTCGAACGGCGGCACATCTCGAACCAGCAGCAGATAGAGCGGCAGGAAACCCCAGATCAGGTAAGCGCCCAGTGCGGCGGGCATACCGCTGGGCTGGTGCTGTGATGATGGGGAAGCGGGCATTGGCGGCGCCTAGTGCGCTGCTGCCGCGCTGGCAAGCCGGTTCGAGCTTCGCTGAACGAACCACATAGGTCACGTTGCATGTCGTTCAGGTTCAATAGTCTAAAGATGAATAATCAGGAGGGGGCGATTCGCTCTCGACAGGTAAGCAACAGACCTTTGGGCCTATCCCACCAACGGCCCGGGCGCGGCCCTTGCGGGTCGCGGAAAGCGCCCTTGTGCCTTCGGGCGTGAGGGCGTTTTCGCTTGAGTCTTGTTTGAACCAAATGAATCTTAACCAAAATCAGCGATAGCGCTGAGTCTGCGCATGCTCACTTTCATCGGGGCCATTACGGTGGCCAGCGTCACGGCTGGCTGCAGCGAGCAGCCTGATCCGATTTTTGCCCCCGCCGGGACGGATCCGGTGGTTGCGCGTGCGTTGAATGACCCACTGATGGTTGATCCTGATCTTGCCTATCGCAATGAAGCCAATGCGGCGCTGACGATTGGCTTTGATCACGCCCTGCCACCGCTTGAAGCGACCGAGCTGTCGGCAAGATTGGCTCGCGAAGAGGCTCGTATGATTCTGCGGGAGGTCGGTCTTGTGAAGGATCTGCCGGATCTGAGCGGGGGCGCAACGGGCCCCAGCCTCGGGGCTGTTCGCGGCAATGCTGTGGCAATGGCGGAAAGCTATTCGATTGCCGCGCGTTGCGTGGACCAATTGGCCGCGGGGTATGAATGGGCCGCTCGCATGCCAGAGATTGTCGAGCTCATGCCGCACGGGCAGGTGTATCAGGCGGCTGGAGTATCTTCGGACGGCTGCCAAGTGCGGCTTGTCCGATACTTTAGCCCAGCGGCTGCAGAGGACGTGCTTGAATGGCACTACAATCTGGCCGATCGAGCCAACCTCAATATTGAGCTCGAAGCGCAGCCCGAGCCTGTCATGCGCGCGGAAAAGCGCGGAACAAATGCAATGGTGCACACCAGCCAAGGCCCTAATGGTCTGACAGCGGTCGATGTGATCTATTGGGTTGAGTAACAGCCTCGGGCTCTTTGCCCGCCGCGATCAGTCTTTCAGACCAACTCCAATATTCGCCCTCGGCTGCTCCATTTCGGTGCTGGCGACCGGGTAGGCACAATAGTCCGCTGCGTAGTAGGCCGCAGGGCGATGGTTGCCGGACAGTCCTATGCCGCCGAACGGAGCGGAAGAGGAAGCGCCATTGGTCGGCCGGTTCCAATTGATGATCCCCGCCCGGATATTGGCCCAGAAGCGGCCGTAATCATCGGGCGACCCTCCAATCAATGAAGCCGATAGCCCAAACCTGGTGTTGTTGGCTTCGGCGATCGCAGTGTCGAAATCGGGCACTTTGATGACTTGCAACAACGGCCCGAACAGCTCGATATCGGGACGATCGGCGATCGCAGTGGTGTCGATGATACCCGGAGTCAGGAATGGCAGATCGGGATCGGGCCGACGCATGTGGGCGAGCGCCTTGCCGCCGGCAGTGACCAGTGCGAGGAAGCTCTCATTGAGTCGATCGGCGGTGTCGTTGTCGATCACCGGCCCCATGAAGGGCTGGGGCTCGGCAAAGGGCTCTCCGACGACCAGACGGCGGGTGAGGGCGATGACCTCTTGCATGATCTCATCATAGGCCTCTTCGACGACAATCAATCTGCGAGCAGCGGTGCAGCGCTGGCCAGCGGTGGTGAAGGCGCTTTGGACGATCAAGGCCGCAGCATCGGCGACCTTGGGCGTGCCCTTGACGACAATCGGATTGTTCCCGCCCATTTCGAGCGCGACGATCTTGCCAGGGTTGGAGGCGAGCCTGCGATTGATCGCGATCCCGGCCTGCGCCGAGCCGGTGAACAGAACTCCGTCGACACCCGGATGCGCGACCAGCTCCTTGCCTTCCTCTGGGCCACCAATCAGTAATTGCACGGCGTCTTGCGGCACGCCAGCGGCATGGAAACAGGCGACCAGCTTTTGCCCTACTGCGGGCGTCTTCTCGCTCGGCTTGAACACAATGCAATTGCCCGCGATCAGCGCAGGAACAATATGGCCATTGGGGAGGTGAGCGGGAAAGTTGTACGGGCCCAGGACCGCCATTACGCCATGCGGTTTGTGCCGGAGCGCGGCGGTGCCCTGCAACGCGCTGTCGAGCTTCTTCTTGCCGGTTCGCTCAGCATAGGCACTAACCGAGATATCGACCTTGCCAACCACAGCATCGACTTCGGTGCGTGCCTCCCACAAGGGTTTTCCGGTCTCGCTTGCGATCAGTTCGGCAAAACTCTCGGCTTCCTTGCGCACCTCATTGGCGAAGCGCCGCACCATTTCGATCCGCTGCGATTGGGGCAGAGCGGCCCAGGCAGGCCATGCCCGCCGAGCGAGGCTGACGGCCGCATCCACATCGCCCGAGGTTCCGCGCCAGATCTCCTCCCCGGTGGCCGGCGCGATTGAAGTGTAAGTTGTTTCCGTCACGATCTTCTTCTGGCTCTCATCCCGAAGACAACGCGCCCGGTGTTCCGGATCACGTGTTGCCTACAAAGCGCGGTCACCCCTGGGGGCGTGCGATAGTTGGGACTAGCCCGAAAAGGAAGGGGGTAGGCGAAACAAGCAACAGAAGCGGTTGCAGCTATTGCACGCCAGAACCGTCGTGACCTTGCGGGGGTGGGGGGCTTCCATGGGCCTGGCCGACTTCCCTCAAGGCCCCAACCTTGGCTTCGAGCACGCTCCAATCGTCCCGCTCGTCGATCGCGGACCAGATTGCTTCGACCTCTTCGATCAACATGCTTTGTGGCGTTGCGCCGCTCCAATAGGCGTGGGTATCCTCGACTGCCGAATAAGCCTGAAGTGCGTCGCCCAGCTCGTTAGCAGCATTTCGGCCGCCCCGATGGTCAAAGAAGAAGGCATCCGGCTGGACCTTGGTTTCGCGCATCGCCTGTTCGCAGGCCGCAACCAATTGCGTGTCCTCTTCCAGGCTCTTTGGCTCGACCCCCAGTCTCCAACACCACCGCCGGGCAATCGCTTGCATATAGAGCTCGCCGAAGCGATTGAGCGCAGCGATTAGCGGTTCGCTATCCGCCAAGAGCCGCAGCGCCACCGCAAGCTGGCCACAATTCCAATGCAGCGCTTCTGGTTGGCGCCCGAAGGCATAAAGCCCGCCATGGTCGAAATAGGCTGCAGTGAAGCTGGGGTCCCATTCCGGCAGCCATCGCCAAGGGCCATAATCAAAGCTTTCCCCTGTGATATTCATATTGTCGGTGTTGAGCACGCCATGGACAAAGCCAGCCACCATATAGCTGGCGGCGAGATCCGCCATACGCTCCACCACCTGGTGCATCAGGATAGTCGCAGGCTCGTCGCGGCCCGGCGCATCCTCTGGAGGAAGCGGGCCAGGAAATTCCGCGAGGCAATAGGCGATCAGCGCTTCCATATGGTCGCGCTCTTCAATCGCCAAAAGGCGTTGGAACGTGCCAATCCGGACGTGCGAATGGTTCAACCGCACCATCACGGCTGAGCGAGTTGGGGAGGGCTCGTCATTGCGCCACAATTCTTCCCCGGTTTCGATCACGGAAAAGGTCTTGCTGGTGTTCACGCCGAGCGCTTCGAGGAATTCGGTTGCGAGGATTTCTCGCACCGCGCCCTTGAGCGTCAGCCGACCATCGCCGCTGCGGCTGTAGGGTGTCTGGCCGGATCCCTTGGTCCCAAGATCGAGTAACCGACCGGCATCGTCGCGCATCTGCGCGTATAGGAATCCGCGTCCGTCACCGATTTCCGGATTGTAGGTGCGAAATTGGTGACCATGGTATTTGAGAGCCAGTGGTTTGGGCAGATTGTCGGGCAGGGGGCTGAAACGACCGAAGTGCGCAGCCCAGTCATTGTCGCTCAATTTGTCTAACCCGATCGATGCAGCAGCCCTGTCGTTGCGAAAGCGGATCTGGGTCCGGGGAAAGTCCGCCGGATCAACTTCCGAGCCAAGCCAGTCGGCAAGACGAGAGATTGCGGGATCAGGGTGGTAGGGCGCTTGCTGCAACATTTGGTCCATGAAAACATAGTGGGAGCTTGGGTAATTCAGCGCAAGCGCGGTTGCGCATTTCCTTCTGAGCGGGCATTCGCGCACACTATGGAAAGCTATGAGGACCGCTACTGGACCAGCGCCGATGGGCTGACGCTGCATTTCCGCGATTATGCGGGACCTTCTGAAGGGCGATCCTTGCCAATCCTCTGCCTGCATGGCCTGACCAGAAATGCGCGGGATTTCGAAGGCCTTGCACAGCATCTGTCGCAATCACATCGTGTGATCGTGCCTGAGATGCGGGGTCGGGGGATGAGCGAATACGCCACCGACACCAGCACCTATTCTCCGCCGACATATGTTGGTGATGTCGAAAAGCTTCTGATCGAGCTCGAGATCGAGCGGTTCATCGCTGTCGGCACCTCGATGGGCGGATTGATGACGATGCTTATGGCTGCGGCCAAGCCTGGACGGATCGCAGCCGCGGTGATCAATGATATTGGTCCGGTGGTCGAGGCTGAGGGTGTGGCGCGGATCGGCAGCTATGTCGGTCAGGGGCGCAGCTATCCAACCTGGATGCATGCGGCGCGAAGCCTGGAGGCGGTCCATTCGTCGGCATTTCCCGACTTCGATCTCGACCAGTGGCTGGGTATGGCCAAACGGACCCTGGTCGTCGGTCAGAATGGACGGATCAGCTATGATTATGACATGGCGATTGCCGAGCCGTTCTCGCAACCCAATAATGCCGCTCCGCCCAATCTCTGGCTGGCCTATGAGGCTTTGCGTGATGTGCCCATGCTATTGGTACGCGGGGAGCTGTCAGACCTGCTGTCTGAGGCTACTGTGAGCCAAATGGGTGTCCGCAACCCCGCCATGCGGACAGTCACTGTGCCGCGGGTAGGACATGCACCCACCCTCGACGAAGCGCCGGTGCGCTCAGCAATCGACAGCCTGCTGGCTGAGCTTGCGTGAGTGACCGAGCCATGGCGGTCGAGTCTGGACAGACACCTCGCGTTCTCCATGCCCATTCGACCTTTTCTGCCGGCGGTAAAGAGCTGCGCAGCGTCCATCTGATCAATGCCTTTGGAGCTGCATTGCGTCACAGCATTGTATCGGGTGAGCCGAACCAAATGGGCGCAAAGTCCCACCTTGCAGCTGGCTTGGAGGTTGATTTTCCGCCCGATTTCCCCGCGCTGTCTGGCTTTCCATCGCCGGGTCGTTTGGTCGCAATAGCCCAGGCCCTGAAAGACTATGATCTGATCCTGACCTACAATTGGGGCGCGATGGACGTGGTCATGGCGCATTCCGTATTTCGCAATGCCTTCGACCTGCCTCCGCTGATCCACCATGAGGATGGCTTTAACGAGGATGAGGTCGAACAGCTCAAGAGCAAGCGCAACTGGTATCGCAGGATCGCGCTCAGCAAGACCTCTCACCTGGTGGTCCCGTCAAAAGTGCTTGAAGCGATCGCGCGGACCGCTTGGCATTATCCGGCAGAACGCCTGATCCGAATCCCCAACGGGATTGACACCGCGGCCTTTGGCAAATCTCCCAGACCCGGCGCCTTGAGGGTAGTGAAACGAGAGGGCGAGCGCTGGGTCGGAACCTTGGCTGGCCTCCGCCCGGTCAAGCAATTGCCGATGCTGGTCAGCGCATTCGCACACCTGCCGGAGAACTGGCAGCTGGTAATCATGGGTGATGGCCCGGAACGCGATCCCATTCGCGAAGTCGCGACCGATCTTGAAGTGGCCCATAGGGTTCACCTGCCCGGCGCGATCGCCAATCCGGCTGAAGTGATCGGCATGTTCGATATCTTTGCTCTGTCGTCTCAGAGCGAGCAATTTCCGCTTTCTGTAGTCGAGGCCATGGCTGCGGGACTGCCAATCGCTGCGCCTGATGTAGGCGACATCCGCAACATGATCTCGCCAGCCAATCGCCCGTTTGTCTCCGTGCCCAATGATGCCGCTGCATTGGGCGCCATGCTCAAGGAGCTGGCGGATGCTCCTGAACAGCGCCAGATAATCGGCGCAGCCAACCGCGAGAAGGCGATCGATCAGTTTGATCATGAGACCATGATTGCGCGCTATCGTAAGCTCTATTCCGTTGCGATGGGGAGGGAATTCTAGGTGCAGTCTGACAGAGTGGCTTCATCTTTGGTTCAAGCGATCCACGCCAGATTCTCAAAGCTAATGTGCGCAGGGTGTCCGCAGAGGATTGCGGTTGTCGCTTTGCCCTCCTAAAAGCCCGCCAGCGGCTATAGAAGACACAGGAAAGGGCCTCCGTGGCGCTTAAACCGACCGGCGGAAACGCCAAGGATAAAGAGAACACCGACAAGCCATCGGCTGAGGACGAGATCCTCATGCGCGAAATCGATGAGGCTGTTCGGCAGGACGACCTTGAGCAATTCGGCAAGAAATACGGGGTCCCTTTGATTGGTGGCATCGTCGGGGGGCTGGCGATCCTGGGCGGATACCTGGTCTGGGACACGCAAAGGGAGTCGGGGCTTGAAGCCCAGTCTGAGACCCTGGTCAGCGCGATCGACCAGTTGAATGCCGGAAATGCCGTTCAGGCGGCAAGTGTCAGCGAGGAGCTGATCGAATCTTCTAATCCTGGAGCGCGTTCGGGTGCTCTGTTCCTCAAAGCTGTGGCAGCGCTGCAGGCTGGGAACAATGATGAGGCGGTTCAGGCATTCGCCCAGGTGGCCGATGACGACCAAGCACCGCCGGCTCTGCGCGATCTTGCCTTGATCCGTGAGGTGGCGACCGATTTCGACAATCGCGAACCAGCCGACATTGTCGAGCGGCTCAAGCCCTTGGCGGTGCCTGGGAATGCCTTCTTCGGCTCGGCTGGAGAGCTGACTGCGATGGCGCATCTTGAAGCGGGCGATAATGACGCAGCGGGCACAATGTTCTCGGAAATTGCCAATGCTGACGGGATCCCGGACACCTTGAGGTCCAGAGCCCGCCAGATGGCTGGAATGCTGGGCGTAGACGCGATCGACGACGTGCAGCAATTGCTTGAAGACCAGGGGATCGAGCCAGAGGATAATGGCTCCTAGCGGGCAGACAGGGGAGCGACCACGCGATAGAACCCCCGAATGGACGGACCGATTATGAACTTTTCGAATAGACTTCGTATGGCGCTGCTTGGTGGAGCAGTCGCAACTGTGCTGACGGGCTGCAGCGGTGGCTTGTTTGGCGGCGGCGACAAGAAGGCCACGCCAACGATTGGCGAACGCATGCCGATCTTGTCCCGGATCGAGAGCGGGGCCAGCGTTGATCCCGCGCTTGCCAATGTTTCCGTTATCCTCCCGCCAGTGCGCACCAATAGCGAGTGGGCCCAGGTTGGTGGCTCAGCCAGCAAATCCTACGGCCATCTCAATCTTGCCGAAGCCCCGACCAAAGCCTGGACCGCGCGCATTGCCGGATCGTCCAACCGTGCGCGGCTGGCGGCTGCACCGGTTGTCGGCAGCGGATTGCTATTCGCGGTTGGCGCCGATGGCACAATCCACGCTTTCGAAAAGGAATCTGGGGCTGAGCGCTGGAGCAAATCGCCACCGATGGAAGACGACATGAAGCCGTCGGCCTTTGGCGGCGGTGTCAGCTATGCCAATGGCCGGGTCTATGCGACCAATGGTGCTGGCGACGTGATGGCGCTCAACGCCGAGGATGGCAACGAGATCTGGTCGACCACGCCTGCTGGTCCTCTGCGCGGATCGCCGACAATCGCTTTTGGCCAGATCTACGTGATGACCCAGGACAACCAAGTAATCTCACTGTCTGCACAGACTGGTGAGTTGCTCTGGAACGAGTCGGGCTCCACCACCCAAGCCGGTGTCTTCGGGGTGGCTGCTCCGGCGGCAGGTCAGGGGACGGTGATTGCTGGCTATTCGAGCGGAGAGCTTTCTGCCTATCGCTATGAGAACGGTCGGACATTGTGGGCGGATGCGCTCGCGCGGACCAACATCTCGACCCAGGTGGGTACGCTGACCGACATTGACGCGGATCCGATCATCGATTCCGGTCGCGTTTACGCGCTGGGCCAAGGCGGCCGTATGGCGGCTTACGAATTGGTCACTGGCCAGCGCATCTGGGAGCTCAATCTCGCAGGCATTTCCACGCCCGCGATTGCTGGTGAATGGATCTTTACCCTGACCGATGATGCGCGCTTGCTGGCTATTGCCCGTTCGAGCGGCCGGGTAAGGTGGATCACGCAATTGCAGCAATGGCGCGACGAAAAGGATCGCGAGGGCGCGATTTTCTGGACCGGACCGGTTTTGGCGGGGAATCAACTTTGGGTCGCGAGTTCTCGAGGCGCGGTCTATCGCCTGAGCACAGCCGAGGGCTCGGCTCAGGGATTTGTCGATTTGAAAGAAGCGGTTAGCCTGCCTCCGATTGTCGCCGATGGAATGCTCTACATCCTTGATGACAGCGGTACGATTCACGCCTGGCGTTGATGGCTTAAGGAATGCGGCTCGGTTGTTCCTGAGTGGGACGCGGTCGCGGTTCTAACCCAGGTGTTAACCCTTTTGCGCTAGGGCGCAGGGGATGGACGCGAACGTACAGGTAAAACCGGCAGTCTTGCCGAAAAGTGATGTTTCGGCAGGCGTCGGCTTGGCCGGACTCTTGGGCCTTTGTGTCTGGATTCTGTTTTGCCGGACCTACCCGCTTACCGCCGAGTTCCTCGATCTACCTGGGCCACGCGGCGTGCTGTCCGGACCCTACGCCTCCCTGACAGCGATGCTGTTCACCGCTGGCCCGATGGCTGTCTGGTCCATTCTGGTCGATAAAGTGCATTTGCGAGCCTCGACCGGACTGGATTGGACGCTCAAACGCAAGCTCAGCGAGATCATAGATATCTCGATCGTGAAGATCGGCGGGCTGTGGGCGACCTGGGCGATCATCGGCGCGCTCTATTGCCTGTGCCGCTGGTACTGGGACGGCCAGTATCTGTTCTCGATGGAAGTCATCGGCTTCGCGGCGGTCCCGTTGTTTGTCCTGACGGTCCCCTATGTGCTGTGGATCGACCGGTTCATGGTCAATCCGCGCGACGGAGCCTGGCATTTCGGGGCGATGTTGATCGGAAATGAGCCATACGATGGCGAGCAGGTCAAAAAGCATTGGCGAGCCTGGATTATCAAGGCCTTCTTCGGCGCATTCATGATCTCGATCCTTCCTGCTGGCTGGGTGCAGATCGTCGAAGCTGACGTGCCGGCGATCATCGCCAATCCGGTTGAGATAGGCTTGCTGCTGATCACCTTGCTGTTCGTCGTAGATGTGCAGATTGGCACGGTGGGATATCTGTTCACCATGCGTCCACTCGACGCGCATATCCGCTCAGGAAATCCTTTCATTGGAGGCTGGCTGGCAGCACTGATCTGCTATCCGCCATTCGTCTGGGGCGTGATCGGGCACGGCATGGTGCTGAGCTATGAGCACAATGTCGCGGGCTGGGGCCACTGGTTCGATGGCAATCCGACCATGCTGTGGATTTGGGCCGCATGGTTGGTGTTCCTGACCGCGATTTATGCCTGGGCGACGGTCGTTTTTGGCATTCGCTTCTCAAACCTGACCTATCGCGGTGTCCTGACCAATGGGCCCTATCGCTTCACGCGCCACCCGGCCTATCTGTCCAAGAACCTGTTCTGGTGGTGTTCGGTGATGCCGTTCCTGGTCACTAATGATTCGACCACGGACATGATCCGCAACACTTTCTTCCTGCTGTGCGTCAACGGGATCTACTATTGGCGTGCCCGGACTGAAGAGGCGCATCTGTTGGCCGAGGATCCAAAATATCGCGAGTATTACGACTGGATGGAACAACACGGCGTCATCACCGCACCGCTCGCCAAGCTAAAGCGGCGGATGATGAGCCGGGGGCAAGGCCAGAAGACGGCGCCTGAACCCGCCGAGTAAGATCAGTTGATGAACGGATCGCTGAACTTGGGGTCGCTCCCAAGCGTTTCGTCGGTCAGTGTTTCCATGAAATCCACCAGAGCCTGACGATCATCCTGCGACAGATTGAGCCTTAGCGGGTTGTTGCCCTGCTGCAGGCGGTTGTCGAGCGCTGGACCATTCTGAATACCGCTGTCGTAATGCTCCACCACCTGCATCAACGTGGTGAAACGGCCATCGTGCATGAAGAATTGCGACTGTGCGACATTCTTGAGCGAAGGCGATTTGAAGATTGTCGTCTCACCCGCATCCAGCCCATTGGAATCGCTGTTGTCGTTGAGCGCGAAGGTCGGCGGCAGGTGACACCGCGCACAGCCAGCACCGCCATTGTTGGGGTTGGTCATGAACAATTGCCGGCCGCGTTGTTCGCTGACGGTGAAGCCGGGTAGGGCCTCATTGAGCGCGCGATTGGGCGCGCCTGGGCCGAACACTTGAGCATAGGCGCGATCCCATTGGCTGTCGGATGAGATCATTGCGCGCTGAAAATGCGCGAGGGCGCGCTCCATCCGGTTTTGGGTGATATCGTCATCGCCAAACACGAATTCGAACAGCGCCGGGTAATAGTCGAGCCCCTCCATCTTGGTGATCAAGGCCGGAATCCCGCCATTGTTGGACCAGCCCATTTCGGTTGCATCCAGGACGGGCTGCAACGCCTGATCTTCGGGGGAGTCGGCTCTGCGATCCCAAAACATCTCGCCGTCCTCGAAATAGCGCATATTGCCGAGCCGCATGGCATGCGCGCCGGTCTGTCCGCCCTCGAACCCTGTCGAGAACCGTTCATTGTCGTCAAAGCCGATGCTCTGCTGGTGGCAGGTCGCGCAGGAGGTCGTGTCGTTCACGCTCAGCGCGACATCGTAGAACAATACCCGGCCCAAGGTCGCGATCGCGTCATCGACCGGATCATTGTTCGGAGTGTTGTCGATATTGTCGACCGTGTTGTCGTAATAGGCTGGCAGGTTGGGCGCGGCATAATTGGCGAGACTACCCATATCCAGCTGAAGGAATTGCTGGATCACGGCATTGACCGTATCCGCCGGAGTGCTCGCCACCGGCGTGGGAGTGGGCGTGGGAGTCGGATTGTTGGCCGTCTGCTGGGTATTGTTGGTTCCAGCAGTTGCCGAGCCATCGCCGCCGCAGGCAGACAAAAGCGTGACCGTAGCTGCCGCCATGATCCCAGTTCCGAGTTTGCGAAAAGTCGTTCCAGCCAAGGCTAATCCCCGTCCATGATTGTGTTTCATGGAAAGAGACGGAGGGCTTTCAGAAAACCCGCACCAGCCAGGTGAGTCTTTTTTGCTGCTTAGGTTGGAACGCTCTTGGATACTGTGAGCTTGGTCAGGTCTCGGTCGGTGATGCCAAGCTGGGTAAATTGACTGCGCCAGCGTTTGAGATGCGGGGTTTCAAAGTGGGCGGCGAGGGAAGCCTCACTGTCCCAGGCTTCGTTGACATGGACCAGCCCGTCATCGAGCACATCGAGCGAATAGGAATAGGAAAGACAGCCTGGCTCTGCGCGAGAGCCTTCGATCATCGCCGTCATGGCCGGGAGTACCTGTTGCAGGGATCCAGCAGGGATCCGGATGGTGCCGGTGATTACGATCATCGGCCAATCACATCAGTGGGATGCCGTCATCGGCATTGTATTTGAGCGCTTCGGTAATCGAAACATCGAGCTGGCCAATAGCGGCGTTGAATGCGACCATGTGAGGGGTTTGGAAATGCGCGATCAGCGCGGCGTCATCGACCCATTTCTCGACAATGTGGAGGATCGAAGGATCAAGCACATCGACGGTGAAAGAATAGGCGATACAACCTTCCTCGGCGTTGGAGGCCTCGACCATTGCCGCAATCGCTTCACGCCCGGCTTCCAGAGCTCCTTCGCCCAGCTTGGCTTTGGCTAACACAATCAGCATGGTCACTCCTTACATTGCCCAAACGGAATTAACGTGGGGTTCCAAGCAGTGTGAAACCCGCCCAGAGGGCCGGGTCCGGGTATTTCTCGCGAGTCTCAAGCATTGCGATCCTGAGAGCTTCTGCGGGAACGGCATTCTTCGCTTCAATCTGAAATTTGTCCATCAAATAGAGTGTCGCCTCGTCGCTCACGCTCCAAAGGCTCATTATGACTCTTGAGATTCCGGCTTTCTGAAATGAACGGGCGAGGCCGATTACTCCGCCATCATGATTGAATCCCAGCCCACTTTGGCAAGCGCTTAGGACAACGAGATTTGCATTCAGGCGCATAGTTTGGACTTCACCTGCTGTTAGGAAGGCTTCCTCCGGGGACGGTCCCCCCAGCATAAGAAATCCGCCGGTGAGAGGCTCTCTAGGATCTGCTAGCCCGTGTGCAGCAAAGTATAGAACGCCGCTGCGATGCATTGCCTCGAGTATCGCTCCCTTTGTCGCCGCTTCTCCCAGAAACAGATCGCCTTCGCTTCGTTGCGACATCCTTGAGATCTCTTCCATCGCTCCGGGCAGGCGGGGGACTTCCCAGTTTGGCGTTCGCGGTACCACCGGGTCTCCGACCAGCATAACGTCACGGAAATCTTTCTCGGGGGCCCAAGGCCGGATCATCTGATCTATGTCGAACAGGCTGGGTGCAACGGTCACACTCATCCTATCAATAAGCATCTCGTGATCGTTTAGGGGAAAGGCTGCAAAGGGATTTGTTCCGATCACGCCATTTGCGACGATGATCAGATGCTCGACATCTTGAAGTTTATTGCGAATTTCCGTCGGCAGGAGAATCTCATCAATTGGGCTTTTCCACGTGTGCTCGCTGCGGGTTATGGGGCGGAAATTTTGCTCCACCTCTCCACCCCGCCAGACAGGGGCTCGCGAACGGTCTAGCCCATCAACCTGCAGATCAAGGCGATAGACCAGCGCTGCTTCGCGCAAGTCTACTTCAGAGATTGAAACGACATGGTGGGCAGAAATGCCGGTTGTGTCGATCAGATAGATCGTAAGCTCGTCGTCCCGGTGCGCGTAGAACAGCACGGAAGTGCCTTCAGGATAGCCCGGACTCTTATCGATCCTCTGAGTCGCTAGCCAATGCGAAACAAGTTCAACACTTGCGTTATGATTTTCCAAGGGGTTGAGACCCCGGATGGAATACAGATCATCAAGTGCACGACCATGTCCCTCGGCATCAGCAATAAACTTTTCCTCGAGAGTTCGTGTCGCTCCTTCGACAGGATGAAGAAGCGAAACTGCCATCACAGCCGCAATCATCATCGAGCCAATTCTCAAGCTTCAGACCCCTCTAAAAACTGTATTTGTACACGCGTGAGACGTCGCCGCCCCATTCGTTGTGATAGGCATCCAACAGTCTTTCGGCCGGCACTTTGCCGCTCGCAACGATTTCATCGAGCGTTTCCAGGAAGCCGGTTTCGTTGTCACCTGACGAATTGAGGCGGGCTCTTGCGTTGAGGCCGCTGCGCGCGATCGCGAGCACTTCCTTGCCCAGATCCTGGAGCGTGCCGAACCCAGGGACTGGTGTTGCCAATCCCAGTTTGGGAGCGCCATTGCGCAGCGCCTCGCGCTCTTCCATTGACCAGCCCTTGACCAGATCCCAGGCCGCATCGAGCGCTGTCTGCTCATACAGCAGGCCGACCCACAGCGCAGGGAGAGCACAAATCCGACTCCAGGGGCCGCCATCGGCGCCGCGCATCTCAAGGAAAGACTTCAAGCGGACTTCCGGGAAAGCGGTCGAGAGATGGTCCCACCAATCGCTCGCGGTGGGGCGTTCCCCAGGCAGCGCGGGGAGTTTGCCGTCAAGAAAATCTCTAAAGCTCTGTCCAGCTGCATCGATGTATTTCCCATCCCGGAACACAAAATACATCGGCACGTCGAGCATGTAATCGGCCCAGCGCTCGTAGCCGAAGCCCTCCTCGAACACGAAAGGCAACATGCCGGTGCGGTGCGGGTCGGTGTCTGACCAGATATGGCTGCGGTACGACAGATATCCGTTGGGACTGCCCTCTGTGAAAGGCGAATTTGCGAACAGCGCCGTGGCAAGCGGCTGAAGCGCCAAGCCGACTCGGAATTTCTGTGCCATGTCGGCTTCGCTCGAATAGTCTAGATTGACCTGGATCGTGCAGGTTCGCAGCATCATGTCCAAACCAAGGTTTCCGACCTTCGGCATGTGCCGCATCATGATGGCATAGCGCCCCTTCGGCATGACCGGCAGCTCCTCGCGGGTCTTGTCCGGCCACATTCCCAGCCCGAGATAGCCGACGCCGCAGCGTTCACCGATGACTTTGACCTGTTCAAGATGGCGGCCAGTTTCGCCGCAAGTCTGATGCAGGTTCTCCAGCGGCGCGCCCGAAAGCTCAAGCTGCCCGGCAGGTTCCAGGCTTACCGTGCCATCGTCGCCCCGCATGGCGATGACCTTGCCATTCTCCTCAACCGGCTCCCACCCGAATTCGGTAAGGTTCATCAGTAGGTCGCGAATGCCACAGGGCTCATCATAGGAAGGAGCGCGGCGATCGTCGCGTTTGTAGACTAGCTTTTCGTGCTCGGTGCCGATCCGCCATTCGGCTTTGGGCTTCTCGCCACCAATCATCGGCGCGATCAGTTGATCGCGGCTTTCGATGATCGGATCTTCGGCTCCCGATGCTTCGCGTGTGCTCATATAGGTGCGCGCCTTCCTCTCTTATCGGTTGCCTTAGGAAACCGATTCACCCGTGGGAAGCGCAATTTGGGTTTGTGCACACGAAGTCATTCTTGCCCGATCCCACAGCTAGCCCAGTCGCCGGCACCGGCCATCCAGATTGAGATCGCTGCGACAGCGGCCGTCTCACCGCGCAGGATTCTGGGACCAAGCGAGATGGGCATCGCCTTGGGATGCCCACGAATTGCGTCGCGTTCGGCATCATCGAATCCCCCCTCTGGGCCGATCACAATGGCTGCTGGCCCAGCGTTGGTGGTAAAGCTGGTCAGCGCTTCAACGCCGCCTTCTTCATCCGCGAAAAATAGGCTGCGATCCGCTGGCCAATCTCGCAGCAAGTCCTTGAGCGAAACGGGTGTCTGAAGCTCGGGCAGGGCAGTGCGCGCGCATTGCTCAGCAGCTTCAACCGCTATAGTTCGGGCCCGGTCGAGATTGAGCTTGTCGGCAACACAGCGGCGGGTGACCATTGGCCGGAGCTCTGCAGCTCCCAGCTCGGTCGCCTTTTCTATAACCCAGTCAAATCGATCCTTCTTTAGCAAGGCTGGGCACAACCACAGATCAGGCGGCGTTTCGCGGTCCCGCAGCTTTTTGACCGGTACCGCATGGATCCGGCGTTTCTCGACCCGCTCGATTCTGGCCGCCCATTCACCCGTTAGGTTATCGCACAAGATAATCGTATCGCTGGGCTGTACCCGCATGACCTTGCCGAGATAATGCGCTTGTTGGCCCTCGATTGAAACGGACAGGTCGGCGCCCAATTCGTCCTCAACGAACAGGCGCGGCGCGCTTTTCGGGGGCCAGGCGGGAGTTTCTGCCATGGGTTTGCACTAGGCCCGCTGGCAGCTAGGAAGCAAGCCATGACCGCACGAATGGCACAATTTGGGATCGCCGCCGTCTTCCTGGTGTTGGGGGGCTGGGCATTGCTTGGCCCGGGCAGCGTGATCGAGCTGGGCTTCTCGGAGGAATACCGCGACAATACCTTCGTTACCCGCTTCATTATGGCGTGTTTCGGCGCTCAGGCAGTGCTGTTCGGGATCATGGCTCTGGTTGTCAAATGGCGCTCTCCGGCCTTCCTGGTGTTTGCCGCGCTGCTGCTGCCGTTCTTCGTGTTCAACTGGTATTTTCACTTCGAGATGCCGGTGCTGACATCCTACGGAATGATCGACTTCGCCGGGAACAGTGTGATGTTCGTGTTGGCAATCCTGGGGTGGCGCGCTGCGCGGCGGGAGGAAGCTGTGGCGTGAGCGAGCAAATCGTCCCTGATAGCGAGCACCGCAGTCTGATTGAGCGATTGCCGCAATTGCCGCGTGACCTGGCGCAATTGGCGCGGTTCGATCGACCGATTGGCTGGTGGCTGCTGTTCTGGCCGTGCGTGTTTGGAGTCTGGCTGGCTGGAGCAGGGCCGCAATTTGCACTGCTCGGCTGGTTGCTGCTCGGATCGATTGCGATGCGCGGCGCGGGCTGCGTCTACAACGATATCGTTGATGCCAAGCTTGATCGCCAAGTGGCCCGGACGGCAGTGCGTCCTATTGCCAGCGGGCGGGTGTCGAAGCGAACCGCCTGGATCTGGCTGATCACACTGTGCCTGATTGGTTTGGTAGTGCTGCTGCAATTGCGGCTAGAGGCACAGCTGGTCGCGCTCAGCAGCCTTGCTCTGGTGGCGGCCTATCCCTTTATGAAGCGGATCACCTGGTGGCCACAGGCTTGGTTGGGAATGGTGTTTACCTGGGGCGTGCTGGTTGGCTGGACAGAACTGCGGTTCGACAATTGGGACGTCCTCGCGAGCGTTTATGCTGGCTGCATCCTGTGGGTGATCGGGTTTGATACGATCTATGCGCTGCAGGATCGCGAAGATGATGCAATGGTCGGGATCAAGTCGAGCGCATTGCGCTTGGGAGAAAGCGTCAAGACTGGCGTGGGCCTGTTCTATCTTGGCGCAATCGCATTGTGGAGCCTCGGCGTGTGGCTTTACCGGCCTGATGCCGTCGCGCTTCTTGCGCTATCTCCGGTCGCGCTGCACTTGTTGTGGCAGGTGGCGACTTTGGACGCCGATGACCCAAACAATCCGCTCGATCGTTTCCGATCTAATCGCTGGGCAGGGGCACTGATGGCCGCAGCGTGCTTTGTGGTTGGAAACGCCTGATGTGTAATCTCTACCGCATGACTCAGACCAAGGATGAAGTCGCGAAGTGGTTTGCGGCGATCGAAGCTCTCGGTGGTGCCAATTTCGGTGAGGAGGTCTATCCCGGATACCCCGGGGCCGTGGTGGCGGAAGGCCAAGTTCGGCAAATGACCTGGGGCTTTCCGTTGGTGATGAAGGGCAAGAGTGGGCAGCCGCTCAAACCCAAGCCGGTCAACAATGCTCGGACTGACAAGCTCGACAGCTTCTTCTGGCGCTATTCCTTTGAGGAGCGGCGCTGTCTGATCCCGGTCAGCGCTTGGGCCGAGGCTCAGGGTGCCAAGGGCAGCAAGACCCGCACCTGGCTGTCGCTTCCCGACCATGAGCTGTTCGCATGCGCAGGGGTCTGGCGTCACTCTGACGAATGGGGCGATTGCTATTCGATGGTGATGACAGACAGCGCTGGTCCGGCTGCAGAGGTCCACAGCCGGATGCCGGTGCTGCTCAAGCCACAGGATTACGCCGGATGGATCTCCGGTTCGCCGGACGAGGCTCGCGCTCTGTGCCAGGCATGGGAAGGCGATCTTGTGACTGACCGGACCGAACAACCTTGGTCGCGCAGCGCGGCCAGCCAGGCCTCGCTTCTGTAACAGCGTGCCTCAGTCGCGCTTGATCAGCTCTCCACCCTTGATCACCACGTCGACATCAGCCAGCTCACGCACGTCCGCCAAAGGATCGCCGTCGAGCGCGATGAGATCGGCCCAAGCGCCTGGTTTGATCACTCCGACTTCGCCTTGCTGACCCAATGCTTCCGCCGCATTCACCGTGGCGGCCTGGATCGCCTCGATCGGGCTCATGCCGAATTCAACCATCACCCGGAACTGCCCGCCGACCAGCTCATGTGGCATTACGCCAGCGTCTGAGCCGAACACCATTCGCGCGCCGGCTTCATGCGCCTTGCGGAAGTTTGCGCGCTGAGTTTTTCCCAATGCGCGCTCTTTGGCGAGGTTTTCCTCCAGCACGCCATTCGCGGCGCCCTGGCTCAAGGTGTATTCGGTGTTGAAGATATCCATCGACAGGAAGGTGCCGTTTTCCTTGGCCAGCCTGATCCCTTCGTCGTCAATGAAGCTGGCGTGTTCAATCGTGTCGAAGCCAGCCAGGATAGCGGCCTTGATGCCGTCCGCCCCGTGCGCGTGAGCCGCAGCCTTGAGACCCCAGAAATGCGCCTCATCGGCAATGGCCGTCAGTTCTTCGAGGGTGAGTTGCTGTATTCCGGGCGCAGTGTTGCGGCTGAACACCCCGCCGGTGGCGCAGGCCTTGATAACCTCGGCACCATATTTGCGTTGTTCGCGCACGCGCTGGCGCAATTCATCGGGGCTGTCTCCCACGCCCGGGCTCTTGGCTTCAAAGCTAGGGGGCAGGAAGGTCTCATCACAGTGACCGCCTGTTGCGCCGAGCGAGTAATTGGCATTGACGATCCGCGGGCCTTGGATCCAGCCTTCGCCAATCGCCTGGTCGACGCCAGTGACATTGTAATCATGGTCACCGACATTGCGGACCGTGGTGAAGCCGACATGCAGCATCCGCCGCGCATTCTCGACCGCCAGCACGGTCGAAAAGCGATCGGTAAATTGCAGCGAGGAATAGCCACCGTATTCAGGCCTGCCGTCGAGATGCACGTGCATGTCGATCAGGCCGGGAAGGATGGTGTAGCCCGAGAGGTCAATCACCTCTGCGCCCGCTGGGGCATTGGCTCCCGAGGTAACGCTGGCGATTTTTCCGTCTTCAATCGCGATCAAGGGTGCCGCGACATATTCGCCGGTCTCAACATCCAGCAATCGGTCTCCCGTCACATACAGCGTCTCCGCAGCAGCGGGCATGCTCAGTGCGGCTAGGCAGGCCGCGGCGAGTGTCGAGAAAGGGTTGGATTTGAACAAGTTGGCTCTCCTTCGGGCGGTGAAGACTTTCGCCTCTTCCCGACTGTGGCAGGTTCAAACTGTTTGCGAAAGTCTCCGAACATCGGTTCGCGCAGGACAAACTCCATCATGCTGCATCTCCTGCATAGCTGACGACCTCGAACTCGATCCCGTCCCAGTCAAAGAAGTAGAACCGCTCTCCCGGCTCATAATCGTCATGGCCGAACGGCTTGAGCCCTGCCGCAACAACCACTTTTTCCGCCTCGCCTAAGTCGTCGACGAGGAGGCCGACATGGTTGAGCGGCTGGCCTTTGGAATAGCCGCCCTGAGCCTTCTCATTGGTGTAGAGTGCGAGATAGGTTGTCTCGTCACCGACATGGATTGTCTCTCCCCCCATCTGGGAAGGCCCGCGCCAGCGTTCGTGCCAGCCCAGCATTTGCTTGAACAATTCCGCGCTGCGTTCTGGCCGGGTGACGGTGAGGTTAGCATGTTCGATTTGGCCTTTTGGCATGTCCAATTCCTTTCTCTTTCTTGATGCGTTGTTTGCATCCGAATCACTCGATTTGCTCATTCTGCAACCTCAAGTTAAGTTGAGGTCAAGTTTTAAATCAGGAGGCCTGAAAGTGGCGCGAAATCTGAGCAAGAACGACCTCATTCCGATCGGCGAAATCGCCAAGAGGACCGGCCTCTCGGTCTCGGCCATTCGCTTCTATGAGGACAGAGGCCTGATCGAGCCGATCCGTACCAGCGGCAATCAGCGTCGCTTTCTGCGATCCGACATCCGCCGGCTGAGCTTTATCCTGATCGCACAGGAACTGGGGCTGGCGCTGTCGGAGATTGAGGCTGAACTGCACAAGCTCCCGCATGGCAGAACCCCCACTGCGCGCGATTGGCAGACCATCAGCCGCTCGATCCGCGGCGCGCTCGACCGCAAGATCTCGCAGCTGGAGAAGACTCGCGACCGGCTTGATGGCTGCATCGGCTGTGGCTGCCTGAGCCTGAGCCATTGCGCGATCTACAACAAGGATGACCATTTGGGAAAGGCCGGGCCTGGGCCGCGCCAGGTGCTGGGCTGATTCTGGGACTGAACCAGTAGCTGCGCCAGCAATTGTTTAGTGCTGCGGCCCCAGATCGGGATCGAGATCGCGTGGCCGCGCAAAGTGGACCAGAATCCCGCAACCTTTCTTCAGATCAGCCCAATTGTCGACATCGCATTCGATCACAGCATAGCTCGCGGTCGGGAATTTTGTCGCGGCCTCTTTGAAGAGAGCGTTTTCGCGCGCGGGTGAGATCAGATCAAAGATCACCGCCTGTAGGCCCGGATTATGGCCAACGATCAGAATATTGTCGGCCTCGTGATCCAGCTCTTGCAGAGTTTCGACAATCGTTTCGGAGCTGGCGAGATAAAGCCGCTCATCAAACTGAGGGTCAAATTCCGGCAAGGCCAGTTCAAGCGTCTGCTTCACCCGCACCGCCGGGCTGGCGAGCATCTGACCCCAGGCAATATTGTGCTCACGGACATGATCACCCATCGTCACCGCACCCTTGCGGCCGCGCTCATTCAAGCCGCGATCGAAATCGCGCTGGGCCATATCGTCCCATTCGGATTTGGCGTGACGCAGCAGTCCGAGGACTTTCATGACCCGCTCTCTCCTTAGGGGTGTGCAACAATCGGTGGAGCGTCCTCACAACACGAACTTGGCCGCTGTGTAAAGCAAATGCGGCAGTGTCATGACGCCGAAATGGATCGAACGTCGCAACACTGCCGCGTGACCAGCGAGAAGAGCAGCTGGCCGTTGGGGCCGGGGATGAGGGTTAAGGGGTCAGGGTTCAGGGGTGAGGGTTAGAGGATGCCTGCGTCGATCCCGGCGAAAGGGCCGATCAGGGTCGCGATTGTGGCGAACATGGCCATCGCGATCACCGAGGTCTGCTCGGCCCAGGAGCCGGGCAGTGTGATCGGCTTGGCATTCTTGCGGAATTCCTCCTTGTAGCGCGGATGCTCGGTGCCCATCCATTGGTCCCACCAGGTGAAGTAGAAGCCGTAATTGTGACCTTCGCTATGGTGAAGATCGTGGTGGGTGGTGGTGCTGATCCAGCTGACCAGCGGATTGTCGACCCAGCCAGCGGGGAGGATTTCATGCCCGGCATGCGCCATCACATTGCGTATGATCATGTGCCACAGGAACAGGAACATCGCGAAGCCGGCATAAGCAAAGCCCATCAGGCTGGTGGCGAGCAGGAACAGCGGCACGAAGGCGGCTTCGAACGCGGCCTCCCAGGTCGAGAAGCTGTAGGCCGCCCATGGCGTAGGGGTGCGCGACTTGTGGTGGTGCAGATGGGTGGCGCGAAATAGGCGTTTGGAATGCATCGCGCGGTGGATCCAATAGAAATAGGCGTCATGGATGACGATGATCAGCGCGGTTTGCCAAGCGACGGTCAGTAAAGGCGCGGCGTCGAGCTTGAGTTTGATCACACCAAACTCGGTCCCGATCAGCGTTGCCAGGGTTGTTACTCCGAACACGATCACGGTCCGCAGCGAAGAAAAGAATTCGCGCTGGTAGTCCTTGCGGCTCGCACCGCGGCTCTGGATCCGGCGCGCCTTGGCCCATCCGCGAAACAGCAACAGCAGGACGGTCATGGCCCCGGCCGCGATCAGATAACGGCCCAGGTCAAAATAGAGGACATCGAGAAAATGCTCACCGACCTTGGTGAGCGCATAAGACAGCGGGGTATCGGTCATTGGTTGCTCCTTCGTTTGCGTTGGAGCTGGAATGACCGATCGGGTGAGCAATTGCCTCGCGGCACCGAAAAATGCCGGTCAATTTCGGAATTGATCTGACATTTTCAGTTTTGTTCGGAGGGGCCTGTGATTGCCAAACGTCTGAAATCGCTCGGGGTTGTGCCGGTTTCGCCGCGGAAGGCACGGTTGAAGGTCGGCAGCGAATTATAGCCCAAATCCATTGCAATCGTCAGAACCGGAAGGTCAACCTTGTCGCGATCGGCCAGAATCGCCTTGGCTTCCTCGACCCGATAGAGATTGAGGAAGGCGGAGAAATTGCGGTGCCCTAGGCGCTGATTGATCAGCGCGCGCAAGCGATGCTCTGGCGTATCGAGATGTGCGGCCAGGCTCGCAATCGTTAGACCGGGCTCGCGGTAATATCCCTCACTCATGGATTCGGTAAGCTTGTCGTGCAGGACCGTTTCGGCAGGAGAGAGATCGGGCAATGTCTGCTCCGAGGAGGCGTGATCAGCGTTGGATTCGACCAGCAATTGGGAATCGGTCTGAAGCAAAGCAACCCCGACGAACAGTGCCAGCAACAGAATCAGCAACGCATTAGCTAACTGAATCAAAGGCAGGGTAAGCATCGGTCCGACGAACATTTCGAACACAAGAATCCCGCCCGCCTGCGCACCGACCAGCAGTGGCAGCAGCAATCGGATTGTTCGACGCTTTTCGATCAGATCGTCGTCGCGCCCACCCAAGGCAACCCGGACCAGGTCAATGATCAGCGCGAGCGATACGATGTGGATTGCATAGAAGGCGAAGATTTGTGGCGCGGTGAAGAAATTCCCCAGGAACCACAGCACGACCAAGACTATGACCACGGCGACAGTCACTGGCCGCTGCGGTTCGCGTTCGAACAATCGCCGGGCAAAGATCCAAATCCAGAACGGGGCGAATAGTGACAGCAGATCGACCCACGGATCGACCACGGTTTCGGGCGCTGTCAGCGGGGTGGAATTGAGCAGATAGGCGATCACACAGATGACCAAGCCAATCAGCGAGATGCGAATGTCCCGTCTCGCTTCACCGGTGGCGAGCAGCGCCAGTAGCATCAGGCAAGCCC
Organism: Erythrobacter sp.; assembly: GCA_965249945.1. GTDB lineage: Bacteria > Pseudomonadota > Alphaproteobacteria > Sphingomonadales > Sphingomonadaceae > Erythrobacter. Next base: position 2,540,249 of record OZ252258.1, on the reverse strand, counting down.
CGATGCTGATAAACCGGACGTTGAGATCCCATTCCTCAATCATGTCGGTAAGTCTGCCTCACCCGGTGCTGAGATACCAGAGCCTTCGACGGTTGACGGAGGGCCTTGGCCGACTCGTTCAAGCGCTTCGTCGAGGGTCAATCGGGTGATCGGCGTCCCATCAGGGAAAGCGCTCAGCAGGCGGCTGGGGAAGGCGGGCGACAGCACCACAAAATGTCCGGCATCCTCCTTGTTGCGGATCAGCCGGCCAAAGGCCTGCGCCAATCGCGCACGGATAATCCGATCATCATAGGCGCTTCCGCCTGATGCCGCGCGCCGCGCCTTGTGCAAAATGTCGGGGCGCGGCCATGGCACCTGCTCCATCACAACGCAGCGCAGGCTCCGACCCGGCACATCGACTCCGTCGCGCAAGGCATCGGTGCCAAGCAGGCTGGCGCGTGGATCATCGCGAAAGATGTCCACCAGCGTCCCGGTATCGATCGGGTCAACATGCTGGGCGAAGAGTGGCAGGCCAGCCCGGGCGAGCCGGTCCGCAATCCGCCCGTGAACAGCCCGCATCCGCCTGATCGCAGTGAACAGACCCAGCACCCCGCCATCGCTCGCCTCGATCAAGCGCGAATAGGCTCCCGCCAAGCCAGGCAGATCGCCCTTTTTCACATCGGTCACGATCAGTACTTCGGCGCGGCTGGCATAATCGAACGGGCTTTCCGCTGCCGAGAGTAGCGGCTCACTTTCGACATAGTCCGTGCCGGAGCGGGCGATCGCCGAAGCCCAGGGATCATTGCCTTGTTCATTGCTGTGATCGGTCAGGGTAGCGCTGGTCAGCATCACGCCATGCGCGGGTTCAAGCACGACCTTGGCGAAGGGCTTCATCGGGTCGAGCCAGCGTCGCTGGATGCCGATATCAAACTCGCGCGCGTCATTGCGCTCGACCGAAAGCCAATCGACGAACTCGGGATCTGCCGGTCCGCCCAGCCGCGCCAGCAAAGCCTCCCAGGCTGCCAGCAAATCCACCCGCCAGGCCAGTGAGAAACGCGCGCCTTCGATCCGTGCTCTGCCTTGGCCGTCGAGCCAATCGGGCGGATCGGCAAAGATGGCTTCCAGTCGCGAGCCAAGCTTTATCAGCGGGGCACGGATCGCCGCCAAAGCTTCGCCCGCGGCACTAGCGGCTTCGATCAATTCGCCGGGCAGTCCTGAAGCCTCGGTCTCGATCCCATAGCCGGCGTCGACCCCGCCGCTCTCATCGCGGGCATAGGTGGTGCCGCGGACAATCGCCAACAGCGCCTCAAGCGGGCCGGAGGGTTCGCTTTCATTGAGCCGCTGCAGCCAGCCATCCCCCGGAAGCGCTTGTGCCGCCTCGATCGCGTCTTCAATCGCGATGCCGCCTTCATCGTCATAGCTGGCGATATCGGCCAATCGAGCGGCCAGGCCCCGACGTCGCCCGCGCGATTTGCGCTCTGGCCCCAAGATCCAGCGGCGCAGTTCAATCGCTTCTTGTCCCGACAGGGTCGCGGCAAAGGTCGAATCCGCTGCTTCGAAGACATGGTGCCCCTCGTCGAAGATGATCCGGGTTGGGCGTTGAGCATGGTCGCGTCCGCGTGCGGCATTGACCATTACCAGCGCGTGGTTGGCGATCACCAGATCGGCCTGCGCGCTACTGCGGGCGGCGCGCTCAATGAAGCACTTCTTGTAATGCGGGCAGCCGGCATAGACGCATTCGCCGCGTTGATCGGTCAGCGCCGCAATCCCGCGCTTGCGGAACAAAGTGCCAAGCCAGCCCGGGAGATCGCCGCCGATCATATCGCCGTCCTGGCTAAACGCGGCCCAGCGCCCGATCAATTGAGCAAGGATCGCCGGGCGTCCGGCAAACCCGCCTTGCAGCGCATCCTCGAGATTGAGCAGGCAGAGATAATTCTCGCGCCCCTTGCGCACGACCACCGGGCGCGAGCCATCAGGGCGTTCACCGGGCCAGGCGCGGCGGCTTTCGCTGCGCAATTGGCGCTGGAGGTTCTTCGTATAGGTCGACACCCACACTGTGCCGCCCGATTGATCGGCCCATAGTGAAGACGGCGCCAGATATCCCAGAGTCTTGCCGATTCCGGTCCCGGCTTGCGCCAAGGCGACATGCGGCAGATCGCGCCGATCCCTAGGCGCAAAGATCCGCGCGGCGTCCTGGGCATAGGCCTGCTGGCCCGCGCGCTTCTCTGCGCCTTCGCCGGTCAGAATGTCGAGTTGGGATTGGACGGCCTCGGGCGCCAGTTCGACCTGGCGGGGGGCGCCGCGTTCGGCGCTCTCTTCCCATTCCGGAAGTTTGGAGAGAAACCACTTCTCTGCCCGTTCGGGCCGTTTGACATGCGGCATCAAGACTTGCGCCCACGGCCAGCGCAGCCGGACCATGCTTTGCAGCACACTCCATGCGTCATCGCGTTCGGCCCAATCCTCGCTTTCGCAAATGGCGATCAGCGTGCCCGCTGCCAATTGCAGGAAAGCCGGTACCGCGTCATCGCTTGAGGGCTCTTCCAGCCCGAGCGCCTGCGCCAATCCGCGCGGGGTCGGGACGCAGAATTGCGCCGGATGGACGAAGGCGAACAGTTCGAGCAGGTCGAGGCCCGACAGGTCGGGATAGCCCAAGCGGCTAGCCACCAGGGGTGCGTTGACCACCAGCACCGGGGTGTCTGCCGCGGCCATGATCGCGTCGCCCTTGGAAACCGCACCCGTCTCTCCATTGGGAGAGCGCAGCCAGTTGCCACCATGGCTGGCGTGGAGCGCAGGCAGGGGAAGGGGTTGGGCGGGGGCACTCACCTGAGCAGAAGTGCGCGAGCGAGAACGAAAAGTAAACATCGCGAGCGGCGCGCTTCACAGCTCAATCCGCTTAATCGGCACTATAAAGAAGGGCGGCACAGCCTGCGCTGCACCGCCCATCAATTGCGACTTTACAGTCGCGACCCGTGTTGTGTGTGATCAGAGGCTTTTCTGGATACCCACAGTCAGCGTCCAATCGGTCGGCATTTGCGGACCGTTGAGATCCTGCACCATCGGGATTCCGCCTTCGATTCCTAGGCGCCAGCCTTTGAGAGGCCCGCCGGTCGCGGCGAAGTTCACTCCAGCGAAAGCGGTTACGGTCTCGCCGCCATGGAAGTCAGGATTGGCGGTCTGGACCGGGCCGGCGATGTTGGGATCGATCCCGTCGATCGCTCCGACGGCTTCGGCCTGGATCCGGCCGGACAGCGCGACGCCGGGCGTGAGAGCGGCGGCTAGCCAGGCGGTGGCCTTGGCGCGATCGCCATAGGCGTAGCCTTCACCATTGTCGCCGAGCCGGACGGTGCCGCGCACTTGCGCGCCCCAGCCGAGCGTATGCGATTGATCACGATAGGTGATCCCGGGCTCGAGATCCCAGGTGCCCGATCCCAATTGCATTGGGTAGGGCAAACGCACGGTCGGGGTCATTCCCATCGGCGTGAGAATGTCATCGGTCTCGGTTACCGATCCGGTCGGGATCGAGATCCCGGCGTTGATATGGACAGTGTCGGACAGGCCGATCAGTGCCCCGAACTTGGTGTCGCCAAAGCCCGCTGGCGCGGTGCGAAAGCCGCCCAACTGGGTGGTGCCCATCCCGCCTTGGTAGGTGATGTGGTCCATCTCTTTGGTGACGTAATTGGCCATCGCCATCAGTGTGATCGTGTCACTCAGGCCATACATCACGCCGGCCATATGCATATCCATCCGCATCTCGGTCGGGACGATCCGCAGAGTTGGCGGCTGTCCCGGATTGCCGAAGAAGCGGTTAGGGATGGTCGTGGCAGTGGTGTCGGGATCGATGTCGTCGGTGCCAACCTGCGCGCCTGACATGTCCATATGCATGTAGCGATAGCTGATCATCCATTCGCCTTTGCCATGGCGGTGGTCACCCATCACGCCGATCGGGGCATGGTCGAGCGCGTTGATGCCCGAGCCCTTGTCGTCGGCGAGGGCCGGGGTGCTGCCACATGCGACAGCGAGAATGGCGAGCCCAAGGCCCGCCTTCGAAAGCGTAATCATTGATGTCTCCTGTGATCTGAATTGGGGGAATTCAGCTCAGGAGCGGTGGCCCTCGCGCGTCATAGGCAGGGAAAGGCGGGCGGGTCTGCTGCGCCCGAATGGGAATGGCGCTCGTCGGTGCCTTTACCTGGGCACGGTCAGCCAGCAGAACGGTCTCGGGTGGCAGTGTCGGGCCGCAGGCCGAGCAGCACGGATTGCTGGCGGAGGCATGCGCATCGTGGCTGTGCGAGCTGTCGCCTGGGTTGGGCTCGTCGCCGGAATGCGCGTGGTGGTCATGGTGCGCATGGTCGTCGTGGTGGTCTTGGCTTTCGATCTCCATCGGCGTTTCTGCCGCATGCGCAGCCGCCTCCCACGCCATGCAGCACGGCGCCCCGAACACTGTCCGCAAGCCGATCGACAGCAGCAGCAGAGTCAGCAGAATGGGGCGGTTCTGGTGATACATTGTCTCATGCCTTAGCGGCTCGCCCTGCTGACGCAAGGGGGATGAGACGACCGGCTCGACATAACAGGGCTTGCGTTTCCCATAAGATTAGTTAGAAAACTAAATAAAGGAGATTCGTATGAGCTTTTCACGGCGCAAAGTGCTGGTGTTTGGAGGAGCCAGCGCGGCTGTTGCCGCTGGCGCGAGCTGGGGAATGCTGGCCAGCCCTTCAATGAAACGAGCCGCTGCTCCATGGTTTGCAGCCGGACAAGGCTTCGCTGATCCGCGGCTCAACGCGCTTTCTTATGCCATTCTCGCTCCCAACCCTCACAATCGGCAACCGTGGGAATTTATCCTGGTTGGAGAAGACCAGATCGATGTTCGGATCGATCTCAACAAACGGCTTCCCGAAACCGATCCGTTCGATCGTCAGGTCACGATCGGCTTTGGCTGCATGCTCGAGCTGTTCCGACAAGCGACGGCGGAGCTGGGCTATACGGCGGAGATCACGCCGTTCCCTGATGGCGAGGGAGCCGAGAGGCTTGGAGACGGACGAATTGCTAGCATCCGTCTTGCTGCCGGGGCTGCGACCAAGGATCCGCTGTTCGCAGCGGTGCTTGAGCGCCGCTCCACCAAAGAGCCTTACACTGAGCAACCCGTCGAGCAGGCCAGCCTGAATGCGCTGGGAAGCGCGGTCGTCGAAGAAGTGAGCTTTGGTGCATCCAACGTGCCGGAAATGACTGACAGCCTGTCGGCCAACGCCTGGGAAGCCTGGAAGATCGAATATGAAACCGACGCTACCCGGCGCGAGAGCATTGATCTGATGCGTATCGGCAATGACGCGGCGGTTGCTCAGCCCGACGGGATCGACCTGGCCGGCCCAATGATGAGCGGGGCTCATGCCGTCGGCCTTATCACCAAGGAAACGCTCGATACGCCAGGCACCACAGCCTTCGATACTGGCTATGACCTGTATCGTCCGATGGTGGAATCGACCAAGGCCTGGGCATGGCTGGTGACTGAGCAGAACACCCGGCTTGATCAACTCAATGTGGGAGCAAGCTGGGTCCGCCTCAATCTCGCGGCACAGCGCGAGGGACTCGCGGTTCACCCTTGGAGCCAGGCGCTGCAGGAGTTTCCGGAAATGGCCAAGCCCTATGCCGAGCTGCGCGATCTGCTTGCGCCCGATGGCGGAACGGTCCAGATGTTTGCGCGTGTTGGCTATGGGCCAGCAGTCGACGCCAGCCCGCGCTGGCCGCTGGAAGCGAAATTGGTGGATGCCTGACAGACCCTCTGACCCGACAGCTTTTCGTCTATTCAACGAGATCGGCATTATCGATCAATTGCTCGATGCAGCATTGCGCAAGGTTCTGCCGCATCCGCTCAATCCGACTACGTTCGGGATCTTGAACCACTTTGTCCGGTTGGGCGATGGCAAGACGCCGAGCGATCTGGCCAATGCGTTTCAGATCACCCGGCCCAGCATGACCACTGCGCTTGCGAAGCTGGAGCATGCCGGGCTGGTCCGGATGGAGCCCGATCCCGAAGACGGCCGGACCAAGCGGGTGTTCATCACGGGCGAAGGGCGGGCCGCACGAGCGGATGCGGTGGCTCAGACCAGCGCCATGTTCGCTGAAATTGCTCCAGGTCTATCGGGGCTGGATCTGGAGCGAATTGCCGACGAATTGGGTGCAATCAGGGCAGTGCTGGATCGCGCTCGCGACTAAGCAAGCACTCTCGCTGAACGCTTCCTGCTTGCATCATGCCCCATCATCAGCATATCGGCGCGCATTATGTCTATGGATGATCTGATCGCCGCCGCACGCGTCAACAAGGCCTGGCCCTTTCAAGAGGCTCAGCGTCTGCTCAAACGCTATCCCGATGGCGCGAAGCCCGATGGCTCACCGATCATCTTTGAAACCGGCTATGGCCCGTCGGGCCTGCCGCATATCGGCACATTCCAGGAGGTGCTCCGCACGACCTTTGTTCGTCGCGCGTTCGAGGCGTTGATCGGGGCCAAGCCAGAGGATGGCAAGACTCGCCTTATCGCTTTCAGCGACGATATGGACGGCCTGCGCAAGGTGCCCGACAACATTCCCAATGCTGAGTTGCTCGAAGCCAATCTGCACAAGCCGCTGAGCCGGATCCCTGATCCGTTTGAATCGGGCCACGAGAGCTTCGCCGGGCATAACAACGCCAAGCTGCGTGAATTCCTTGACCGGTTCGGTTTTGACTATGAATTCATCGCTTCGAACGAGAAGTACAATTCGGGCCAGTTCGACGATGCGCTGCGGCAGGTGCTGCGCAAGAACCAGGACATTCTCGATATCATGCTGCCGACCTTGCGCGAGGAACGGCGCCAGACCTATTCGCCAGTGCTTCCGATCTCGCCCGCCACCGGCAAAGTGTTGCAGGTTCCGGTTGAAGTCGTGGATGCTGAGGCGGGGATGATCCGCTTCACCGATGAGGATGGCAGCACGGTCGAGCAGAGCGCTCTGGGCGGGCAGTCCAAGCTGCAATGGAAGGTCGACTGGGCGATGCGCTGGTACGCGCTCGGCGTCGATTACGAAATGTACGGCAAGGATCTGACCGATAGCGGTGTCCAATCGGGCAAGATCGTGCGCGTGTTGGGCGGCAAGAAACCCGAGGGCCTGATCTATGAATTGTTCCTCGACGAAAAGGGCGAGAAGATCTCCAAGTCGAAGGGCAATGGTCTGACGATTGAGGAATGGCTGACCTATGGCTCGGAAGAGAGCCTCGGCTTCTACATCTTTCCTAACCCCAAAAGCGCCAAGCAATTGCATGTTGGTGTGATTCCGCGCGCGGTCGATGACTATTGGCAGTTCCGCGAGCGGATCGTGGATCAGTCGCTCGACAAGCAGCTTGGCAATCCTGCCTGGCATCTGCTGCGAGCGAATGGCGGCTGGCAGGCTGGTGAAGCGCCGGGTGCGGGCGAGACCCTGCCGGTGACCTATGGTCTGCTGCTCAACCTGGCGAGTGTGCTGGGCACCGAAGCAACCCGAGAAGCGCTGCAGGATTATCTCCGCACCTATGTCGGCGACTTCGATGGCCGGCCCGAGCTCAACCGGTTGATCGACAGCGCGGTGGCGTACACACGCGACTATATCGTGCCGACGCTCAACAAGCGTGCGCCTTCAGCTAATGAGGCGGAGGCGCTGCGAGCGCTCGATGCTGCATTGTCGAACGCAGCGGCGGACGCTTCTGCGGAAGACCTCCAGACCATGGTCTATGAGATCGGCAAACAGGAGCAGTTCGGGTTTGAGAACCTACGGGACTGGTTCCGCGCACTCTATGAGACTTTGCTCGGCAGCGAGCAGGGCCCGCGTATGGGCAGCTTTATCGCGCTCTATGGGGTGGAGAACAGCCGCAAGCTGATCGCTGAGGCGTTGGGACGTTGACTCTTCTCGAGCGCTGAACCGCCCGCACCCTCCACCCTTCCACCCGGATGGTAACCCGGTAGACTCCGGGTGGAAGGGTGGAGGGCGTGGGTGGCTAGGTTCCGGATCGTGCCAAGCACGAACCAATTAAGACCCACTGCGCGCCCCAGATCACTTCCATTTGCGCGTTCGGTACCATTTGGTGATGACGTATTTCGAGCCCTCCACCACCGGTGTGCCCGCGTGCATCGTGCCTTCATTGGGCGTGCCGTCAGGTGATGCATTGTTCCAGACCAGCAGCACGCCGGGCTTGGGCTCGATCTTGATCCCGACTTCGGTGAAAAAGGTTTCGCCGCCTTCTTCGACCTCATTGAGGAAGGCCATCGCGGTCCAGCTGCGCTGCCCGCCGCGCTTGCGCTCAAGCTCCCAATACTTCTCGGTCGTGTAGAACCAGTCATTGTGCGGTTTGAACTGTTGTCCCGGGAGATAGCGCTGCCCCTGGATCGCTTCGCCAATGATCGGATTAACACCGAGCAAGTCATCGATCCGGCGGGAGATTCCCATGACGAAGCTGTCGTCGCGATCGAGATCACCCGAATAGGAGGTTCGAAAGCCCGCTGCATAATCGACCTCGTGCAGCGATGAGGGACGGGCAACCTGATCGATCATCAGGCACAGCCGTTCGCACTCTGCGGCGGTCAGAAAATCTCCGATCGCGAACAGTTCAGCCTCGTCGGTATCGATCTTGTAGACGCCGGGGTCAGCAGCCAGCCGTTCGCGAACACTCTTACCGAGCCGTTTGAGGCCATCCTGATCGGGAATCACTTTGGTCTTGGACATGGCGATGCCGATACCCAAAAAATCCGGCTGAGGTCAAAAAAGCGAGACCCCCGCTGCGCCGATGCGAAGCGGGGGTCTGCCAGGGACACTATAGTCTCTGGGATCACCAGAAGAAGTCGTGGATCACATCAACCACTTCGCCTGTGTAGGTGTTCACCAGGAGGACGTCGTCATAATAGCGGATCCAGCGATAGGGTCCGTAGACATCCGGCAGGCGATAGCGCCACGGATCATTGATGTAGTACCGGCTCGAGAAGAACAGGCTGTCGAGGAAGAACCCGATATTGATCCGACTGTAGCGGTGGTGACGATAGGGCGAATAATACCGGCCTATGTTGTACAGGTGGCGGTGTGACCGACGGTAGTTGTGCCAGTTGTAGCGATTGTGCTTGCGCCATCCGCGATCCCACCGGCGATAATTGTTGCGGTGGTTGTAGCCATAGCGATTGCCATTGCGATAGCGGTTGTTGCGATAGCCATCCCGATAGCCGTTGCGGTAGCTTCTACGGTTGTCGTAGCGATCATTCCGCCGACCATCCCGATAGCCGTTGCGATAGCTGTCACGCCGGATCTGACGGTTCTCGCGGCGGTCGGCCCGCCGGTCAAAGCGCCGGTCATTGCGCCGGTCGAACCTACGATCACCCCGCCGCTCGATCCGGTTGGCGCGCTGATCACCCCGGCGTTCGATCCGGTTGGCCCGACGCTCGGTGCGGCGATCCACCCGATTGGCGGCATTGTCGCGTCCGCGCCGTTCGAGCCGGTCGGCCCTGCGGTCACCGCGGTTCTCAACCCGATTGGCCCGGCGTTCGCTGCGGCGATCGACCTGATTGGCCCGGCGCTGATTACGCAAATCGGCCTGACCGCGATTGTTGCGGTTTTGCGCGCGGAAATCGCGATTTCCTCGGCGGTTGTCCTGGCGATTGGCGCGGCGTTCGGTTCGGTTGCCCTGCCGGTTCGCGCGGCGCTCCGTGCGATTACCCTGACGGTTCGCGCGGCGTTCTTGCCGAGCGGCCGGACGGGCATTGCGGCGGTCCTGTCGGACACGGTTGTTCTGAGCGCCAGCCATCTGTTGGCCGCGGTTCTCAACGCCGCGGCTCTGCGCCTCGGCGGGGGTGGGTTGCACACCGATCGCCATCGCAATCGCGAGAGCGGAGAGTGCTACACCCTTCAAGGCATCGACCTTGAACCATTGGGTAATGTGCATGATTGCCTCCAGTTGCGCCGCCCCACCACAAACCGGCTGTGTTGATACGTTCTGATACCGGCGAGTCGCTGTCGTGAGCCTTAACGTCTTCGTAAGGGTCCTGTTAATGTTTATCCTCGCCAACATGAACGCTTAGCCTATTGACCTGCGGCGAATATCCGCCACAGCAGCGCCATGTTCGAAACCTTTGCTGACATTGAGGCTGATATTGCCGAACGCCTCTCCCGGGCGGCCAAGGACCGCAAATCCCCTATGCATACGCCGGTGGTTGTGACGAGCGACGTCGACGCTCGCGTAATGGTGCTGCGCGCCTATGATTCCGAGACGCGCACTCTGCGGTTCCATACCGATTCCCGTGCGCCCAAGGTCGCGACGATTGCCGCTGACCCAACGATGGCGGTGTTGTTCTATGACAAGCAAGCCAAGATACAGATCCGCGCCAGGGGCATCGGTCGGATCGAAAGTGACAGCATCACCGCGCAGCGAGCCTGGGAAGCGAGCGAGAACTTTGCACGCCGGTGCTATCTTGGCGAAGGCCCGGGAACCGCATCAGACAGCGCGACATCGGGGTTGCCCGCCGAATTCGAAGGGGTTGAGCCGAGCGACGAGCAATTGATCCCGGCGCGCGAGAACTTTGCGGTCCTCTTGATCGAACTGACTACATTCGACTGGTTCTACCTTGCGCACACCGGCCATATCCGAGCGCAATTCTCCGTGGATAAGAGCGGGGCATGGACATCGCGCTGGGTATCTCCCTGATTTACAACATTTAATTTAGATCAAGCTTTGTCACCGGGCCTGCCTATGGTAGGATCGCGCCATGACCACGCAGGAACTCGTCGATCTAGGTGAAAAGCACCGGCTGACCGTTGAGGAATATCTGCTGCTCGATCGCGAGGGCGCCTTCGGAGACCGTCGAACCGAATTGCTCGACGGCGAGGTCTTTTACGTGGCTCCCAAACACCGGCCGCATGCGCGGCTCCAAGTTCAGGCTCTTGTATCACTCAATGACGCAATGAGATCCGCAGGTCTCCCGCTGGAGCTGCTTCTCGAAGTCTCGGCTCGACTATCCGATCACGATTTGCCGATGCCAGACTTGGTGATCACCGACGATGCTGATGGTGATGGGCCGCTCCCGTTGGAGGGTGTCAAAGTGGCGATCGAGGTGTCGGATTCGACCATCCGGGCCGATCTCGGGGCCAAGGCCAAGATCTACGCTCGCGCCGGAATCCGCGAATATTGGGTGGTAGACGTCAAGGAGCGGCGCGTTATTGTCCATGCTCATCCTCGCAGCGGAAGCGACGAGGAAGGCTATGAAGATCTGCTTGAACTGCCTTTTGGTGAGATGCTGTTTGCGGCATCAATTCCCGGGCTGACGGTAGACACCACTGGCTGGGGCTGATGCGCAGTGGGTGGAACACCCAGGCCTGATCTAAAAACTGTGACCTTCCGCTGAAGCCAAGCTTTTCTGCGGGATTGCGATGATCTCATCCGGCGCAAGTGTGACCTTCCGCGATGGACCTGTTCCATGGTTCGACGGTGAGAAGGAGCCGCGCCAAGGCTAGTCGCTCGGAAGCGAGTAGGAAATCGCGCGCAGGATTAAGCGCTCAAGTCTTTGCCAGCAGCGCCAGCAATTGGGTCTGCTCCTCCGCGCTGAGCGGTTCCAGAATACCGCTGAGCACAGTGTCGAGCGTCGCCTTGATATGCTCGACAAAGCCCGCCCCCTTATCGGTTAGCGAAAGCAGACTGCTGCGCGCGTCCTCCTTGTTGGCGCTCTTGGCGACCAGTTCGCGCCGCTCAAGCATGGCGAGCGTGCGGCTGATCTGCGCTTTGTCGCGCGCCATCACCTCGACAATCCGCTGCATCGGTACCGGCTGAATTTCGGCCAGTGTCAGCAACACCATGCCGCCGATCGGGCCGATCCGTTCCGTGTCGAACAGCGGCGCGCGCGCCTCCAGGCCAGCATTCATCCGCCGCATCAGGCGGTCGATCTGATAGGCCAATTCGTATGGGTCGCTGTCCGCCATGATATTTAGTTGACTCTATCAACTACCTTTCTAGTCTCCCTCTATCCGCGCTGGAATCGGCGCTGGCAAGTTTTCACATCTCCGGGGGGGATCGAGGCATGACGAACACGCAGGCTTTGGTGTTGAAGATCGCGGCAGTGCTGTGGGTGATCTGGGGGCTGGTGCATGTGCTGGCTGGCGTGATTATCATCAGTGCGCCCGACGCAGCGGGAGCGGTTCAGGCGGTGGCCGATGCGGTCCCCAAGGAGGACTTGATGTTCGAAGCCCACCCAGCAGCTTCGGCGCTTTACAATCAACATGGCTGGAATCTTGGCTGGATCGGCGTGACCACCGTGGTCTGCGCTGTGTTTCTATGGCGAGCACCAGCCTTGGTCACGAAGGGAAGTGCAAGCTGGCGCACCGCCGCTTGGGTCGCAGCACTGACCGGCGGCATGGCTGATATCGGCTATTTCGTATTTATGGACCTGGGGGGCTATGTGAACTTCATCCCTGGCGGATTGATGACCTATGTCTCCGCCAGCGCGATCCTGTTGAGCGGGTGGGTGTGGTTCGGGACGCGGGGTGAGGGTGAAGCGGGGTGAGCTCGCGGCTGAAGCCGTCATGCTGAACTTGTTTGGCCTTTGGCCTTCTGCGAATCCAGCATAACGTATGTTCGCTCAGGCGCAGGTTATCCTGAAACGAGTTCAGGATGACGTTGGTGAACATCCAAAACCGTCATTCTGAATTCATTTCAGAATAACAGGACCAAACGCTGAGAGGGCTATCCTGAAACGACTTCAGCATGACGGGATACTGAACCGTCTGCTAGGCCGACTTCACCCCCAGGCCTTCGCGGGAATGGCGCTCCGCCTCTTCTACTCCATTGGACTAGGATGGGGGTGATTGCTCACCGATCATGGCTATCAGCATGGCTTCCAGAGCTTCGACAACCAATGCCAATCTTCGATAATCGAGTGTCTCGGGCGTGTCGCTCGCACGGTGATAATTGGGATTACGAAAGGGGGCTGTGTCGGTCACCATGAAGGCGGGAACTCCCACAAGATCGTATCCCCAATGGTCAGAGAAATCGACACCTTGGATGATCGATGGCGCCGTTCCGCCGATTGAGGGAATGCGAGCGTGCTCGCGAAATTCACCGATCACTTCGCGCAGAAAGTCGCGGGCCGACGTGGTGCCCACAAAGGCAATGAAATCGCCGGTGCTGGGATAGCGGATGCTAAGCGGGAAAGGGTATTTTTGGCTGTTCGGCTCGTCCGAGAAATACCCCATCGATTCCAAAGCGATCATACCCATTACACGTTCTGGGTCCTGCAATGATCGAGCATGGATCAGACTGCCCATCGCGCTCGTTTTGAAATAAGGCGGCTCTTCATTGGCATAGAAGACAAGGATGAGTTGGACAGCTGATCGTCCGTCATATGGCTTTAAGGCGCGGGCAAGCTCAAGCAGCGCGGCGACGCCGCTCGCGTTGTCATCGGCACCGGGTGATGCACCCGCTGTGTCATAATGCGCTCCGACTATGAGTATCGGGGCATCGGGTTCCGCTGCTCCAATTTCAACGATGAGATTGTCGGCTGGGGCGATCACTTCCTGGCGTTTGACCGAATAGCCAAAGCTTTGGAGCTCCCCCGTCAGGTAGGAAACCGCCTCAATGATCGTTGTTGGTTGTTCGAGGTTGCGTGGACCAGCGGCCAAAACGCCCACGTGTCCTTGAAGTTTCGAAACCAATTCGGGATCGCGCGGGTCTACAGGTGGTCCATCGTAGGAATCGCCTGGCGTCGCCGTCGACCAGATGAAGCCGCCTACCAATGCGATAAAGAAGGAAAGGAAGGCGAGGAGAACAAGCCGGCGAACCCGCTCCGCATTCTTCTCGCTTTCCTCCAGATAGCTCACCTCACCGCGTCAGCTTTTTATACGCCAACCGTGTAGGCCGATCCGCCGCATCGCCCAGGCGACGGCGCTTGTCTTCTTCATAGGCTTCGAAATTGCCTTCGAACCATTCGACATGGGAATTGCCTTCGAAGGCGAGGATGTGGGTCGCCAGACGGTCGAGGAAGAAGCGGTCGTGCGAGATCACCACGGCGCAACCGGCGAAGTTCTCAATCGCCTCTTCGAGCGCGCCCAGTGTCTCTACATCGAGATCGTTGGTCGGCTCGTCGAGCAGCAGCACATTGCCACCCTGCTTGAGCATCTTGGCCATATGCACGCGGTTGCGCTCACCACCCGACAGCTTGCCGACATTCTTCTGCTGGTCGCTGCCCTTGAAGTTGAACGCGCCGACATAGGCCCGGGTCGAGGTGTCGTGGCCATTGACCTGCATGTAATCGAGTCCGTCCGAAATCTCTTCCCAGACATTATTGGTCGGAGTCAGATCGTCGCGTGACTGGTCGACATAGCCCAAGTGCACGGTGTCACCGACTTCGATCGTGCCGCTGTCCGGGGTTTCCTGACCGGTGATGATCTTGAACAGGGTCGACTTACCGGCGCCATTGGGGCCGATCACGCCGACAATGCCGCCCGGGGGCAGCATGAAGGAGAGGTCTTCGAACAGCAGCTTGTCACCATAGGCCTTGGAGATGTTCTTGGCTTCGATCACCTTGCCACCCAAACGCTCAGGCACCTGGATAACGATCTGCGCCTTGCCCGGCTTGCGATCGCCTTGGGCTTCCTGGAGTTGTTCGAACTTGCGGATACGCGCCTTTGACTTGGTCTGGCGCGCCGAAGGCGTCTGCCGGATCCATTCAAGTTCACGCGAAAGCGCCTTCTGGCGACCGCTTTCCTCGCGGCTTTCCTGCTCAAGCCGCTTGGCCTTCTTCTCGAGATAGGTCGAATAATTGCCTTCGTAAGGGAAGTAGGACCCGCGATCGAGCTCCAGGATCCATTCCACCACATTGTCGAGGAAGTAGCGATCGTGGGTGATCATCAGCACGGCGCCGGCATATTCCTTGAGGTGGTTTTCCAGCCACTCGACGCTTTCAGCATCCAGGTGGTTGGTCGGCTCGTCGAGCAGCAGGATCGAAGGTTTCTGGATCAGCAGCCGGGTCAGCGCGACGCGGCGCTTCTCACCACCCGAAAGATTGTCGACCGCCGCATCGGACGGCGGGCAGCGGAGCGCTTCCATAGCGATTTCGAGCTGGTTGTCGAGCGTCCAGCCATCGACCGCGTCGATCTCTTCCTGGAGTGTGCCCATCTCTTCCATCAGCGCGTCGAAATCGGTGTCGTCCTGCGGGTCGCCCATTTCCGCCGAGATTGCGTTGAAGCGATCAACCTTGTCGGCGATTTCGCGGGCGCCATCCTTGACGTTTTCGAGCACGTTCTTGGAGGTATCGAGCTCAGGCTCCTGCGGGAGATAGCCAACGGTGATGTTCTCACCCGGCCAGGCTTCACCGCTGATGTCGCTGTCGATCCCGGCCATGATCTTCATCAGGGTCGATTTGCCCGCGCCATTGGGGCCAACAATCCCAATCTTCGCGCCTTGGTAGAATTGCAGATTGATATTGTTGAGCACCGGTTTCTGGGCACCGGGGAAAGTCTTGGTCATGTTCTTCATGACATAGGCGTATTGCGCGGCCATTAGGCAGGTCCTTTTGGAACGTTGTTCTTTGAGAGATTCTTGGCAGCGCAGATAGGGCGCTGAGCGGGTTGGGGCAAGGTCGCTTTGCCGTCACTTGTAACGCCGCGGTGTGTCGGAAAATTTTGCAATTTGGCGGCGCATTTCAAGATCGCCTTAACCTCATCCGCCTAAACCTTTGGAAACGGGGGCGCAACGGGCGATGCAGACGCAGATTCTGGGATTGGTGACGCCATTGATGGCGCTGTTCTTTGCAGTGACCTTCGTGGTGTTCTGGCGAGTGGGCCGGATGCAACGCCATGTCCTCGGCTTTGGCATCGCCTATGTCCTGTCCGCCGTCGGTTTTCTGATCACCCACATCTTCCCGGCCGACGCATTCTACACCTTTCACGCGACCCAGCTGTTCTACAGCCTTGGTACGACCGTCATGGTCGCCTCCGTCTGCGAACGTGCCGGGCTGCGCATTCATCTTGGCAGCTTCCTGTTCGTTTATGCTGTCAGCGCTCTGGCATTGGCAGTAGCGATCAGCTTTTCCAACGATGCCGGCCCGCGGCTGGTGATCGTGAATATGGGCTATGGTGTGATGTTCGCGATGGGGGTCACGCTGTTGCTGACGCTGCAGCGGCGGCAGCTGATCGACCTCGCCATCCTCGCCATCATGGTGTTCCAGGCGGTCGATTTCCTCGTCCGGCCGAGCATGACCCTGCTGTTCGAGCAATCAATCCCCGCCGCCGTCTATCGCGATTCGATCTACTATTCGATGATCGGCCTCGCGCTGGGGATCAAAGGCGTGACCACGGCGGTTGTGCTGCTTGGCGCAACAATTGTTGAGTGGACCACCTCGCTGCGTGAAAGCAGTGAGCGTGACACGCTGACCGGATTGCTCAACCGCGGAACATTCGAGCAGAAAATGCGGGTCACAATTCCTCGCGCGGACCGCGAGGGATATCCGCTCAGCCTGGTTGTGGCCGACATCGATCACTTCAAGCAGGTCAACGATATTTGGGGCCATCAGGCCGGAGATCGCGCTATCGCCAGCTTTGGGCAATTGATTGATCAGACCGTGCGCTCATGCGACACCTCTGGCCGGGTCGGAGGAGAAGAATTCTGCATCGCGGTGTGGAATTGCGAGAATGAGCCAGCAACACGCTTGGCAGGGCGCATCCGCAAGGCCTTTGTGCAAATGGAGCATGAAGGTCTGAGTGACGACATACGGCTCACTGCGAGCTTCGGCGTGGCCACGGCCCGTCAGGGGGAGAGCTACGAGCGGCTGTTCGCCCGCGCCGATGCGGCGCTTTATCGCGCCAAGGAAAATGGGCGTGACCGGGTCGAAAGCGCGGAGGATCGGCGGCAGATTGAGGCGGACAAGACTGACTCGCAAGCGGAGCTGTTTGAGTCTCGGCGCGCGTCTGCCTGAGCATAGCTCGCTGGACAGCCGACTGTGCTGTGACTAGCGCTAGCGCATGATCAACAAAGCTCTGTCATTCACTGTCTCCACGGCCCTCGCTGCAACCCTATCGACACTTGCGGTGGCGTTGCCTCCTCCAGCGCCCAGCTATGAGGAGCTGGGCGAACGCGCACTGGAAAACGACAGGATCGCTTGGGATTTTGTAGAGGGGATCACCACCGAGGTAGGCCCACGTCAGGCTGGCACCGAAGCCGAAGCGAGGGCGCGCGACTGGGCGATGCAATGGCTCCGCGCCAAAGGCTTTGCCCATGTCGCGAATGAGCCGTTTGAGATGGAAACCTGGGTGCCGGGCGACACCCATATCGCGCAGGTTATCGAGCCATTCCCTCAGCCGATGGTGATCCAGCCATTGGGCAACAGCGCCTCGACCGGCCAGGACGGGATCACCGCAGAGGTCGTCGAGTTCGCCAATGTTGGCGAATTGTCGGCCGCCGAGCCAGACAGTCTGGACGGCAAGATCGCCTATATCAGTCACCAGATGCGTCCCTCAATGGATGGTTCGCACTATGGCTTCGCCGGGCCGGTCCGATGGTTCGGACCCAGCATAGCGGCCAGCAAAGGCGCGATTGCGACGGTGATCAAGTCGGTCGGCACCGATCGCAGCCGCAACCCGCACACCGGTGGTACGAGCTTCCCGGCGCGCACTACTCCCATTCCGGCGGGCGCTCTGTCACTGGCTGATGCAGATAATCTTGAGCGCATGTTCGACCGGGCTGGGGAGCGTCCGATCACAATGCGGCTGGTGCTGACGCCCCGGCTGATCGGAACCACGATGAGTGGCAATATTGTGGCCGAGATTGAGGGGCGCGATCCTTCACTTCCGCCGGTGCTGCTGGCTTGCCACCTCGACTCCTGGTGGAACGCTCCGGGAGCATTCGACGATGGCGCGGGATGCGGTATCATTGCCGCTGCGGCAAAGCACGCCACTGCCTATGGCAAGCAACTGCGGACGGTCCGTTTGCTGCTGGCGGGAGCCGAGGAAGTCGGATTATGGGGCTCCAAAGCCTATTCAGCAGCCCATATTGACGAACCGATCGCAGTCGGGCTCGAAAGCGATTTCGGCGCAGACCGGATCTGGCGTTTCGAAAGCAATTTCCGCGATAGCAATCCTGATCTTCATCAACGGATCGCGTCGTCTATCGCGCGCTTTGGCGTGGCCAATTCGACCATCATTGCGAGCGGCGGGGCGGACCTCAACATTGTTCGCGATCAGCAGACCGCAATCATCGACCTGCAGCAGGATGGCACACGCTATTTCGATCTGCATCACACGCCCGATGATACGCTCGACAAGATAGACAAGGCTCAGCTTCGACAAAACGTTGCGGTCTGGACCACCGTGGTCGCGATCCTGGCGAATGAGGAGCATTCGATTCAAACCGGCGAGACGATCAATCGGGTCGCGGATTTGACGGAATAGATCGAGCGACTTCTTGGCCATCCAAATTGCTCCCGAACTGATTTATTGCCACTATTAGTGCAAATAGATTTGGCTGCGATTCTTTGAGAGGAAATGCTGGGATGAACATCGATTTTGCGCCTGAGCTGGAACAGTTCCGGGCTGAAGTGGCGGAGTTCTTTGCGACCGCGCCAACCCCTGCCATTCGCGAGGCAGGCCGCAAGACCACCAGCGTCTTCGCGCCGTTCAAACAATGCATGGAATGGCACAAGATCCTGTTCGAAAAGGGCTGGGCCGCGCCGCATTGGCCGAAGGAGTATGGCGGGACCGGCTGGAGCGTTGAGCAGCGCTTCATCTTCGCCGAGGAATATCGCAAGGCGGATTTGCCGCCGCTGCTGCCGCAAAGCCTTGGCATGGTCGGGCCGCTGCTAATCGATCTCGGGACTGATGAGCAGAAGGAGAAATACCTTCCTGGGATTCTCAATGGCGACGATTTTTGGGCGCAGGGTTATTCGGAACCAAACTCCGGCTCTGACCTAGCCTCGTTGAGTTGCCGCGCTGAACCCGATGGTGATGATTACATCATCAACGGTTCAAAGATCTGGACCACCTATGCCCATCACGCCAACCGGATGTTCATGCTGGTTCGGACCAGCAGTGATGGCAAAAAGCAGCAAGGCATCACCTTCCTGCTGCTCGATCGGGTCGATTATCCGGGGATGGAGATCCGTCCGATCGTCGGGCTCGATGGTTTCCCAGAGCAATGCGAAGTGTTCTTCGACAATTGCCGTGTTCCGCAATCGGGCCGGGTCGGCGAAGAGAATGACGGCTGGAGCGTCGCCAAGCACCTGCTCAAGCACGAGCGTGGCGGATCCGCTGCCAGTCCGACTCTGGTCCATTATGTTGAGCGCGCGCGCGATGCGGCCAGCAAGACTCCATCACCGTTTGGCGGGATGCTGGCGGATGATCCGGTTTTCCAGCGCGACGTCGGAGAGCTGGAGGCAGACATCGCTTCGCTCGCGCATTTCGAGAAACTGGCGATCAGTGGGCATGAGATTGCGCGCGATCCGGCCTTCCCTTCAATGAACAAGACGATGAATTCCGAGCTGGTGCAGCGCGCCTCTACCCTGATGATGCAGCTCTCGGGTGTCGACGGGATGGCGCGTCAGTTGGAGGCCTTGCGGGTCGGCTCGAATGTCGAGCCACTCGGCAGCGAGTTCGATCTGATCTCGATGCCGCTCTATCTCAACAGCCGCGCGACCACGATCTATGCTGGCAGCAACGAAGTGCAACGCGACCTGATTGCGCGCACCGTGGCGATGGGGGGCTGAGACGATGGATTTCAGTTTCACCGAAGAACAGCAAATGCTGCGCGATGGCGTCGGCAAGTTTCTGGAAAAGAGCTATGATTTCGACGCCCGTCAGGCGGTGGTTCGCAGTGAGGATCCGTGGTCGAGAGAGGCGTGGAACCAATATGCCGAGTTCGGCCTGCTCGCCCTCCCATTTGCGGAGGATCACGGCGGATTGGGTGGGTCTATCTCCGACTGTGTCGCGGTCGCAGAGCTGCTCGGCAAGCATCTGACGGTTGAGCCCTACGCTGCGTCCGTGATTGCGGCTGGCGCTGCTTTGTCAGCAGGCGACAGCGAGGTGGCGCTGGGTTGGCTTGAGAAAGTCATGAGCGGTGAGGCTGTGGCGGCCTTTGCCTATGAAGAGGGACACGGCACCGCGAACTTAGAACAGATCTCGATGGTGGCGACCACGGACGGAGATGGATTCAAGCTGAGTGGTGAGAAGCGCTTGGTGATCGCAGGTGCTGAAGCCGATGTGCTGGTTGTCGTTGCGCGCAAGGGTGAGGGCGGTGTGCCAGCCCTGTTCCTGGTCGAGCAAGACGCTGCAGGTCTTGATAGCCGTGCCTATCCGACCGTCGATGGCAAGAGTGCCGCCAACATCCGGTTCGAAAGCGTCTCAGCGACCCTGCTGGGCGAAGGCGAGCAGGTCGCTGAGATCATAAGCCAGGCGATCATCGTGCAATCCGCCGAAGCGGTCGGGGCGATGGGCGCACTGATGGCGATCGCTGGCGAATACGCCATGACCCGCAAGCAGTTCGGGCAGCCGATCGGCATGTTTCAGGCGGTGGCGCACCGTCTGGCCGATATGAAGATCGCTTACACCAAAGCCCGCGCGACCCTGATCTACACCACCGCTCTGGCAGAATCCGGCGCTGCCAGCGCGCGCGATATTTCGATCCTCAAGGGACAGGTCGGAAAGCTCGGCAAAGAGATTGGAGAGGCTGCGATCCAGACCCATGGCGGTGTAGGAATGACGGACGAGCTCAATGTCAGCCATTACCACAAGCGCCTGCTGGCGCTGGACGCCCAATTTGGCGGTCACGCCTACCATTTGCGGAGCCTGGGCTAGGCGCTCGATTGCGCTGTTGACCTGGCGAAGATCTGTCTGCGCTTGGCTTGAAGCGCTACCAGGGCGAGGCCCATGACCAATGATCCGATCAAGGTCATGCTGTTGCCGAACATCAGGATCAATGACATGGCCCAGAAGCTCGCCGCCGTGCCTAAGGCAGCGCGGAAGTCGAGGCCGATTCCGGTCAGCAACAGCGTGCCGAACAGGAAACAGGTCTTGGACCAATAGACCTTGTTGGCATCGAGCACGACCTGCGCTTGCACCGTCGCGTCGCTATAGGTGGCGAAGATATTTACGCCGTCACCGAACCACAGCCGATAGGTCATGCTGAGGATCAGATAGGCATAGCTGGCGAGGAACAGGTAAAACAGCCAGTCTGTCTTGATGGGATAACGCATTGGATTGCCCTCTTATTGTGCGGATGGAACGGAATAGGCTTGCTCGGCCCATGGGTCGCGGTCTTCATCGCCGCCGAAGTAATCAGGATCGTCGACCACTTCCTGCAGCGGAATCGCGACATTCTCACCACGTGGGAAGGCGGCGAGGGCCTTCGACAGATCCTCGACCATAGCGGCCTCACGTGGGGCTAGATCTTCGGTCTCGAGCGGATCATTCTCGAGGTTGTAAAGTCGGCGGCCACTCTCGTCCTCAATCAGCTTGTAGGGATAGCGATAGAGGGCGTTGGAATTGCTGGTCACTCTGGTGGCGATGACATAGTCTTTCGCGCGGCCCGGGGTGTTGGTGTTGAGCGCGGTCCAGAGATTGCGTCCATCGATGGTGGCTTCGTCAATGGTCTGGCCTGCAATGGTCAGCAGGGTGGGGCCAACGTCCTGAACCGTTGCCATGTAATTGTAGGGTCTGGCGTCAACTTGGCCGGGCCAGCGGACAAAGGATGGGACACGGACTCCGCCTTCCGCGACCGATTGCTTGCCTCCGGCAAAGGGTCGATTGTCCGAGCCGCCGTCGCGCAGATTGGTAGCGATGAACCTCAGGAATTCTGGTGTCATCTCCACCGAGAACTGGTTGGCTGCGGCGCGCGACAAGAGAAAGTCCGGTAGGTGCCGCACCGGGTTTGAGGGAAACAGCCCGCCATTGTCGCTGAGGAACCAGATCAGCGTGTTTTGATCGAGACCCTGCGACACCAGCGCGGCGTGGATCCGCCCAATCGCCGCGTCGAGCTCGCTGACCATGGCTGCATGCAGACGCCTGCGCTGGTCTGAAATGGCGTCGTACTGGTCGATCGCTGCTCCAGGGGCTTCGTTCGGCAGATGGGGCGCGCCAAAGGCCGCGAACAGAAAGAAGGGGCGTTCGGGGTCACGATCCTCGATCACTCGAATGGCCTCATCCGCGAGCAGGTCGGTGGCATAGTGATTGTCGCGCACGGTCTTGCCATTGCGTTGCCAATCGTAGCCGCCGCCATGGACCTTGTCGTAATAGCCGACACCACCAGTGAGATGGCCATAGA